>JBEKBS010000049.1:0-2171 GCA_050015275.1 Candidatus Aminicenantales bacterium | reverse complement strand
TTTTCCAGCAAAATCGACGGAGGTAGAGCCTGGCCCTATTTTCTGATTTAACAATGACTTCAAAGACATTCAGGTTCATTGACACCATTATAATCAGGTGTCAAATCTTTTATAATTACCTATAATTTTATCAGCATGTTAGAAGTTTCCGTCAAAATAGGAATAAACGCGCGGCTGAAGTTCATGCGGGAAAAAGTGTTCTCGCTAGGAAGATCGGTTCCCTTAAAGATTGCGGTGTTTCTGGCGGCGGCGATCCTGGCTTCCGCCTGCGCGACGGGACCCGGGGTCCAAAGATCTCTTCCCGCCCCGCCTCGAGCAGCGGAGCGTGTCGGCCCGTGGGATCTCACCATTGCTCTTTATGACCCAGCTTTGTTCGGGCCGGAGCGGCCGCTCGCGGAGCTCATCAAAGAGTACCGCTTGCCCCTGGACAACGGCAGGCTGAAAAACCCCCGGTTCCTCGTCAACAAATCCCAGCGGCGCCTGGAGTTATGGGTTCGCCGGAGAATGGTCAAGGCCTACAGGGTTCAGCTCGGCTGGAATCCCCACGGCCCCAAGATACGCCAGGGGGACCGAAAAACCCCGGAGGGCGAGTATTTCGTCTGTGCCCGGCTGCCGTCGACTTACCACATGTCGCTTTGGATCTCATACCCGAACCTCGAGGACGCGCGCCGCGGCCTCGAATCGGGCCTGATCACGGGCAAGGAATACGAAGCGATCGCCGCGGCCCTCAAGAACGGGGCCTGCCCGCCCCAGGACACGAAGCTCGGCGGGAATCTCCTCCTGCACGGCCAGCAGCCAGAATACACGACGGAACTCGCGAGGGCCCAGCATGCCCAGCCCGGGCTTCTCCGTCCGGGACTGCGAGAAGGCGACGCGGACCCGGCCATGGTGCGCGAGTTTGAGGATTGGACGGACGGGTGTGTCGCCCTGTTAAATCCCGACATCCGCGAGCTCTACGAATTCGTCCCCGACGGCTCGCCGATCACGATCGTCGCCGAAGGGAAGGTCACCCTTCCCCCCAAGTCCCGCCGGTGAATGCCTGCCGAAAGACCTGTCCGGGGTCGCTGGCTCAACCTGCAATCCGGACTTTTTTCTAAATTCCTTATCAAGTTCGGATGTGGCCAACCTTGACTCCCGAATCGGCTATCAGATAATATTCGGCGCTTGATAATCCATTAACGCAGGAGGGCCGAAAACCATGGATCTCAAAGAAGCCATTTATACCCGCCGATCCATCCGCGCCTATGGGAGCAAACCCATCGACCGGGCCTTGGTCCAGCAGTTGATCGATGCCGCCGTGCAGGCGCCCTGCGCCATGAACTTTCAGCCCTGGACGTTCGCCGTCATCCAGGACCCCGCGATCCTCGCCGACCTCTCCAGCCGGACCAAGACGCACCTGCTCGGGATGATGGACCAGATGCCGCCCCTCGCGAATTACCGGGAGACGCTCGAGGATCCCAAGTTCAGTGTCTTTTATGGCGCTCCGACACTGGTCCTCATCTGTTCCAAACCAACCTCCAGCCCGACCGCCGAGACCGATTGTACGCTGGCTGCCGAAAACCTGATGCTCACGGCACGCGGCCTCGGCCTGGGCACCTGCTGGATGGGCTTCGTAGCAATGTATCTCGAGACCCCCGAGGGAAAGAAGCGCTTCGGCATCCCTGATGACCATGCGGTCGTCGCGCCGATCGCCGTCGGTTATCCCGCCATTGGGTTCGCAACGATGGAGCGGAATCCCCCGGAGATCATCTTCTGGAAATAGCCGGCCCGCGGCCGCGTTTGAACGCGGGATCCGCGGCGGTCCTTTTCAGGCGCTTGTCGCAATCCTTGGACGGAACGGCCTGGGGGACGACCAACGTGCCGGATATAATTCGATTGCCGGGAGCTTTGGTCTTCTCTAGAATTGAAGATAAGTAGACAAAATGGCCGGGGGGACGGGTCTATAGAAGTGGAGCGGACGATAGCCAGGATGCGATGAAGCTCGACGAGCTGTACGACCGCTACGGGGAGAAAATGTATCATTATTTGGCCCTCAGGCTCGGCTCTTCGGAGGACGCCGAAGACGTCCTCCAGGAGGCGTTTTGCCGCCTGGCAAGGTACTCCGTGCGCTGGGCGCTCGTCAGGAATCCGAAGGCGTTTGTCTTTAGGGTCCTGAGGAACGAGGCCAACCG
>JBEKBS010000048.1:0-2677 GCA_050015275.1 Candidatus Aminicenantales bacterium | reverse complement strand
CCGGACGGGACCAAGGCGAGGATGGTCACGAACGGCATCGGCCGCCGCGACAAGATCGTGTTCCGTTACGTCCCTCTCGACCCCGACCGGAAAACGGTGCCGGTGACAGAACCCGTCATCCTGACGGCGACGGACGATGTCACGAAGGCCTCGGGAGCTTACCGGGTGACCCTCGCCAATCCGGCGGACCCGGCCAGGACCGTCATGCTCGACAAGCTCTTCGGCGGGCTGCGCAAGGCCAAGAACGCGGAGGTCTACGTCTTCACCTGGCAGAGGTTCGAGGAGTTCCCTGACCTCTGGGTGAGCGATGCCGACTTCGCCGCGGCGCGCAAGGTCAGCGGCGCCAATCCCCAGCAGGCGGACTACAGCTGGGGCAAGGCCGAGCGCATCGACTATATCAACGGCGACGGACTCACGCTGCCGGCCGTCCTCATCAAGCCCGACGGCTTCGACCCCGCCAAGAAATACCCGCTCATGGTCTACATCTATGAAACGATGGCCGAGGGCCTCCACCGGTACTATCCGCCCTCGCCCGGAACGAACATCAATTTCACGCGATACGTCAGCAACGGCTACGTCCTCCTCATGCCCGACATCGCCTACGAGGTCGGCTACCCGGGGCCGAGCGTCCTCCGATGCGTCATCCCGGCCGTCGAGAAGGTCCTCGGGATGGGTTTCATCGACCCGAAGGGGGTCGGCATCCAGGGTCACAGCTGGGGAGGCTACCAGATCAGTTACATGATCACCCAGACCAATATATTCGCCGCCGTCGAGGCGGGCGCTTCAGTCGTCAACATGACGAGCGCATACGGCGGGATCCGCTGGGGGACGGGGATGTCGCGGGCCTTCCAGTACGAGAAGACTCAAAGCCGGATCGGCGCTCCGCTTTGGTCGAGGGCCCTCCAGTTCATCGAGAACTCGCCCCTCTTCTGGGTCGAGCGGGTCAAGACGCCTTATCTCACGATCCACAACGACGAGGACGATGCCGTGCCCTGGTACCAGGGGATCGAGTTCTTCTCGGCCCTCCGGCACCTCGGGAAAGAAGCGTACATGTTCAACTTCAACGGCGAGAAGCACGGGCTCCGGGAGCGCGAGAACCAGAAGTACTGGACCGTCCACCTGGACGAGTTCTTCGACCATTACCTTCTCGGAAAGCCTCTGCCGGAGTGGATGGACAAGGGGGTTCCCTATCTCGAACGCGGCAAGCGCGACGTCAACGCGCTTTATAAGAAAGCTGAAGAGAAGAAGGCCGAGGAAAGGCCCGCGGAAAAGAAATAAGAGGCGGGGCACGCCGTCCCGGCTGGCATCGCGATCAAGATCGTGAATTCAGGGAGAGGGGGTAGGCCAAAATGAGCATTCCGATTTTTCAGGTCGATGCGTTCACCGCGGAGCCATTCAAGGGAAATCCGGCAGGTGTCTGCCTCCTCAAGGCGCCGGCCGAGGCGTCCTGGATGCAGGATGTCGCGGCCGAGATGAACCTGGCGGAAACGGCTTTTCCGCTTCCCGAAGGCGACGGTTACAGATTGCGCTGGTTCACGCCCAAGGTCGAAGTCCGGCTGTGCGGCCACGCGACCCTGGCAACGGCTCACGTTCTCTGGGAGCAGGGGATCCTCGCCCCGAACGGGGAAGCCCGGTTCGAGACCCTGAGCGGGCTCTTGACCGCGCGCCGCGACGGCGAGTTGATCGAGCTCAACTTTCCCGCGCGCCCGGTCCAGCCGCAGCCGCCCGCGTGGGCCGAGGCCGTGGTCGGAGCCCTCGGGATCAGGCCATCGTTCATCGGCATGAGCGCCGAGGACATCCTGATCGAGGCCGCCGATGAGGCGGCCGTCCGGTCGCTCGAACCGGACCTGGCGACCCTGAAATCGCTCCCCGCCCGCGGTGTCATCGTGACGAGCCGGTCCTCCGACCCGCGCTTCGATTTCGTCTCGCGCTTCTTCGCCCCGGCCGTCGGCGTCGATGAGGACCCGGTGACGGGATCGTCACACTGCGTCCTCGTCCCCTTCTGGGCCCGGCGGCTGGGCAAGGTCTCGATGACGGCCTACCAGGCCTCGGCCCGGGGCGGGGTCCTTGAGCTCCGTCTCGACGGGGACCGCGTCCGGATCGCGGGGCGCGCCGTGACCGTCATCCGGGGCGAGATCGTGGCCTGATCCGAACGAAACAAGCAGAATAAGAAGGTAATGGCGGCGATGAAGGCCGCCGCCATTGCATTTCTCAATGCCTGTTCAGGACCTTGCTTGATTAATGCAAGCCGCCCCCGAACGCGGGACTGCACAAGCCCCTTTATTCTTAATCAGATACGGCAGAGATTTGTTGGCATATATCTTGCAATATGCGGCACCTTATGAGAAAAAAATGGTAGACTTCCGTAAATCCATGAGACCAAAACAAACATCTATGAAACACTGCCGTACAAAAAAAAGTCCAAGCGTAAAATACGAAGTGCGGTCATGCCGGCTTGAAACGTCGGCCAAGGAGGACCTGATGATGGAACTACGATTTCAGCATGCCCCTTGGCTTCGCAGAATTTTTGTCGCTGTCTTCGCCCCGCTTTTAGTATTCACAGCCTTTCTCGTTGACGGGCAATCCCTGCGGGCCGATACGCAGGCAACCCCCGATAAAAAAGAAGCCGACGCGAAAAAGAGCAAACCCGCGGAGCCCTTCGCATTCGCCGACTTCA
>JBEKBS010000047.1:0-4637 GCA_050015275.1 Candidatus Aminicenantales bacterium | reverse complement strand
CCGAGGTCATCGAGGTCGGTAAGGGGCGGGTCAACGATGACGGGAAGACGATCCCTCTCGTTGTCAAGAAAGGCGACAGGGTCCTCATCGGCAAGTACAGCGGCACCGAGGTCACGGTCGACGGCGTCGAGCTCGTGATCATCCGCGAGGAAGAGGTCCTGGCGGTCATCGAGAAGTAAGGAGATATCATGGCAAAACAGATCGTATCCGGAGATGAAGCACGGCAGGCGCTGTTCAAGGGCGTCAACATCCTGAGCAACGTCGTCAAGGCCACTCTCGGCCCCCGCGGCAAGAACATCGTCCTCGACAAAAAGTACGGCGCGCCCACGAGCACCAAGGACGGCGTCACGGTGGCCAAGGAAGTCGAGCTCAAGGACCCGTGGGAGAACATGGGCGCCCAGCTCGTCAAAGAGGTCGCGTCCAAGACGTCCGACGTCGCCGGCGACGGCACGACGACCGCGACCGTCCTGGCCCAGGCGGTCTACGGCGAGGGCCTGCGGCACGTGACGGCGGGCTCTAACCCGACCCTGATCAAGAAGGGCATCGATAAGGCTGTCGAAGAGGTCGTGAAGGAGCTCAAGAAGATGAGCCGCGAGGTCAGCGGCGAGATGATCGCCCAGGTCGGCGCCATCTCGGCCAACAACGACCCGTCCATCGGCAAGATCATCGCCGAGGCCATGGACAAGGTCGGCAAGGACGGCGTCATCACGGTCGAGGAAGCCAAGGGCCTGGAAACGACCATGGACATTGTCGAGGGCATGCAGTTCGACCGCGGCTACCTGTCCCCCTATTTCGTCACCGACCCGGAGCGGATGGAGTGCGTCCTCGAAAACGTCCTCATCCTGCTCCATGAGAAGAAAATCAGCAACCTTCGGGAGCTCCTGCCCCTGCTCGAGAACGTGGCCAAAATGGGCCGGCCACTGGTTGTCGTGGCCGAAGAGGTCGAGGGCGAGGCTCTAGCGACCCTGGTCGTCAACAAGCTCAAGGGCACCTTCATGTGCGCCGCCGTCAAGGCCCCCGGCTTCGGCGACCGCCGCAAGGCCATGCTCGAGGACATCGGCGTCCTGACGGGCGGCAAGGTCATCACCGAGGACATCGGCGTCAAGCTCGAGAACGTCGGCATCGACTGGCTCGGCGAGGCCAAGAAGGTCGTCATCGACAAGGACAACACGACGATCGTCGAGGGCCTGGGCAAGGCCGCCGACGTCAAGGCGAGGATCAAGCAGATCCGGGTCCAGATCGATGATACGACCTCCGATTACGACCGGGAGAAACTCCAGGAACGGCTGGCCAAGATGGTCGGCGGCGTGGCCCTGATCAAGGTCGGCGCGGCCACCGAGACCGAGCTCAAGGAGAAGAAGGCCCGGGTCGAGGACGCCATGCACGCCACCAAGGCGGCCGTCGAGGAGGGCATCGTCCCCGGCGGCGGCGTCGCCCTGCTCCGCGCCCAGAAAGCGCTCGAAAAGCTCCAGCTCGAAGGCGACATGCAGATCGGCGTCAACATCGTCCGCCGGGCCATCGAGGAGCCCCTCCGCCAGATCGCATCCAACGCCGGCTTCGAAGGCTCTGTGGTCGTCGAGAAGGTCAAGGAGATGAAGCCGGAATTCGGCTTCAACGCCCTGTCCGAGAAGTACGAGGACATGATCAAGGCGGGCATCCTCGACCCGACGAAGGTCGTCCGGATCGCCCTCCAGAACGCAACCTCCATTGCCGGCCTGCTCCTGACCACAGAAGGCATGATTGCCGAGATCCCCGAAGAAGATAAGCACTCCAAGTACCCGACATCTCCTGGCGACATGTACTGATCGCTCCCCGAGTGAACGCACCCAAGCCCCGGGCGGGGGACCGCCCGGGGCTTTTTTTATGGGTTTGACCCCTTCTTATGATATATTGAGGCGCGGCGGTCCATGCTGAAGATCTTCGACCGGTGTGGACGGAGAGGCAGGAGTGCCGCCATGAGCGTATCCCATGTTAGCCCCCCTTCACCCTGGATGACCAGTCAGTACGCTTGAGAAATCCCCCAAAAAAACGGTGGACCGTCTCCCCTCTGGCCCCAGGAAAAAGAACCGCTTATGGGCCTTCCCCGGCCGGACTATGTATTTCCCGACCCGCTCGGCCTCGTCTTTCGTCTTGGCCCGCACCCGGCTGTGGACATTGAAGCCGGAACCCGTAGGCTATCAGAATTTTGGGGAGGGGGTTTAGGGGCGTTTGAAGGGGATAAATTAGCGCCCGGGTTTGAGCGGAATGCCGAGCCCGCCTTCGGTTTCGTTGATGTAGTCCTGCATTTCCCGCTCCAGATTTTCCATCTCCTCTTTTGCCATAATTTCCTTCTCGCGTTCGGGGTCGGGGTGCTCGCGCCTCTGGAGGATGACGCCCTCGACCGGCTGCCGTTCGTCCACGGACTGATAATAATGCCAGACGGCCCCCGCGGCCGCGTTCGCAACGTCGTCGAGCTTGTGGGCGGGGGAATCGATCCGCTCCCCACCGCCTGGGGAGACTTTCCGCCGCAGATGAGTCAATTGGTCGATCAGCACGGGGTCCTTTAATAGTACGAGATCACCGGCCCTGAGATGGCCTGCGAAACTCAAGTAAAGATCGGTGGCGGAGGGGGAATGGAACTTCACCGAGATATTGCGTTTTCCGAACAGGTGCCCGACGAACGCCTGGGCATGTTTATCCGCAAGGACTTCGTTGACATGGTACTTCTTTAGAATGTCCGCATATTCGTCGATGATCTTCTCCGCGTCGTTAAAGGGCGCCTTGTGTTCGCGGACCAGGTCCAGATGGACGCGGCCAGACTCACCATGACAGATTGCAAAGGCCATAGAGTCTTTTCCCCCTGAGCTCGCGTCCAAGAACGCGTAATAATTGACCCGTTCCCTCGGTCCAGACTCCGAACCTATGCAATGACGGGCGACTTCTCCGTCGTTAGAAAACAATCTCGAAATGTCATCGCGGAATTCGCTTAAATACTCCGCCTTGAAACGTGCGGGGTCCGATATGACCGCCTTCTCGATCTTGGCCGTTGAAAACGTCGGGTTCATCTGCGCCGTCGAGGACCTCCAGACGAGCTCCGGGTCATCGAGGGACCAGTGCTTTTCGTAGGCGTCCCAGAGCGGGCCGGCCTTGCCGAACGCCGTGCTGGAATAAATCATCTTGGCGCCGGGCAGGAGGGAAGGCTCGATGGCGACCGCCAGCTCGTCGGCGGGGAGGGCTCCTTCGCTCTCGAACAGGGCAAACTCGTCGAGGATGGCGAGGGCCACGTTCTCGCCGCGGATGTGCTTGTAAGAAGGTGTCCTGATGAAGATGTGCCCGCCGTTCTTGAGGTCGATCTCCTCGCCGGTCTCCCGTTTGATCGCGCCCGGGAAATATCCCAGCATTTGGCGGGCCGACCTGAATACCATTTTTGCCTGGCGGATGGTCGGGGCAACGACGAGGACGGAGAAGTCATCTCCCCAGTTCCCAAAGACGGCCGTGAACGCCGCTATCAGGCCGCAGATGGTGGATTTGCCCGACTTCCTGCCGCTGATGAGGTAGACGACGTCATAGCCGTCCTCTTCAGGGATTCCCCTCTCGGTGCAGGCGCGGAAGAGTTCGAGCTCCCCGGGCGTGAGTTCGAGGCCGTAGATGACGCGGAGGAATGATAGCCAGTTCTCCCAGGACGAAAGGTCGCCCAGAAAGAACTTGCGGAATCCTTTCGGGGATTCTATGACGTCAAGGATGTTAGGTCTGGCGGTATCCATTTCGTTTTACCCTCGCCGCTCTTCCTCTTCAGCGAATTGATCATCTGGACGATTGCGCGGACTTCGCGGGACCTGGCCAGGCTGGGAGGCAGCTTCAGGACCTCCTCGAGCTCTTTTTCCAGGAGCCGCCTCTCTACGAGTTTCGTCATTGCCATAGTTGTCATCTCGCGGGGCCTCTTGGCCCTTCTAGACCTCTTTTTCCCAGTTATTTCTTCAGCGTCACGTCGACCGGGATCATTTCGCCTTCGAGGGCAACGGCTTGGTCTCCATACGTCGGCCTGTGGTATCCCTGGGCGAAGAATTCCTTTCCCTTGCCGTCCTCGGTCAGGTTGTCGGCCCGGGTAAAGATGGCGGTGCTTTCCGAGAAGTCGACAAGCAGCCAGCCCCTTTCGAAGACTTCGTCGAGGGCCTTCTGAATTTGCTCCGCCAGCCATTGCCCTTCGGGTCCGTCCGCGATCGACTTGTAGCCGTCGAGGTCGGGCTCGACCAACTCCTCTCCCTCGCTGACGCTCTTCGGCTTCACGGCCTTGATGCCCGTGTACAGGTCCCGGTATTCCTTGAGCGTGCCCATGTACCCGGCCCTGCCGGCTTGCCGCCATCTCGTCCGGATGATCTCGTCCTCGGTCAGGGGCGGCTTCGGCTTGGGCTTCTCCTCCTCGACGGCCTTGCCGAGATTTTCCCGTAAGATCCTCTCATAGTCCTCTTGGCTGCCTTTGAATCCCGCCTGAAGGGCACCGACATATCGTGCCTCGGCGGCTGTTTCTTTGTGGATTTCGTTCATGTTTTCCTCGCTTAGAATTGCCCGGGCCAGCCGGAAATGGAGAGCCGACTGGCCCGGGACTTGCTTATAAAAAGGGAGCACGCAATCCTTGGAGCCGCGGTTGATTACGCGGT
>JBEKBS010000046.1:0-5836 GCA_050015275.1 Candidatus Aminicenantales bacterium | reverse complement strand
TACCGCCCATACCGAGTGGCCAGGCTCATGATCTGGCCCACTAAACGCTCCTCGTCATCGGGTATCTTCCGGACATGCCTCTGGGTTGAGCGGGGCTGGTCCAAGACCTGACAAGCCCGCCGTTCAGAGATTTCCATGACTTCACAGACATGCTCGACGGCCCGGCCTCTTTTGGCCGGGCTTAGAAATTTCCCCGGTTTGCTTCTTTCAGGATGGCATTATCCAATGACAGATCGGCCACCAGCTTCTTCAGCCTCGAGTTCTCTTGCTCGAGCTCCTTGAGTCGTCTGGCCTGGTCGACCCTCATCCCGCCGTCCTCCTTCCGCCACCGGTAGTAGGTCTGTTCAGAGATCCCCAGCTTGCGACAGACTTCAGCGACCGGAGTTGCCTGGTTGAGAAGGACCTCCGCCTCCCGGAGCATGCGGATGATCTGCTCCGGAGTAAACCGTTTCCTGCCCATGTCCAACTCCCTTCGTCCAGCAAAATCTTACTATACGGACTGGATCCCTTTGAGGGGGGCAGGTCATATTGGAGAGGACCGCTTAATCGCCCTTCGGAGCTGACTGAGGACGCCTACTGGGATTGCTTAGGGGGGTGATCTCCAGAACTCTCACCGTATTCGGCTTCAGGGCTTCCGTCCTGCTGATCCGGCTGCCTTCTTCCGCTAAATTGATGACCTTTCCGGGTGTGATCTCGCTCACCTTGAACCGGTCGGCGACAAGACCGTATTCAGCTGGGTCAATGGCGTAGGAGAACGGGATTTCCGTATCGGTATAGTTCACAAGGAAAATACCCAGGTGCCCGTCCTCGGCCTGCCATATCCTCGCTTCCGCGGACGGGACAATTCCTTTGTGCAGCCCCCCCTCGTCGAATTCCTCTTCAAAGGTGGGGATTGGATTTGATGGTGTTAACGGCCTCCATAACCGGCCGAATGTGTGGAATTTCCGGGTGACCATCCTCAGCTGCGCGCACTGGCGCAGGAAATCGACCTTAGCTGAGAACTCGGGCTTGCGGAAAAGATCGAAATCCATCCATCCGACCTGCTTCCCATCGATGAAACCTTGTCCGACCCAAAAATTGAAAAGCCGGCGGCTCTTCCGGAAATCGCAGACGGTTCCGTAGAACAGAGTATAGCCCGAATAGACGACTTCCTGCAGCGGGATCTCATAATCGCACGGCCGCCCCGTGTACAGATTTGCCGTGACCAGGTCGAAGAAGATCTCATTGGCCGCCTCCGACGTGACCACGACCTGGCGGCCGTTCTGACGAGCGACATGAAGGATTTTTTGATAGAACTCGCGCCAGCCGTCAGCCCAGTAGCGGCCGCCACCGAGAGGATGTAAATGGTCCCTGTTGAAACAGAGCTCATGCGAGTTGCAGGACACCTCGTCGATATAAATCCCGTTGGCGCCATATTCACCGACCAGACGATCGACGAGATCGGCGATGGTGTGATGCCAGGGGACCTGGCTAGGGCACATGGGCGTGAGTCTCCCTGCCCCATCCCAATAGAACTTCTGCCTCAGTCCGCCGGCCTCATCTTTAATGGCATAGGGATCGAACTTGTCCCAGTCGGAGATCTTGCTATCGGCGCTCAATCCGTTGATATACGGGACGATCAGCGCCCCCGCGTCGACAAGTTCCTTGACGCGCTCCTTGAACCCGGGCAAGGGGGGGAGAAAATGCGGGTAATTGTTGTCGAACAGCGTCTCATGCCATCCATACCACTGAAAGGCGATGGGCACGCCCACCCTCTGCATGACGTTTAAGAAGGGCAGGTCCATTTCGTGAGGGTTACGATGATCGCGTGTCCAGGTCAAGGGATCGCCTGTATTCTTTTCAACATTTTGAGGAAGATCCCAAACCCAGGTGTCACGGATCCACAAGCCGATATCGATGGCGGACCTCGGAAAGTCGGGACGTTGCGAAATAGGCCCTGTTCGGGTCCAGACCTGCTGCAAGGCCCATAACCTGTAGCGATATGCAGCCTCCAGCCATCCGCCCTGGTAGGGTCCGAACGCAACTGCGTAGTGGTCCGGAAGGTCCGATCCGGGAACGCCCATATTCTCGGGATACTTGACAAGCGACAGGATTTCTTTCTTGGAATCCGCTGAGAAGTCCTTAGCCCGTGATTCTCCGTCCATGCTCGAGAAATAGACAGCGTTTGTTCCGGAGTTCAACGACATGAATTGCATGGGGAAGAAGCCGGAGGGCGATCGGGTCCTGAAGGAACCCGTCCATTTCTTCAGCAGCTGGCCGCCCGACCCGGTCACGGGGATGGCCGCGTCGTAATCACCCTCTGAAGGGAAGCCGCTGACGGACGGGCAGGCGACCTCCCACAACCCCCAGTAATCGGATCGGTTCTGAACGGAGATTCGCCACTTCGCCACGCCGTCGCCCTTGGGCAGCTCGATCATGACGTGCACGGTGACGACCCCGTCTTCCTCCCAGAACCTCAGGCGGTTCCACTGCAGGACGAGGATTTGATCGCCGTTGGCCGGCGTCAACAACTCCGCGTAGGTACACGGTTTATAGTTATTGTCTATGCGCGGACGCATGGTCCCTCTTCCGAACGCCACTTCCCACAACAGATGCCTGCCCTTTACCTGCCGGATGTGATTGAACCCGGTCTTCCTGTCGATCATGGCCGAAAGGCCGAACCCGCGCGGTTCAAATTGATATTGGGCGTAGTCGTTTTGCAGCGTGAACCCCTTCTCTATGTCGATGACCGTCTGCCCGGACAGGACAGAGGCGGTCATCGTTCCCATGACCGCCAGCCATAAGCATCTCTTCTTCATTTGTATCTCCTAAAGGAGTCTCCGCTAGGTCGTCGCCGTGTTCAATCTTCCGGCGCTTTCCCGCTCGGCCGGGAGCCCGTCGCTTCCTGGCGGATGACAATCGGAACATAGCCGGCTTCCAGCCCTTTGGGCGGCGTCACGAGCAGGGCCGGGTCGAGCGCTGCCAGGTTTCCGAAGCGAAGCGGCGCCATGTAATCCCTGTCGATTGGCCAAGCCGCGTGGATCTTCTCGACGAAAGCCTGCAGCCTGGCTTTTTTAGCCTCGCTCCAGGCGTACTGTTGGAAGGACGGCTGGTCGACGAAGCGATACCAATAATAGGTCACGAGCGATCCGTCGGCCAGGCGGACCCGATACGGACCTTTGGCAGGGCCCGGGCGGCCCCAGGCTCCGCCGGGCGGCGACGTGTAGGGCGCGCCGGGCGCGGCCCGCTCGAATTCCTGGGCGTGGAGCCGCGTCTCGGGGGGCACGCTCTCGGGCGGGACCGCCTCGCGTTCGTTTCCGACGTGCTTGAAATACATCGGGAAATGGGCCATCGCACGCTTTGCCCCGTCGAACCATTGCAGCCCCCAGACGTTTCCCTCGAAGATTCTGGTGTCGAAGATCCTTTCGACGCCTTTGATCTTCCTGCCGTCTTGATCGAAGCGCGTCGTCCGGGTGGTCAGGTTTGCCTTCCAGGCGCCTTTCGCGTTGAATGCGCCGGAACAGGCCGCGCCTCCATCGCGCCAGGCCCTGAAGGCATCCGAAAGGGCCGCCTTGGAATAGTAGGTTACGTCCTGGACGAGGAGTGTCCTGCCCCGTTCGTCGACCGGGAACCGAAGGTCCGGCAGCTTTGTGTAGACGTTGCCCTGGGCGTCCTGCGACTGGAAGCAAGGGACGGTATTGATTTCCATGGCCCCGCCGCCCATTACCCCCGGCCGGGCATCGAGCCCCCGTCCGTAGATGAACGGATAGTGGAATAGCTTGCCCACCTTGCTCCACGTCTCAGGAATGTAGTAGGCGATCGGTCCCTTGAAGTTGGCCGCGCTCAGGAAACAGGTCCAGGCCTGGTCGCCGGTGGGCGGATCTCCGGCCACGGGTTCGGTGAACGGCATGGCCATGTACGCGTAACCCAGGAACTCACCGTTCGGATTCCCAGCGAACGGAAGAGCGTCCGGCGGGATCAGCAACCTATTGCTGAGTTGAGCGATGCCCAGGCGGTTGTCCGGCAGGGCCTCATTGTCGTAGAAAAAGGACCAGCCGGGCGATCCGATCTCGTAGTCGTAGCATTGCGGGGTCGCGTTCATGCTGAACTTAGCTGGGCCGTATCGGAAGTGGTTGCCGGCCCAATAGCCCAGTCCGCCTTCCACCGTCTGGAAGACGGCTTCATAGGTCGGCCTGCGCTCGGGCCAGTGGTCGCGCGCGTAGGTTCCGACAGGGGCGAGCGGCGTGTCCTTGTTGTCGGAATTGTCCGGGGTTATCCAGGCGCTGGGGAGGCCGATCTGGAAATGGGCGATGGGCTCGCCGACGAGAGACCAGACGGCCGAATAAAAGCCCATTCCCGCGCTGAACTCCGACCGGGCGGGCGGCCTGTCTGCTTCGAAACTGATGTAGCCGTGCAGGCCGCGGTCGTTCGAGCTGATCTTCCCGGTCTCCGGACCTTGGGGACCCCTCGACGGGACGCTCTGTCCGGCCAGGCTGAGCGAACAAAGGGTGAGGATAAGCAAGCGACGACTGGAAAGCTTCATGGTCCGCCTTTCTCCATTGCTGAGATGCGAATGGCACTCGGCAAGATGGACTTTAGCAACATCCGTTAAATACAGGCATTTTCACTGAAGTTGCGGAATAAATCAATTATTAATTATTTATCGTAGCTCCCGGTGTCTAAACTCACGAAACGCCAGCTCCCAGGGAGTAGACGGCACACGCCGCGAGGACGCTCATGCTGAACTGCCTGAGTTTGCCCTCTTTATAATGCCGGAGCTTATTTTCTTTCTTTTCGTGCGCATTGACGAGCGACGGACAAATCTGATAGATGAGATTCGGACATCGATCCCGGAGGAGCCCATGGAATACTCACGATTCAAGATGCCTTCCCCGGCCGGCCTCGCCCTGTCTGCGGCCATTGCCCTCGTCGGCCTTGTCGGCGCGCTCGCCGCCCTCAGCCCCAAGGAGCAGCCCTTCAAGCCGACATGGAATTCGCTGAGGAACGTACACACGCCACAGTGGCTGCGCGACGGCAAGTTCGGCATCTACACCCACTGGGGGGTCTACGCCGTCCCCGCCCAGGGCCCGAACGCCACTTGGTTCGCCAACAAGGTATACTGGGATCCGACTTCCGCGGAGCGGAAGTACTGGGAGCAGACCTGGGGCCCCCTCCAGAAGTTCGGCTACAAGGACTTCATCCCTATGTTCACCGGCGAGAAGTTCGACGCCGACGCTTGGGCAGACCTCTTCCAGAAGGCCGGCGCGCGTTTCGCCGGGCCCGTGGCCGAACACCATGACGGGTTCTCGATGTGGGACACCAAGTACTCCGAGTGGAACGCGGCGAAAATGGGCCCCAAGCGGGACATCGTGGGCGAACTGGCCCGGGCGATCAAGAAGCGGGGCATGAAATTCGTCACCGCGTTCCACCACGCCGAGCAGTGGGTCTACTTCCCGACGTCGGATGCGAGCCTCGACTGCGGTGACCCGCGCTTCTCCGGCCTCTACGGCCCGATCCACCAGAGGGGCGAACGGCCAACCAAGGCGTTCCTCGACATCTGGGCGGGCAAGGTCGTCGAGGTCATCGACAAGTATGATCCGGACCTCATCTGGTTCGATAACGGCCTCGAGCTCATCCCCGACTGGACCAAGATGGGCGTCCTGGCTTACTTCTACAACAAGGCCGTCGAGCGGAACAAGGAGGTGGTCGTCACCTACAAACGGCACGATCTCGTCCCCGGCGCCGGCCTGTTGGACCTGGAGCGGGGCCAGGAGGCCGACCTGACCTACTACGACTGGATCACCGACACGACCGTCGACAACGGCCGGGGTTGGGGCTACGTCAAGGGCCTGGGATT
>JBEKBS010000045.1:0-7386 GCA_050015275.1 Candidatus Aminicenantales bacterium | reverse complement strand
ACGCTCCATCTCGCCTCGGGCGGCGGCGCCGCGGTCATCCTGACGCCGGCGAAATAGCCATATGATCAAGCGGGATTAGAGAGGGAGAACATGAGCCGCACGAAGTCCATAATGCTCACCATTTTGGTTCCTTTATTCATTTGCGCCCCTCTGCTTGCGGAGAGCAAGATCAACTACGGCCCGGCGCCGCTCGTCTGGGACCGCAGCCAGCCGGCGCCCCCGTTTGCCGTGCAGTATGACGATCCAAAAATCCCGCAATTCCTCGAGATGCGGCGCGAATTCGGAATCGACGCCGTCGTGGCCGGCGCCAAGGACGATACCGAGCGGCTGCGTCGGCTGGCCCGCTGGGTGAGCACCCGCTGGGAACACAGCCCGGACCAGATGGCCTCGAAGCCCGATCCGCTCACGATCCTCCGCGAGGCGCGGAAGGGCGGCCGTTTCATCTGCCGCGAATACGCCGTCGTCATGGCCGGAGCTGCCACGGCTTACGGCATGCCGGCGCGCGTCGTCAACCTGCTGCCCCGTGATGTCGAGACGCGGAGCGAGGCCCATTCCGTCGCCGAGGTCTGGCTCGCCGCGCTCGGCAAGTGGGTCCTGGCCGACGGCCAGTACGGGGCCGTCGCCGAGCTCGACGGCGTGCCCTTGAACGCGATCGAGCTCCAGGCGGCGCTCGCGGCCGGCCGGAATGTCGTCTGCAGCGCGGGAGATGGGGTCCTCGCCGAGTGGAAGCCGTTCATCCTGAGGAACGCATACTATTTCAAATTCGGAAACGATCAGCGAGCGTTCGAGTGGCGGAGGACTGCCCAACTCGTCCTCGTTCCCAAAGGAGCGCCGAATCCGAAGAAGTTCGCCGGGGGGAACGAGGAAGTTTTCGCCGGCGCTATCTACACGTCGAACCCGGATTCGTTCTACGCCCCTCCCCGACTGCCGATAAGATAATGGCGATAAGATAACGGGGTCGGACCGCTGGATCTAGGGCTCGGACGGGATCGTCTGGTATCCGTAATCCCGAAAATGACGGTCGAAAGCGAAGGCCGTCAGGACGCCGGTCCGGCGCATCACTTCAAAGCTCACGCAATCCACGAGGCTCAGAGTGCGGCGCCCAGCGACCAGGTGGGCGCCCGCGGCCGCTTCGTGGATCTCCCGCGTCACCCAGACCAAGCGGAGGACCGGCACGACATCGCGTTCGAAGACCCGGACGGCTTCCAGGCCCAGCCTCCGGAGGACGACGGCCGATGTTTCGACCAGAACATAATTATGGCTGATGAGTTCGTCCCCGCGATTGAGCATCTCGATCCACCGGGCTTTAGCGGCCGGGTGGTTGCGGTCGCCTTGATCGAGAACGGCCAGAATAGCGCTCGTATCGACCAGGACGTTCAAGGCTTCGGCCCCGATCTTTTCTTGTCGTCGCCGGCGTCCGCCGGTCCCGAGACCGAATCATCCTCTGCGAGATACCTATCATGGTTCACCGAGAGGTCTGAGGCTCCGGACCGGAAACTCCCGGCCGCGGCTATCGCCCGCCGCCGCCCGGGCCATATCGGCCAGGCTCCTCTTTGACGGCAGACCTTGGGGCGTGGGCGCTTGCGACTCCCTGTCCCTCTTCGCGCCTCCGCCATGCCCGGACGGCTTCGCGGATGAACTCGCTCCTCGTCTTCTTCGCCCGGCGCCGTTCAGCTTCGAGGCCCTTGAATTCCGCCTCTGGCATGCTGACCGCGAACTTGGCTGTTTTGCGCATCTTGATAGCTCTGGTATGAATTCGTCATACCAGAGTATGAACCGTTTGCGGACGGATGTCAACCCCTCGACTCCCCGGCGTGAATGCCGGGGCTTGTTCAGCGACCCCTCATCCTCTGAGGAATTCGAGCGGCACGTCCTTCAGCCGGACGATATCCCGGACCCTCTCCTTGACGTCGAAACCGGAAGCGCAGGTCACGCTGCAGACGTCGCATTTCCCGCACGGATCGCCGGGCATGTCGACGCTATCGAGCGTGTGGCGGGCGTCCGCGACGTTCCGGTATCCATAGGCGTACATGTAGCTCCGCATCATGGTGGGGATATCCAGGTTCGCCGGGCACTGGGGGACGCACTTCCTGCACTGCTGACAGTATAAGCTCGCCCCCGGCCTCAGGTCCGCCAGCTTGATGTCCTGGAGCTCGTTATCGGACATCTTGAGGTCCTTGATCATCTCCAGGTTCTTCCGCAGCTCCTCGACCGACGACATCCCGGAGACGATGCTCGAGACGTTCTTGTTCTGGAGCACCCATTTCAGGGCGGCGTTGCTGTTGAACGGCTGCGTCCGCTTCTTGTCCTGGGCGCCGCCGGCGGTCGTTTTCATGGCCACAACGCCCAGTCCTGCCGTCGCCGCGTAGGCCAGGGCGTCGTCCATCGCCGCCTTGTTCGCGGTCTTGTAGTTGTAGGCGGCCATGGCCACGTCGTAGACCTTGGCGTCGGCGGCGGCCCTGAGCGCCACGTCGCAGCCGCCGTGCGTGGCGATCCCGGCGAAGCGGATCTTGCCCTGCTTCTTGAGCGCGGTCATGGCCTCCAGGACCGGGTCGAAGATGATGAATTCCCGCTTCTCCGCGAAGGGCATCAGCAGGATGTCGATGTGGTCGAGGCCGAACCGCTTCAGGCTGTCCTCCGCCGTCTTCATGTAGGTTTCGGCCTTCATGTCCTTGGGCAGGGTGCCGCCCATGGGATTGAGGCCGTCGGGGGTCGCGGCCGTGCCGACGACGAAGGAATCGCGCGGCAGGTCTTTCAGGGCCTGGCCCACCAGACGTTCGTTATTCCCGTGGCCGTAATAGGTGGCCGAGAAGAACAGCTTGATGCCAGCGTCGTAGCCCTGCCTGATGAAATCCGGGGTTGTGGCGCCGGCCGTGCCCATGCTGAGGAGCGGGGTCACGATGCCGGTCTTGCCGAGCGGGCGGCTGGGGAGCGCGGGGACGCCGGCGGCGGCGGAGGCCGCTCCCGCCGGCGGCACGGAGGGCGAGGGCGACGCGGCGCGCTCGCAACGCGGCTTCCACGCCCCCGGGATGACGGCGGCGCCGCAGATCCCGGCCAGACTCTTTTTCAGGAATTCACGACGTTGGTTCTTTGCCATGAACTTATCCTTTCTCTCGACCTTACGGAGACCTTATCAAAGGGCGGCCGTCTAAGTCAACGGCTGGGCAACGGCCGGCGGAGCGCGGAAACGAAGAATAGGACGGGGGACACGTACCCAAGTACGTGTCTCCATTCTCCCTTCCTCCCGCCCATTCGCTCTCCAGCGTCGAGTTCTTGACATGGTTCAATTGTTGCTTCATAATGACTCATATGTTGCATCATGGAGGCCGCATGAAATCGATAACGATCCACGGCGTGGGCGAGGACATGGAAAAACTGATCAGGAAACGAGCCAAAACAGAGGCCAGGAGCGTCAATAAAGTCGTGAAGGAATTGATCGAGCGGTCGCTCGGCCTCGACCCGCGCGGCAAGGACAACCGCGAGGACTTCGCGGACCTCTGCGGCGTCTGGTCCGAGGAGGAAGCCGCGGGCTTTCTCGAGGCCGTCGGGGACCTCGAGAGGATCGACAAGGACGACTGGCGATGACCAAGGTACTCCTCGACACGAACGCCTACGTCCGCTTCCTGGCCGGGGACACGAAGGTCCTCGACAGCCTGGCCGCCGCCGGGACGGTTTACATGTCCGTGTTCGTCCTGGGCGAGCTCGAGGCCGGATTCCGGGCAGGAGCGAAGAGGGCCGAGAACCGGCGGATCCTCGACCGGTTCCTCGGCAAGCCGAGCGTCGCCGTCCTCGATGCGTCGCGCGAGACGGCCGAGATCTTCGGCATGGTCAAGGACACGCTGCGGAAGTCGGGGAAGCCGATCCCGACGAACGACGTCTGGATCGCCGCGCACGCCCTCGAAACGGGATCCGTCCTCGTCACGTACGATGCCCACTTCCGGGCTGTTCCCGGCCTCCGCCTCTGGGACGAGCTCTGACGCCTTATTGGGGTCGGACCAATTTGTCTTGTAGATATAAATATAAATAGCAGATTATTAGGCCAATTTTTTGGCCTTAAGCCTGCGTTTTCGGGGCCAAAAAGAGCGGCTTAAGCTTCTCAGGCCAGCCACTCGACACTTAGGGCTTTCCCCAGCTTCTTGAACTCCGGGTCGCCGGTTAGAAGGGAAGCGCCTTCCCGGATAGCCGTCGCGGCAGGGAAAAAGGATTCTCAGCCGGACGGAGCCCTTGAACTCCTTGCGCCGGGAATTTGTCTTAGATTACGATAGACGGAAGAAGCGGCGAAAAACACGCGCGTGCCGCGGCGATTTCGCTCCGGATGACGTTTTCATCGCAAAGAGCTCGGAGGGAAAAATGAGGGAAAAGATAGGGGCGTTTCCGTTAGTGAAAGAAGTTCGCTTTTTCCGGTTATTAAGCGACCCACCCGCTTACGTCCTTGCGCTCATCGTATGTCTGATCGGGATTTTCGCGGCCTCTCCCCTTCCGGCCGCGGAAAACCGCCGGGAAGGCTGCACGGTCATCGGGGTCGGGCGGCTGGCCTCGGCCGACGGCTCGGTCCTGACCTCCCACACCGACTGCTGCAGCGAGTGCCGGATCCAGGTCATCCCGGGGCGGATGTTTCCCAAGGGGTCCATGGCGCCGGTGCACTGGGGCATGGTCTATTTCGGCCGCGACGACGACCGCAAGGCCCTGCCTCTCGGCGACTTCGGCAAGGTGATCGGCCAGGTCCCGCAGGTGGAGAGGACCTTCGCCTATTTCCACACGGGCTACAGCCAGATGAACGAGCGGCAGCTCGCGATCGGCGAGAGCACCTGCTCCGAGCGGGCCGAGCTCGACGTCCCCTTCGTCGAGGGCCTCACCCGCCAGATCATGACCGTCGAGCAGGCCCAGGCCTTCGCCCTCGAGAGGTGCGCGACGGCGCGCGAGGCCGTGCGGCTCGTCGCGGGGCTCGTCGAGAAGTACGGCTTCCTGCCGTCGTGCGGCGGGTCCGAGGCGCTCTGCATCGCCGACCCGCGCGAGCTTTGGGTCATGGAGATCTGCAGCGTCGGCCCGGAATGGACGCCGGAGAGCGGAAAGCCGGGCGCGATCTGGGTGGCGCGGCGGGTGCCGGATGACCAGGTCGTCGTCATCGCCAACTATTTCCGGATGCGCGAGATTGACCTCAAGGACCCGGACATGATGGCCTCGCCGAACTACATGACGGAGGCGGTGGACCGGGGCTGGTATGACCCGAAGAGCGGCAAACCGTTCATCTGGCAGGAGGCCTACGCGCCGCCGATCAAGGAGGGCAACCTCAGCCGGATGTGGCTCATCTACAGCACGATCGCGCCGGCGCTCAAGGCCTGGCCGAAGCGCGGGCTGAGCGACGCGGCCGGGCCTGGGACGCTCTACGCCCAGCCCATCGAGGGCGCGGCGTTCTATCCTTTCTCGGTCAAGCCGGAAAAGAAGCTCTCGGTGCGGGACATCATCGCCTTCCAAAGGTCCACCTTCGAGAACACGATCTACGACATGACCCTGGACCCGGCCTGGACGGTCCCGGCGGGCGGCGGCAAGCTCGAGAAAAGCCCGATGGCCTCGCCTTTTATCGGGCCGGAGATGGAGCGCGTGCTGCGGATACGGCATCACCGGACGATCGCGACGGAGGGCTACGGCATGGTGGCCCAGCTCAGGTCGTGGCTGCCGGACGCCGTGGGCGGGATCTACTGGTTCTATGTGGACAACCCGTTCGTCAGCGCCTACGTCCCGGTTTATGCGGGAGTCAAGGACGTCTCGCCGGTGTATAAAGCGTACGATTACGCCGAGTTCAGCGAGGACTCGGCCCGGTGGGCGGTGGACTTCGTCGAGAAGCTGATGCTCCTCAGGTGGCAGGCGGCGGTCAAGGACTTGAGGGAGGCGCGGGACCCGGTCGAGAACGGGTTCTTCGCAGAGCAGGCGGCGGTCGACGCCAAGGCCCAGGAAATGCTGAAGAAGGACGCGGCCGCCGGGGCAAAATATTTGACCGACCTGACGGTGGAGCGGATGGAGACGGTCGTCAAGCTCTACCGCGACCTGCGCAAAAAGCTTCTCACGAAATACACCGGCGATATCGTTTAAAATTGGGGTCCTCGTTTTTCGGCTCTGAAAACGCGCATTTAAGTGGTTATACTTTGCTCGAAAACTATAGGACGGTCCTGACCGATCTGACCGGCGCATAGAATCCGTGGCCGATCATTTTCCCGAGATAGCGGTCGGCTGTTTTAATATCGCAAAGACGCAACCGCACGGCCTTCGCGAGAATTCCGATCGTGCCGGTCAGTCTGACGTCGAGACGTCCGGCCTCGCGGCGGGCGGCCTGATCATCTGAGGCAAAACGAAACCCTCGACAGGCCGCGACGGCAAGGCTCGAGGCCTCTCCAAGGCCGAGCGATATCGATAAGGATCCAAAGAGAGTCTTTTCTTTGCGCGAAATCAACGAAAGTTCCTTCAGCCAGCCGGCTTTGACCGCTTCGGGAATCGCCGTGAGCCCGCCGTGGCCGGCCCGGATGCCCTTGAGGATTTCCGCGGAGACGAAATCCGTGATGCAGGATGTTTCTTGGTAAATTCCATTGATGATGGAGAGGGAGCCCGACAGGGCGAAATTCGAGATGACACAGCAATCGAAAACAATGCCGGGCATCGGCGCGTGCCCGCTCAGGCGTCGGCCGCGTCGCCGGCGGCTCCTCTTCGGTCCTGGACCTGGAGCGGGATGCCCAAGTCCTTAAGGTAGAGCCGGGCGCTGACGGGATCGAGGCCCAGGATCTCCGCAAGCTTGCCAAGGCTGATCAGGCCCTCGCCATAGGCATCCAGGGCCGTTTGCTTCCTCCGCTCGAGGATATCTTTCTTTTTATAAACAACGTCAAGAGCGTCCCGGACCATGTTCCCGAGGGTCTTCCCCTCTTTTCTGGCATAGGCCTTGATCGTTTTGTGCTGATCCTCCGTGAGCATGATATTCGTCCGTTTCATGGCCCCTCCGCATATGTGTAATGATATGTGTATATGATAATAATAGCAGGTCGATTTGTCAATCCGAGAATATTCCCGCCCGCAATTCCTCTCTCTTAATAGAAGGAAAGAACGCGGAAGATCGCCCGGTATTGACATATAGCCATATCTAAAGTATGGTTATATGGATGAAAACAACATTGAATATCGACGATTCGGTCATGGCCCTCTTGAAACGGGAGGCCGCGCGCCGCGGGTGCACGATGTCGGAGCTCGTGGAATCCGCCCTCCGGCTGCTTCTCGCGGCCAAGGAAGGCCCCGGGCAGGTCCCGCCTCTGCCCTCTTTCAAGAGCGGCGGGGCCATGGTCGAGGTCGCCGACCGGGAAGCCCTTTACGAGGCCATGGAGGGGCGTTGATGTTCGTCGTCGA
>JBEKBS010000044.1:0-6889 GCA_050015275.1 Candidatus Aminicenantales bacterium | reverse complement strand
ATCGCGTCTGGCGGGGAAGCCGGAAAATCCCGTAACTTCAGGAATTTCAACGAATTAGAAATGGCGTGCCTGAGAGGATTCGAACCTCCGACCTTTGGATCCGGAGTCCAACGCTCTATCCATTGAGCTTCTGCTAGGAGGATCGTATCTTCTTGTTCCTGTGTTTCTCGTCCTCAAGGCCGAAATACGATATATCCCAGGGGTGAGTGTCAAGATTTGCGCCAAAACCCCGGTCGAAAATGAATGAAAAAGAACTACGATGATGGATTCATCAAGGAGACGGAATCTGCTAGTTACTATCTGAGTTTATTGATTGATATGGGGTTCTTTCGGTGGTGGAGCTGACCAGGATCGAACTGGCGACCTCTTGAATGCCATTCAAGCGCTCTCCCAGCTGAGCTACAGCCCCACCGGAATGGGCCGTATTTTACAGGAAGCCGGAGGGCCCGTCAAGGCGAACCGGCGGACTCAGAAAAACTGGCCCGCTTCCACCGCGTCAACGGCCCGTCAACCACTCAAAATTGGGGTTGGCCACGATCCGGACAGGTTTTTTGGGCAGCGAGCTTTCGCCCTGAACCGGAATGGTGCGGTTGCCGGTGATGGTCGCTTGGGCAAATCTCATGAACCGGTCCTTCTCGAATTCAAAATAGAGCGGGATGATGCTCCGGAAATCGTCGGGGACGCCGGATTGGACGATGCTCCCCGCCAGCCGGTATCGGCCTTTCCCGGCGTCTTCGACGCGGATGGAGGACTCGATCTTCGGCAGCGCCGTGCCGTCGATCCACTCGCGGAAAAACCAGCCCATGTTTCCCGTGAAGGGCGCCGGAGCGTCGCGTTCGACGATCGCCTGAAAATCCCTGGTCGCGGGATTCCGGCCGGCCCAAGTCTCGATGAAGTCCTTCATCATGGCGATGAAACGCTGGTCATGGTTGGGGTTCTTCGGGTCCCAGAACAGGCTGCGCAGCATCTGGATGACGAACGCCCCCTTGCGATAGACGATGGCGCTGTAGGCCTGGGGTGTCTCCCCGGACATCAGACGGGTCCCCAAGGAGATCGGGCCGGCTTCCCAGTTGGCGCAGACGGAATGCCGCGGCGTTTCCAGAATAACCTTTCTCGCCCGCTCCCAATAATTCCGGAACTCTTTCGCGCCCTGGGCTCGCTCGACCACCAGACTCACGGTGAATTCGGCCAGGCCCTCCTCAAGCCAGGCGTCCCGATAGGTCGCGGAGCCGACCCGGTGTCCCCACCACTGATGCGCGAATTCGTGGGGCGTCACCTGTTCGACGAAGGACTTGGCGTCGTAAAGCCCGAGCTCCGCCCGAGTGACCCAGTCGAGGAACGCCATGTAGGGGATATAGATGAGTGTCGGCCAGCTCTGCCCGAAGCTCCAGTCGGTCTGCTGCGTTACGGCGACATCATTCTGGAGCAACGGGCCGAAATAGAGCGTGCCAACACGCGCCGTGTTGATGCTGTCGGCCAGGGTGTCTTCGGCCATGGACACGGTGTCGAAATGAACGGTCGGCAGGACAGCCAGCAGCTGCTTGGCGAAGTTGGTCTGGCCCGGATTCGTGTAGACCCGGACCTTGATCCCGGAATCCGGGTCGGCCCGTTCGATGAGCTTGAAGACACCGTAATTAAAGCCGGCGGCGCGGACCGGCTGTCCGGACGTATACCGGGAAACCAGGAAATCCCCGTCCGTCGTCGACTCGATCAGCCGTCCCGAGGAAACAATCTGACGATTCTTCGGGATCCGATAGGTGAGATCATAGACGGCCCAGTCGCGCATGCCGTTCAGGTCGGGATACCAGTTCTGCCGAGCCCCGATATAATAGTTGTTTTCGCCGGCGTCATGAAGGACCTCGTCCCCGTGATATTCCGTCGTGAGCTCGGCTTCTTCGCCGGCCGCGAGCGGAACGGACAGGATCACGAGGAGAGGGTCGGTGCTCTTGTCGTCCGCCTGGATGAAGGCCGTATCAAAAGCCGGACCGCCCCTCCTTTTGAGCCGGACCGAATCCACCCGGAGTTTACCAAAAAGGTCGAGCGGGATGACGCGGACGCCGGCCGCGGCGGAGCGAAAGCGCATCGTCGTTCTCCCCTCGATGTCCGTGTTCTTCCGGATCGTCGTCTCCACCGAATAATGAAGGGCATGGAGGTCGGGCGTTACCGGATCGTGCGGAAGCTCGCGGGACACGAGGGGCCGCTCGCTGTACCAGCAGCCTCCCTTTTCATCGTGGATCACGATCAGGGCGGTCGTTTCCACGTCGCTGTCCGGCCCGAGCCAGGTTCCGTTCAAGCCTCTCGGAGCGAACACGGCGATCGCCGGCGGGAGCTTGGCGCCGTCGAAGCAGGCTAGGAACAGCCCCCGGGAGGCGGGCGCCTCCTCCAGGAGGTCGGATAGCAGCCTCAAGCGAAGGTCGGCATGTACGTCTTTTTCCGCCCTTTTCAGGATCCGATGATAGGCGGAGGCCAGTTCGTTCTCGTCCGCGGGGATGACCTGACCGGGCGAGAGGAGCTCCTTCTCGGCGCCGTCGGTGAAGAGAAAAACGGCCTCTTCAAACGAATCGGACAGAACCTGAAGGTCCTTTTGCCTCGAGCGCAGGGCGAGTAATCGCCGCTCGTTCTCGGTGGCCGGCATGAGCTCGAAGCGACCCCGCCCCTTGAAGACGCCTCCGACGACCCGCCCTGAGACCTCAGCGAGCGGAAAAAATGCGCCGGAATCCAGACGGAAAGTGAAGGCGTCCCGGACGAGGACCGTCCCCTTGACAGAACAGCCGGCCTTCTTCGGCTGTGCCGAACGCAACGCCTCCCAGATTTCGGGGCCGGGACCGGCCACGAGAGGTGCCGCCGAAAGCCAAAGGCCGACGACGGCGGCGAGTCCGACCGTTTTTTTCCGCCCCCTCATGGACGAAATATAGTGCCGGCGGCCGAGAGTGTCAATCCCGCCTCCCCGAAACCTATCGACAAGTCATCGCTTTTTTCCCATAATAAGCGCATTCTATTCATCCGAGGAGGAGGTGTCCCCATGGCGAATCGCGCAAGATCCCTGATGGCCGTCACGGCAATGGTCTTCATTCTGGCCATTGCGGCATTCTTGCCCGCCGCCGAGAATCCCGGGCCCCAGGCGCCCACGGGGCTGCGCTGCGAATACCTGGAAAACCCGATGGGTGTCGACGTCAGGCAGCCCCGCTTCTTCTGGGTTCTGGAGCATTCCGGGCGCGGCCAGGCGCAGTCCGCGTATCAAATGATCGTGTCGTCCGATCCGGCCGCCGCGGCTGGCGACATCTGGGACACCGGCAAGGTCGTTTCGGCCAAGTCCACGCAGGTCGTTTATGCGGGCAAAGGCCTGGAAAGCGGGAAAACATATTTCTGGAAGGTCACGTATTGGGACAAAGACGGGAGGGAGAGCCCCTGGAGTGATACGGCGCGCTTCGATGCCGGGCTTTTCGAGCGGACCGAATGGAAAGGGAGCTGGATCGGGGGCAGGAACCAGCTCCGGAAGGAATTCCCTCTCGGCGGGAGGGTGAAGCGGGCCCGGGCCTTCGTCTGCGGCCTCGGCTATCATGAGCTCCGCGTCAACGGGAGAAAGGCCGGGGGGCATGTCCTCGACCCGGGGTGGACAACCTACGACAAGCGCGTCCTTTACGTGACCTACGACGTGACGAACGCCCTGCGCCAAGGACCGAACGCCGTCGGAGTCGTCCTCGGGAACGGCAAGTACGGCTCGCGGGCCCTGCTCGTCCAGATCAATATCGAGCTCGAGGGCGGGACGCGGACGAGCCTCGTCAGCGACGCGTCGTGGAAGGCGGCGAACGGCCCCATCCTGGAGGATAGCGTTTACAACGGCGAAACGTATGATGCCCGCCTCGAAACTCCGGGATGGGACAGGCCGGGGTTCGACGACAAGGCCTGGGGGCCTGTGGAAGCTGTAAAAGCCCCGGCCGGGGTCCTCTCCGCGCAGATGATGCCGGCCATCCAGGTCGTGGACACCGTCCTCCCGGTCAAGATGACCAGCCCCCAGCCGGGCGTTTATGTCTTCGACATGGGCCAGAATTTCAGCGGCTGGGCGAGGCTCAGGGTCAAGGGCCCGCGGGGGACGGACGTCCGGATGAGATTCGTCGAACTCGTCTATGACAACGGCATGATCAACCGGGAAAACCTCCGCGCCGCCCGGGCCGAGGACCATTACATCTTGAAAGGCGAAGGCGAGGAGACATGGGAGCCGCGGTTCACCTACCACGGCTTCCGCTACGTCGAGCTCTCGGGCTTTCCCGGGACTCCGATGCCGGATTCGATCCGGGGCCGCGTCGCCCACTCGGCCGTGCGGCCCATCGGCAGCTTCGTCGCCTCGAAGGACATCCTCAACCGTCTCCAGCGGATCATCACTTGGGGCCAGAAGACGAACCTTCACAGCATCCCGACCGACTGCGACCAGCGGGACGAGCGGATGGGCTGGATGGGCGACGCCCAGGGGACGGCCGAAGAGGCCATGATGAACTTCGACATGGCCGCCTTCTACACGAATTTCGTCCGCGACATCCGCGACGTCCAGGACGACAAGGGCAGGCTCTCGGACACGGTGCCGCATATCTGGGGCGGCGAGAAGGCCGACCCGGCCTGGGCCACGGCCTATCCCCTGCTCTGCTGGTACATGTACCAGTATTACGGCGACACAAGAGTCCTTGAAGAACAGTACGACGGGCTCCGGAAATATGTCGAGTTCCTGAGGAGCCAGGCCGAGAACGGGCTGGTCAAGTTCAGCTCGTACGGCGACTGGGTGGCCGTCGAGAAATGCCCGGGCGCCATCGTTTCGTCATTCTATTATTATTATGACGTGAAGATTTTGGCGGACGCGGCCCGGATCCTGGGGAAGGGCCAGGACGCGGCGCTTTATGACAGGCTGGCCGGGGACATCCGGGCGGCCTTCAACCGTGAATACTACGATCCGAAGACCGGAGACTACGCCGACGGGACCCAGACGGCCAACACGCTGCCGCTCTTCCTCGGGATCGCGACGGAAAAGGAGGGCGACGCCTGGGGCAGGCTGTTCGACGACATCGTCTACAAGCACAACTCTCACCTGACCACGGGCATCATCGGCACCAAATACATCATGGAGCTCCTGACGCGGAGCGGGAGCTCCGACCTCGCCTATGACATCGCGGTCCAGACGACCTACCCGAGCTGGGGCTACATGATCGAGAACGGGGCGACGACGCTCTGGGAGCTCTGGCAGAAGCGTGAAGGGCCGTCCATGAACTCCCACAACCACCCGATGTTCGGGAGCGTGGGGGCGTGGCTCTACAAGGCCCTGGCGGGGATCAACCTGGCCCCGGGGAGCGTCGGATTCGAGAAGGTCCTGCTTCAGCCGCAGATGGTCAGGGACCTCAGGCATGCGTCGGGATCCGTCCAGACCCTTCGGGGCGAGGTGGGCTGCACCTGGTCGCGGACGGACGGGAGCGTCCGGGTCGAGGCCGTCGTTCCGGTGGGATCGGCGGCGGAGATCGTCATCCCCAAGTTCAACTTGCGGAATGTCCGGGTGACGGAAGGCGGAAAGGCGCTTTGGGAGAACGGCCGGTTCGTGCCGGGCGTCGCGGGAGTGGATGAAGCCGTCGACAAGGACGGCGCGGTGCGGATCAAGACCGGCTCCGGCCGCTATGCCTTCCTCCTCGAGGGTGATTGATTTCGGTGACATACAACTAATTACCGAAATTATCGAAAAGTGGATTTGCTTGAGAATTAAGGGATTTAGTTGTGTGTCACTGAATTAGAAAAAAGGAGACTGGGAATGGATTTTCAGGAACTCATAAAGAAGCGATACAGCGTCCGGGCCTATAAGCCTGACCCGGTTGAAGAAGAGAAGCTGGCCAGGGTCCTCGAGGCCGCCCGCCTGGCGCCGACCGCGGCCAACCGCCAGGCCTTCCGCGTCCTGGTCATCCGGACTAAGGGACGGGAGGAGGAACTGCGCCGCATCTACGGCCGCGACTGGTTCACCC
Source organism: Candidatus Aminicenantales bacterium (assembly GCA_050015275.1). GTDB lineage: Bacteria > Acidobacteriota > Aminicenantia > Aminicenantales > Saccharicenantaceae > DATKJS01. Next base: position 896 of record JBEKBS010000044.1, on the reverse strand, counting down.
AGGCGCCCCTCGTCCTGGCGGTCTGCGCCCTGCCGGCCGAAGGCTGGGTCAGGAAAGCCGACGGCTGGAACGCCGCCGAGGTCGACGCGACGATCGCCATGACCCATCTCGTTCTGGCCGCCGCAGACCAGGGGCTGGGGACGTGCTGGATCGCGGCCTTCGACCCGGGGGCGGCCCGAGAAGTCCTGGGACTCCCCGCAGGGGTGGTCCCCTCGGCGTTCACGCCGCTGGGCTATCCCGCCGATTCTCTTCCTCCGAAAAAGCGCAAGCCCGTCGGCGAGCTCGTCCGCCACGATCGCTGGTAGGGCCGGCCCCAGCCCGGGAGAAAAAGACGCTTGAAACGGGCCGGGCCTGGCCTTTATTTCTTCGCGCTCCGGGATTATAATTCCTTCACACGGAGGGAAACGTGAAAACGAAAGCCGCCTTGAAGGCCGAGGCCCTGGCCAAGGCCCGGACGCTCGAGCTCCTCAGGAAGGCGCGGATCGTCCTCACGCCCTTTGAAAAGGACAACATCGAGGTGACCGACCTCGGACTCGGTGACCTCCGGCACATCGGCCTCCAGGTCGCAGTCTACGAGAACAACGACCGCTACTGCGCCAAGGAAATGGTCCTCCTCCCCCGCCAGACCTGCCCGGAGCATAAGCACCCCCCGATCAACCACAGGAACATCGGCAAGCAGGAGACCTTCCGCTGCCGCTTCGGAGAGGTCTATCTCTACGTGGCCGGCGACCGGACGCCGAAGCCGCGGGCGAGGGCCCCGAAAAAGCACAAGCGATATCTCAAGGTCTGGCACGAGATCATCCTGAGACCCGGAGACCAGTACACCATCGCTCCGAACGGACTCCACTGGTTCCAGGCCGGCGACAAGGGGGCCGTCGTCTCCGAGTTCTCCTCGA
>JBEKBS010000043.1:0-9923 GCA_050015275.1 Candidatus Aminicenantales bacterium | reverse complement strand
GGATGGCGTCTTCGTATCTCCCGAGATAGCTCAGGCAGATGGCCTTGCCGAGAAGCGCGTCCCGATATTCGGGCGAGACCTGGAGGGCCAGGTCGTAAAACCCGAGGCTCTTATCGAACTCCTCGGTCGCGAAATAGATGCCGCCGAGCAGGATCCGCGTCTGCGGCGATTCGGGGATGGCCTCGTAGGCCTTCAGGAGATGGGCCTCGGCGTCGAGGAGCTTCCCGCTCTTGAGCGCGATCTCGCCCAGATGATAGTGGACCTCGGCGAACTCCGGCTCCAGGGCCAGGATCTCTTCAAGGAGTTCCGGCCTCCCTTCGCCGCAGATGGCGACTTCGTATTTCAGGAGGAGGGAGTCGGGATAGATCTTCAGGAATCCGGCGGGGTCGCGCCATTTTTCCGAGTACCGACCGAAGGAACACGACCAGGCCGCGAGGACGCACGCCGGGAACCTGTCCGTGGCCGCGGTCTTCCGGACCGACTCTTCCGCGGCCTTGAGGGCGTCCTGGCCCGCTTTCCCCCAGTTTGTCGTATCGATGTCCCGCATGACGCCCCGGGTCCGGGGCGGGATGGCCGAAATGAGGGTCAGGCACGGCCTGAGTCCCGCCAGCGTGGGGTTCTCCCGGAGAAGACCTTCAGCGGCGGCAATGGTCGCCGGGTTGTCGAGGCCGATTTCCTTTTCCCGGAGAGCCAGAAGCAGGCTGGCCTCAAGGTACGGGGCCGCGACCTTGGCCCGCATGGCTCTGTTCCTGTAAAGCTGCCCGTAGATGAGGACGGCCCTCTTGAAAGCCAAGTAATGTCCCTTCTCGACAAGAGACGCCGCCTGCCGCGTTTAGAGTGCCGGTCATCTTGTTCATCACGTTCACCGCCGCGGAGGACATCGGACCTCGGGTGCCACTATAGCAAGAAACGGGCCCGCAATTCAAAGCGAGGCCTTTGACTTTCCCCCATTTCTTTGATAAATTCGGCCTCTGGCGGAGATGGGAAAAAATAAGACATCCGGGAAGCCTGGCCGTCGCAAGATGGTCGGAGAGGCCCTCCGGGCCAGAAAAGAGCGGTACCGCGTCCTCGTCGAAAACCTCCCCGTCGGTGTCTATCGGACGACCCCCGACGGGAGGTTCATCGAGGCCAACCCCGCCCTGGCCCGGATGCTGGGCCTCCGGACGCCCGTCGGACTCCTCAGTTACAACGTCGAAGCTTTTTATGTCAAGAAAGAGGACCGGTCGGGGCACCTCGCGAAGCTCGCCGGGAAACCCCGCTATTTCACCGAGTTCGAGCTCCGGGCCACCGACGACCGCAAGTTCTGGGTCCGCGACTACTGCCAGGCCGTCAAGGGGGCCGACGGCACGATCCTTTTCCTCGATGGGGTCCTTTTGGACATCACGGAGAGGAAACGGGCGGAAAAAAGACTGAAGCAGGCCCTCCAGAAGCTCCGGGCGGGCAATGAAAAGCTCGAAAGCCTCTCCCTCACTGACGACCTGACCGAGCTCAACAACCGTCGTGGCTTCTTCACCCTGGGGCAGCAGCAGATGAAGATCGCCAGGCGCCTCCGGAAAGACGTCTTCCTCCTCTACCTCGACGTTGACGATCTGAAGCAGACCAACGATACCTTCGGGCACCCAGCCGGGGACCGCGTCCTCGAGGCCGTGGCCACGATCCTCAGGGAAACCCTCCGGGACAGCGACATCGTCGCCCGGATCGGAGGCGACGAATTCGCCATTCTCGCCATGAGGTCGAAGCAGGCCGGCGAGAAGATCCTCCTCGGTCGGCTCCAGGAAAAGATCCGGTCCCACAACCTGGCTAACCCCAAGCGTCTCCACGTATCGTTGAGCACGGGACTCGTCTTTTATGACCCCAAGGAGTTTTCCTCGCTCGAGGATTTCCTGGCCCATGCCGACTATCTCATGTATCAGCAGAAGCGGAGCAAGGCGGCGAACCACCGGTGACGGCCTGACGGCACGGAAAGAGAAATCACATCCGGGCTGAAGGATTTTTCTTCTTGGACAAGGAGGCTGGCTGGTGAGGCGCCAAGGTTTCAAAGGAAAAGGAAGCGGGGCTAAGGAGGATCCCTCTCCAGCCAGCGGTTCCATTATAGTGAACGGGTTTACTGAAAGTCAACGGAAAAATGTGGAATATTTCACTTTTTTTGCCCGGCCGCGCGGGTTTGACCTTCCGTGTCCCCCGTGGCACACGGAGGCCGGGGTCCGAGAATGGGATTCCCGTCGGTGACAGCCGTTTCGGGGCTTCGACGACTAATAAGAAGCCAGGGCTCTCGAGCGACGCGTACTTCGTGAGGAATGGACATGGCCAAGAAGATCAAGAAAACGGACAGTGAGTGGAAGAAGATCCTGAGCCCCGAACGATATCAGGTCATGCGGCAGGGACAAACCGAACGGCCGTTCGAGGGGGAGTATAACGATTTCTGGGAAGCCGGATTGTACGTCTGCGCCGGCTGCGGGGCTCCCCTGTTCAGGTCGGAATCGAAGTACGACCACGGGACGGGCTGGCCGAGCTTCACAATTCCGGTCGACGATAAGAACCTCGTTTGCAAGGACGATTTTTCCTTGATCATGAAGCGGGTCGAGGTCCGCTGCGCCGCCTGCGGCGCGCACTTGGGCCATGTCTTCGACGACGGCCCGGAGCCGACCTTCCTCCACTACTGCATCAACTCGGCGTCCCTGGCTTTCGTCGCCGACGACCGGGCGGCAGAAGGCGGCGGGGAGAAAGCGCCGGCGGGCCCGGCAGACAAGAAGCGGTCAGCCGCAGCGGGAAAGGACGGGCCGGAGACCGAGACCGCCACCTTCGCCGCCGGCTGTTTCTGGGGCGTCGAATACAAGCTCGGGCAGATCCCGGGCGTCCTTTCGACCGTCGTCGGATACACGGGCGGGAAAACGGCCGATCCCACTTACGAGGACGTTTGCTCCGATCAAACGGGACATGCGGAAGCCGTCCGGCTGACGTTCGAGCCCGCCAAGGTCAGCTATGAGGAGCTCGTCCGGCACTTCTTCAGCCTTCACGACCCCACCCAGGTCAATCGGCAGGGTCCGGACCGAGGGACCCAGTACCGCTCGGCGATCTTCTATCACGGCGAAAAACAAAAAAAGACCGCCGCAAAGGTCATGGCGGAGCTCGGGGCGTCGGGAAGGTTCAACGAGCCGCTGGCGACTGAGCTGGTGCCGGCCCCGGCCTTTTACCCGGCCGAGGACCATCACCAGAAATATTTCGAAAAGCACGGTATCGTCTGTCATTGATCACCGGAGGGCGTGCCCTTCCGCGTCCCGTCAGTCCCGTCCTCTGCCGAAGGAAAAGCCCTGCCGGACGGTATCTTAAGAGCTGGCCCGCACCAATTTGGCGGTGTCCCCTTTTTATAACACGCAGGTTTCTCCCTTACCAAGAAAATGAACCCGGGGGCGGAGGATTGGCACGAATCTTGGATAAATATCGGGCAACGCCATCGGAGCGGCGGGAGCCGGAGGGCCGGAGAGGAAGGAAAATGACAAAAAACCTCTTGACAGAGAAGGAAAAAAGGTGTAGGTTCCGCGCTTCGTACCCGAAAGATTCACCCTGTGGGGGTGTAACGTTTTGCGCCTCGGCCTCGTTTAAGAAAGAGGTTGAGGATCAAAAGAGCGAAAATAAAGCTTTATTTTTGAAACGAAAGTTCTACATATATAGTATTCCTATCTAAATAGTAAAAAAAGGGAGCTGAAATGGCCATACAATATAAGTTCAAAAAAGAGGAGATCCTGAGTCTCATCCCCAGGGTGAGCTCGGATACCTTATTCCCGGAGGAAGAAGAGGTCTTTTCGTCTGCCGGGCCGGCATCCCTGCCCGCCCGGTTCGACCCGCCGAAGAACGGCGCACCGGCCACCGGAAAGGGGCTGGCCTCCCCCGAGGACATGGAGCAAACCGCCGACCTGGTGAAGATCTATCTCCGGGAAATGGGAAGCATCCTTCTCTTGTCCAGGGATCAGGAGATTTCCCTGGCCCGGAGGATGGAAAGAGGCGATAGGGCGATCTTCAAGGCCCTGGCCAAGACCCCCTTAATTCTCGAGGAGATCCTGGCTCTCGAGACCATGGTCAAGAAGAACCCGGAGAACTTGTTAAAATTCTTTACAATTGCTGAAGAGGATTTTTCTGAAGAGAGCCTCGACGCCAGGAAGGCCGATATCCTGGACAGGATCCGCCGGATCAAGGCGTTGAATGCCCGGCTGGCCAAAGTCCGGCCCCTGGTCCGGAACAGGACCGCCAGGGGACGGCTGCTCGTCCGGATGATCCAGCTCGCCCGCGGCCTGGATATCAAGCCGGAGCAAAAAGACCGGATCGTCGACCGCGTCCAGGCGCGCCTGAAGGAGCGGTTGGGCAAGAGCCCGAAGCTCGCCCGGAGAGAGGTCCGGGCCACTCTCCAGGCCGTCGCCGCGGGAAAGAGAGCCAAGGACCGGGCCAAGAACGAGCTCGTCGCGGCCAACCTCCGTCTCGTCGTCTCCATCGCCAAGAAGTATCAGGGCCGCGGCCTCCAGCTCCTGGACCTCATCCAGGAAGGCAATATCGGATTGATGCGGGCAGCCGAGAAGTTCGACTACCGGCGGGGCCACAAGTTCTCGACCTATGCGACGTGGTGGATCCGGCAGTCCATCACCCGGGCCATCGCCGACCAGGGCCGGACCATCCGTATCCCCGTCCATCTGACGGAAACCATCCACAGGCTCAAGAAGATATCCCAGGCCGTCGTCCAGGAGCGGGGCAAAACGCCCTCCCCCGAGGACCTGGCCCAGAAGATGAACCTCCCCGTGAACAAGGTCCTCGAGATGATGTACAGCTCCCAGGACCCCGTTTCGATCGAAACGCCCCTCGGCGAGAACGGCGAAGGCGCCCTCGGCGACCTGCTCGAGGACAAGTCCTTCCCTTCCCCTCCCGACACGGTGATCCACATCAACCTCCGCGAACAGATCGAGGCCGCGCTCCGGACGCTGCCCGAACGGGAAACGATGGTCCTCCGGATGAGGTACGGCCTCGGCGACGGACGCGAATACACGCTCGAAGAAGTCGGCCAGCACTTCAATTTGACCCGGGAGCGGATTCGCCAGATCGAGCTCAAGGCCCTCAAGGCCATCCAGTTGTCCGTGCCCGGGCAGAAGCTCAAGTCCTTCTAAGGGCCACCCCTTGAACCAGGACCACGGCCGCTCCGGCCGTACCCGCGGGGCCGAGGACATTCCACGTAAACGAGCGAGCTTCTTGCTGCCCAGATATCCAAAATTATGCATCTTTATGATATCGAATAAGTTAACCGAAATGACCCCTTGGGGATATTTCGTTCCGCCAGCCGACCTCCGGACTTCATAATTTATTTCCTATCAATAAGATGAAATTATCTGACAGACCCCATGAGACTTTCCGGACCGGAGTGCGTCCTTGAAAATCGACCCCTTTTTTGGTAGTCTATTGTGCATTCTGGTCCGGGCCAAGACATGAGCTTCGAAAAGATCGGCTTCATCGCTCCCTCTACCTGTCTGCCGCGGCAGGCGAAGGCCCGGCTCAGGAAAACGGCCGGCCTGTTGAAGAAGGCGTTCGGCGTCAAGGACGTCTATTTCAGCCCCCACCTGTTCTCGAGCGATGAAGAGATCGATCACGTCACCGCCCCCGCCGACGAGCGGGCCGAGGTCTTTAAAAAGGCCATCCGGGAGCTCGACCTGATCATCTCGGTCGCGGGCGGCACCGGGGCCGAGGACATCCTGCGCCGGGTCGACAAGAAGGACTACCGCATCATCCGGGAGCGCCGTCCCCTCTTCATCGGGTTCTCGGACTTCACTTTCCTCCTCAACGAGATCTATTATGTGTCCCGCGTCCCCGCCGTATATTTCCCCTCGCTCAAGCTCGGCAAGGGCAATTTCAAGAAGATCTTCGCCCTCATGTCGGGAGAGGAGATCCAGTACCAGGGCCGGACCTGGCTGACATCGCCGCCGCCCCGGAAGCTCTCCGGCATCCCGATCGGCGGCAACCTCTCGACGTTCGTCAACTTCCTCAACCGCAAGAAACCGCCCCGGTTCAGCTGGCGCCGGCACATCCTCTTCATCGAGGACATTCAGGTTGACGTCGAGGACCTGCACCGGCTGCTGGCCGCGCTGCGGCGGCACAACGTCTTCAAGGGAATCAAGGGCATCGTCGTCGGCTCTCTGGACCCGACGAACAAGAATTCCCACGCCAGGAAAGGGCAGAGGGAGGCCTTGAGGTTCGTCCGGACCTACCTCGACGACGTGATCCGGGAGCGGCGGAAGAGAGGGTTCCCGTTGCCGATCCTGGCCGTGTCCAACTTCGGTCACAACATCCAGCGCAACCTCATGGCCGTCCCCATAGGCGGGAAGGTCACGATCTCCAAGGGCAGAAAGATCACTTTCTGGATCGGGCGCCGGCCGGCCAAGAACGGCCAGGCCTTATAACCCGGAGCCGGCCACGGCCCGGCCGGGCATCATTTTTTCGAGGCTGAGACCGGCTTGTCCCCTGCTTTCCGGGACGCAGCCTCGACCTCGGCGGCGAGAAGCCGGAACCGGTCCGACGGCACGGCCCGGGCCCGGGACTTCCGGAAGAGGGTCCGGCCTCGACGCTCCTCCTGCCCCGATGCGCCGCCGAAGACCTCGGCTTCCCGGTCCTCGGGGTTCCGCTTGAAGAATTCCTCGAATCTCGTGTCCGGCAGGTGGCCCAGGCCCCGGAGCGACCGGAGCATGGCCCTGGTGCTCACGCCGAAATAGCGCTTGAGGTAGAGGACATCTTCGTACCCCAGGCTTCTCGCCCGGAAGTCCTTGTCGATGAGCTCCCGGAGCTTGGACGGAGGCACCAGGAACGCGGAGGCGAACGATTGGGCGAACTGTTCCCGGGGCGGGTACAGGGACACGTATTCGTCGACGACGACGTCCGCGTTGTCGACGATGGGGCTCTCGGAGCGGTCTTTGAGATAGTGGGCGTATTCGTGGGCGGCGATCTGGGCCAGGAGCCCCGGCGGCTCGGCGGCGTTGATGGCCGCGAAGGCCGCCCGGCGCTCCCCGTCGAAGACGAAGATGCCCGAGATCCGGGACTCCTCGGGAAAAGGATGGCGGACGATCCGGAGGCCGTTCGCCTCGCAAAGGTTGAAAATGTCGCGGACCGGTTCGTTGCCGAGGCCCAGGCGCCGGCGCTCCTCATCGGCCAGCCGCTCGGGCGAGATGCGGGAGTATCGGGGGGCAAGGTCGAGGCGGCGTCCGGTCGCCTCCTCGAGCTCGAGATATTTATCGCAGTAGGCCCGGAACCTCAAGATCTCCTTCCGGGCCCGCTCGTCGATGGCACCGCCCGTCAGGAGGGACTCGAAGACGGGTTTTTTCTCCCCGAAGAAGAAGGCGATGTCCTTGTTCAGGAAGCCGGCGACCTTCAGGAGGGTCTCGAAGCTCGGCGTCCTTTTTCCGGATTCCAGGAGCGAGATATATTCCGAGGAAAGCCCGAGGGCCTTGGCGAACGCCCCCTGGCTCAAGCTGACCTCCTCGCGGGCTCTCTTCAGCCGGATCCCGAGGATCTTGTCCATGGCTTCGCACCCCCTGGGCGGCGGCGCTAGGATAACACGAAGTTAGGGGCGCCTGTCAACCGCCCTTTTTGACAACTCCCCCGTTCTCTGGTAAGAATAAAGTCTTGCGGGCCGAGGGCCTGCCATTTCCACCCAGGAAGGTTGCAGCATGGCCGAGAACAACTTCTCTGAGCTCTTCACCGGCGCCACCAAGAGCTTTTGCAGCATGGTCCTCAACCAGGTCCAGGACGGCGTCACCTGCCTGAGCAAGGAGCGCAAGGTCCTCTTCTGGAACGAGGCCGCCGAGCAGATGACGGGGTTCGAAAGCTCGGAGATCCTGGGCAAGCGATGCTTCGAGGACCTCTCCCTGTTCGTCGACCGGGAGGGCGCGAACATCTGCCGGGACAAGTGCCCGGTGGAGCTCACCCTCAAGGACGGCACGATCCGCACCCTCGACGTCTACCTCCGCCACAAGAACGGCTTTCGCGTCCCGGCCGCGCTCCGGATCATCCCGGTCTTCAAGGAGGACGGGGCGATCATCGGGGCCGTCGAGACTTTCGCTGACACGGCGCCCAAGGTCACGGTCCCCCTCAGCGTCGCGGAGCTCGAGAAGATGGGCCTCCTCGATACGGAAACGGGGGTCGCGAACAAGCAGTTCCTCGAAATGACCCTCAAGGGCCGCCTGGAGGAATTCCAGAAATACGGCTTGCCCTTCGCCGTGATCTACGTCGATATCGACAACTTCAACAAGACGCTCGATAAATTCGGCCGTTTCAACGCCAGCAAGATCCTGAGGACGGTCGCCCGGACACTTCTCAAGAACGTCCGCTACTTCGACATCGTGGGCCGCTGGAACATCGAGGAGTTCCTCGTCGTCCTCCTCAACATCGACGAGAGCCGGCTCGACATCGTGGCCAACAAGCTCCGCCTGCTCGTCGCCGAGTCCTACATCACGACCGAGACGGGCATGCTGAACGCGACCGTCTCCCTCGGGGCCAGCGTCGTCCAGCGGTACGACTCCGTCGAGGCCCTCATCAAGCGGACCGAACAGCTCATGCTGCACAGCAAGTGGCTGGGGAAAAACCGGGTCAGCCTCAGCTTCACCCAGAGGGACATCGGCTGAGCGATAAAGGCCCCCCTTCCCGGGGGGTGCGGGAAGAGGGGCAAAGAAAGGAGGGATTAAAAAGAGGTCGGTTTCTTCAGCCTGTTGTCATTGAGCTCGGCGCCGAAAAGAACGTGGTTGTTGGCTCCGGCCAGGGTGAGCCGGACCTCGGTGTCACGAAAGACCCACTCTGAAGAGAATTCCACCTGGCCCTGGCTGAGGGCGATTCCCCAGCAGTCGTTCTGGTTTTCGTAAAAGCGGTCCTGCCAGACCGTCCGGTCGGCGCGCGGCGCGCCGACCGTGGCCGTCAGGTACTGACGGAGCTTGTTGTAATCCTCGATGTAGCGGTTCTTGTCCGCATAGTTCTCCATGAGACGGAAACGGGTCGAGACGAGGCTGCCGTCGTCAAAGACGTATTCGACCTGGCATTTTTTCTTCATGATCTCCCGCCGGTAGACGAGGATCTCGACGCCCTGGGAGGCGTCCTGGGTCTGGGGCCGGCCCTCGGCCCGGATGAGCTCTTCCCTTCTCGTCCCCCACTCCACGTTCGGTTTGTACGAGGATTCCAGGTCGATCTGGGTCGGGTTGACGATCTCGTCCCCCGACGTGATCTGGATCACCTTGAGCGACGGGAAGAGCTTCCGGACGCAGGACTCGTGGACGTATCCCGAGCGGGTGTTGCCCGACTGGAGGGAGGTGAAATAGACATAGAACCAGCAGACCTTCATCTTGACGGCGCTCGCCAGGGAAAGGATGGCTCCCCGGTTGAGCGTTTCGACGGCCGGGCTCCGCTCGGAGGGATCCAGCCGGACCACGGCGCTGTCCTGGATGACCTGGAGCTTCTTGCCGTCGGCCGACGCGGGCGATGCGAGGAAGGCGGGAGCGATCAGGGCGATGGCCAGAAGCACCGTCAGCCGCCGTCTCCCGTTTTTCATGCTCTCGTATCTCCGGATGCGCTAGGGCATCCCGTGGTTCCCTTTGGTCCCTTCTTTTGTTCCTGCGAGAACACTATGGGCCCGGGGCGGATAAGGGGCAATCCTCGGCGGGGGTGATTTCGTAGGGGAATTCCCTCACCCCCGGCGGGGGGAAAAAACGGGGATTATCATCGGGCGGAACAACGAGGAAAGTCCCCTCCCTGGAGAACTACCCCTCCGGGGGGGGCCGCCAGGGGCTTATTTCAGCTGGAACCTGACGGTGACGGTGAAGATGACGGGCCGGGGCCGGCCGTTGATGATCATCGGCTCGTAGACCCACTGCCGGACCGCGTCGATCGCCGCCTGGTCAAGAAGCGGGATC
>JBEKBS010000042.1:0-11208 GCA_050015275.1 Candidatus Aminicenantales bacterium | reverse complement strand
CGGCGACGCCATCTGGTGAGGTTAGGGTTTCCTGCCGGACGTGTTGGTTTCAACCCATGCGGCGAAGGCGTGCATATATCTCGCGACGAATTCCCTTGTCGAGTCATTGACAAGATTTCCACCCTCATCGAAGAGATTCCCGGCGTTCCCGATGTAAGCCTCGGGCTGCGGCATGGTGGGAACATTAACGAACACCAGCGATTGACGCAGGTGGTGGTTCGTGCCGAATCCGCCTATGGCGCCTGTTGAGACGCTCATCACAGCGCCCGGCTTTCTGTGACCCCGGCGCGAGTGCTGTAAGCGCCGTGGCCATTTTCCGATTGAAGGATTCCTGGCGAAGGCTTCCCACAAAAACAGCGATTTTCTTCTGTTCCATGGCTTTTCCTCTTTTCATGAGCCGCTCCCGATTAAGATACTGCCTCTAAACCGCGGTTTTCAACCCCGCGGCTTGAAAAATTTACTTCATGGGTGGTACATTGAGCGGTAATAGGTCAGAGCAAGCTGTGATGTCCCCCAAAACAGGCCATGGGAGAGAATAACTTAACAGCGGAAAAGGGTGGGTGTATGGCTTGAGGTCAAGGGAGCGTTCAATGTCGGGAATTCCGATTCGGAGGATCTATAATGGATAAACTTTACTGCGGGGTGCTCCTCATGATCATTGCCACGATAGGTATTGCGGCAAGTGTGCCGGACGGTTTGGCTCAGGTAAATGAAAGTCAAAAGCTTCCACCGGAAATCCTTGCTCTGGTCCCACAAGGGGCCCAAGTCACTGGTCAGCGCTTTGGCGTGAACTCGTTTTACGTGGAAATCACCTTGTTCGCCGAGAAAAAAAGCGGTCTGCGGAGTCAGGAAATGACTCGCTACCACTTGGTCTTCGACTCCTTCGACAATAATGACCAGTGGAAGATGATATTGCCGGGCTCTCGAGCGCAAGTTGAAACCGACAGCAAGAATACAGCACAAGGTATGGCTGAAAACCCGTCCCAGATGGTCAGCCCGCCGGAAGTAACTCAGTATCCCTGGGGGAAAGGGGTGACCCAGCGGAGACGGTTTTATGGAGAAGGGGCGCCGGATTTCTATTCATACCATTGTTTTTACTTCGGCGTGGCAGGAAGCACGAGGTTTAAATTGGAAGTGGAAGAGATACCGGACCGCGCGGATGCGGATAAATGGGCGATGAAAGTCGCTGAAACAGCCGCCAGGACGACTCGGACCACCTTGAGCAAGTAGTTGGGCGCCTCTCTTGAAGAAGCAAGGAGGTTCCGTTGGTTCTTGACCGGGAAGAGCTGAAAAAGGTTGAAAATCGCAGTTCAGAGGTAGTACATTGATTCGGGGAGGGGAAGTTTCTGGTTCCGGCGCTAGAACAAAGTTAGAGCCTGCCATCCCTTTCCCGACAGGAGGAACAATGAAATTCAAGATTCCGACCGTTCTGATCGCCCTCATCATCCTTGCCGCGATAACCGCAACTGCATCCACTCCAGCGAGCGAATCCCAGGCCGCGGTCTCCACCGCAGGCGGCGTCATCACCGTCAAGGGCACGGCTGCTCAGTCGACGTCGCCCCTCAAGCTTGCCGTCGGCGCTTACGTCGTCGGGCGGACGGCCGGCGAAGGTTTCATGAGCATTACGGTGAAGGACAAGGCCGGCAACATCGTCGACACGACCTTCTTCAACGACGCCAAGGGCAACTACCTTCTCCACGTGGACGAGAATGTCCTGAAGCAGGGCGACCTCATCTTCGAGATTATGGGGATGGGAGCCTGGACGGTGACCATTGCAAAGCCCGACACGTCGACGGCCGTTGCCTTGCCCCAGATCCTGACGGGTCCGGAGATGACGCAAGCCGTCTCGAAGCCGTTCAAGGCGGCCGCGGGGAAGCTGACCGTGAGTTACGCTTACAAGGCCAAGCCCACAGGCACGGGCACGTTGTTGATTTTTGAGGTAGCCACGGGCCGGTCCTTGAACCCGGGCTACATGTACGCGGGCCGGGAATCCGGCAGCTTTGAGGTCGTCATTCCCACGGCCGGGGTTTACATCGCCCAGACCGGCTTCCCCCTCGGCTCCGGAGGCGGAGAGGTCAAGCTGAGCCAGTAACGCTCGTGGAAGAAGGCCGCCGCCCCTAAAATCGGTCCAGGTATTACGAGAAAAAGCCTGCAAGTCCGGATCTCATCCCTGAAAAACGGTCCACCCATAATGTGAGTTTTCTTTAAAATCTCACTTCAGGGGTGGTATAGTGGGCGAGGATGGGACACAGCGACGTTTCGGAATTACACTCCAACAGGGGAGAATCCACCGCTGCCGAATTCCGCCGGGATCGTTTTTGAAGACCGGAGGGTTCACCGGAACCCTGACCCTCCCGTCGGCTGAGTGATGGTAGCCCGTCCTGGAACGGGTGTCAAGAAAGGCCTATCCCCCGGGGCGAGGCGAAAAACGGAGAACCTGGAATGGCGCCTCGTCAGGCCGGCCTGGCGAGATGTGAAGCTCCGGGTTCTTGCCCAGGACCATAATGGTGCAGCCGTAGGTTCCCTCGTTATTGATCCCGGACGTGCGGTTCTTGAAGATCCCTTGGAGGGCATCGAGATCGATGGTGACGGAGTCGTCCTTGAGGAGCTGGCCGAGGAAGTTGAAGCGCGGGCAGAGGGCCTGATAGCTCTCAAGGGTCATGTTCTTTCGCTTCAGCATCTCCGGGAACCGCGGGTTGAAATCGTCGTTGATCAGAGGGTGGTTTGTGTGGTAGCTGAACTCGGCGTCCGCAAAGGGGATGAACCTGGACATTTTGTCGGCCGAGCGCTCGAAGACAGTGGTTTCGACTGGCCCGCCGAGGACATAGGTTTGCGGCGCCGCGGGCTGGACGTCCTGAAGGAACTTCACAGCCTGTTCGAAGGATCTCTGGCGCAGGATGCCCCTGATGACGAAGTCAACGGGGAGCCCCTTGGGCGAATAGGCGAGTTGGGTGACGGCGTTGACGCAGACCCCGACCGAACGGCTGTTCAATCCGTTGGCGGCAACGACCCCCGGGATCGTGAAAACGAGGGTTTCGAGATCATCCCGATCGTCCCGTATGCGAAGGACCGTCTGAAAGCCGTGATAGAAGGTGGGGAGATCCAGGGTTTGGGCGACATAGGCGGGATTTCCATTCCTCTTCGCGGCGGCGATGGTCGTGCACTTGGAGAAGCCCAGGTCCGGGCCCATGGCCCATATCTCGTCGATGAGTTGATAAGCGTAAATCGTGTCGAAATCGATCCCGGCTCCGTCGGCGATACCGCGGACTTCATCGAGAAGGCCCGGCGTCCAACGGTCCATGGCTGGCTTAAAGTCCGTCTTCTTCAGGAGTTCCCGGATAAAAACTTCTGCCGTGACTTGATAGGTCTTTTCCAGGTCCTGCTTCCAGCGCTTGACCAGCTCCCGGATTTCCGCCTTGAGAGTTTGGCCGTGGACCTTGCCCACTTGGTAGGGTGTTCCCGCCAGGTCGACGACCCTCAGGCTCGCCGTCGATTCGGGAAAGGCCGCGTCTCCGGCCAGCGGGGCCGGGCGCTGGGCGACGACGAAGACGAAGAGGAGAAGAGAGACGAGCGCGATAGCCGAGGTCCAACGGATAGATATTGACAGCTGTGTTTTTCCCATTTTGATCATGCGCGTACTATACCTCCGGCCGTCCGGGACGGTCAAGAAACGCTTAGAGAGAATTGTGCAGAGATTGTGCAAACTAATGCACAAAATAGCTCAGTCTAGCCTAAACGTGATAAAACCATCAAGATCGATAAACGCAAGAAAAACAAACTAGATGCGGTCCAACAGGGGAGAAGCCGCCGATGCTGATTTTCCCTCGAGGGGGGATTTGAAGTCCGGAAGGCTAACCGGGACATTGCCCCCCCCCGCGTTCATGTCTCGTTCAATGATTCAGGCCGAGCTACCTGACAAGCGCCTGGAGTGGGGGAAGAGCTCGGGTCACCAGGGCGGCTAGAACTTATAAACAAGCCTGATCTCGCTGACCAGACCGGTATTGGGATCAAAGATGAGCGCGTACAAGCCGGGAGCGGGTTTCGAGGGTCCGCCCGGTTCGCTCTTCAGCGCTCCCGTGAACGCAGTCGCAAGCGAAGTGACCAATTCCGGGATCTTAGAATCCCTCGTCTCACCGAAGTCGGTGAGATTCCAGCCGCCGTCGAGCTTGAATTTCATATCGGCCGAGCCGAGGCCAGATTTGAACTGGATGACGTATTCCTCCTTGGTCTTGGGCAGGTAGATCAGCGAAACCTGCAAGGCTCCCTTGGCGTCCTCGGTCACCAGAAGATACGGCGCGGGGCGATAAAACCGGATGCCTTCGACGTAATCCTTATCCGAGGTCAGCCGCGAAACCTTGATTTCCGCGCAGGCCGCCATCAAGGCCACGGCGGCAATCAAGAGCCCCCATGTCTTTAGCATGGTCACCCTCCGTTGTCCTATTTATTGAAATAGGCTTTTCAGCGCTTCCAGGCGGGCCTCGAGTTTTTCTAAGGTTTCCGTGCCCTCCTTGGTCTTATTGGCGTGTCCTTGGCCCAATATAATCGCCTCTTTCGCAACGGCGACGACTTGATCTCTCTGGTCCCTGGCCTTCTTGGTCTCGGCCTCGGACAGGGCGAGCTTGACCTTGTTTCCCAGGGCGTCCAGGATGGATTTGCCCCCGTATCCTGAGACGACGGCCAAGGCGATGAGTTTTATGGGGTCCTTCGGGCCGAGAACAAAAAGCACCGCCAGCGCCGCGACCGCCCCAACGATCACGAAGCTGGGCCAACGGCGTTGATCCTCGGTCGGCGAAGCCAGCTTGTGGGCCCAGCCTCCGAGCGCGCCGAAGACGGCTACGACGCCGATAATGACCCAGACAGCCCAGTTCTTAAAAGAAATCACAATAGCAAGCAATTCATCTGGCTTCATTTTTATCCCCCTGATATTGATAAAAATAAGAGCGCTCGTGAGCTTTGTCAAGCGGAATAAATAGGACTTTCCTTGGCTGCTCTAAATGCGGGCGAAATCGGCAGGATCCCGGGCTGGAACTGCCAGGGGGCAAAGATCCTTAAAAAGAAAGACGACTTTTCTTGGATAGGTTTGAAAGGAGGGTTCAACAAATCAAGGCAAGGTCTGGCGATTAAGGGGCTTTCCTCAAGGCTTCGAGCTGCTTTTGAGCGTCGGCAACCTCCGGCAACCCGATGTCGGCATTCTTCCAGAGTTGCAGGAATCTCTCGTAATGGCCTACCGCCTCGACGATATTTCCGGTTCGAAGGGCCGGCGAGTAGGACAGGGTTTCGGCGTCGCTTTCCTCAATAGCCGAACCGCACTTGTGACAATATCGGCTATTTGGCCTTGGGATCGTCCTCCATCACGCCGAACGTGTTCCCTTCGGTATCGAGGCAGACAGCGAACCAACCGACTCCGGGGATGGCCATCTTTGGTTCGACCACCTTTCCTCCGGCGGCTCTGATCTTGACGACGAATTCGTCGACCGAGGGCACGCCGATCGTATTCATCGTGTGGTCCCCGGGATCCTCCCTCCGGCCGATGCCGCCGTTGATCCCGGGCTTATCGTCGGGTCCTGTGGTGATCATCCAGTACTCCACGGGCCCATTCCATTTCTCGGCCTTCCAGCCAAAAACGGTTCCGTAGAAGTTTATGGCCCGACCCGGGTTATCGGCGTAGATGTTGAAATGGATGATACGGTTCATCGGTCCCTCCTATTCAAGTCCGCGCGGCAGGCGGGCTTAAGGCTTTTTATTCAGAACGTGCTTGTCTTCAACCCGTTTTGTCAGGCCGGTCTTGTCGAGATACTCCAGGATCGCCTGGGCGTACTTTCGGGACAGGTTGAGCTTATCCCTGATCTCGGCGATCGTGACGCTGCCGTGCCGAGCGATGAGCCCGAGCGCGGCCTCCCGGGCCCCGTCAAGTGCATCGCGATGGTAGGTAACCTTGGCGCCCAGACGGACGATCTTGCCATCGCGGATCAGGCTGTCGAGGATATGCTTGAACAACGACGGGGTCAACGCGAGCTTCCGTTGGACCTCTTCCTCGAGGGGCGACGCAAGCCCGGTGCTCCGGAAAGCGCCCTCGATCCTCATAGCGATCTGTTGGTCGGCAGATTTCATGCGGGCCTCGTGGCCGACGAGCCCGATCTCGGCTTCCTTCCTGAACAGCACGCTCGCCCGGCAGAGGTCATCCACGACGAGCTTCAGGGTTTGGGCATCGCCATGCTTGAGGAATTCCGCCCGGATGTCCGAGTAGGGCATGAGCGGCCGATCCGGGTTGGCCTTGAAATATTTCCTGACTTTATCAGCGACCCTGTCCCTGAGCCCCGCATACACCGACTGGTGGAGATAGGTCCCGATCTCCTCAGGGCTGATCTTGACCAGCCGGGCCTCCGCCAGCAGCTCCCGGACGGACTCCTCGACTTCGGCCTCGCTTCGCCCGAGTTTGAGCGCCGCCTCCTTGACGTTCATGGGCGCGCCGGCCGCCTGGAGGAAGGCCTGCTCCGCCGCGTCACGCGCCGCTCCGCTCAGCCGCTCCATCCCTTCGATGACCTGGCCGCTGAACCGCTTGTGCTTCTTCGGGCTGGCGTCGAGGATCCGCCCGCCCCCGATGGTCACGAGAGGGGAGAAGGACCTGATGACGAACCTGTCTCCGGGCAGGGCCACGGTCGGGCTCTCCAGGATGAGCTGGATCATGGCCGAGCCGCCGGGCACGATTTTCTGGCCCTCGAGGACCGCCAGGCGCGCGATGACCTCGTCCGTGCCGATGTGGAGCCGGACGCGGTCGCGGTGCCTGACATCTTTCTCCATGCTGCGGAGGACGTCGAGGCGGGCGTCGAGACGGACGGTGGGGACGAGCGAGCCCTCGGCGCCCGCGACCTGGCCCCGGCGCAGGTCCTCTTTCTTCAGGCCATGGAGGTTGAGGGCCGTCCGCTTGCCGATGCCCGAAGCGTCCTTTTTTTCCTTGTGGACCTGGACGCCCCGGACCCGGGCCTGGAGCCCGTCCGGGAAGATCTCGACCTGGTCGCCGGCGCGGACTTGGCCGCCGAGCACGGTGCCCGCCACGACCGTCCCGAACCCCTGGATCGTGAAGACGCGGTCGACGGGCATCCGGAAGATCCCGCTGTCCGGGCGTTTTTCGACCTTCCGGCCGATCTCCTGGAGGGCCTTCTTGACGTCACCGAGCCCAGCGCCCGTGACGGAAGAGGCGGGAATGATGGGCGCGCCTTCGAGGAAGGAACCCCGGACAAGGCTCCGGACCGCGCCGGTGAGCTCGGATATCCGCGCCTCGTCGACGAGGTCGCTCTTGGTCAGAGCGATGGCTCCAAGCTTGACCCCGAGAAGCTGGAGGATGTCGAAATGCTCCCGCGTCTGGACCGCGATGCCTTCGTCGGCGGCGATGACGAAGAGGGCGGCGTCGACGTTGCTCGCGCCGGCGGCCATGGTCCTGACGAATTTCTCATGGCCCGGGACGTCGATGAACACGATCTGTTTTTCGTAGCCGGGGTCGTCGAGGAAGACGAAGCCCAGCTCGATGGTCATCCCGCGCGCTTTTTCTTCGGGCAGGGTGTCCGGGTCGGTGCCGGTCAGGGCTTTGACAAGGGCGCTCTTGCCGTGGTCGATATGCCCGGCCGTCCCGACGATGACGTGATCTTTTTCAGGCATCGCGGCTCAGTCCGACAGCGAGTTTTTTCTGAGGATGATCTTTCCCGGCCCCTTGCGCGTGACCTTGCCGATGACCATCGCATGGCGGACCCCTTTTTTCTTGAGCGCCGCGAGAAAAGCCGCGGCCTTCGATCTCCGGACGGAGATGAGGAGCCCGCCCGAGGTTTGGGGATCGTAGAGAAGCGTTTCGAGGTCTTCGTCGGCGCCCTTCCCGACCTTGACGAAGGCGGAGGCGTAATCCCTGTTGCGTTCGACGGCCCCGGAAATAACGCCGTCACGGATGAGGTCCATGACGCCTTCGAAGACCGGGATAGCCTCGCCGTAGATCTCCATCTCGACGCCGCTCTGGGCGGCGATCTCGCTCAGGTGGCCGGCCAGCCCGAAGCCGGTGATGTCGGTGGCGGTTGTGACCCCCGCGGCGGTCATGGACTCGGCGGCGGCGCGGTTGAGCTCGGTCATGGAACGCTCGGCCGCGGCGAGCCCTTTCGCCGGGGCTCGTCCGATCTGGCGGGCGAAGGTCAACGTCCCCGTCCCGAGGGGCTTCGTCAGGATCAGGACGTCGCCCGGCTTGGCCTTGCTGTTGACCGTCATCTTGTCCGGGTTCACGATCCCGGTGACGGAGAAGCCGAACTTGATCTCCTTGTCCCTGATGCTGTGGCCCCCGAGGACGGCGACGCCGGCCTCCCGGAGCTTGTCGATCCCGCCCTGGAACATCTTGTTCATGATCCGGGGGCTCAGCCGCTCGATGGGGAAGGCGATGATCGAAAGGGCCGTCAGCGGACGTCCGCCCATGGCGTAGATGTCGCTCACCGAGTTGGCCGCCGCGATCTGGCCGAAGACGTAGGGGTCGTCGACGACCGGCGTGAAAACGTCGACCGATTGGACAAGCGCGGTCCGGGCGTTGAGCTTGAAGACCCCGGCATCATCGCAGGTGTCGGACGAGACGAGGACGCGCCGGTCGAAGATCCGGGGCAGGCCGGAGAGGGCCTTCTTCAGGTCCTCCTGGCTGATCTTCGAGGCGCAGCCGGCGTTCTCGACGAGCGACGTGAGCGGCACGTTTTCGAGGGCGTCCTCTTCGCGCTCGCCCGAACAGAGGCAGACGTTTTTCCGCTTGAAGAGGTCGCAGGGGCATGGCTCCTTGGGGTTGCAGATGCAGTGGCCGAGCCGGATCGACCGGCCCATGATCCGCTTGCGCTTCTTGTAATCGATCATCTCAATCTTCGGCCGTTTCGTATTCGCTGGAGTCGCGGACTCGGAGGGAGTCCCCTCGTCCAAAAGACGAGGGACCGTGCCCGCGTCGCGCTCAATGTTTTCTCCGGGACATCCCCCCTGCGTCCGCTCCGTTTACAATTATGACTATTGCTCGCAATCCGTTTCCCTTATCTAAGAAGGCTTACGAGCGCCCGCTCGACGATGGCGTCCTCGTCGGGTTGGATCGTCCGGAAATCGAAGAGGACGGCGTCCTTGCTGATCCGGGCGAAGACCGGGGGAGAGAGGAAACGGAGTTTCGCGGCCAGGTCGTCGGCGGAGAGGGAGGGCGAGGCGACCGCGAGGACCTTGGTCGGGATCGTCTCGACGGGCACCGCCCCGCTGCCGACCTGGGATTTGCCGTCCCCGACCGTGAGCCGGACGCCCGCGGGGAGGGACTTTTTTAGGGCGGAAGCCACTTTGTTGGCTCTCCGTCCGAGCTCTTGCGGAGTCAGGCCGAGCATCCGGTAGATCGGATGGCAGGCTCTCAGGTTCTCGGGCATGAGGAAAAGCTTGAGAGTGGCTTCGAGGGCCGCGAGACTGAGCTTGCCGCAGCGGAACGCGCGGGCCAGCGGATTCTTTTTGATCTTCTGGATCCAAGCGGCCTTGCCGACGACGATCCCCGATTGGGGACCACCGATGAGCTTATCGCCGGAAAAGCAGACGACGTCGGCCCCGGCGCGGATGCTGGCCTGGACCAGGGGCTCGGGGGCGAGCCCGAACTCCTTGAGGTCAACGAGAGCGCCGCTGCCGAGGTCATCGACCACGGGGACCCCTCTGGAACGGCCGAGCCCGACGAGCTCGTCGATGCCGGGCTCCTCGGCGAACCCGACGATCCTGTAGTTGCTGTGGTGGACGCGGAGGATGGCGCCGGTCGCTTCTCCGATGGCCTCCTCATAATCCCGGAGGTGGGTCTTGTTCGTCGTCCCGACTTCGCGGAGGATGGCGCCGCTCGTCTTCATGACGTCGGGCATCCGGAAGGAGCCGCCGATCTCGACGAGCTGGCCGCGCGAGACGATGACCTCCTTGCCCTGCGCCAGGGTGTTGAGGATGAGGACCGTCGCGGCCGCGTTGTTGTTGGCTATCGTCGCGGCCTCGGCCCCGGTGAGCTCGCGGAGGATGCTCTCGACGTGACGGTCGCGGGACGTCCGGCGGCCCGTCTCGAGATCGAGGGCCAGGGTCGAGTAGCCGTGGGCGACGGCCAGCAGGGCTTCCGCCGCATCCTCGGAAAGGACGGCCCGGCCCAGCGATCCCGGAGCGGACCTCGTCGAGGACGGCCCGGCCGGCCGCGGCGACGGCCTGGTGCCCGTACTCCCTGACCAGGGCCTCGGCGGCCTGTTCTCGGAGAAGGGCGTCGAGGGAGGGGATTTGCCTGAGACGTGATTCGTTCACGATGACTCCATTCTGCCCGGTCTGGCAGGGATTCCCGCTACTTCTTGGGCGTCCTGAACGGGATCTTTTCGAAGATCTCGGGATGAAGGTCGTGGCCTTCCTGGACGGCCTGGACGATGGGGATCGCGACTTCGAACGGCAGGTCCCTCGGCGGCATGCAGGAGGTATTGTCGCAGGCCTGGTAGCTCAAGGTGGCTGTGAGTTTCAACGGTCCGGCCGGGACACCCGATTTAGCCCTGAGGATGGCCCCGAGAACCGCTTCGCCCTCATAGACCGTGAGCTCGGCCTGGGAGTAGGCGAAACGGCCGCGATGGCCGGCCGGGTAGTAGATCTCGACGACCTCGAGGCCGGGGTTGTCGTTGAAGGCAACCGTCGTCGGGACCAGGAACTCATCGAGAGGGGCGTTGTCGTTGATGTGATAGCCGGGCTGGACCTTGAGAACGATCGCGGCCTTGAACGTCTCGCCCGGATGGACGCCGTCCCGCGAGAGAAGAGTTTTGACCTCGACGACCTGTTCGACCTGGCCCGGAAGAGCGGAGGCCGAGGGGAAGACTGGCGTGAGCAAAGAACAAGCGACTGCCAGGGCTGCGAGGATGATCGATCTCCTCGCGGAGAGATTGTTCACGGCGAGCATCTTTTCCCATCCATTAAAGACTCCGGCGACGAAGTTGTCAAGCCGGTCAAAAGCGGGGTCAAACGTGTATTCCGAGAATTCCGGTCCTCATTCGAGATGTCTAGGCTGCGGCCGATCATCGTCGGCCAGGATCCGATGAAGGGTTCGAGCGCAGGAGCTTCATTTCTTGCGCTCCTTTCCGCCGAGGGCCGACTTGACGCCCTCCTCGAAGGGCTCGGTCAGGATGGGGACGACCCAGCCCTCGGGGCTCTCCGCGAAAGTTTCCATGTCTTCCTTGA
>JBEKBS010000041.1:0-10587 GCA_050015275.1 Candidatus Aminicenantales bacterium | reverse complement strand
CGGATGTGAACCGGGTAGCTCCAGATCTGCCCGGCGTCTTTCAGGAAATCGCGGGAAATGGATCTGAGCGAGAATTCCCCGTCACTCGCCGGGGCGGGCGGGGCGGACATACCTGTCGCCTGAGGAGTCGGTGGAGAGAGAGCCCGTGGGACAGCCGGGATGAGGGTCGCTTGGGCGGTGGGACCGCCGCAGATCGAGAGCGAGAAAGGCCGCGACGGGCTGTTCTCACGCACCTCGGAAGCTTGATCCCTCGCGACGAGGTGAAACGGGAGGCCGGCCAGCAGCAAGAAGGCCGCGCCCCAAATCTTGCTCTTTTTCACCAACATCTCGCCCAGTGCTCCCTCATAGGATTGGAAAATCCTCGAAGCTGGGCTTGCCCCATGATTCGGTCATGTTTGCAGGGATGAGGTCCAAATGCTTGCGAACCCGGCCGGTTGTCGGGGGACGCAGGCGTTTATTGTCCGGGCCCTGATTGCAAGGCGCTAGACGCGCCGCTCATAAAAACAACACTGACTGAATCCGCAGGCTTACCGGCCGAACAGGATCAAAACACCGGTTGCAATAGCGAAGATCGCCATGACCAAGGGCAGGCCCCGAAAGTTGAAATGGAGCAACGGGATCAGCCCGTACATGATGAGCCAGATGCCCAGCAAGATCATCCCCAGATTCTTTGGTAGTCTAACCTCTCTCATTTTGTGAACCTCCTTTTTTTGCCTCTCGCCGTCCCGCGCCCTTCCTTTATCGGGTGGCGCGATGGATTCGGATGTAGCCACTAGCTTTAATGCTATTTTCATGCCAAATTCTTTCCGTATTCTCGGCAGGTTGAGAACTACCCTTATTAGACCATCGGCAGCCCGGGCATACGAATTGAGCTGGCTTCCTTCTAAGTCAGTGTCCTTAAAAACAGTACATTTCTCATAAAAGAGCATATGTCCTGCAAAGCTATCCCGAAATGATTGTGAAGCCCGGGCCATCCTTTTCCCCCCATTTGTCGTGGCCATCTTGGCTTTGAAAGCAAATCGCAATCATGAATAACGGAGAGGAAATAATGAAAATGAATTGGCACAAAGCTCGCATAGATAAATATTAGAGGATGCCGTGACGGAACAAGAAAGGCACCGTTCTCGCGGGCTAAAATGGAAATTTGCCCTGGCGGCCCTGGTCTGCTTCGTGGCCTTCATCAGTGATGGATCACACGCGTACGGGCGCCTATCATCCGGGAGCAAAGGTCCTCCGCGACCCAGAGGGCATCAATCCCCGCACTCAAAAACGGGCCGGGAATGGAATACAGACGGATTAGGTATAAATTTTTTCTTTCATCCCTATTCCGGAGGCGCTTATTTCAATTCCGCTCGTGGGGACAGGGGACAAGTGACCTCGATCCATGACCTTGACTGGCTTCATAAGTATATCGGATCGGCTGAAAATAAGATCAGCGGCATATTCAAACCCAGAATTGCAGCCAAACTTTTCAGCACTCTCAGCCTTGGATTTGGATATTTATATCTCCAAAAGGACGACTACCTTCGAGTTCTTCCGAATGTTCGCAAACGCAACGGCGAGCAGAAACTCTACTTGATGCTGTATTTTTAAATTCACGCCTTGATTATTTCTTGAGTCTTCCGTCGCGCTCGATGTTTTGTCCGGGACATCCCCCTCTGCGTCCACAAATAATGGCAGCGTATTGCGCTGCTGGGTTCCGAAGTGTCGTGCGGCCGGGCAACTTATGATAAAATATCCAGAAAACAAGGAGAAATATCGATGATCCAGATCATAAAACGTCCGGCGGCGGTCGGCCTCTTCATCCTGTTCGCGGCGGCGTTCGCCCTGGCCCAGCCGGCGGCGTCCTGCTGCAACTCGCCCGGCCTTACGCCGAGCGGCCCGAAGGCCCAGGCGCCGGAGTTCAAGGACCTGCCCAAGGCCGGCAAGAAGTGCTGGATCGGCGAGGTATACTATTTCATCTACGAATTCGACCGGACCCCCAAGATAGGGACGGCCATCCTCAAGATCCGCCTCTTCGACAAGGACGGAAAGCAGGTCACCGACCTGGACATCACAGGACAGTCCGACATGCCGTCCATGAGGGGGGCCCACGATTCCGGAGAGGTGGCCTTCAAGCTCAACAAAAAGGGTGACTATCTCCTGCCCGTCAACATCGTCATGCCCGGCGATTGGGAGGTCCGGCTGACGTTTTCCCGGACGAAGATCGTCATCTTCCGCGGCCGGCTGACCTTCGATGTCTGAGCCCTCCGGCCCTCCGGGCGGGAGGGGACCTTTCAGGGGGAGGCGACGGGGCTTCTGATACGGCGCTCGACCGATGAAGAAACCAGTCCTCGCGTCGGCCATCCTGATTCTTTTCGGGGCCGCCCCGCTCTTCGCCCAGGGCACCCTTTTCTATCTCGAGCTCCAGGCCGTCGCGGCCTACTCGACCGCGGCGGAGGCCGTCCAGCTCTATTCCCAAACGCCCGGAGACGTCATGCAGAAGCCGAGCCTCGGGTTTGATCTCGTGCAGCGGCTGTCGGGCGGGACCCGGGACTGGGGTGTCCTGGCCATTCAGGCCCGGGTGGCCTACGACCAGGAGGGAGAGCACCGCTTCGAGCCCCAGCTCTACAACGCATACGTCCGTCTCAAGGCCGGGTTCGCGGATATCTGGGCCGGCCACGACCGCCCGGCCCTCGGCCTGGATTATGCCCTTGACAGCCACGCCCTGCTGCTTGCCGGTCCGGCCATGATGGGCTACGGCTTCGACCGCGATTGGGGTGTCGGCCTCCAGCGGGACACCTCGTGGGGGAGCGCGGCCGCCTCCCTGACGACGGGGAGCGGCATGCCGCTTTATTTCAAGGGCAACTACCTCGCCGCCCTGAGGGTTTCCGGCGGGGTCCTCGCCCGCGACAATTGGAGCGTCGGCGCTTCCCTCGCCTCCGGGAGGATCCTCGACACGATGGGAAACCATCTCATGAGCCCCGCCCCCCTCGGCTTCACGGCCGTCGCCGCGGACGCCACGTACCTCTGGAGGAACCTGGAAAACCGGGTCGAGGTCCTGGCGGGCCGGAAAGCGGGAGAGAACGTCCTCCTCCTGTTTTGGCGCGCGGGACTGAACCTGCTTTCGGAAGGGCGGCTCAAGCTCGAAGTCCAGCCCGCCGTGATGAGGAACGGCGTCGATTGGAGTTCCCAACTTGCCGGCGGCGTGAGTTTCCAGGTCACGGCCGACCTCGCGGCCCGGTCCATGATCGAATACGACCATGGCCGGAAAGACGCCCGGTTCGTCCTCCAGCTTTATTACTACAAGGGATTGTGAGGGAGATGGGGATGTTTCGAACGCGGCGGCTTCTCCAGGCCCTGGCCTTAGCGGTCCTCCTCTTCCTGGCCGGGGCATCGGCCCTCCGTGCGGCCGTCGGCTGCGACCTCAACGACCCCGACCGGGACGTCAAGCGCCTGTTCCCGGGATCGACCGGCTACAAAACCCTCTACGTCTCCATCGCCAAAAAGGGCGGGGACGCCCTCCTCAGGGAGATCGAGGCCCGCCTCGGCGATACGTTCAAGGGGCTCTTCGAGACGGCCGATGTCCCTTACACGATGTACCAGATCTACAAGGGAAATGAGCTCATCGGCTACATCCACGGGGTCAACCAGAAGGGGACATACGGCGGGCTCCAGGTCTTCCTGGCCCTCGATCGGGAGGGCGTCATCCGCGGCTTCTATTTTCAGAAGCTGACGTCGAAGGCGGCCAAGCCCTTCCGCGAGCCCGCCTTCGGGAACCAGTTCCTGGGCCTCAGCCTCAAGGACTTCTCCCGCTACGACGTCGTGTCGGGGAAGGAAGACCCTGCTGGCCCCGTCAGCCGGATCAAGAACCCCGACCCCGGCTCGGAACAGGACTTCCGGGCCACCCTGCGGGCGACCAAGAAGAACCTCATCCTGGTCGACGAATTCCTGATGGGGAATAAATATCTAAAGTCCGTTAGACCAGGCACGAAACCAACCGGCCAAGTCGAATGAGAGCCGAGGGGATAGCGGGAACGTGATAAAGCGGTTTAGCCTTCCCGAAGCGTTTTTCGAGGGTATCCTCATGAGAGGGAACCCTCTTTTGAATGTTCCCTCTCATGAGGGCGGCGAGGATGTTTGAGCAAGACCCGGCAAGGAATCGTGATATGATCGCTGAGCGAGTTCTGCAGACGCCGAGAAAGAACGGTGAGGGAACGGCGTGAAAAACCGCGATCTGGAGTGGACGCTAACCCCTCGACTCTCAGGCCCCGGGGAAGGGGCGATCGCTCTCAAAGGAGATCATCATGGCCGATAAAAGGATCAGCCTGTTCGAGGTCGCTTATAAGAACCTGCTCCGCAAAAAGACGCGGAGCGCCCTGACCGTCATCGGCATCGCCCTGGCCGGCTGGGTCCTGGTCAGCCTTTTCGGGTTCAACAGCGGCTACGAGAAGTCGCTGAACAAGGACATCGACAACCTGGGCTTCCAGATGCTGGTCGTGGCCAAGGGCTGTCCGTACGAGGCCGCGACGCTCATGCTCAAGGGCGGGACGGGGCTCAAGTACATGAAGGCCGAGATCGCCGGCGACGTGGCCCGGGAACCCGAGGTCGAGGGGGTGACGCCCATGCTCATGCAGGTCGTCTTCGACCCGAACAAGGGAGAGAGCGGCGGCCTGGCGGCTTTCCTCGGCGTTGACCCTCGGACGTTCCCGAAGCTGAAGAGCGCGCTTCCCTTCAAGGCCGGGACCTGGTTCAAGGACCCCGGGGCCCACGAAGCGGTCTTCGGCTACGAGGTCGCGGAGCTCGAGCAGCGCGAGGTCGGCGACAAGTACCTCATTCCGGACAAGAACGTCGAGGTCACGGTCGTCGGCATCCTCCGCCGGACCGGGACCCAGGACGACGGGACGATCTTCCTACCCCTCGGCGCGGTCCAGGAGATCTTCGGGGTCAAGGACGAGCTGACGGCGATCGGGATCAAGGTCAAGAAGGACGTCGACATGACCAAGTTCGAGGACAAGATGTTCAAGCTCCCGGACGTCCAGGTCGTCAGCCTGACCCAGGTCAAGACGACCATCATGACCCTGGTCTCGACGGCCCGGGTCATGGTCTTCTCCATCGCCCTCATCGCCATCCTCATCGCCATGATGGGCGTCGTCAACACGATCCTGATGTCGGTCATGGAGCGGCGCCAGGAGATCGGCATCCTGAAATCGATGGGCGCCCAGGCCGGAGACATCTTCAAGCTCGTCTGGCTCGAGACGATCGTCCTCTGCGTCTCCGGCGGCCTCATCGGGACGGCCCTCGCCCTGGGCACGGCCAAGGTGACGGACATCCTGATCCGGAAGCTCCTGCCTTATTCGCCGAGCGGCGGCCTCGTCTCGATCGACCTCCGCCTTGTCCTCATCACCCTTGCGGTCATCACTTTGGTCGGCCTCGTCAGCGGGCTCTACCCGTCCTGGAAGGCGGGCCGCATGCGTCCCCTGGAGACCATCCGGAGCGATGAGGAGTCATGAGCGCGCCCGGCCGGTTTTCGATCGAGGCCGAGAACCTCCGACGGGTCTACCGCCGCGGCGCCGAGGAGATCCCGGCCGTCGACGGCGTCTCCCTGACCCTGGAGAAAGGCTCCTTCCTGTCCATCGTCGGGCCTTCGGGCTCCGGCAAGACCACCCTGATCAACGTCCTCGGCTGCCTGGACAACCCCACGTCCGGCCGGCTCCTCCTCGAGGGCCGGCCCGTTTTCGCGGACGGGAAGAGCCTCTCGGAGGCCCGCCTGACCCGCATCCGTCGAGATGTTTTCGGCTACATCTTCCAGAAATTCTACCTCATTTCCACCCTGACGGTTTACGAGAACGTCGTCCTTCCATTCACCTTCTACCGGAAGCCCGGGGCCTCCGAAGATGTCGGCGATATCCTCAGGCTCCTGGGGATCGACGGCCGCAAGGACCATCTCCCGGGCCAGCTTTCGGGCGGCGAGATGCAGCGCGTGGCCATCGCCCGGGCCCTGGTCAACAAGCCCCAGATCCTCCTGGCCGACGAGCCGACCGGGAACCTGGACACGAAGCGGAGCGAGGAGATCGGGCAGATCCTCAAGGACCTCAACGAGAGAACGGGACTGACCGTCGTCCTCGTCACCCACAACCTCCCGCTCGCCCGGATGGCCCACCGGACGATCGAGCTCCGCGACGGGCGCGTCCACGCCGCTTGACAGGGCGCGCGCCAAACCATAGAATCAGGGCACTTTTCGATTGGAGGGCGCAATGGTCTCGACGCTCACCCAGCTTCTCGCCAGCACGCTCAAGTCCTATCTCAAGGACGACCTCATGCTTGTCAAGAAGGGGGGGGCGTACGTCCCGATCTCGACCCGGGAGTTCGGGGACGCCGTCAGGGACCTCTGCCTCGGGCTGAATTCCCTGGGCTTCCGGGCCGGCGACAAGCTCTGCCTCCTCTCGGAAAACCGGCCCGAATGGGTCATGACGGACTTCGCGACGCTCTCGGCAGGCGGCCTGACCGTCCCCATCTACACGACCCTGGTGCCGGAACAGGTCCGCTACATCATCGACGATTCGGACGCCACCGTCGTGGTCGTCTCCAACGCCGACCTCTGGAAGAAAGTCGAGCCCCTGCGGGCCCGCCTGGACAAGGTCCGGCACTTCATCATGATGGACGGCCCGGCTCCGGCCGGCGTGCTGACTTTCGCGGAGCTCAAGGACAAAGGGAAATCGCTGGGAGCGGCGATGCCCGGCCTCTTCGATGATCTCCTGGCCCGGGTCAAGCCCGATGACGAGGCCTCCCTGATCTACACGTCGGGGACGACGGGCGCCCCGAAGGGCGTCGTCCTGACCCACGGAAATTTTCTGTTCAACATCCGGACGGTCCGCAGCATCATTGAGTTCACGGAACGTGACGTCTGCCTGTCTTTCCTGCCCCTCTCCCACGTCCTCGAGCGGATGGTCACGTTCACCTATCTCTACGCGGGCTGCACGATCGGCTACGCGGAGAGCGTGGAATCCGTCGCCCAGAACCTCCTGGAGCTCCGGCCCCACATCATGGTCAGCGTCCCCCGCGTCTTCGAGAAGATCTACACCAAAGTCATGGACCAGGTCCTGGTCAGCCCGATCATCCGGCGGAAGATCTTTTTCTGGGCGCTCAACGTCGGGCGCGATTTCGGCGCCCGGAAGCTCGCCGGGAGGCCGATCCCGGCCGGGCTCGGGCTCAGGCGGTCCATCGCCCACAAGCTCGTGTTCTCCAAGATCATCGCCCGCACGGGAGGCCGCGTCCGGTTCTTCGTCTCCGGGGGGGCGCCACTGTCCCGGGAGATCGCCGAGTTCTTCTACGCTCTCGGCCTGGTCGTTCTCGAGGGGTACGGACTGACCGAAACGGCGCCCGTCCTCGCCGTCAACACCTTCGAGGACCTCAAGTTCGGGACGGTCGGCAAGCCCATCCCCGGGGTCGAGATCCGGATCGCGTCCGACGGCGAGATCCTGGCCCGGGGCCCGAACGTCATGAAGGGCTACTACAAGAAGGACGCCGAGACCCGGGAGGTCACGGAGGGGGGCTGGTTCCACACCGGGGACATCGGCCATCTGGATGAGGACGGCTTCCTCGTCATCACCGACCGGAAGAAGGACCTCATCGTGACCTCGGGGGGGAAGAACGTCGCCCCCCAGCCCATCGAGAACATCCTCAAGATGAGCCCATACATCGCCAACGCGGTCGTTTTGGGCGACCGGAAGCGGTTCGTCTCGGCCTTGATCGTCCCCGATTTCGAGAAGCTCGAGGCCTACGCCCGGGCCCACGGCATCCCGTTCAAGGACCGTGACGAGCTCGTCGGGAACACCAGGGTCGTGGAGTTCATGCGGGCCGAGGTCGAGAAGGCCACGCCCCTCCTGGCGTCGTACGAGCGGATCAAGAAGATCGTCCTGCTCGGGCGGGACTTCGATATCGAGGAGGGCGAGATCACGCCTTCGCTCAAGGTCCGCCGCTCCATCGTCGAGGGGAAATACCAGGACCTTATCGAATCCATGTACCGGGAGGAATCGGGGGACGGCCGGAACGGGGCGTGAGCGGACCGGAGCGGTCAGTCCGGTTTGGGAGGCTCGGGCTTGGCCGGCCAGTAGAGGATCCGGCCGCAATTCTCGCAGAGGATGATCTTGACCTTGTCCCGGATCTCGTTGAGCATCTGGGGCCGGATCCGCATGTGGCACTTGGCGCAGAAGTCATCTTTGACGGGGGATAGGGCGGTCCCGCCCTTTTTCAGGAAGATCGATTCGTAGATCCCCATCTGGTCCGGGGGGATCCGGGGGAGAAGGGCCTCCCTTTCCTGGAGCAGCCGGGCCCGTTTCTTCTCCATCTCCTTCGACTTCTCGTCCAGGGCGAGCTTCTCCTTCCGGAGGTTCTCTTCCTCCTGGCCCTGCTTGAGCGTCGCCGCCTTGATCTCCTCCTCGATGTCGTCGGCGGCCAGCATCTCGGCGATGATCGCCTCCTCGAGGGAATCGACCTTGTGCTGGGCCTCCTCGATCTCCCTGAGGAAGGACGTGTATTCCTTGTTCGTCTTGACCTCGTTCAGCTGGCGCTTGTACTTGCCGACTTGGGCTTTGAGGTCCTTGACTTCGGTCTCCTGATCGCGGCGCTTTTTCTGGTTCTGGGCCATTTTGTCCTTGGCCTCGGCGACCGCCTTGGAGCCGACCTGGATCCTCTTTTCGATGTCCTGGATGAGCCGGGGGATGCTTTCGAGGACAAGCGATGTCGCATGGATCTCGGAATCCAGGCGCTGGAGCTCTATGATCCCGTCGAAATCGATGTCCACTATCCCTCTATTCTCTTCCGGCCTCACGGCGAATGGGCCTACCAGGATTCGAACCTGGGACCTGCCGGTTATGAGCCGGTGGCTCTACCACTGAGCTATAGGCCCAGGCCCCCCTTTATAACAAAATATTGGACACTCGTCAATTACGGAAAGCAGGCCGGTTTGCCAATTACGGGGACACAATTAATGGTGACACACAACTAATTACCGACATTATCTGCTAATGAGCAATCCGTTTGCTAGTGAGCGTCTTATCTCCTATGAAAGCAGAATGATCTGAATAAGGACTGTCAGAACATCTGTCCATCGGAGAAATCAAGCCAATGCCACGTATTGCCAGGGTGGTCATTCCGGATTTGCCCCATCATATCGTGCAGCGTGGGAATCGCCGGCAAAAGGTGTTTTTCAGCGATCAAGACCGCCAATTCTATATGCGCCTGCTCAAGAAATACGGCGATGAAGCCGGGGTCACCTACTGGGCCTATTGTCTGATGGACAACCACGTCCACCTCGTCGCTGTGCCGAAGTCCCCGGAGAGCTTCACGAAAGGGCTGGGCGCAGCTCATTGGAAGTACACATTGACCATAAATATCCGCGAGGACTGGAAAGGTTATCTGTGGCAAGGCAGGTTTTTCTCTTGCCCCCTCGACGGCCGGTACCTCATCGCCGCTATGAGGTACGTCGAATGCAATCCCGTAAGGGCAGGTCTCGTTGCCCGAGCAGAGGATTATCCTTGGTCGAGTGCACACGCGCACATTCTCAAACAAAAAGATCCGCTGATTAGAAATTGCGCGATGCAGGATGAAATCAAGGACTGGGCTGGTTTCTTATCCAAGGCAGTTCCGGAGTGTGAAACTAACAATCTGAGAAGAAACACAATGACAGGCCGGCCCGCGGGCGATCAGGATTTTGTCGAAAGACTCGAACGGATCACGGGAAGAGTCCTGAAGATAATGAAAAGGGGACCCAAACCGCGGTTGATTCGTGCAGGAAGGACGCTTCCTCCGGAGAGTTCGATGAACCGCATCCTTTTATGAACACGAGTTTCGGTAATTAGTTGTGTGTCACCGAATTAGTGTGTCACCGAATTAGTGGTTGTTGGTGAAGGACTTGAGCTTCCGGCTGCGGCTTGGGTGCTTGAGCTTGCGGAGGGCCTTGGCCTCGATCTGGCGGATGCGCTCCCGCGTGACCTTGAACTGCTGGCCCACCTCTTCCAGGGTGTGCTCGTTCCCGTCGCCCAGGCCGAACCTCATCTTGAGGACCCGCCCCTCGCGCTCCGTGAGCGACTTCAACGCCTCCTCGATCTGCTCCTTGAGGTTGATATGGATGACCGTGTCGGGCGGCGAGGGGATGAGCTTGTCCTCGATGAAGTCGCCCAGGTGGCTGTCCTCTTCCTCGCCGATCGGGGTCTCGAGCGAGATCGGCTCCTGGGCGATCTTGATGATCTTGCGGACCTTGCTGACGGGCATGTCCATTTTCTTGCCGATCTCTTCGCTCGACGGCTCCCTCCCGACCTCCTGGACGAGGGCCCGCGACACCCGGATGAGCTTGTTGATCGTCTCGATCATGTGGACCGGGATGCGGATCGTCCGGGCCTGGTCGGCGATGGCCCGGGTGATGGCCTGGCGGATCCACCAGGTGGCGTAGGTCGAGAACTTGTAGCCCCGCCGATACTCGAACTTCTCGACGGCCTTCATCAGGCCCATGTTCCCTTCCTGGATGAGGTCCAGGAACTGGAGGCCCCGGTTGCTGTATTTCTTGGCGATCGAGACGACCAGCCGCAGGTTCGCCGCCACGAGCTC
>JBEKBS010000040.1:0-12135 GCA_050015275.1 Candidatus Aminicenantales bacterium | reverse complement strand
ACCGCCGCCTTGGCTTTGATCTTCTTGTATTCCTTGATCACCAGGAAGCAGAACAGGATCCAGATCGCAGTGACCACGACGTTGACCAGGGCCAGACGTTCCACACTGAAGTGCAGGTATTGCATGCCGATGACGAACGTGAGGAAGGCAAGGGTATCGCCGGTCCTGTAAAAAAACGTATCAGCCGCGGCTTTGCCCTTATATTTCTCCTCTCGAGAGGTGATAAGGAACAGAGCGCCCTTGGTCGTATTCATGAGGGAATAATCCAGGCCGTTCTCAAAACCCTTTGCCCACTTGACCAACAACAATGACGCCCCCAACCCCCCGATCAGACCATATCCGCCCAGGGCGACAAAGGGCAGGATGAGGAGGGCCCCGCTGACGCCGACCCGCTTGAAGATGCGCGATACGAGAAAGAGCTGAACGACCATGGCGATGATGTTGTACAAGAGGTTATAGTCCGCATAAAGGCCGGCTGTAAACTGGGCTTCCATCCCTCCTGCCATCCCCGCGTGGATCGCCTTGGCGGCGGTCTGTTTGACGACCCAGCCCCAGATGTTCTCCCCCTGGTAATTGACATAATTCAGGCAGAGGATCAGCAGGGCATAGAAAAGGAGGTAGCGGCTCTTGAAGACCAGGTTGAACCCGCCTCCTTTCGCCAGGGGTCGTTCCTTGCTTTTTTCTTCTTCCAGGATTTTGGGCTGGCCTTTGCCGGCCCTTTCCCGGATGTGTTTGATCTCCCTTTTGTGAATGACGATCGTCAGGGCGATGCAAATGCCCAGGACGCTGGCCGCCATCAGCATCATGCCGGAGTCGAAATGGCGCCCCAGAGGCTTGATGATCATGTTGGCGATCGCGCTCCCGAAGGCGGCGCCGCATGTCGAGCCGACGGCGATCATGGGGAACAGCCGCTTCCCGGATTCGTCGGTGTAGATATCGGCGGCAAAGCTCCAGAACTGGGCCACGGTCATGATATTGAAGATGCCGACCCAGATGAAAAAGGCGATGGCCCGTGTCCCCACCGGCACCCCCCAGACTTTGAGGAGGCAAAAGAGGACCAGGTTGGAGATGAAAAAGAGCGTGACCCAAGCGATCAGGAGGTGCCGCGCGACTTTCGAGGCCAGCCGGCTGAACCCTTTGACCACAAAGATGAACAGGATGGCCTGGGCAGCGGCCAGAGAGCTTCTGACGAACGGACCCTTTGAGGATATCACGAGGGCTTCCCGAACGGGCTTGATGAGATAGTATGCGAGAAGGAGGAGAAAGACGTTGAGCGTCAGGAGGAGGGCGGTGCCCGCCTCCCCGGCTTTGATGTCCGTGAAGATCCTAAGGAAGCGATAGGCGATTCCCGGTGCTTCCTGGCCCGGCTTTTCCATCCCGTTCGACGGCGAGATCTCCATCGGTCCCCCCTTTCCTCTTTCTCTCAAGATCATCGTTTGGGGATAGGAAATGAGGCCCCCATCTTAAAATGATAATAGCGCCGGCCGCCGGCCCTGGTCAAGAGGGGCGGATCCAAGGTTGACTCGCCTGTTCTTTATTGCTAATCTTGGCCCAACCCGACCCGAAGGGGGGTCAGGCATGGAAATCGGCCGTCGGTCCAGGACTCTGCGCCGCTTCATCAAGATCAAGCCCGGCGAGGAGAAGCTCGCTTTCCTGCTTTTCTCCTATTTTTTCCTCATCGCCGCTCCTCATACCATCATCAACGCCCTCCGGACAACCCATTTCCTCTGGAGAGAGGGAGTCGGGGCGCTTCCGGAGGCCTACCTCTCCGCGGTTGTCATCACCGGCCTGGTCGTCTTTCTTTATTCCAAGGTCCAGCTCAACACGTCGATCCCGGCTTTGATCACCTCCAGCCTCGTCTTCTTCGCCGTCTCGGGGATCTTCCTGCAATGGGTCCTTCGGACGCGCTACGGCCAACAAAGCCACTTTATCTCATTTTTCTACTGGACCTGGGCCAGCGTCCTGATCGTTGTCCTCATCACCGGATTTTGGACGATCGTCAACGAGATCTATAATCCCAGGGAAGCCAAGCGCCTGATCGGGTTCCTGAACACCGGCGGGATCCTGGGCGGTGTCGTGGGCGGGCTGCTGGTGGGATTCCTGTCCGAGACCTTTCTCGGTGTCTGGCTGATGCCCCTGGCCTGCGCCATGCTCTTCGGCAGCATCTTCGTCGTCCGGGCCATATTTGTGGCCAAGGAGAAACAGCCGCCCAAGGACGGCCTGGAACCGGCTGGACAGGTGTCCCGGGAAAGACGAAAAGCCGGCTTCATGGACAGCCTCGACGCGGTCCGGAAGGACAGGTTCCTCTCCCTCATCGCCGTGATCGTGGCCATCGGGGTCATCGTTTCGACATGCATCGAATTCCAATTCCTCTCCGCCTCCTTCCTGCATTATTCCGTCAATCAGAAAGCCCTGCAGTCCTTCTTCGGTTTTTTCGAACCCGCCCTGACCGTTTTCGCCCTCTTCCTGAATTTCCTGATGGCGGGGTATTTTCTCAGGAAGCTGGACGCGGCCCATTCCCTGCTTCTCAATCCGGCGGTGATCCTGGCCTGTTCCCTGGCCATCCTTCTCACTCCCTTCGGCCTTCTTTCCGGAATTTTCATCAGGGGGAGCGACGAAAGTCTGACCTTCTCCGTGAGCCATCCGATCCGGGAGATCCTTTACATCCCCGTCCCCGCTCCTCTGAGACATAAGGCCAAGGCCTTCATCGAAATGTTCGTGAGCCAATTCGCCAAGGTCGTCGGGGCCCTCGTGCTCCTCGCCTTCGCCCTTCTCCTGAATAAGCCCGTCCAGGGTTATACCCCCGTATTTGACCCGGGCCTGGCCAAGTATCTGAGCTGGGTCATCATCGCCTTCCTCATCCCGTGGGCTTTTTTCAACCTGAAGATCGGGAAGGAGTATCTCGCGACCCTCAAAGGGAACATCAAGCCGCTGTGGGACCGGGCCGAGAGGGACTTGACGAAAAAGCTCGACGTCGAATATGCCAAGCTCATCTTTGACACCATCGACAGCCGCAACTGGAGCTCCGTCCTCTACGCGCTCCATATCTTCGACCTTCTGGCCCGGGACAAGCTCAGCCCGGACATCAAGAAGATCATCGAGGAGAAATCCGGGGAAGTCCGGGCCACGGCCCTCGCCGACCGCTTCGCGGCCGGAGGGGCCGCCCAATTCCCGGAAATTCCTGACGAGCTCCGGCCCGAAGACATCCTGACCGAAATCCCCCTCATCGTGTCCTCGGACGACTATCAGCAGGTGATGCAATCCTACCTGGACAAGGTGCTGGCGGAAAAGCAGGATTCGGAGGTCCATAAGATGGAGCTTGCCAAAGTCATCGGCTTGATGAGTCCGGCCTCCCCCCTGGCCGACCGGCTCACGGGGCTCATCGACGACGCCTCTCCAAGGGTCTCCTGCTTCGCCCTGAAGAGCGCGGCCAGGCTCAAGCGGGCGGCCGACATCCCGGCGATCATCCGGAAGCTGGGCAATTTCGTGACCCTGGAGGACGCCGTGGACGCCTTGCACAACTACGGCGACGCGGCGATCGGGGCGCTCGAAGAGAACCTGCATGACGCCTCCAAAGCGATGGTCCTGAGGATGGCCGTGGTCGAAGTTCTGGCCCGGACCGGAACGCGGAGGGCCGTCCTGGCCCTGATGGAGGAGCTGGAACACGGGGACGGCGGGCTGGAGGAGGTCCTCATCGATGCCCTGGACCGCGTCCGCGCGGAAAATCCGGAGATCCCGTTATCGGCGTGGGCGCTCAAAAAGAAGACCTGCTCGTTCATCAAAAGGTACTGCCAAACCTTCATCGACATCCAAAGCCTGGGTCCCGGCGAGGAGACGGCAATGCTCCGGCAGCACTTGGACAGGAACCTGGAGGTCTATTTCGCGGAAATCTTCAAGCTGCTGGGCTTGTACTATCCGCAGGAGGACATCCGCACGGCCTACCAGAATATCCGGAAAGGCACCCGGAACTCAGTGGCCAACGCGATCGAATGGCTCGACAACGCCCTGAAAAAAGACCTCAAGGACTCTCTCCTTCCGATCGTCGAGGACCTGGACCCCGTGGAAAAAAAGGCAAGAATCCAAAAGGTCCTGAAGAACTTTTCCGCTCTTTAGCGGTTGCCCCCTCTTGACGGGGGACGGCTCCTAAGGGCGAAGGCCTGTGGCCCGGGCGCTTATTTCGGAACGATCGCGGCCAGGGCCGCTTTGACCCTGTCCTTCGTCATCGGGAGCTGATACAGCCGGGCCCCCGTCGCGTCGAACACGGCGTTGGCCAGAACAGCCCCCATGTTGGTGATGGCCGGCTCGCCGCCTCCCGAAAACGGGAGGGCGTTGTTTTCGACGAGGACCGTCTCGATCTTCGGAAGCCACGAAAAGCGCGGGATCTCGTAGGTGTCGTAGTTGAGGTCCAGGATCTCGCCGGCCTTGAAGTGGACTTCCTCGGCCAGGGCATATCCCAGCCCCATCGTGACGCAGCCCTCGATCTGGATGGTCGCGCCTTCGGGATTGACGCACTGGCCCATGTCCTGGGAGCAGACGACGCGCTTGACTCCGATCCCGCCCGTTTTCTTATCGACGGCGACCTCGGCGACGGCCGCGACGTAGGTCCCGCTGTAGTCAGAGCAGGAGAGGCCGAGGCCGCGCCCGCTCGGCGCGGCCCCTGGCTTCCAGCCAAACTTGTCCGCGGCCGCCATGAGGACGCGCCTCATCCGCCCGTCGGTCAGGTTTTTCAGCCTGAACTCGAGGGGGTCCATCTTCGCTCTCGCCGCCATGATGTCGATCTGGGATTCGCGGGCAAAAACGTTGGTGTTCGAGCCGGGCGCCCGCCAGGCCCCGACCGCGAACGGATGGGCGCTGGGCGCTCCTCCTCCTGCTCCGCCTCCCCAGTCCCCGACGGAAACCGTCCGGTGGTGGGGAATGTCGTAAAAATGGGACGAGCTCCGCTCGCCCGCGAAATAAACGGTGTAGTCCCAGAGGACGATCTTCCCCGCCGCGTCCGTCCCGGACTTGATCTTCACGACCGCGGCCGGCCGGAACGTGTCCCAAAAGAACTCGTCGGCCCGGCTCCAGGCGACCTGGACGGGCTTTCCCGTGAGCTTGGCCAGCCTGGCCGCCTGGACGATCTGGCGGTGGGCCGTTTTTCCGCCGAAGCCGCCGCCGACAAAGGGCGAGATGACATGGACGTTCCCGGGCGGCAGGCCCAGCGTCTGGGCGATTTCGTCCCTGACCCGGAAAGGCGCCTGGCTCGAGGGCCAGACCGTCGCCTTGTCCCCTTCGATCTTGACCAGGGCGGTATGCGTCTCCATGGCCGAGTGGGCGACGTAGCTATTCAGGTACGTCTCGTCGAAGGCGGCGGACGAGAGGGCCTCGCCCTGCTTGAGGTCCCCGCCCTCGGCGACGGTCCTGGCCGGCGGGGCGACGCTGAGGAGGTGCTCGAAGATATTCTTGTCGTCGAGCTTCGAGTCGGAAGGTTCGTATTCCGCTTTGATCCCGGCCAGCGCCTTTTCGGCGACATCCGGGAACTCATGGAGGGCCGCGACGATGTCGCCGTCATGGACGACCGTGACGCCGGCGATCTTCGCGGCCTCTGAGGCGTCGAACTTCCTGAGTTTGGCGCCGTGGGCGGGCGGCCGCAGGACCTTCGCGTAGAGCATCCCGGGCACCCGGATGTCGCCGGCGTACCTGGCCTTTCCCGTGACCTTCTCGCGGGCGTCGCGATGGAGGACAGGCTTGCCCATGACCGCCCATTCGGAAACGGGCTTCGGTGACGGTTTCGGCGTGATGTGCCGTTCGATCTTCTTTCCGGCTGCGAGCTCGCCGTAGGTCACCTTGTTCTTGGCGTTCGTCCTGTCGAAGACGACCCCGTCCTTGACCGAGAGCCTGCCGACCGGGACCTTGAGCTTTTCAGAGGCCAGCTCGAGGAGCACGGCCCTGGCTTCGGCCGCGGCGGCCCTCAGGGCCGGGCCGAAGAAACGCGTCGTCATGGAGCCGAACGTCCCCATGTCATACGGACAAAGCTCCGTATCGCCCATGACCATGTCCACGGAGGCCAGCGGGACGTCCAGCTCGTCGGCGACCATCTGGGGAAGCGAGGTCATGGCGCCCTGGCCCTGTTCGATCTTGCCGGTGAAGCTCGTCACTCGGCCGTCCGGACGGATCAGGAGGTAAGCGTTGATATCTTCGGGATACATCGGCCCGCCGGCCCGCCGCTGGGCCCCCTCCTGAAGGAGAGAGGCTTCTCCCAAGGTCACACAAACGAGGATGCCGCCGCCCGTGAGCTTGAGGAAGTCACGCCGGCTCAGGGCGTCGTTCGGGACGTTCTCGAACGGATATTCGTCGTAGCTATTCTTTTTCATGGCTTCCGGCTCCTTGAACGGCCGCGGCCGCGTCCTGAACGGCCGTGACGATGCGCTGGTGTGCGCCGCAGCGGCAGAGGTTGCCCTCGAGGGCGTCCAGGATATCCTTCTCCCCCGGCCGGGGCTTCGACTGGAGCAGGCTGTAGGCCGTGAGGATCATGCCCGGCGTGCAGTAGCCGCACTGAAGGGCGTCGTGCTTCATGAACGCTTCCTGCAAGGGGTGAAGGCGGCCGTTTTTCTCCAGGCCTTCGATCGTCAGGACCTTCTTGCCCTCGACGCTCTTGAGCGGGGTCTGGCAGGAGCGGACGGCCTCGCCGTTGACGATGACCGTGCAGGCGCCGCAGAAACCCTCCCCGCAGCCGAACTTCGTCCCCGTGAGGCCGAGGTCCGTCCGGAGGACCCAGAGGAGCATCCGCTCCGGGTCGGCGGAGAGGCTCACGGGCTTGCCGTTCAGAGTGAATCGGATGGTTCGGTCCATGGACATCTCCTCTTCAGCGCGATGCTGTGATATCCCATGCTTTAATTGAAAAGTTAACACTTTCCGGAAGTGATGTCAAAAAAAATTAGGGTTGATTAGGGTTGGGGTCGGGCCAAATTAACTCATCGATATTGATATAGATGGTCGATTTTTGGGCCGCCTTCCTAGTCTTAAGTCCTTGTTTTAATGGCCAAAAACAAAGGTTTAAGGATTGCCGGTTGAGGAAGCTCGCCCGCCGGCCTTAACTCTTTGTTTTTGGGGCTGAGAAGCGAGACTTAAGGCCATAAAAGGGTCTCGAATAATAACTAACTCATTTATTTAGCAGAAGATAAATTGGTCCGACCCCCAAGAAGCTATGTCGCGGGGTGGAGGCGCTTGTGGAGCCAGACGCGCATGGCCTTCATCCGCTCGACCTGGTAGTCCGGGGCCCTCCGGCGGCAGGCCGCCCTCTCCGCGCTCCCTTCGGGCGCCCCCCACCGTGTCTCAACGCAGTCGTTAGGGTTGTAACCCATTTCGAGGGCCTCTTTGCGCTCGAAAATGTCTCCGAGGGTCAGCGTCTGTGGCGTGCCGTCCGACCGGACGTAGGTGATGGTGAGCTCCGCTGCCCACTTCTTCTCGAGGGCCAGCATCTCGTCTCTCACCGTTTCCGGCGTCCTTTTCTCGGGGATCCCGAACGCTCTCGGGTTCTTCGCCACCTTATCCGGGAACCCGAGGATCGTATCGATGCCGATGAGCAGACGCAGGTCCCGGTTGGGCGTCGAGAAATCCTCCCATTGCCCCGTGGTCTGGAACACGGCCGAGCCGCCTGCCGGCATCGGGATGACCGCCCCGGGATGGGTCTTCATATAGTTTTCGCCGACGGCCACGGACCCGACCCTGACGATCAGCTGCTCATGGAAAGCCCGGAACATGTCGCGGAAAGCGCCCCCGGCATCGAGAGGGTCGGGGTTGATGATCTTCTCCATGGCCGCGTAGAACGCCCCCGCGGACATCTTTTCCTGCTCCAGGGAGTAATTCCCGTAATCGGAGCTCCTCTTGATCTCTTCGTTCGTCAGAAGCCTCGGCCGCCCGCCCTCGAGGACGATCGGCCTGAAGGCCTTGAAGCCCGGTTCGCCGACCACTTCCCGCGTGTTGAAGAGGAAATTCCCCTCCCAGAAGCGCTTGATGCCGATCGTGCCGTCGGGCTGGGCATCGACCGCGAGGAGCAGTCCCGGGCTCTTGGCGGTTTGCGGGACCCAGCGGACGATCGTCAGGGTGTGACCGTAGGGGTCGGCGAAGACGGCGCCCGGCCTCAAGTCCTTCCGCGTCAAAGGGAGGGGGTAATAATCGGACTGGTCGGTCTTGAATTCCATCCTTCCGTTGCCGGCATGGACGGAATTCTTGAGGATGGGGAGCATGCGGCCGAAAGCCTGCGCCGGGCCCCCCCCTCCCCCGCTCAGGGATTCGTTCGTCCACCAGCGGAGGCCCCGCGGGGCCGAGTCCAGGTTCCCCCAGCTGCACTCGTAGAAACCGAAGGGCAGTCCCATTTTCCAGGCGAAATAGGCCCGGAGAAAAAAAGGATTGTCGGCGCAGTCCGGCGTCATCTCGACCCGGTCCCGTCCGCCCGGGTCGTCTTCGCCGACCCCGAAGTGGTCGAAGAGAAGGTTCCTCCCCGGGTCGTCCACGGCCTCATGAAGCGACGGCCACGAGGAGCGCTCGTCGGTGCCCAGGAAGAGCGCTTCGAGCCAGGCGGAGTAGAGGTTCTCGTCGGCCTTCGTCCAGCCTCTCTCGTTATCCCAGACGCCCCGCGTCTTTCTCGCCCGGGGCCCCGCGGACGGAACGTCGATCCAGACGGCGCTCCCGGCGTTGCGGCCGTCTTTCATCACCGTGACCGTATAGCGGCCCGCCGGGCCGAGCCGGAATTCCGCGGCCTGCCAGAACGGCGGCCCCCCTCCTCTTTTGACTTTCAA
The DNA here is from genome assembly GCA_050015275.1 of Candidatus Aminicenantales bacterium. Lineage (GTDB taxonomy): Bacteria > Acidobacteriota > Aminicenantia > Aminicenantales > Saccharicenantaceae > DATKJS01. The sequence continues at coordinate 3,355 of JBEKBS010000040.1, read as the reverse complement.
TTGCGGAAGAGGCCCGGAGGACGCCGGCCCGACCACCGTGATCCTGACGTCGCGGAAGCCCGTTTCGAAGGACGCCAGGACCCGCAGCGTATCCCCCGGCTTTACGGATATCGGCGAGAGGAAAAGGCTGGGGACTTGAGGGATATCAGCGCCTGCCGCGCCGGCGCCCGGTCCCGATGCTGCCGCTGGCAGGAGCAGGAAAAAGCAGACCGATAAGGCGAGCGACGCTGCTCGGAACCTGGAGGACGGTTTCGATTCCCGAGATAGGATCGTCGGTTTCCCGCCTTAGAAATAATACCGGAATCCGATGCCCCCGCCGATGGCGCCCTGGGTTTTGGGCGTCAGGTCGAGCATCGGGGCGAGCTCGACAAAGAGCTCGATCGGGGTCCGCTGGAACTCATAGGAGATCCCGATCGGGACGCGGAAGCTCAGCTGGGCATCGCCGTTCTCATCCCTCGTCTTGAAACGCCCGCCGAACCCGTAATAGAGGGCCATCCGGCCTGTATCGACGCGGAAAAGGTCGAAGCTATGAAAGAGAAGGTCTGCGTGGATCTGGAAGGAGGAACCGCCGGCGAACGACCAGGCCGCCGCCGCGTCGATGGCGATCGTCTGTCCCGTCCAGTACTTGAAGCTCACGCCGGTGGGCTCGCCGAAGATGATCCCGATCCCGACGTTGCCTCCCGTCCGGCCCGTCTGCGCGTGCGACATTCCGGCGACGGCCGCGAGCATGATGATGATCAAAGCGGTTTTCTTCATATCGATGACTCCTCGATGAATATTCCGGCCGGGAGCTTCACTCCCTTGACGTCAGTCGGAAAAATACCAGAAAAGTGGAAAAACCGCAAGTTTACCCATCCTTACAATTACGGTCAATTACGGTGACATACAACTCATTACCGAAATTGGGCATTCGTCTATTTTAGTGTATTTGGTTGTGTGTCACCGAAATATTGGTACAATAGTCATCCCAACATGGCTCTTTACGACCGCTTCAGGACCCACGCCAGCCGCCGGGAAGCGTTCGCCTTCCTCCGTTACATCGGCCCAGGGCTCCTGGTGACCGTAGGGTTCATCGACCCGGGCAACTGGGCCGCGAACATCGCGGCGGGCGCCGTCCACGGCTACGCCCTCCTGTGGGTGATCACCCTCGGGACGCTCATGCTCATCCTCCTCCAGCACAACGTGGCCCACCTCGGGATCGCCTCCGGGCTCTGCCTGTCGGAGGCGACGACCCGGTACGTCCGCCCCATCCCGGCCCGGCTCATCCTCGGGAGCGCGGTCCTGGCCTCGGTCTCCACGGCCCTGGCCGAGATCCTGGGCGCGGCCATCGGCCTCCGCATGCTCTTCCCCCGCCTCCCACTCCAGGCCGGGGCCGTCCTGGCCACGGCGTTCGTCCTGGTCATGCTCTTCACCAATTCCTACCCGAAGCTCGAGAAGTGGATCATCGCCTTCGTCTCGCTCATCGGCCTGGCTTTTCTCTACGAGCTCGTTCTCGTCCACGTCCCCTGGGGCAAGGTGGCCGTCTCCTGGGTCCGCCCGGCATTCCCGGCCGGCTCCATCCTCATCATCATGAGCGTCCTCGGGGCCGTGGTCATGCCGCACAACCTGTTCCTCCACTCGGAGATCATCCAGAGCCGGCAGTGGAACCTCGCGGACGAAAAGGTCATCCGGCGGCAGCTCAAGTTCGAGTTCACCGACACGCTCTTTTCCATGGGCGTCGGCTGGGCCATCAACAGCGCCATGATCATCATCGCGGCCGCGACCTTCTTCGGGAAGACGGCAGTCACGGAGATCGAACAGGCCCACGACATGCTCGGGCCCCTTGTCGGCGGGACCGCGGCCCTGGTCTTCGCCTTTGCCCTGATCCTCGCGGGCCTCTCCTCCACGGTGACGGCGGGCATGGCCGGGAGCACCGTCTTCGCCGCCATCTTCGGCGAGCCCTACGACATCAGGGACTTCCACTCGAGGATCGGCGTCGGCCTGACCCTGGTCGCGGCGACGGCTGGGATCTTCCTCATCGGCGACCCGTTCAAGGCCCTGCTCCTGTCCCAGATGCTCCTCAGCGTCCAGCTCCCGATCACGATCGTCACCCAGATCCGCCTGACATCGTCCTCGGCCGTCATGGGGAAATACGCGAACACTCCTTTTCTCAGGATCGTCCTCTGGGTGGTCGCGGCGGTCGTCATCGCCCTGAACCTGATGCTCTTCCGGAGCCTTATTCTTTCTCTAATCTGACATTCCGGGCCGGGACGGGGAACCGGATCCCTTCCTGCCGGAAGCGCTCGTGGAGCCTCATGAAAAATGCGTGCTTGATCGGGTACTGGTCCGTGTATTCCCTGATCCTGAGGACGACATTGAACTGGACGCCGAGCTCGGTGTAGGCGGCGTAACGGATGTAGGGCTCGAAGCCGGGGACGCCGCGCTCCGGGTCGGCCAGGACCTCCCGGGCGACCTCGACGGTCACCCGCTCGACGGCCCGGAGGTCGTTGTCAAAGCCCACGGTGACCGGGAAGAAGAGGGTCATCTCCTTCTCCGGGAGGTGAGTGTTCGTGACGATGGACTGGCCGAGCTTGCTGTTCGGGATGACGATGAGGTTGTTGTCGAGGCCCCGGATCGTCGTGTTCCGCCAGGTGATGTCCGAGACCGTCCCTTCCTGGCCCGTCTCGACGCGGACGAAATCGCCGGGCCTGACCTGCTTGGTCATCAGGATATTGAGCCCCGAGAACAGGTTGGAGAGCGTGTCCTGGAGGGCCAGGGCCACGGCCAGGCCGCCGACGCCCAGAGCGGTGATCAGGGGCGTGATCGAGACCCCCAGGTAATCGAGGATGATGAGAAAGCCCAGGAGGTAGATGACGACGACGGCGAAATTCCTGAAGATCGAGGTCGGCACGCCCGTGATCCGGTCCACGTAGGCATGGATGGCCTTCCGGGCGAACCGGACCGCGAAAAGGACCGCGGAGAAGATGCCAAGGACGCCGATCGTCCGCTCGAGGATCTTGAGGTATTCGGGCCGGAGGGGGACGAACTTAAGGATGACGGCCAAGCCGACGAGGAACATCCATACGACGATGAAGCCGTGGAGTGACTCGATGAGGAGGTCGTCCCACAGGATCGAGGTCTTCCGGGCCGCCCGGTGAAGCCTCGTGGAGAGGATCTTTTGGAAAAGGAAACCGAGCAGGATCGAGGCGGCGGCGACGCCGGCCACGATCAGGACTTTGATGATGGTCTGCGGTTCACCTGTCCACATCGGCGGGCCCTCCTGAGCCGGGTTTTTTCAGCTTCGCCAAGCTTCTCGCGACGGCATATCCCAACGCCACCATCTTATCACAAAGGCCGGCTTGATTGGGCCCGGTTT
>JBEKBS010000039.1:0-13766 GCA_050015275.1 Candidatus Aminicenantales bacterium | reverse complement strand
GGAGTTCGATAAGAGCCTCGGGTTTTACGACCTGGCCCTCCAGGTCTCGCCCGAATATCGGGACGCGCTTCTCGGCAAGGCCATCTGCCTGAGCTATCTCGGGAGATACGAAGACGCCATCCGGTCCCTCGACCGGATGCTCGAGCTCGGCTACTGGCTCCTCGGCGAGGCCCACTACTGGCTCGCCTGGAATCTTCACGAGCTCAAGCGGGATGCCGAGGCCCTCCGCCATATCGATGAGGCGAAGGGGAGGTTGCCGACCAATTCCGAGGTTTTTGGCCTGTCCGGGACGATCTCCCTGGAGACGGGCGAGCTCGACCGGGCGGAGAAGGATTTCCTCGAGTCGCTGAAATATAACGCGGCCAACTCGGAATCCCTCTTTGGGCTGGGCACGGTCGCGGGCCGGAAGGACCGCTGGGAAGAGTCCGGCTCCTATTACGAGAAAGCGGGCCGGGCCTTTGAGTCAGCCGAAACCGTGCTCAAGGCCAAGGTCGAGGAGATCAGAGGGTCGGCCCTTTCCGGGGAGAGGAAGGCCCGGCTTCTCCGCAAGCGTGAGCTCCAGCTCGACCGCGTCCGGACAAGGCCGTCGCGCCGGCCGCGAAATCCGCCGCCCACCCCGCCCTTAAGCAAAAGACCGAGGAATTGCTCCGGACCATCAAATAACTATGAATTCTCGTCAAAAATGTGCGGACGCAGGGGGGATGTCCCGGAGAAAACATTGAGCGACGACGCGGGCACGGATGGAAAAGAGGCACAGTCCCTGGAACAATATACAGAGACTCGTTTCAGATATTTATCAGAAGTGCCGCTCCGAGCCGCTCCGCCACGCTTCTGCTGGTCGCTCCTCAGAATCCGCCCCGCTAAGAAGCGGGACTGTCCGCATCCGGACAGATATGGTAAGAGGCGGGACGGCTCCCTGCCGGAGGGACTCTCTCCGAGTCCGCAACCTTAAACGGATTGCATCCGTCCGGCGTATTCTCTAACGGGAAAGGGGCTCCACGGCTCCATGGATGAGAGAGAGATCATCGCGGGCTGCTTGAAGGGAGCGGCCGGCTCCTATCAGGAGATGGTCGAGGCCTACGGACCCTTGGTGCTGGCCGTGGCGCTCAATGTCCTGGGGAACAAGGAGGACGCCGAAGATGTCTTCCAGGAAACCTTCATCAGCGTCTTCAACAACCTCGGGCGCTACGATCCCGGGAGAAGCTTCAAGACCTGGCTCCTGACCATCGTCTACAGGAGATCGCTGGACATGATCAAGAAAAAGCGCCGTTTTTCGGAGTTCGCGATCCGGGCGACGCATGAACCCGCGGTCATGGCGAATAATCCCGGCCCGGATCCCGGCGGCCCCGAGCCGCTTCCGGCCCGCTTCTTAAGGGGGCTTTCAGCGAAAGAACGGACAGCTCTCTGCCTGTGGGCGAACGAGGGGTACACGGCCCGGGACATCTCCGACGTCCTTGGTTGCACAGCCAGCACGGCCAGGGTCACCCTCTACAACGCCCGCCGGAAAATAAAAACGTTTCTGGAGAACAAGAATGGTGTCCTGCAAAATTATTGACGCCCTTTATGCCATGGTCCCATCCCGGCTTCTTCGGAATTTTCTCATCCGGAGCCACATAGAAAGATGCGGGCATTGTCAGGCCCGGCTCGTCAGCCGGACGGAGGCCGAAGCCCTTTTCGTCAAGTCCGGGGAAGTGCGGGCGGGGGAAGAGCTGTGGAAGCGGATCGAGCGCAGGACCGGCCAGGATACGGCCGTCCCGGAGAAAAAGCCGGCTTGGCTTCGCTGGGAGTGGGCCGCCGGCGCAGCCACGTTTCTGGTTCTTGCTGCCGCGAGCTTGTGGCTTCTCCGCGGCGTCCAGACGGTGGCCGTGCGGGCCGATTATGCCCGGCCTGCAGGCCGCTTCGAGATCAACTATATCAACGTGGGCGGGGCGCCCGCCCAGGCCTATATTTATCAGCCCGCGGGATCTGACATGATCATCGTCTGGGCTGGGAGGACTCCATAAGACGAAAGGAGAGATGCAATAATGAAAAGAACGTCGATCCTGCTCTTAGCGTTGGCTTTGACATGCCTTTGGTGTCCGACGGCAGGGGCTGTAGTATCGTCGCGCGGCTTAACTCACCTGAAACCTGGGAGCCGGGTTTTTATGATGCCCGGAGCTATGGAAGAACCCGGATTCTATGAGTTCCAGCACGATCAAACAGGAGGCCCTGCACCTGCCCTTGCCCAGGAAGCCGCCTGCAAGGTTGTCGAATGGGAGATGAAGCTCAGGGTGCTCGAGGGAGAGAAGGAAGGTCTTGCGGCGGTGCCTTCAGTGGTGACCTCGACGTTTCTCAAGTATACGTTCTCGGCAAATTTCCGGTCCGATGAAGAGTTGACCAAAGAAGAGACGCAGATCAAGCGGATCTTCAATCTCAAGGATGTCAAGCTGCTGACGGAAGGAGGCCTGAACTGGAAAGCGGGTATGCCCCCCAAGGTCACCTTCGTCTTCCGCTTGGACGGCAGGGAATATTCGATCCAGGTCAGGGGAAGTGATTTCATTACCAAGGAGAAGGCCATCGGCACCCAGTCCTTCGGGATCGAAGTCCTTGAGCAGCAAAAGGCTGAAGCCAAGGAGAAAATCAAGGAAGCCGGGAGCCCCGTTTTCGTGGCGAAAATAGCCAGTCTTCTCGACACCGAATTCACCGTCTCAAGCTTGAAAAACGTCACGGTCTTCGGTTTTGAAGACAGTCAGGGGAGGCCCTATTTCATTTCTCTACAACAGACGAAAATGTATGCAGAGGAGCCTGACGAAGGGGGCGCCAAAGGCGGCGTAGCCGGCGGAGTCGTCGGCGGTCTCGCAAGCAAGGAACCCGCTCCGGATGTCAAGCCGCCCAAGCTCGTCAAGATGGTGGAGCCGGTCTATCCCGTAGAAGCCAAGAAAGCGGGAATTTCCGGGATTGTCGTCGTTGAAGCCGCGGTCGACGTCAACGGCCGTGTCGTTAATGTCAAGATCCTCAAATCCATTCCGGGCTTGGACCAGGCCGCCCTCGATGCCGTCAAGCAATGGGTTTACGAGCCGATGCTCGTCAACGGCAAGCCGCGCCCAGTCGTCTTCTCGACGACCATCCGGTTCGTCCCGGCCGACGAAGGGACGGGCGTCAGCGGCGGCGTTGAGGGCGGTGTTGAAGGCGGAATCGTCGGGGGAGTCGAGGGCGGTGTCCTAGGCGGGGTCGAAGGCGGAGTGACCGAGGTTTCTCCGGCGGCCAAGGCGAAGGCAATGCAGGAGCGCGAGGAGTTTGAAAAAGGCGCGGTGAGGGCCATCGGGGATATCAAGCCGCCCCGGCTCATCAAGGCTGTTGAGCCGGTCTATCCGGAAATAGCCCGTCAGGCCCAGGTCGAAGGCGTGGTCATCGTGGAGGCCCGGACCGACGAGAAAGGGAACGTGGAGGACGCGAGGATCCTGCGGTCGATCCCCCTGCTCGAGCAGGCGGCGATCGACGCCGTCAAGCAGTGGAAATATGAACCCGCGATCATCAACGGGAAGCCTCAGAAAGTTGTTTTCACTGTGACCGTACGGTTCATGCTGAAGACAGGGAACAAGGAGAAGGACCTCGAGAGGTTCGCTCAGGGGGCCGTCAAAGCCGAAGGCGCAATCCCGCCTCCGAAGCTCATCAAGGTCGTCGACCCCGTTTACCCGGAGATCGCCCGGCAGGCTAAAGTGGAAGGCGTCGTCATTCTATCCGCAAAGACCGACGCCACGGGTCACGTCCAGGACGTCATGATCCTGAGGTCGATCCCCCTTCTCAACCAGGCCGCCCTCGACGCGGTCAGGCAGTGGGTTTACGAGCCGCTGGTCATCAACGGGGTGGCGAAGCCGGTCGTCTTCACCGTGACGGTCCGGTTCCAGCTGCCTGAAAAGGATAAAACCAAGAAAGACCTTTGAGCCCAGGCTCCCGACCGGAAGAATAAAAGCCAGAAGAAGCGAGGGTTACTTATTCTTCAGGCTCGTCAACCAGGCCTTGAGGATCTCGATGTCCGCTGACGGCAATTTTTTCCCCATGCGAGGCATCCGGCTTCCCTTGATGCCGCTTCCCCCTTGGACTTTTTTCAGGAGGTAGCTCGCCCCGGGATCGGCCGTGTCGATGATCCTCAAGGCCGGCAATTCCTGGCTGGGAGCGTTGATCGCCGCCTGGATCTTTCCGGGTTCGAGATTCAGCCCCTTGGAAGGGCTCTTTCCCCAGTGGCACCCGGCGCAGTGCTTCTTGATGATCTCCAGGACATTGGCAGGGACGTCCCTGGCGGATTGCCCTTGGGCTAGGGACAGCGCGGCCGCCAGGCCTGAGAGCGCCAGGGCCGCGCAAAGGGCAAAAGCGGTTTTCTTCATTTTTCCACTCTCTAATTCATTTTCGCGTACTTGAGCTCCGACCCCAACAGGCTGTGGGGGATGAGGTAAACGACGAGGGTCACGATCGAGGCGGCGAGGACAGGAACCCGGGCCGGCTTCCCCTTTCGGCCGGCGATGACGGCCGCAACCCAGAAGAGGAAGATGACCAGAGTCTTGGTGTCCGTCAGGTCCATCCCCATGGGAAAGCCGCTCCAGAAAATGCCGAACGCGAATTTCTGGACCAGGGGACCGAGGATGAAGCCGCCGAGGAAGATCAATGCCAACGCCCAGAGGGCGAAACGCCGAGGGCTGCGCTTCCGGTCCAGGGCCGCGAGGCCGGCCGCCGTCGAGGCCAGCATTCCGCTGAACATCACGGCGACATGAATGATGAGCAGCCAGATGGGAACGGGGTCCTTGAAGCGAATAATGATGGGCGCGTCCCCGCCGACCAGCACGTCCTTTCCGCCGGAGACGAGATGGACCCTGTAGGCCAGTTTCCCCGCGGCCGGCTGTTGGGGTAGGAAGCCGACGAGATCCGCATCCTTGCGGACAAGCGGCTCCCGCGTCCAAGGGTCGGCCGTCTTGAAACGCTGGTATTCGAGGTAGCCGTCCGCGGGTGCCGGGATCCGCAGCGTGATCGCCGGTTTCGTCGTGCTCTCGCCGCTCCGGGGGAGGCGGAAGTGGATCGTCGAGCCGTCGATGACGGCCTTGACCCTCATCGGATGGGTTGGGCCCGTCATCCTCTGATAGACGGCCGACGTCAGGGTGATCAGAACGGCGAAGATCCAGAAGAGGGATTTCTTCATCGGTTCCTTCCTTGTCCGGGGTCAGCCCGTGATGCGGATGGAGCCGATGACGACGGAGGCGGCGATGAGAAGGGCCCCCTTTTTCTCGGCGTCCGCAGGCTGAACTCTTTTCTGCTCGATCGAGCCGAGGACCGGATTCCCTTCGACGACGACCTGCCATTCCGGGCGCACCCTGAGCTCGATGCTGCCGAAGACAACCGACAGGGACAGCGTGGCCTTCCCACCTTCGAGCCCGGCCCCGGAGAGGTCGATCTCGGCCGAGCCGAACACGACTTCGACCGAGCCTCCCTTGAAGTTCTGGGTCTCGATGCGGCGCGATGTGCCCGAGAAGACCTGGGAGATCCGGAGCTCGTCGACGGTCAACTCAGGGATTTTTTTTTTATCCGCCGCCCGGGCCGGTTTGATAAGGATCCATATCCCGACCGAGATGATCACGATCGGCCAGAAATAGTGCCAGACGGTGTGGTTGAAGATCCTCATCTCCATCAGGAGGAAGAAGGCCCCGAAGAGGATGAAAAAGAGTCCGGCGCCCATGCTCTTGAAGTCATTGGCGATGAGGATCGAGACGCCGATGAGGATGAAGATCGCCGGCCAGTAGCGGCTGATGAGGTAACCGATATCGACCCGGCCCATTTGGTCGAGCAGGACCAGGATGCCGACGATGATGAAGACGAAACCCCAGAAGATGCGGCTTTGTGTCCTTCGTGATCCGGCCATTGTTCCCTCCGTCTCCCGCCAGGATAGCAGATATTTCGGTGACAGACAACTCAATCCCTAAATTGCCGGCCGGCCTCGACGACAACCGGGTGACATCGAATGGGCGGCGCCCTAGAGCCTGCGGAGGTTCATCCCGCCGCTGACCTCGATGACCGCCCCGGTCGAGAAACCGAATGCGCCGCAGGCCAGCGCGGCGACGGCCCGGCCCACGTCTTGGGGAAGGCCCCAGCGGCCCTGGGGGACGAGCCCGCCGGCGATCAGCCGGTCGTACCTGGCCTTGACCGGCGCGGTCATGTCCGTGGCGATGATGCCCGGCCGGACCTCGTAGACGGTGATCCCATGCGGGGCGAGAGCGTGGGCGAAGAGCGTCGCGGCCATGCTCAACGCCGCTTTGGAGAGACAGTATTCGGCCCGGGAAGGGGACGAGACGGCCGCGCTGATGGAGGTGATGAAGATGATCGATGGCTTGACCGGGCCCCCGCCGCCCGCCCGGGCGACCATCCTTTTCGCCACGTTTTGGGTCAGGAAAAAGGCCCCCCGGGCGTTGACGCCCATCACCCGGTCGAAGCTCCCGGGCGTCGTTTCCAGGATATCGAGCCGCTTTTCCGGCGCGACGCCGGCGTTGTTGACGAGGACATCGACCCGGCCGAACTTCGCCAGCAAGGCTTCGATGGCGCGGTCATGGTCCGGGAGCGAGGCGATGTCGCAGCGGACGGGGAGGAACCGCCGGCCCAGCCGCTCGACCCTGGCCTTGACCTCGAACAGCCCCTTTGCTTTCTTCCTCGGGTCGAAGAGGATGTCGAGGCCGGCGATGTCGAAGCCCTTCCGGGCGAGCTCGATGACGATGCCCCTTCCGATCCCCTGCCCGGCCCCCGTGACAAGAGCGATGGGCCTCTTTGCGGATCTCCTTTTGGCCACGGTCAGTCCTCCTCCCGGACGATCCTGTCCCTGAGAAAATCGTTCCAGACGTTCTCGAACCAGCTGTCTTCGGAAGGGATAGGCCGGACTGCGACCCACCTCTTTTTTACGATCCCCTTCCGGTCCAGGCTGATCTCCAGGATCTTCCGGCTCGCGAAATCGTCCGGCGACGCGAGCGTGAAGGCCCATCGCCCGTCCAGCCCGGGGCCGGGGATGCGCCTGCCGCCGTCCGGAACGATGTAAGAGCCCCGGCTTTTCCCGCCGCGCTCGAGATATTCCCGGATGGCCTCGAGATAGACGGCATGGGTCAGGGCCAGGTCCAGCGCTTTGAAGGCCTCGGGAAGTAAACGGGGAGACCCGATCCTCAGATCCCGGCGGAGGCGCCTGAGGAGCTCCCAGGCCCGCGGGGCTTCCCTGGCCACATCGGCGGGGTTCCTGATGTGGGCCCCGCAGGCCGACATCCGTTCCCGGATCTCGGCGACGGCCTTCGCGAGGAGCGTCCGGTCCCCGGCCGGCTTTCCGATCCATCCGCGGGCGAGTTCGATCGTCTCCGAGATCTGGGACGCCGACAGCCTGGCGAACTCCGGCGGCGAGGGTGGCCCGCCCGCGTACCTTTTGGCGATGAATCGGGCGGCCCTCATGCTCCCGACCTGGCCCGAGTTCAGGGCCGAACCGCCCGGGCGGCGGACGCCGTGGGTCCCGTTCACTTCGCCCACCGGGAAGAGGTGCCGGACATTGGATTCCCACCAGATCGTCCCCTTGAAGCCGCCGTTGTTGTGCTGGGCGCAGACGGCGATCTCGAGAGGCTCCCGGCCGAGGTCGATGCCGCGGGCCTTGAAGAGCTCGACCGCGGGCCGGTTCATCCTGCGGAGCCGGGCGATGGGCGTCGGAAGCTGCGCGCCCGATCTTTCGAGATAGGCGCGCGCCTCAGGGCCGAGGAGGCCGGGATGGAACTCGGAGAGCTTTCCGGCCCCGCCGGGATCGCGGCGGTAGTCCATGAAAACACGCCGCCCCTTGAGAACCGTTTCCTCGTAGACGAGGAGGTCGATCAGCGATGAGCCGTGATCGGACACTTTTCCTGGATCGAAGGGCCACTCGTATCCTTTTAAGAATATGGCCGTGGCAAGCGCCCCCATATCGGGGAAATGATCGTTCAAGAATTCCCGTTCGTCGCCGCCGCCTTCATCCGCCGAGAAATACCTGGGGATGGCCTGCTGGTAGGCCCCGGACAGGTTCCAGCGGAGCTTGACCGAGGCGATCCCGAACTGGGATTCCGTGAGGTTGTGGGCGACGGCCCCGGCCTTGAAGGCCAGACCGTGAGAGCCCGTCTGACCTTCGGGATAGACGGAGGCTTTGTACATCCCGCCGGGTCCGCCCGTGGCCAGGATGATGTTGACGGCGTTGAAGAGGACGAAACCCAGGCCCTTCGACTTCGCGTTTTTCCTGTCCAGGGCGACCGCCCCGATGACCTTTTTCCGCCCGCCCCGGCCCGAAGTGATCAGGGATACAACGTTATAGCCGTCGAAGACCGGGATCTTCCTTCGGCGGACCTCCCCGGCCAGGGCTTCAAACATCAGGCGGGACGTGAGGGGGCCCGCAGAAGTGGCCCGCTGCCGGGGATCGTTGTCGGTCTTGTAGCCGACATAGGCCCCGTACTTATCCTGGGGGAAGGGAACGCCGAGGCCGGCCAGGTGGAAAAAGGCTTCGGCGGAATTGAGGGCTTCGCACAGGGCGATGTCCCCGTGCATCGAGCCGCCGGCCGCGAGGTCCCGGGCCATTTCGGACGGCGAGTCGGGCCGGTCGCCGGCGAGCGAGAGCTTGTAATAGGTCTGCTTGTCCGAGCCGGAATTGCGGGACGTCCCGCCTCCGAAACGGTCCGTGACGATGGCGACGTCGCGCTGGCCTTCCCCGTGAAGACGGACGGCGGCATTGAGCCCGGCCGCCCCGCTGCCGATGACGATGGTGTTCAGGGAGTAGACCGGAAGCGATGTCCCGCCGACCCCCGTCCGGGTCACCTTCATCGAGCGCTCCGGTACTCCGGGTCCCTCAAGACGCAGCCGACCCTCTTCTGTTGCCTGAGGAGATCGGAACAGAGCGAGCACGTCGTGCACGCTTTTCTCGGGCTGAGGCGGCCCTTGCCCATGAGATCTTTCGGGAAATCGGGATAGGCGAGGGCACCCCGGCCCAAGCCGATGACGGTGCTCTTTCCCGACCGGACCATGGCTGCGCCGACATTCGGGAAGAATTGCCGCAGCCAGGAGTAGCCGGAGCCGACAATGGCCGTTCCCGGAAAGCTCCGCTGGATGTCCGCGGCGAAATGGAGGTGCCTCGCGACGCCCTCGAGCGGATGCTCGTCGGGGAGACTTCCGCCGGGGACGGGTTTGTCGAAAGGCCGGCCATGATGGGCTTTCCAGGCGGGCACTCCCATGGACAGGGCCAGGAACCTGACCCCTTCTTTCGCGAGCAGCGAAACGAGCTCCCTAGCTTCCTTGAGGTTGGGCGTTTTGCGCTTGTTCGGGTCCATGCCGAACCCGTAGGGGAAGGGGATCATGTCGGTGGCGCTCAGCCGGCTCGTCACGAGGAGGCGGGGCACTTCCTGCCGGATGCGGCGGACGGTCTCGAGGAGAAAGCGGGCCCTGTTCTCGAAGGGGCCGCCGTAGCGGCTCCCGGTCCGGGTGAACGAGGCCAGGAGCTCGGCGACAAGGTAGCCGTGGCAGGCCTTGATGTCCACGCCGTCGAACCCGGCCGAAGCGGCGAGGTCGGCGGCGTTGACGAAATCGTCCTGGATCTCGCTGAGAGCCTCGTCGGTGAGAAGGGGATGGTCGGCCGGGAGCCCGTGAAGGGGGTCGAGGAAAGGGCTCCTGTGGACGATGAGCGGCTCGGGTTTCCCTTCGGGCTTGGCGAAGCGGCCGGAATGGGTGACCTGGAGGACGAGGAGCGGCTGGTGGTCCGGGCCGAAGGCCCTGGCCGCCGCGTCCCTGGTCCCGGCCACGAGCTTCTTGAAGGCGTCCTCCGTCCCGTCCGTCAGCATGAGCTGGCGGGGATTGGACCGCCCGTCCCTGCGGACGGCCGTCGCCTCGAACCAGATGATCCCGCTCCCGCCGGCCGCATATCTTCCGTACCGGCGGGCGGTCCACTCGGACGGGCCTCCGTCCGGGGCCGCGTCCGCTCCCTCCATCGGCAGGACGGCCAGAAGGTTGGTGATGCGCCGGCCGGCGACCGTGCCCGGCTCGAGGAGGACGGAGCTATCGTCCGAGAACGGGACGGCCAGGCCGAGGGCCTCGATCTTCCCCCGGAGTTCATCCGGCGTGCGGAAGGAGAATTTTTCGTGGACGGCCATGGGGATCATTCCGTTCTTTCTTCGACGATCTTCCGGACGGCCCTCAGGCCGCTCTTCACCCGGCGCTCGCATCTCTCGGGCCAGCGGTCCCGGTCGAGGACGGCGACCTTCCCCTTCTCCTTCAGGGCCCGGGTCGCCGCGGCGAGGCCGAGGAGCTTCGCGAGCTCGGCGACGGTGAGGTCCGGGAATCGGGCCAGGAAGTCCGGGTCGAAGATGGGGATGAGAGTGTCGCCTCCGTGGTCTTCGATCGACAGGTTGAGCCTCCTCGGGTTTGCGGAGAGCTTTTCGAAGATGGCGGCCAGGTCCACGACCCCGGTCCCGGCCTCGGCCGTGAAAGAGACGAGCCCGTCCTCGGTGAGCAGCAGCCCGCCGTCCTTGACGTGGGTCGTCACGACCCAGGGGAGGAGCCGCTCCGTGGCGGAGACGGGGTTCTCGAGCATGGTCAGGAGGTTCATCGTGTCGAGGCAGACGCCGAGGCATTCGCCGGGGGCGGCCCCGCACATGTCGAAGAGCCTCAGCAGCTCGGACGACGTGAACTCGAAATGGGTCTCGATGGCCAGGATGACGCCGAATTCACGGAGCATCGGCTTCTCTTCCCGGAGGGTTGCTGCCGTGAGCCGGAGGAGCTCATCGGTCGTCGGGGAGTCCTTTTTCCAGCGCATCAGGCCCCCCGAACAGGAACGGACGGTGTCCACGCCGAGAAGGCCGGCCTCGGCCGCCGCCTTCTTGTTGACGGCGAGGATGTCCTTCTTTTTCCCCGTGGCCAGGTCCAGGGGGATGTGCTCGCCTCCGCCCCACTCGATGTAGAGCCCGTTTTCTGCGGCGTAGCTCCGGAGGTCCTCGAGCAGGGCCTTGTCCGGCGCCGCCGAGGGAGGGAGGTTTGTCTCGGAGAACTGGACACCGTCGGCTTCGTTGATGAGGGCCCACTCGAGGAGCTCGAAGGGGGAGAGGCCGAGGGGCTTGAGGCTGTAACTGTCGATCCCGACCTTGAAGGGTTTCATCGGGCCTCCCTTGTCCGTGTCCTCATCATATCAGAATCCCGCCGCCGTTGGCTATATCCCGGCTCGCCCCTCTTTCGGGCCTCGGGGATGGCATCCACTCCAGATCGTAGTTCTTCACGCCGTTCCCGAATCGTTTCTATCGAGGTCGCGGACTCGGAGGGAGTCCCTCCGGCAGGGAGCCGTCCCGCCTCTTACCATATCTGTCCGGATGCGGACAGTCCCGCTTCTTAGCGGGGCGGATTCTGAGGAGCGACCAGCAGAAGTGTAGCGGAGCGGCTCGGAGCTGCGCTTCTGATAAATATCTGAAACGAGTCTCTGCGTGTTGATCCTGAGACTGTCCCTTTTTTCCAGCCGTGCCCGCGTCGCGCTCAATGTTTTCTCCGGGACATCCCCCCGCGTCTGCCTATTCTCATAGCAACACTTCGGGAAGACTAAACCGCTTTACCACGGTCCGGCCATCCACTTGGACCCTCTTATAGGCTGACTGGCACCGGGCTACCCATCTCACTTATTTCTTATTGTGACCTCAGGAACGCCAGAACATGATTTCGACGTCCTGGATTCTTGACAACGGCGGGCATTTGTTGTGAGATAGGAAAAACTCCGGAGCGTCCAAGGAGAGACGAGATGTTCAAAGAGATGCAGGAAGCTCTGATCGCGGGAAAAAAGGCCGAGGTCGAGTCGCTGGTCGACCAGGCGCTCGGCGCCGGACTCGCCGCCGCCAAGATCCTGAATGAAGGCCTGATCCCGGGGATGGAGCGCCTCGGCGAATTGTTCAAGAATAACGAAGTGTTCATCCCCGAGGTCCTCGTCGCCGCCCGGGCCATGAATGCCGGGCTGGCCAAGCTCGAGCCTTTCCTGATCAAGGACAAGGTCCAGCCCAAGGGCGTGGTCGTCATCGGGACGGTGAAGGGCGACCTGCACGATATCGGCAAGAACCTCGTGGCCATGATGCTCCGCGGCAACGGCTACAAGATCGTGGACATGGGCATCGACGTCTCCCCGGAGAAGTTCGTCGATGCCGCCCGGTCGAGCGGCGCGAGCATCGTCGCCTGCTCCGCTCTTCTCACGACGACCATGGTCCAGATGAAGAACATCGTGGAGGCGCTCGAGGGCTCGGGCCTCAAGATCCCGGTCATCATCGGTGGCGCCCCGGTGACGAGGGAGTACGCGAACCAGATCCGGGCCCAGGGCTTCGCGCCCGATGCCGCCAGCGCCGTCGAGGCGGTCGGGAAGCTGCTGGGGGTCTGAGAACCCGCGGTCCGGCCTCCTCCGGCCTCCGGACGGTCCTTTCATGAGCCTGACTTCACGAGAGCTCGTCGTCAGCGCGCTCGAACTCCAGTCCCCGCCCCGGACCCCGCGCCAGCTCTGGCTCCTGCCGTGGGCGGAACGGAACTACCCCCGCGAGCTCGCGGCCATTCAGCTAACGTACCCGGACGACATCCTCAGGTGCCCCCCCCTCCTGAAAAAGCCGCTGAAGACATCCGGGGACGAGTATTCTCCCGGGCTTTACGTCGACGAATGGGGCTGCCGGTTCGAGAGCCGGCAGGAGGGGGTCATCGGGGAGGTCAAGGAGCCGCTCCTCAAAGACTGGAGAGACCTGGACATCGTCCGGCTCCCCGTGGAGCGTCTGAGCGTTGACGCCGCAAAGGTCGACGATTTCTGCCGGACGAGCGACGCTTTCATCTACTCCCAGCCCCTCGTCCGGCCCTTCGAGCTCCTCCAGTTCATCCGCGGCCCCGAGAACCTCTACGCCGACCTCGCCGAGCGGCCGGACGAGCTCTTCGTCCTCATCGACCGCATCCACGCCTTCTTCAAGGAGGAGCTCGAGCTCTGGGCCTCGACCGAGGTGGACGCCCTTTTCTTCGCCGACGATTGGGGAAGCCAGAAGTCCCTCCTCATCTCGCCCGCCCTCTGGCGCGAGGTCTTCAAACCGCTCTACCGGGATTACGCCGACATCGCCCACCGGAACGGCAAGTACGCTTTCATGCACAGCGACGGATATATCACGGATATCTTTCCCGACCTTATCGAGATCGGCGTGGACGCCGTCAACTCCCAGATCTTCTGCATGGATGTCGCGGAGCTGGGCCGCCGGTTCGGCGGCCGGATCACGTTCTGGGGGGAGGTCGACCGCCAGCATCTCCTGCCCTACGGCACGCCGGCGGCCGTCGCCGCAGCCGTCAGGACCGCGAAGGCGGCCCTTTCGCGGAGCGGGGGCGTCATCGCCCAGTGCGAGTTCGGGATCGGCGCCAGGCCGGAGAATGTGGCGGCGGTTTTTGAAACATGGAATAATATGGAATAATATCGTCGGCTGAACGTCTAAACTAATTGACGCTGAAGACTATGAATTTCTAGATGAGGGCCGTCAGGGCCCGAGGAGGTCGCGTGACAAAAAAATGGACCCTTTTCTCCCTGGTCCTGGGAGCGGCGACGGTGCTCGCCGTCCCCGGCTTCTCCAAGGACACGGTCGTCGAGAGCCAGTGGGCGGCCGCTCCCGTTAAGATCGACGGCCTTGATCAGGACTGGCAGGATGCGACGTTCCTGACCGACGGCGGGTCGAAGGCGCAGTACGCGCTGAAGAATGACGGAAAGAACCTCTATATCATCTTTCGCTTCA
>JBEKBS010000038.1:0-15321 GCA_050015275.1 Candidatus Aminicenantales bacterium | reverse complement strand
TCGACGATCGGCTGGATCAGGGCGGGGATATCCCGGGGGTCGTACTCGAGGTCCGCGTCCTGGACGATGACGATGTCGCCGAGCGCCTCCGCCAGCCCCCGCCTCACGGACGAGCCCTTGCCGAGGTTCCCGGGATTGGTGAACAACCGGACAGGCTTCCCTGATCCGGAGTACTGGGTGATGACTTCGCGTGTCCGGTCGAGGCTCGCGTCGTCGACGATGACGACCTCGTGGTCGACCGGGAACCTGACGGCTTCGAGGCTTGTCAAGACCTCGCAGATCGTGCCGGCCTCGTTATATGCGGGGATGATGATCGAGAGCTTCATCTCTTACCGGAGGCGATAGAGGGTGAAAAACTCGTTCCCCTTCACGAACTCGATATCGATCGGGAAACTGGCCATGAGCGGCCGCAGGTCCTGCCCCGCGTACGGATGGTTGTGGCAGAGGATGATCCATTTCGCCCGGAAGGCGCTCCGGATGATATCCGGCAGCCTGCTGACGACGGAGCCCGACTCCATGGCGGCCCGCAACTTGGAGATCTCCGGGTCCCTCGCGCGGGCCTCGATGGCCTTGATGATGGGCAGGGCTTTTTCCGAAACGCGTCCGGTGTTGATGGCGTACCAGAGCGTGAACAGTCCCGGATAGGCCACGTACATCGCCTGCGGGTCCGACATCAGCAGATAATAGACCTTGTCCGATGCGTAGAACATCGGCATCGTCATGGCCCAGTTATCGGTGTAGACGATGTCTCCCGCGCTCGCCTCCCTGTCGAGGACGTCCATCACCTCCTTGAGGGACGCGTACGGGACGATGGACGTCGTCTCCTTGTACGCCAGCTTGATCCCGAACGCCCCGACCGCCAGAAGGGCGGCGGCGCAAGCCAGTCTGCCGGCCTTTGTCATCAACCGGCCGAAGAGCGGGCTGGGGACCACGACTTCGCTCGCGATGGCGGCCACGGCGAGGGCCGCGATGAACGGCCAGTATTCGATGAAGCGGTAGGACCGCATGAGCAGGACGAAAAAGAAGCCGGTCGTCGCGAACAGGAAGAGAGTCCGGACCGACAGCTTCTTGGCCGAAATAAAGACGGCTAGGACGCTCAGGGAGAGCGTCAGAAAACTGAACCAGTTGATGGTCAGGACCTGCCAGCTCGAGAGGGGCATCAGCTCTGCCGGGCTGACGGGCAGGTTCGCGGCGGCCATCTTGAAAGTCACGATGTATAAGTAGCTGACGTTGTGAGGGAAGTACGGGTTCACGACGAGCCCCGCGGCCAGCCCGCCGAGGGAGAAGGCGAAGGGCCGCCACTCGAGCCGTTTCTCCCTGAGCGAAAAAACGGCGCTGGCGATGAACGCGACGACCGTGAGGAGGTGCGGGGCCGAATAGGAATACGCGTAAACGAAGGAGACCGCCCCGAGGACCCACCACCTTTTCATCAGGATCGCCCAGAGGCCGAGGAGGAGGAGCAGGATCGAGAGGACGTGGGGCCTGACGAAGATCAGCCTTTGGTCGACGCGGCTCGAAAGCATGGCGGCAAGGAGCGCCATCCCCAGCCAGGCCCACTTGGGGTCGAGTGTCTTCAGGATTCTGAAAAAGACGACGGCGATGAGCCCGATGAGGACGAGCATGGCCAGCTTGACCACGACCAGCGGGCTCAGGGGGAGGAGCTTGATCCAGAGGCCCAGATAGATATGGAAGAAAAGATACGGGTCCGAGTAATGGTCCTTCTGGAAGGTGAAGTACATCCACGGGAACTCGTGGATCAGGCCCTTTTCGAGAACCAGCTTGCCCATCCTGGCGTGGAAGTAGCTGTCGAATTCGAGCAGGTCCCGGGAGTGGAAATAGAGGAGGGAAAAGACGGCGACGGCGGCGAGAAAGAGGGCCAGGGAGACGACCAGGCGCTTGCTCATTCGGGATCATGATATCCAAAACGGCATCCCGAGACAAGCCGGGGGGATCATGTGTCGCGGCAACGTGATAGCGCCCCAGCGGACGAGTTCAGCCCGTGACGGAGCTTTTCTCGCGGTAGAGAGGCCTGACGCATCTCTTCAGCACGACCACAGGTTTGATGGCCTTAGCCTTTTTGGCGATATCCGCCGGGATCTTGTCGGTCGCGATATTTTGGACACGGTTGAGCTCTCCTGAGCGGACGATATCCGCCGGCGAATCCGTGCTGAAGATCTGAAAGCCGTCCTTGTCCAATATGGCGATCTTGAAGGATAACTCATACGAGACATCGTCGGGCGGGACATACATCCATTCGGTATTCGATTCTTCGAACTTCTTGGAGAACCTCTCGGGGAGGTCTTTCTTCTCCAGTTTCTCCACGGATATTTCCGCGATATAGCTGAGCGACACCGAATTTTCAGCAGCCCCGGCGGGCTCGAAAAATTTCGCCTTAAAATTGAGATTGTCGATCTTCGGAAAAGGGATCAGGTCCTTTTGGGCGAGAGCGCCCTCGCTGTAGACCGGCGTCTGCTCTCCCTTGGACGAAAAACTCTTCGACAGATACGCCTGCCCGTGATCGCCGGACTGCAGAAAAAGCATGACAAAATAGGTAGCTGCGGCACCGCCGGCGAAAGCGAGGCTGCACAAGAAATAAACGGCCCATCTCTTCATGGTGAATGGTCTCCTGGATCAGTGCCTCGAAACGCTATGCATTATATCACACGGCATGAGCCACCGCTCAAATCGCAGGCGGCCGCGATGCCGGCCCTGTCATAACCTGCCGGTCCTTTAAAATCCTAGGTGATCTGGAGTAGAATAGCCAAGAAAATTCTCGAGTTCGGAAAGCTGTTTCGTGGCCATTCAAAAAAGACTGTCAGTCGTCTCCTTAGGGGCATGTTTGGCCCTCTTCTGTTCCTCAGCCCATGGTTCAGACGAGAATGCTGGCGAGCAAGAGACCTTTAATCTTCACTTCCAATTTACGACCATCACCCAGGCTCACCCGTCCTTCAGCGCGATGTATTCAGGGCTGAATAGCTTCGATCCAAAGGCTGAGACCAAGACGTCGGTTTCTTCCACGCTGTTCCTCGGTTCAAGGTTATGGAAAAATGTCGAGGTCTATTGTGATCCTGAAATGGCCGGGGGAGGCGGTTTTTCCAACACGACCGGCATCGCGGCTTTTCCGAATGGGGAGGTTTATCGTGTGAGCGAGCCAACCCCGCACGTCTACGTGGCCCGCCTTTACGTCAGGCAGCTGTTCTCCCTGTCCGAAACATCGCACAGAGTTGACGGTGAGGCCAACCAGCTGGCCGGCATGGAGCCGGATTCCTATATTTCGCTGATCGCCGGGAAGTTCAGCATCATGGACTTTTTCGGCCATAGCGCCTACAGCCATGACCCGACAACACAGTTTTTCAATTGGGCCCTGATGGGCTATGGGGCATGGGATTACCCGGCCAATACTCGAGGCTACACCTTTGGAATCGTCAGCGAATTTGTCAGGCCTTCATGGGCGCTTCGTTTCGGCCTCGTCATGGTTCCCATAACCCCGAACGGAGCCATTTTCGATAGTAGGATCGCGCACTCAAATTCTTCGACCTTCGAAATCGAGAAGAAATACAGGATCGGAACACAGCGAGGAACCGTCAGCCTTTTGACGTACTTGACGCGGGCCGACATGGGAAATTACCGCGACGCGATCAATTATGGGATTCTTCATGACACGGCGCCGCAACTCGAACCTACCAGAATGCTGGGGCGCACAAAGTATGGTTTCGGGCTCAGCCTGGAGCAATCCCTCAGTCAAGATGTCGGCCTGTTTTTCAGAAGCAGTTGGAATGACGGGCACAATGAAACCTGGGCGTTTACAGAAATAGACCGGTGTATCAGCGTTGGTTTGTCCGTCAATGGAGCTTTGTGGAAGCGCCCCGATAACTTGGGCATTGCTTTTATCCTGAGCGGGCTGTCTAAGGACCACAGGGACTTCCTAAGAGCTGGAGGATATGGGTTCATCATCGGAGACGGGAACCTGGATTATGGCGGCGAATTCGTTACGGAGCTCTATTACTCGTTGAGGCTCTTCGTCCGCTGGCTTTGGGTCACTCCCGATTACCAGTCCATCCTCCACCCCGCTTATAATAAGGACCGTGGTCCCGTGCATGCCTTCGGAATCAGGGTCCACGTCGAGATCTGAATGATGAGTCTGCTCCGGGCGGGCTGCCCTAACGCCGGCCTAACGATCGCTCCGCGGGCCGGGCGGTCATGACCTGTAAGTTCTCCAAAGTCGACCCGATACGTAATCTTCACCGGCTCCGGCGCCGCTGCCCTCAAGCTCTCGGCACGGGTCCGCCGGTTCTTGACAGATGGCGCGCGACGCATGAGAATGGGGCTTCGTGAAAGGAGAAGCGACAATGTCCGCTGTCCGGCGAACCCTGATGGCCGTCTCCATCGTGATCGTGCTGATCGCTGTATACGGCGTTTTCGATGTCTTCGCCCAGCAGCCCCTTCCGCAGAGCCTTTACTCGGGGCTGCGGTGGCGGTTGATCGGGCCATTTCGAGGAGGCCGGGTGAACGCCGTGAGCGGCGTGCCCGGGCAACCGAACACTTTCTACTACGGCTCGGTCTGCGGCGGCTTGTGGAAATCCACGAACGCGGGCCGCACGTGGGCGCCCCTCTTCGACGGGCAGCCGGTCGCCTCGATCGGCGCCATAGGGGTCGCCCCGTCGAACCCGAACGTCTTATATGTCGGCACGGGCGAAGCCGACATGCGCGACTCGATCTCGTTCGGAAACGGGATGTACAAATCCACGGACGCCGGGCACACCTGGAAGCACATCGGCCTGGAGAACACGCGTCAGATCGCGCGCGTGCTGGTCGATCCGAGGAACCCCGGGATCGTCTTTGTCGCGGCCTTGGGCCATGCCTATGGGCCAAGTCCTGACCGGGGCGTTTATCGCTCCCGCGATGGAGGCGCGACCTGGCAAAAGGTCCTCTCCAGGGGTGACGCCGCCGGCGCCGTCGACATCGCGTTCGATCCGAGGAATTCGAAGGTCATCTACGCGACCATGTGGGCCACCCGTCGTCCCCCGTGGTACATCTATAGTCCGTCCATCGGCCCCGGAGGCGGCCTCTTCAAGTCAACCGATGGAGGGACGACATGGAAACAACTCCTGGCGGGCCTTCCCTCCGGGAACTTCGGGCGCAGCGGCATCGCCGTGGCGCCGGCGAATTCCAGGCGGGTGTACGCCATTATTGACGCGAAGGACGGCGGGCTCTACCGTTCCGACGACACCGGGGCGACGTGGCGAAGGACGTCAAGCGACAATCGGATCTGGGGCCGCGGCTGGTACTTCGGGAAGATCGCGGTCGACCCGAAGGATCCGGACATCGTCTATGTCTCCAATACGGCGCTTTACAGGTCCGCCGATGGAGGCAAGAGCTGGGTCCCGATCAAGGGGGCGCCAGGCGGGGATGACTATCATCAGCTCTGGATCGCTCCTGATGACCCCCAGCGCATGATCGTCGCCAGCGATCAGGGGGCCATCGTCACGGTCGACGGCGCGCTGACGTGGAGTTCGTGGTACAACCAGTCGACCGCCCAGCTGTATCACGTCGCGGCCGACTATCGATTCCCGTACTGGCTCACCGGCGCGCAGCAGGACAGCGGCCCCGTGGGCGTGCCGGTGCGCAGCCCCCATGCCGTGATCTCCATGCATGATTGGACGGGCGTGGGCGCCGGCGGCGAGAGCGGCTACACCGCGCCCGATCCGCTGCATCCCGAGATCTTGTACGGGGGCACCGTCAGCCGCTGGAATAACTTCACCGGCGCGTCCCAAAGCGTCTCTCCCGAGCGGGGCGCCCAGGGGGGGCCGTTCAGACATGACTGGACCCAGCCGCTGGTGTTCTCCCCGGCTGACCGGCAGGCGCTGTACTTCGCCAATCAGTATCTCTACAAGACGACGAACGGCGGTGAAAGCTGGACGAAGATCAGCCCCGACCTGACCCGGGAAGACCCCGGCGTGCCGCCCAACTTGGACGCGGCCGCCGCGGCGGACGCTCCGCCGGGCGGGAGCACTCGCCGGGGCGTCGTTTACACGATCGCGCCGTCTCCTGTCCGCGCGCCGCTCGTCTGGATTGGCACCGATGACGGCCTCATCCAGGTCACGCCGGACGACGGGCAAACCTGGCAGAACGTGACGCCGCCGGCTTTGACCTCGTGGAGCAAGGTGACGATGATCGACGCGTCGCACTCGGACCCGGATGAAGCCTACGCCGCGGTGGAACGGCACCAGCTCGAAGATTACGAGCCGTACATTTATCGCACCCGTGACGGCGGCAAAACCTGGCAGAAGATCACCAACGGATTGCCCGCGGGCGTGTACGTGCAAACGGTCAAAGAAGACACGGCCAGACGAGGGCTGCTCTTCGCGGGGACCGAGCTCGGAGTCTATGTGTCGTTTGACGATGGCGACATCTGGCAGTCCCTGCAACTCAACCTGCCTCCGACGTCGATGCGGGACTTCGCCATCCACGGCGACGACCTCACCGTTGCCACGCACGGACGCGGATTGTGGGTCCTCGACGACATCACGGTGTTGCGCCAGATCGACAGCACGGCCGCGGATGCCGGAGCGATCCTCTTCAAACCGGCCGACGCCGTCAACATGCCGCCGGGAAGCGAGTACGGCACGACCCTCCCCAAGGACGAGCCATTCGCCGAAAATCCGCCGAATGGCGCCTTGATCGATTACTTCCTGAAGTCAGCCGCCGCCGGTCCGGTCACGCTCGAGATCCTGGATCAGGCGGGCCAGACATTGCGCCGCTACTCGAGCGACGATCGGACGCCTCCGCGCAATCCTGACACGCTCACGGTCCAGGCCGTCTGGATGCCCGTGCCCGAACCGCTTTCGGCGGGGGCGGGGATGCATCGCTGGGTCTGGGACCTGCGTGGCCCAGCGCCTGCCGGCGGCGAAGAGAGAGGTCCGGGCGGTGGGGGATTTGGCCGGGGAAGAGGCGTCGCCGTTCAGCCCGGGACCTACACGGTCAGATTGACGGTCGATGGGAAGACCTACACCCAACCGCTCACGGTGAAGCCCGATCCCCGCACGGCGAATCCCGGGATGAGCGGCCGCAATCCGTAACGCTTTCTCGATAAGAATCTGCGGCTTCAGCGTTGAATTATTTCCGGCGACCTGCCATAATAGCGGAAATATGGATGGCTATATCTGGCGACCGAGGAAGAGGATAAGCGAACAGACGCGGTATTATGGTCGCGTCGCCACCCCTCAGATTGGGAGGTTCAAGATGTCCGTAGACCATGAGTTCAGGACCCGGCCAAGCCCGGTCCGTCCGCGTCCCCGTTTCGGCCGCTTCGCGAGGCCCGCAACTGCGGCCGCGGCCCTGGCGCTGCTGGCCGCCTGCGCGACGATGGACGGCATCACCGAGAGGACGGCGGACTCGCCCGCGCACTCCTGGGTGCCGCCAGCCAAGGAAGTCAGGCCCCCGGCGCCCCTTCCTTCCCCCCTGATCCCCGCCGAGCTCCAAGCGGGGGGGCGGACCTGGACGCTTGGCGATATCGTCGATGTCGGCCTGGCCAACAATCCCCAGACCCGGGCGGCCTGGGACGCCGCGCGCGCCGCCTCGGCCGCCGTGAGCATTTCCCAGGGCGCCTATCTTCCCCAGGTCAACGCGACTCTCCCCGCCGCCAAGCTGAAGCAGTCCTACTTCGGCGGCACGTACATCGTCGAACAGACGACCTTGACTCCCACGGCCAGCCTGAACCTCCTGCTTTACGATTTCGGGGGACGCGAGGCCAGCGTCCAGTCGGCGCGACGGGCCCTGGAAGCGGCCAACTGGACCCAGAACGCGGTCTTCCAAAACGTCATCCTCCAGATCGAGAGCACCTATTATCAATATCTGGCCGCCCAATCCCTCCTCGACGCCCAGGAGATCAACCGCAAGGGCGCCCAGGCCAATTATGACGCCGCGAACGATCGCCACCAGGCCGGGGTCGCCACCATCGCCGACGTCCTCCAAGCCAAGACCGCCCTCTCGACGATCGATCTCCAACTCGTGACGACGCGCGGGCTCATCCGGACGCTCCACGGGGCCCTGGCCAGCTCGATGGGACTTCGGGCCGATGCCGTATTCGAGATCTCCGACAAGCTTCCGGAGAGCATCGTCTTCGATGCGGTCGACAAGCAGGTCGACCTCTGCATCAAGGAAGCCGAGGCCAGGAGGCCCGACCTGGCGGCCTCGCACGCCTTGGTCCTCCAATCCGAGGCCGCTATCCGTCAAGCCCGGGCGACATTTTTCCCGAGCTTCTCGCTGAGCGGCAACATCGGCCGCATCTACTATCAGAACTTACAGTTCAACGGGATCTCGAGCAGCCCGGCCTCGAATCCCTTCTACTCGATCTCTCTTTCGGTGAGCCTGCCGTTCCTTTTCGGCCTCCAGGAATATGAGGTCCTGGCGGCCAAGGCCCAGGCCGAGGCGGCCCGGGACCAGATGACGGAGATCGGCCGGGGGATCGAGCTCGAGGTCTGGACAAGCTATTACGGCCTCAAGACGTCGGAGCAGAAGATCCGGACCGCCCGCGACCTCCTCGAAAGCGCCACCGCCTCCTACGACGTGGCCCTCGGCCGCTACAAGGAAGGCGTCGGCAGCATCCTCGACCTGCTGGCCGCGGAGACCGTCCTCGAGAACGGCAGGGTCCAGCTCGTCCAGGCCAAGTCCGATTGGTTCCTGGCCCTGGTCCAGTTCACCCATGACACCGGGGCTCTGGAGCCGCCCTCGGCGTCCGCCAAAGCCAGCCTCCCGTCAAGTCCCCAGAAAGGAGATCACAGGCCATGAATGCTTCCCTTTTCAAGTTCATCAGACTGACATCGTCAGCGGCGGCGGTCGCGGCGGTCCTCTGGGCCGGGGCCTGCTCGTCCTCAGGAAATAAAGGGTCCGGAAGGGCCATCCCTGGAAGTCCCGTATCCGTGGCCTTGGCCGTTCAAAAAGACGTGCCGCTCGAGATCGCCTCCGTCGGCCGGGTCGAGGCTATATCGACGGTCTCCGTGAAGGCTCAGGTCGGAGGAGAGGTCACGGCCGTCTATTTCAAGGAGGGCCAGGCCGTCAGGAAAGGGGACCGGTTGCTCACGATCGACCCGCGGCCCTTCGAGATCGCCCTGAAGCAGGCTGAGTCGCTGCTCGAGAAGGACCGGGCGCTCCTCCAGAATGCCCGGGCCGATGTCGCCCGCTACGTCGGCCTCGTCCAGAAAGATTACGTGACCAAGGAGCAGTACGATACCCTTGTGGCCAACCGGGACGTTCTCATTGCGGCGGTCAAAGCCGACGAAGCCAGCGTCGCCAACGGCCACCTGCAGCTCGAATACACGAATGTCCGGTCGCCGATCGATGGCCGGACCGGAAGCCTCATGATCGACCCGGGCAACATCATCAAGGCCAATGACGTGGGCCCGGCCGTCGTGATCTACCAGACGACGCCCATCTATGTCACGTTCGCGGTTCCAGAACAGCACCTGCCCCGGATCAAGGAGTTCATGGCCAAGGAGCCGCTGAAGACGGAGGCCATCCCGACCGCGAACGGACAGCCACCCGTCCTGGGAGTCCTGACTTT
The DNA here is from genome assembly GCA_050015275.1 of Candidatus Aminicenantales bacterium. GTDB lineage: Bacteria > Acidobacteriota > Aminicenantia > Aminicenantales > Saccharicenantaceae > DATKJS01. Next base: position 5,759 of record JBEKBS010000038.1, on the reverse strand, counting down.
CGTCGACAACGCGATCGACCAGGCCACGGGAACCATCATCCTCAAGGCGACCATGGACAACCGCGACGGGGCCCTCTGGCCAGGCCAGTTCCTGAACGTCCGCCTGACGCTGACCACGGAAAAGGGTGTCATCGTCGCTCCGTCCCAGGCCGTCCAGACGGGGCAAGCCGGCCAATACGTCTACGTCGTCAAGGATGACATGACCGTCGAATTGAGGCCGGTCAAGGTCGGCCGGGCCTACGGCGAGGAATCCGTGATCGCCGAAGGCCTGAAGCCGGGGGACCGCGTGGTCACGGACGGGCAGCTCCGCCTCGCTCCCGGCGCGCGGGTCGAGATCAAGGCCGGCCGGTAGGAGGGAAGGCGCCATGAATTTCTCGGAAGTTTTCGTCCGCCGTCCCGTGATGACGACGCTGCTGATGTCGGCGCTCCTCATCTTCGGGATCCTGGGCTACCGGCTCCTTCCCGTCAGCGACCTCCCGAACGTCGATTTCCCGACCATCCTGGTCACCGCCGGTCTGCCCGGTGCCAGCCCCGAGACCATGGCCGCGACGGTCGCGACGCCGCTCGAGAAGCAGTTCTCGACGATTCAGGGCCTGGATTCCATGACCTCGACCAACCAGCTCGGCCTCACCCAGATCACGCTCCAGTTCACCCTGAGCCGGAACCTGGATGCCGCGGCCCAGGATGTCCAGGAAATGATGACCTTCGCCTCGCGTTACCTTCCCCAGAACATGCCCATGCCGCCGTTTTACCAGAAGGTCAACCCGGCCAACACGCCGATCCTCTTCCTTTTGCTCAGTTCGGAGACGATGCCCCTCTCGACGCTCGACGATTACGCCGAGACCATGATGGCCCAGCGCATCTCGATGGTGAACGGCGTGGCCCAGGTGGCGGTCTATGGGTCGCAGACCTACGCTGTCCGGGTCCAGCTCAACCCCGACGCCCTGGCCTCCCGGGGGATCGGGCTCGACCAGGTCAGCCTCGCGGTCCAGGCCGGGAACGTGAACCTGCCGACAGGGATCCTCTACGGTCCCAAGCAGGCCTTCACGGTCCAGTCCAACGGTCAGCTCAATAACGCCGCGGAATACCGGGACCTCGTCGTGACCTACCGGAACGGCTCCCCGGTCCGGCTGAAGGACCTAGGCCGGGTCATCGACAGCGTCCAGAACGACAAGGTCGCCGCTTGGTTTTATAAAGGCCAGTCGCACCAGCGGGGGGTCATGCTCGCGATCCAGCGCCAGCCGGGGACGAACACGGTCGCGGTGGCCACCGCCGTCAAGAAACTTCTGCCCATCTTCCGTTCCCGGCTCCCGGCCTCCGTTGACTTCAACATCCTCTTCGACCGTTCCGAGTCCATCCAGGCCTCGGTCAACGACGTCGAGATCACGCTCATCATCGCCCTCATTCTGGTCGTCTTCGTCATTTTCCTCTTCCTGAGGAGCGTCCGGGCGACGATCATCCCCAGCCTGGCCCTGCCGTTTTCGATCATCGGGACGTTCGCCGTCATGCAGCTTCTCGGCTACAGCCTCGACAACCTGTCCCTCATGGCCCTGACCCTGTCGATCGGCTTCCTCGTCGACGACGCCATCGTCATGCTGGAAAACATCGTCCGCCACCAGGAAAAAGGGGAGCCGATCTTGGAGGCCACGCTCAAGGGCTCGAAGGAGATCGGCTTCACGATCGTATCGATGACCCTGTCGCTGGCCGCGGTCTTCATCCCCATCCTGTTCATGGGGGGGATCCTTGGGCGGCTTTTCCACGAGTTCGCCATCACCATCGCCGCGGCCGTCCTCTTCTCCGGTTTCGTGTCCCTGACCCTGACCCCGGCCATGGCGAGCCGCATTCTCCGGGCGCCGGGCGAGGAAAAGCACGGGGCTCTCTATGTCGCCTCCGAAAAAGGCCTCCAGGCCGTGCTCAACTTTTACCGGGTGACCCTGGCCTGGGTGCTGAAGAGGCGGCGGGCGACTCTGGCCTTCTCCGCGGTCATCCTGTTCCTGACCGTCGTTCTTTTCATGAAAATGCCCAAGGGCTTCATCCCGAGCGAAGACTCCGGCCTTCTCGTCGGGGTCACCGAGGCCGCCCAGGGCATCAGCTACGATTCCATGATCGAGCACCAGGAGGCCGTGGCCAAGATCGTCCAGGACGACCCGGCCGTGGACTCCTTCGTTTCGGCGATCGGCGGGATCGGGGCCAGCAACTCGGGCCGGATGTTCATCCGCCTCAAGCCCCGGAACCGGCGGCCGCTCAGCGCGGATGCCGTCGTCGAGAGACTCCGGCCCAAGCTCTTCAGCATCACGGGCATCAACACCTTCCTCCAGAATCCGCCGCCCATCACGGTCGGCGGGCGTTTTACGAAGAGCCTCTACCAGTTCACCCTCCAGAGCCCCGACGTCGACATCCTCTACAGCAGCGCCTCCCTGTTCGAATCCCGGATGCGCACCCTGCCGCTTGTCCAGGACGTGACGACCGACATGCAGCTCCAGAACCCCGAGGTCACGGTCGAGATCGACCGCGACAAGGCCCTGGCCCTCGGGGTCACGCCCTTCCAGATCGAGGACGCCCTTTACTACAGCTACGGCTCCCGCCAGATCTCAACGATCTACTCCGCCACCAACCAGTACTACGTCATCATGGAGCTCGAGCCCCAGTACCAGAACGACCCCGCCCAGCTCTCTAAGCTCTACATCAGTTCGGCGACGGGAAAGCTCGTCCCCCTCGATTCCGTGGCCCGGCTGCTCCCGACGGTCGGCCCGCTGACCGTCAACCACCAGGGTCAAATCCCCTCGGTCACGGTCTCCTTCAACCTCAAGCCGGGCGTTTCGCTCGGCCCGGCCGTGGCCGAGATCACGCGGATGAGCCGAGAAGCATTGCCGGCCTCGGTCAGCACGAATTTCCAGGGGTCCGCCCAGGCTTTCCAGTCTTCCATGAGCGGCCTCGGCTTCCTGCTCCTGATGACGATCGTTGTCATCTATATGATCCTGGGCATCCTCTATGAAAGCTTCATCCACCCGTTGACGATCCTCTCGGCCCTGCCCTTCGCCGGTTTTGGGGCCTTCGTGACGCTCTTCATCTTCCGGACCGAGCTCAGCATTTACGCTTTTGTCGGCGTCATCATGCTGGTCGGACTGGTCAAGAAAAACGGCATCATGATGGTCGATTTCGCGCTGGCTGCTGAACGTGGAGAAGGCAAGAACGCCGAGGACGCCATTTTCGAGGCCTGCCTCATCCGGTTCCGGCCGATCATGATGACCACGATGGCCGCCCTGCTCGGCACGCTGCCCATCGCGATCGGTTTCGGGGCCGGGGCCGAATCGCGGCGCCCGTTGGGCCTCGCCGTTGTCGGAGGGCTGCTGTTCTCGCAGCTGGTCACGCTCTATGTGACGCCGGTCATCTATATCGCCTTCGACAACCTCCGGAAGCGATGGGGAAAGGGGAGGGGAGGGTCGGCTCCGGCCGCATCTTCAACGGTTGGACAGCCGGGATCGTGATCATCCGAGCGGGCTACCCGGCGAAGGCGTAGCACAGTTCATAGCGCGCCCGTAGCTCAGGGGATAGAGCGGTGGACTTCGAATTCAAACAAGAACTTATCGGGGTTCCCCTGGAAATCGCTTCCATATGGGGAAAATCGCGTTTTTCGTTTTAGCGCCGTTTATCAGAATTAAGCAGATTTAAGCAATTTTTGTGACATCGGTGCGTGTGTTAGTTTCTATCCTGCCTGATACAATCTCGGAGGGCAGGCTAAGGTCTTGACACCGTTTCCTCAAAGGACCTGTCACAATTACCGCCCTGCCTTCCACCTTTCCTGGGATGGCCCATAGGATATAGCCAAGACGTGCCCAAACACGCAACTGCCGCTACCAGGTCATCGAGGAACTAGGGCCACTGCGGCAAGGATCCGGTATATAAAGTCCAGGACACCCCGATCAAAGAGAAGGTCGCCCCGAAACTCATTTAGCCGGTGGCCGCTGCTGACTATATCTTGCTTTATCTCTTCTGAGCTTGACAGAGGATTTTGTCATGATTTAGGATCTTGCATGATTAGTGGAGAAAACTGTTAGAGCTCACCCCTGGCTCTTCAACGTGAAAGGGGTTTTTAATTCTTACAAGGAGAAAGCGCATGATAAAGAACCGCCCGTTTCAATTCTTGGCATTGGGGGTCTGCCTGATTCTCATTGTTGCGTCGGCTGCCCTCTCGGCGCCTACAGTGTCATACGTGCTGGCCATGCCCAAACCATCGAGCCATTTATTCGAAGTGACCCTGCGCATCGAAGGCCTCAAAACACCGCGCCTCGATGTGGCGATGCCGGCCTGGTCACCCGGCTCGTACGGGATCGGAAATTATGAACGAAACGTCCAGGAGTTTTCTGCCACCGATGGGACAGGCAAGTCATTGCCCTTTGAAAAAACAAATAAGCAAACCTGGAGAATTACACAGGGCGGCGATTCCACGGTCGTTGTGAAGTATAAGTACTATGCCGGCCCATCAGCGTCGCCTAGGGGAATGGGGTTCAGCATGACTCAACTCAATACATCCCACGCTTCCGTAACCGGCCCGAACCTCTTCATGTACGTGGTCGGCAAGAGCCCATATCCGCTGGAAGGACCAGTTCGCCTGACGATCGAGGCACCCCCTGGATGGAAGATTTATTCTCCCCTGAAAAAGGCGGACCAATCGAATACTCTTGCCGCCGAGAACTACGACACGTTTGTCGACGCGCCCTTTGAAGTGAGTCCCGAATGCAAAGAGTTCACATTTGAAGCAGATCACACGCCTTATCACATCGTCATCCATGGCGACGGCAATTACGATCCGGAGAAGCTGATTGCGGATCTTAAACAGATCGTCACGACGGAGGTAGGTCTCTTCGGCGGGCCGCCATACTCCGACTACACATTTTTCTTTCACCTCCTTCCCGGTGCCCACGGGAGCGGAGGGCTGGAACACTTGAATTCCACTTCTATCAGCGCCGCCAAATACCTGTTCACAAATCCCGCGGAGTATCGAAGTTTCCTGTTCGTTTGCGCTCATGAATTCTTCCACGTATGGAACGTCAAGCGGATTCGGCCGCAGATCCTGGGACCCTTCGATTACACCAAGGAACAGAACACGCGCGACCTGTACGTGTCCGAAGGCATGACGAGCTACTATGGGGCGCTGCTATTGAAACGCTCGGGACTATGGTCGCGCAAGGATTACCTGGACTATTTGGCGTCGCAAATCTCCACCCTCCAGAGCAGTCCCGGGCGCCACTTGATGAGCGCCGAGATGTCTAGCTGGGAAACTTGGAATCGTAGCGACAACACCCCCAATACCACGATCGATTACTACAATAAGGGCGAATTGCTAGGTTGGTTAATAGATCTGGAGCTGCGCGCGAGAACCCATAATCGTCGGAGCCTCGACAATGTTTTTCAGTATCTTTATCAAACGTACGCGTTGCCCAAGCCCGGGTTTGAAGAAAAGACTGGGTTTGAATCGGCCGTTGAGCTCATCGCTCGCCAAGGCGGGGCGGCCGACCCGAGCTTCAAAGATTTCTTCGACCGTTATGTTCGAGGCGTGGATGAGATTCCCTGGAATCAGTACCTGAATCGGGCGGGCCTCAGCCTGGAAGAAAAACGGGACAAGCCTGTGCCCTATCTCGGGTTCACTTTTCGAACGGCAGATAATCTGATGACCGTCAGCACCGTCATGACAAGCACTCCTGCGTGGGAAGCCGGCCTCAATATCAACGATGTGCTGCTGGCGTGGAACGGAGAAA
>JBEKBS010000037.1:0-16777 GCA_050015275.1 Candidatus Aminicenantales bacterium | reverse complement strand
ACGTCCGCCGTCTTTAAGAAGTCCTCCCATTGGGCTTGCTGGGCCAATTCCGCAGGCGTGAGCTGAGCGAAAAGAGCAGGGACGCAAAGAAAGGACAGACCCAAAAGGACCGCAGCCACCAATGTCTTTTTCATCGGTACCCTCCCGTTGATCCTATGGAATCGTGGGTGAAACACTGACCTACACCCACTCACTGTACCACCTCTGAAATGAGATTTTCAAGCCTCGACCTCATCCCCAATAAGGCGGGGACTTCGGCTCCCTATTTTTTCCGTTTCTGCCCGCTGATGTCGGCCTGCCCGTACTGCAGCGTGACCTGCCCGGAGAGCTTATCCCCGTCGATGGTGGCGGTATAATCGAGTGTCATCGTGTTCACCGTCACCGAGAAGCGGAGGATGTTGTTCTCGAAGGTCAGGTTGTCCATCTTCGTTGTTTCGCTGCGCCCGGTGTATTTTCCCTTGAGGATGCCGTCCTCGAGGAAAAATTCGAAGACGAAGGTATAGGAGGCCCCCTCCGTCTGGACGTCCCATGTCCCCAGGAGCCCTTCGTACTTCTGGTCCGGGATTTGTGTCTGTCCGGGGGACAAGGCCATCAATGTCAAGACCGATAAGCCCGTCAAGAGTATGCTCCAAGGTATTCCTTTTTTTACCATCATTCGTTGATCACTCCCTTACGGCACTTGATGCCCTTCATTTTCTCCATTATCCCACTCCACACGGCCGGCATCAAGCAACGGCCGACAAAGCTTCCGCTCCCGAGCCGACGGCCGCTCCACGCGCGCCGCTTCCGCGTCCTTGACATCGGTTCGGCCCCGGAGATATATTCGGCTCGGAACGGCCGGCAAGGATATGCCTATGACCAACCCTCCCCTCCGCGTCATGGTCTGGAACGAATTCGTCCACGAGAGAACGGCCGCGCTGCCCCGGGAGATCTATCCCGAGGGAATTCACGCCGTTATCGCGGCCGCGTTGCGGCAGCATCTCGGAGAGGCGGTGGATGTTCGCACGGCGACCCTGGATGAGCCCGAGCACGGATTGACGGCCGGCGTCCTCGCTCGAACGGACGTCCTCACGTGGTGGGGGCACGCGGCCCACGACCGGGTGAGCGACGCCGTCGTCGACCATGTTCATCAACGCGTCCTCGAGGGCATGGGGCTCCTCGTCTTTCACTCGGGCCACGCCTCGAAGATCTTCCGCCGGCTGATGGGCACGAGCTGCATGCTCCGTTGGAGGGAGGCGGCCGAAAAGGAGCGGGTCTGGATCCTGGACCCGTCGCACCCCATCGCCGGCGGCCTTGACGGCGAGTTCTTCGAGCTGCCGCACACGGAAATGTACGGGGAATTCTTCGACATCCCGCGGCCGGACGAGCTCGTCTTCATCAGCTGGTACGAGGGCGGGGAGGTCTTCCGCTCGGGCTGCACCTTCCGCCGCGGCAAGGGCAAGATCTTCTACTTCGGCCCGGGCCACGAAACGTTTCCCATCTACCGTGACGCTCGCGTGCGCCGGATCATCGCCAACGCCGCGCGCTGGGCCGCTCCCGATGGCGCGCCGTACTTCGGAGAAGGCCGCCGCATCGAGCCTTCGCTGAGTCCCATCGCCGCCGAGCACGCGGTCGATGAATCCCTTCACCGCAAGGGCTGAAGGGAAGACATCCGGCCGGGCTCCCGGCGTGCGCCATACCCCGGTTGCGTTATTGTGAATCGGTCAATGGAGATGCGTCATGAAAATTCATAAAGCGGCAGCCTTCGCGGTCTGTGTGTTGCTCGCGGCCGCCGCCGGCCGGACCACCGGCGAGGTCGAGATCGCCGTCTCGGGCGATTCGAGGGGTTGCCTCATCGGGACGGTTTCGAAGGACAAAGGCCGCATAGGCCTTGCCGGCGAAGCCGTGACCGTCACGGGCGGCTCCTGGATCCGGAACGCGACGACGGGCGAAAACGGCCTTTTTTCCGTCCCCGTCCCGCTCAACGCCGCCGGCAAGATCACGATCGCGGCGGCCGGCCGCAGGCTTGATGTGGACGCCGCCGACCTCCCTCTCCGCCTGACCGCCCCGCCCCTGACCCGGCGCCTCTCCCTCGAGGGGACGTGGCGGATCCTCATCGACCCGCCCGCGGATTGGCGCGCTGCCCCGGGCTGGCGGGAGATCGAGGTGCCCTCCAACTGGGAAATGAAGGGATTCCGCTCCGAGACCGGGACCGCCGTCATGCGCCGGGTGTTCGAGCTCCCCCGGAACTGGAAGGGGAAGCTCATCAAGCTGCGCGCCGAGGGCATCTATAGCGGGTGCGAAGCCTGGCTCAACGGGGTTCGGGTCGGGAGCCATGACGGCGGAGCCACCCCCGTCGAGTTCGCCCTGACCGCCGCCGCCAAGTACGGCGAGGCCAACACGCTCGACGTCCTTATCCGGGCCCGCACGCGGGCCGCGGACATCGACCACATGAGCGTCTACGCGGACTTCGAGCTCGCCGGGATCTGGCGGCCCATCGAGGTCTTCGCGGTCGAACCCGTCCATGTGGCCCGGACCGCCTGGAGCGTCGAATACGACAAGGGGTATCGGGACGCGGACCTCACCGTCTCCGCCGCCCTGGCCAACGCCCAGTCCGTGCCAGTGAAGTACGGCACGCTCAGCGTTCAGGTGCTGGACCCGGAGCTCCGTTCAGTGAAGGCCGCGACCTGGACCGTATCGCTCGATTCCTGGGAGGAAAAAACGGTTCCGATGCGCCTCCATATCGAGAGCCCCGAGCCCTGGACCGCCGAGCGTCCCCGTCTCTACAGGATCGCCGTGACATTCAACGGGTCGGCCGTTGAATCGCCTCTGGGCTTCCGGCAAACGGAGGTCCTCGGCAAGCGTTTCACCATCAACGGCCGGGGCGCCAAGCTCTTCGGCGCTTGCCTGCATTCCGCAGACCCCGTCCTCGGCCGCGCCATCCCTCCCTCGCTCGTCGAGAAGGACCTCGACCTCATGAAGGCCTGCAACCTCAACGCCATCCGGACGTCGCACTATCCCCCCCATCCCCATACGCCGGAATATGCCGATCGGGTCGGGCTCTATATCGAAGACGAGGGGCCGGCCTGCTGGTCCGAGACCGACGATCTCCGCGACGTGCCGCTCTACATGGGCATTTACTCCGCCTTCGTCGAGCGCGACCGCAACCATCCGTCCGTTGTCTACTGGTCGATGTGCAACGAGAGCAGTTACACCCGGATCTTCCAGATGACGCGGGAATACACGAAACGCGCCGACCCCGCCAGGCCGTCGAGCGGGACGTACGCGCCCGAGAACGACAAGGCGGACATGGCCGTCTATCACCACCCGACGAACCTCAACCTCTTCATCCGCGAAAAGGCCGGCCTCCCCAAGCCGGTGTTCATGGACGAGTGCCAGACCGTCTTCCACGGCTGGGGGGACCTGGCCGTCTCCCTTGAGCTCGACCCGGGCATGCACGATTACTGGGTCACCGGCGTTCCCGACGTCGTCCAGGCCTGCTTCGAAACCGAAAACCAGGTCGGGACCATGATCTGGGCCTGGGTGGACGATGCGTTCCAGATCCCCGGCCGCGGCATCGGCTACTGGCGGCGGGGCATGACTCCGATCCGCTACGCGGACGCCATTTACAGCGGGCCCGGGCACGGCTACGTGGGCGATACGGTCTGGGGCATCGTCGACGGCTGGCGGCGGCCGCGGCCGGAATGGGAGCTTTGCCGCCAGGTGTACTCGCCGGTGCAGGTCCCGACGGCGCCGCTCGACCCCGGGCCCGTGCGCGTCCCCGTTTTTAACCAGAACGTGTTCGAAAACCTCAAGATCTATGAGTGCCGCTGGCGGATCGGCGACCGGAGCGGCGTCGCGCGGGCCGATGTGCCGCCGCGGTCGGGCGGCACGCTCGTCATCCCGGATAAGGCCGGCCCGGAAGAGACGCTTGAGCTGCGGTTCTTCGATGGCCTCCGCCTCGTCAACACTTTCCGCCTGCCGTTCAAGCCGCGCCCGGCGGGGGAGTGGACCATGGGCGCCCCGGCGCGCATCGGGGAGGAGAAGGACAGGTATCTCTCCGGCGCGTCTGTCGTTTATCTCCGCGGCCGGAATACCGAACTCGCCTACGAACACGTCAGCGGCGAACTGATGTGGGGCTTGGCCGCGAATACCCAGGTCCTTCTGAAAGGGCCCGCCCTGCATGTGCTGAAGAGCGAGGCCCCGGCCGGCGAAGACCCGGTTGGTTGGAAATTTACGGGCGAAACGCACGGCGACGGCCGGGTCCGCTGGGAAGGCACGTTCGGCAAGGAATGGAAGGGCGGTTATGAAGTGCGGCTCGATATGGAGGGCAACGCGGAATTCGCCTATGACTTCACGTATCTCGGTCCAGACCTCTGGGTGCGGGAGCTCGGCCTCAAGTTCGACCTACCGCTTTCTTTCGCCAAGCTCGAGTGGGACCGCCGAGCCGAATACACGGCTTATCCCGAGGACCACATCGGGCGGCCGTGCGGCGCCGCCGAAGCGCATCCGAAGGCCGCCCAGACCGTCCCGCCCGGCAGCCGGCCTTTTGCCCTCGATGATCACGCCTGGGGCTCGAACGATTTCCGAAGCGCCAAGCGCAATATCTATAGCGCCTCGCTTTCAGGGCCGGGCGGACGCGTCCGGGTCGTTTCGGATGGCACTCAGACCGTCCGATGCACGCTGACGCCCCACGAGGTCTCGATGAAAGTCCTGGATTTCTACGGCGGGTCGGGTGGGCCAAAGGAGTGGTCGGTCCTGGGTTTCCACTATGGGGCCGGCCGGTTGATCAAGGCCGGGGAAACAGTCAAGGGGACTGTTCGGCTGAAGCTGATCGGGCCGTAGAACGGCCGTCGAGGCGGGTGAGGAATATTTCCCGCGGACGGCCCATCACTTCCCGCCTCCTTCGATCAGACGGCGCACGGCTTCGAGCGACGTCACGCCCCGATGGCTGATCCGGGTCGTGCAGAGGGCGCCCGCGGCGTTGCCCAGGCGGACCGCACTATCGAGGGACCCGCCGGGGTCCGCGCCCACGCCCAGGAGGAAACCCGCGACGAACGCGTCGCCCGCGCACGTCGTGTCGACGGTCGCGACGGGGTAGGCGGGAAATTCCGAGACGCCCTCCCGCGTGACCAGCATGGCCCCGCGCTCGCCGCGCTTGATGACCACGGCCTTGGGACCGCGGGCCAGCAGGATCTGCCCCGCCTCGCCGGGCCGCTCCTTTCCGGTCAACATCGCGGCCTCTTCTTCATTTGTCAGGAGGTAATCGAGGGCCGGCAGGGCGCCTTCGATCCGCGCCATCCAGTGCCCGTAGATGTCCCAGTCCGTGTCGAGCGATGTCACGCAGCCGAGCGATTTCGCCCGGCGCATGAGCTCCCCCATGTCGAGCCGGAGGAGCTTCATCGCGCCGCCGATATGGACGATGCCCGCCGATTTCAAGAGGCCGTCGGCCACGTGGGCATTGGTCAGCATCTCGCAGCCGCCGGCGCGGTAATAGAACGACCGCTGGCCGGAACCGTCGACGAGGACAACGGCCGCCGAGGTCTGGAAACCGGCCTCGCACCGGACGGCGTCCACGATGACACCCGCGGCCTTGACATCGGCCAGGGCCGCATCGCCCAGGGCGTCCCGTCCGATCAGGGCCGCGAGCCGGGCCTCGGCTCCGAGCTTGGCCAGGACCGCGGCCGTGTTGGCCGCGCAGCCGCCGGAAACGAGTTCTACTTCCTCGACCGGCTCCGTCCGACCGGCGTGAGGAAGACGGTCAACCGGCCGGACGACGATGTCCGCGACGAGTTGCCCGACACAGAGGATCGATTTGCCCATTCCCGCACCAGGTTCCTAGGACCCGCAAGCTAAATAAAGCGACTCTTCGGGGCGGCCTTCATCACCGCGCGTTCTATGACTTCTTGGCTACGGCCGGAGGCGGGCTCATTCCGGCTTTTTCAACCGGCCCACCTTCCCGATGAACATCGAGATGATGAACAGGATCCCCGCGGCGATCGCGGCCACAGGCAGGCTTCCCTGGACAGAACGCCCGACGCTCAGGTTGCCGATGAATTTGGGCACGAACGTCGCCCCCAGCAGGCCGACCGCGAAAATGATGCCGAAAATGCTGCCGTAAAGACTGGGCTCGAATTTCGCGAACGTCACCCCCACGATCGTCGGGAAGATCGGCGCGAAGGCCAGCCCTGTGAGCAGGATCGCCCCGACCGCCAGCGCCGGGCTCTTGGTGACGATCATGCCGACGATGGTGATGACGGAAACGAGCGACGTCGCCATGATGACTTTGGCCCCCATGGCCGTCAGGTTTTTCATGGCCGACGCCAGGAACCGGCCGACCATCATGGCCGCGCCGAAGAGGCTCAGGGCCAGCCCGGCCTTGGCTGCCGTGCCCATCACGTCGCTCCCGCCCAGGAGTTCGGTCATCAGGGGCTTGACCCAGATCCCCATGGTGGTTTCGAGCGACATGTAGCAGACGAGGGCCAGGGCCGCGACGAGAACGGCCCCTTTGCCCAGGAGCTTGAAGGCCATGGAAAATTTGTAACCCGTGGCCACCTTGGGAAAGCTCGTGGCCAGCGCGAAGAGCAGAAAGACGATGACCAACCCCCCGATGATGGAGACCGAGGCGCTGTAGCTCAGTTTCAGGGTCGTTAGGAAAAACACGAAAAGGAGGGGCGTCAGCACGTAGCCGAGCCCGAAAAAGGCGTTGCCCAAGTTGCTGGCCCGGGCCGGGTCCTGGCCTTTGAACAACACGACCGGAATGAGCGTATTGCCGACGGTGTTGAGGCTCATGGCCCCGATCCCGAGGAGGATGCAGGCCAGCCTGACCAGCGTGTAGCTCGGGGCGAAAGCCAGCAGGAACAGGCTGCCGCTGGTGACCAGGAATCCCAGGATGGCGAACGGCTTATAGCCCAACTTGTCGACGAGCGGTCCGATGATAAGCTGCACGATGCAACAGGTCAGGAACAGGGCCATGCCCAGAGAGCCGAACTGGCCTTTGTCGATCTTCAGGGTGGCCATCAGCTCGACCGAAACGGCGCCGAGGATGATGAAACAGATTGCGAGCGAGAAAACCGCCATGAGGGCTACGACCGCTGTCATTTTATTCATCGTTTTTTCCCCCTTGTAGAATGGTTCAAAGACGTGCCTCTCCTGTCCGGATAAGCAGGTCTTTCCCTATACCCCTGAAGAAGGACGGGTCCATTTGAGGCAGAACATATCATTCTCCGCGAATCCTTGTCAACGATTTCCAGGCCGGCAGGTCACCTGAGCGGCGACAAGCCATTCGAGGACCGCAGGATCCGCACCGGTCCCAGAAGTCCTGATGGCAACAACGGCGAATCGGCCCGATAGAACGGCTGCGTCGTGTAGGTGAACTTCTTCGCCGCGCCGGGCTGCTGGTCGCCGATCAGCCGGTTCACCCACAGGTTCGTCACCTTGACCTGCAATTCGTTCGGGCCCGGCTTCATCGCCCCGGTCACCTCGACCCGGAAAGGCGGTTTCCAGACGATGCCCAGCGGCCGGCCGTTGACCGACACCTCGGCCAGGTTCTTCACGTCGCCGAGATCAAGCCACAACCGCGCGCCGGACGTCATCCAGTCGGCCGGCGCCTGGAAGGTCTTGGTGTAGGTCCCCGTGCCGGAGAAGTACCTGACCCCGGCGTCGGCGCCCTCGCTCCAAGAGGTCAGCCCGACGAGCGTGATCTCGGCGGGCGCCCCGCGCTGGGCCTGGAAACGGACCGTCCAGGGACCCTCCACCGTGCCGAGCGGCGTTTCGATCTCCTGCGGCAGCGCCCTTGCCCGGATCGTGGCCGGCTTGAGGAAAACAACGAACACCGCGTCATAAGGATCGAGGCGCAGCGGGACGGTCGTGCGCCCGTTCGCGATCAGGTAAGAGGCCGGCTCCACCTCGCCGGTGTCGGCGTGCCAAAGCTCCACGTCCTTCCCCTGGACCCGGAAGCTCGCTTCGAGCGTCTCCACGCGTTTGTTGCGGTTGTCGACCCAGAAGACGTCGCCATCGGCCAGCTTGCGGTGCACGAACAGGAGTTTCGTGTCGGCCCGCGGCTTGGTGTATTCGAAGTCAGGTTCAACCCCAAGGGCGGCCAACGCCTGTCCGATCGTCCGCCCTGCATAGACCTTGCCCCGGCCGTAGGCGCGTTCGCCCTCACCCGAACCCCAGAGCTCGTCGGCGATGGAACGGAACTCCCCTGGATCGTCACTCAGGCTCGGAGTGCCGGTGGGTTTGGGACCTACGACAGCGGCGCCCGCGCTGACGAGATCGCGGACCTTGCGCAGGACGGGGAGGGTCATGCGCAGGCTGTTCGTATCGAGGGCCAGCACGGCGTAGCTCATGCCGCTCGGCGTCGTGATCCGTCCGCCTTCCGCGGACAGGCGGTGCAGGATCGCATCGGCGTTGATGAAGTCGAAATCGTAGCCGGCGGGGATGTCCGGGGGCTTTGCTCCGAAGAGGGCCGTGATATTGGAGTCCTCGCCGTAGAAGTAGAGCACGTCGGCGACGAACTTTCCCTGCTGGAGCATGTAGGAGCTGCGGGCCAGATAGGTGGTCCAGGGCTTGGCCGACTCGGCCCAGGTCTCGTGCCGGGTGAACCACTGCCCGAACGGCCCGAGCGAAAGGCCCGGGATCTTGTCCGATACCGGCTGATGAACGGATGTGTGGATCACGAAGCGGTTCAGCCCCATCGCCAGCTCCGTGTCCGCGGTCGGCTTCAGCGTCTCGGGAGACCAACCCCACGCGCCCTGTTCTCCCCCGTAGGCCGTCAGCGATTCCGCGGCCACGAGGTTCTGGCCGTAGATGTGGGCCACGGAAGCCGACTCGCGGATGTCGACGCCGTACCCCGGCGGCTCGGCGCTGGGGCTTTCCGGCGTCCACAGCGCGCTCATGGGGATCTCGGCGTTCCGCTTCACTTCCATCCCGTCTCCGATGAAAGCCCGTCCGGATTCGTGCGATTCGGAATACCGGCCCATCCCGAGCTTGTGCAGGGAGGCGGAGATCTGGTCATAATGATATTCAGCCGTCAGTTCGCCGATGGTCTTGCGAAAGTCCCAGAGAAAGCGGTCGCTCGATTCCGCGCTTTCCACCACGTGACCGGTGAGGACCGGAAGCCAGGGATGAGGGTCATAGCCGCGGCGCTTCGTGAATTCCGCGATCATGTCCTCGGTCCAGTTCTGGACGCCGGCTTCCCAGCTGTCCGTGATCACGTATTGCAGGCCGCGCTTGCCCATCAAAGCGCCCAGCATGTCCTTGTACCGGCCCAGATAAATGTTGAGATAGGTCTCGACATGGCCGCGGTTGAGCTTGTCCACCTCGAGGCCGGTCGCTTCGGGCGAAGCCGGGGCGTTGCGGGCACCGGTCAGCGAATAGCCCAGACGCAGCACGATCCATCGGCCGGCCGGCGGCGTCCAGTCCAGCCTGCCGTCCGGGCGCATTTTCGAAGTCAAGTCGACAACGTCGGCTTTGCGCACGGCGTCCAGGGTCAGAACGGGAGGCGTTGCGAGACTGTCAAGGTCGGTCGCCGCCGAAAAAGCCGCCTTATCCTCGAACCGGTTCACCCGCGCTCCGGCGTGCAGAATGATCTCGGCGACCTGCGTCCCCGGCGGGGCCGCGGGCGTGCCGCCGCCCGATCCACTCCGGCCGGCCGGGGGCTGGGGCGTCTTGAACGTCAAGCGGAAGAATTTGGCGGTGACTTCCGGAAACGTAATGGTCCGTTGGGGCGTTTCGCCGCCGGGGATCGTTTCGATCGTTCGAAATTGCCGGCCGTCGTCGCCGGCCTCCAAGGCCTGGCTGCTGTCGCCTCTCCCTATGAAGCTAGCCACGATGCTGAGGCCTCGAACGGACTGGGGCTTTTCGAACTCGAATTGCACCCAGGCCTTCTGGTCAACCGGCGCGGCCGGGAGGAAGAAGGTTTTGGCCAGGTCGCCGTCGGTCAGACCGGCGAGGTCGAATTGACCGCCGCTGGAGGATACTTTCGGCCGCAGCTCGGCCATCGAGAGGTCGCTGTCCGGCAGGCGATAAGCGATGACCGCGCTGTCGCCATAGTATTCTGGAGGATGCGCGGACGTCCCGCCCTCGGATCCCCCGCGTCCGATGTTCTGGAATGGTCCGGTCGTGGATGGAGGCTTGGGCAGAACGCCTTTGAACGGCCGTCCGCCCTCCAGCCGGGTCTCGCTCCAGACCAGCTTCTTCATCGCCTGGGAGGGCGGCACCCATGGGCCTCCGGTCTCGCTCCATCCGGGAGATCCCGCGATGGCCATCTCCAGACCCAACTGGTCGGCCAGGGTCGCGGCATATTTGAACGCGTCCTTCCACTCCGGCGTCATGTAGATCAGCCGTTTCTTGACGACCTGCGGCGTATTGAGCGCGGCGTCGAAGTTCTGGAAGCCGCCGATCCCGGCGCGCTTCATCCATTCCAGATCGGCCTTGATCCCGTCCCTGGTGATGTTGCCGTTCATCCAGTGCCACCAAACACGCGGTTTGGCGCTATCCGGCGGGTCCTTGAAGCCACGCTCGAGGGCATCGCCGGAGTCCTGGGCTCCCGCGGCCCATGTTCCGAGCAGGGTCATGACAACGGCGACCCAGCCTATCCGCTTTGTTTTATTCCTCGTCCTCATCGGCGTGTCTCCTTTCGCGACGGGTCGAACTTTCCCGCCCCCTTGATCATGGGGATGTGCCGTCATGGCGTTTTGGCCATAGGGCAGAGTCCGGGAGAGATTCCGGAGTCATGATATTTCCAGCCGAGGAGCCATGTCAATGGAACCTTTTCCATGAAGATCGGTCCACCCATAACGTAAGCCTTGAGGCAAATTGACATAAGCTGGGAGCAGACCGGAAGCTTGATAATCTCATTTCAGAGGTGGTACATTGAGCGAGGAGGAGAAATGACCGCTCGCGCAATCCGGGCCCTTCCGGTTTTCCTTGCCCTGGCCTTGCCGCCGTCATCGCTTCTCGGCCGCGCGGGGGGTCCGGCGGGCTCCGTCAGCCTGAAAGTTTTTTCGCAGCCTCTCCACGCCGGCCGCATCAGCCCCATGCTCTATGGGGGGTTCGTCGAGCTCCTCGACGACCTCGTGCCGGGGATGTGGGCCGAGATGCTCGGCGACCGCGGTTTCGAAGGCGTGCTCCCGGCCTCGACCTGGGACTACTTCCGGGGAGAGCCCAATCTCTGCGACCGCGACTGGGATAAGAGCCCGGACTGGAGCTACGAGACCGAACGGCCTTTTAACGACAGACAATCCTGCCGGCTGGACGTCCCCAAAGGCCGCCCGGCGCGCCTGACCCAGAGCAACCTCGCCGTCGACAAGGGAATGGCCTATGTGTTCTCGGGTTATGGGCGAAGCGACTCGTCTTCGATGAGAATCCATGTCTGCCTCAAGGCCCTTCTGCCCGACGGATCGTGGACGACCCTGTCTGCGCTCGATCTCCCGTCTCCGGCCGCTCCATGGAAGAAGTTTTCCGGTAAGCTCGTTTCCGACGGAACGACCGACCGGGCCGTTCTCGAGGTCGAAGCCCGCGGCTCCGGACATCTCTGGCTCGACAAACTCTCGCTGATGCCCGAAGACAATATCCAGGGTTGGCGCCGGGACGTCGTCGAGGCGATGAAAGAACTCGGGCCTCCCATCGTTCGCTGGGGCGGCTCGACCGTGGACCCCGGCCTTTATCATTGGAGCGATGCCATCGGTGACCGGGACCTCCGGCCGTCATTCGTCAACCGCGTCTGGGGTCGGCGCGACACGAACGACGTCGGCGTCGAGGAGTTCGTCCGCCTCTGCCGGGCTGTCGGCGCGGAGCCGCTCATCTGCGTCAGCCTCGGGGACGGCGTCGCGAGCGCCCGCCATATGGTCGAATATCTCAACGGGCCGGCCGACTCCGAGTGGGGCCGGAAACGGGCGGCGAACGGCCGCCCCGAGCCCTATGGCGTCAAGTACTGGCAGGTCGGGAACGAGATCGACGCGCCCGGATACGTCAAGAGCCTCGTGGAGTTTGCCCGCGCCGTCCGGGCCGCCGACCCCGGCGCCACCGTCCTCTCGTCCTTCCCGACCAAGGAGATCATCGACGTCGCGGGTCCGGACATCCACATCGTCTGTCCCCACTATTACCAGTCCGATCTTGACGGGGTGGATTCGGACCTCCGCAAGATCGAAGGCTGGATCAGGGAATCGGCCGGCCGCGACCGGATCCGGGTGGGCGTCACGGAGTGGAATATCGACGCCGGAAACTGGGGCCTCGGCCGGGGCAAGCTCAACACTCTTGGCTGCGCCCTATTTGAAGCGCAATTCCTCAACGTCCTGCACCGCCATTCCGAATTCGTGATCCTGGCCTGCCGGTCGAATATGACCAACAGCTTCTCGGGCGGGTCGATCCAGACCAACGCCGCCGGCCTCTACCGGACGCCGAGTTTTTTTGTCATGACTCTTTACCGGACGCACTCCCGGCCGTTGCCCCTGCGCCTGGCCGCCGACATTCCGGTCGAGGTGGATGCCACGGCCTGTGCCTCGGAGGACAGAACCGGTGTCACGGTTTTCGCGGTGAACCCCCGGAAGGATCCCATCCGCCTCGTCCTCGACCTTTCGGATTTCGGGCCCGGGTTCAGCGTCAGGGGAGGGGAGGTCGTCAAGGACGCTCAGGAGAGGGAACAGATCGACGTCATCAACGGCTTCGCCAATCCCCGGAGGGTGGTCAAGGTGAAACTCGAGAGGGAGTCCGGAAACGTCGTGATGATTCCGGCGTTTTCGATCGCCGCGATCGATTGCGGCGGGAAATAACCTCAACCTATTTTTTAGGGATGAGGTCCGGAATTCGCCTACCTCTCCATGATCCGGATCTGTTTTGGATCTTTCGCAATGATTTCCGGCCTCCCGTGGTGCCTGCGGATCAACCCGGTGACGCAGATGTTCTTGTCGCGATATTTCTTCTCGGGTTCTCCGAACTTGTCGCGGTCGGCACCCCAAATCACCACCCTGAAGATCCTGTTCGGATAGGGCTTGTCCAAATTCAGGAAGGTCGGTCGGCCGCGACTCGATGAGAGATAGCGTGTGTCTACGACGATGCCACTTACCGTAGCGACTTCACCGATGTGAGACGCCGCCTCCACTGTGGTCAGGGCGGTTGGGGTTTTCGATGTTTGCCCATGACCATGATGGGGGCCTGATGCGACGAACAGAAATAGGATCGGGACAATGATCCTATTTTTCTTCATGACCGCTCTCTTCCGGCATCGACCTGTCTGTCCTTAATGTACCCTCCTGAAGTGAGATTTTCAACCCCTGATCCTGGGGGCCGCATCCCTCCAAAGTGAAAAATATTGCCATTGACGATCTGTTCAAGACACTCCCGGGTCAGAACCCGACGGAAGGGCGCGGCTGAGACTTATCCGCGCGGATCGTCACGATTGCAGTTTTCAGCCCGTCCGCCGACGCCTTGATCTCGATGACTCCCGGCTCAAGCCTTGACTGCAGGATCAGCTGGCACTTGCCGTTGAAGGCCTTCCGCTGCCAGGCACCCGTGAGACACTTATCGGGTTCGTGGCTGCTCGGGTTGCCGTTCCCAACCCCGATGATCCGCCCGTTTCCCGCGACCTCGAACCTGACCAGGTTGTCCGCCACGGGGACCTCGCGTCCTTGGGCGTCACGGATGGAGACGTTCAGGACGGAGACATCTTCGCCGTCGGCCCGGATCACGGCCCGGTCCGGCTCGATATGGATCGCGGCCGGCTGTCCCGTCGTTTCGACCTTGGCCAAGATCGTTCGGCCTTTTCTGACCCCCCGGGCTTCGAGCGCGCCCGGCGCATAGGCCACTTTCCATTCGAGATGCGTATTCGGCTTCATCGTCTTCCGGCCCAGGCTCTTTCCGTTGAGGAAGAGTTCGACCGTGTCGCAGTTGCTCTGGCACCAGACGTCGATCGCCTGCCCTTCCTTGCCCTGCCAATTCCAGTGGGGAGCGATGTGGAGAACATCCTTGTCCGTCCACCACGACTGGTAATAGAAGTAATTGTTCTTCGGGAAGCCGCATGTGTCCATGAGGCCGAAATGCGAGTTGATGCAGGGCCAGCTGTAGGGCGTCGGTTCGCCCCGGTAGTCGAAGCCGGTCCAGACGAACTCGCCCGCCAACCAGGGTCTGACGGCGTAATAAGGCCACGATTTTTCGGCGGTGGCACCCCAGCGCGGCGCGTTGAGGTCGTAGTCACTCATGTATCCATTGTCTTTATCATTGATGTAGATGCCGCGCGTCGAGAGGGTGCTGGCTTCTTCGCTCCCCCACACCGGCTGCTCGGGATGGCCCCGGTGATAGGCGTCGGGGTCGCCGAGCACGATATAGTTGATGCCGCGGACATCGGCGACGCTGTTGATCCCGTCGTACTCGTTCCCGTTGTTTCCGGCGTAGGTGCAGAGCCGGGACGGGTCGAGCACCTGCTGGACGCGCTTCAACGTCTGGGCGATCCCCTTGCCAGTGTCGGTGCCCTGGATGATCTCTTCCTCATTGCCGAGCGACCAGATGATGACGGACGGGTGATTCCGGTCGCGAAGGATCAGCTTCTCGAATTCGCTCACAAGCTCAGGCGAGCCCCCCATCAGCCGGTTCTCGTCCATGACGAGCATGCCGAGCCGGTCGCACGCCTCGAGAAGCTCGGGTGTCGGCGGGTTGTGGCTGGTCCGGTAGGCGTTGACGCCCATCTCCTTCAACCGTTCGATCCGGTACTCCTGCAGCCTGTCCGGCAGGGCCGAGCCGACCCCGGCATGATCCTGGTGGCAGCAGACGCCTTGGATCTCGACGCGCTTTCCGTTGAGGAAGAACCCGTTGTCTTTGTCGAAACGAAGGCTGCGGATGCCGAAAGAGGTCTCCATCCTGTCCGCGACCAAGTTTCGGGATTCGACGAGGGAAACGAGTTTATAGAGATGGGGCGCTTCGAGGGACCAGAGCAGAGGGGCTGTCACTTCCACCAGCTGTCTCACGGTCTTCTCTTCGCGGCCGGAGAGCCTCAGCTCTTCCGAAGGGACATCGGCCACGGTTTGACCGCGCTCGTCGAGGACCAGCGAACGGAGCACGCAACGGACCTCAGCGCTTTGATCGTTCCGCACCCGGGTCTCGATATTCACTTTGGCCGTTTGCCCCTCGACCTTGGGCACAACGAAAATCCCATGCGGAGGGATGTTGAGCGGCCCATGCTTGACCAGCCAGGTGTGCCGGTAGATCCCCGCCCCCTCATAGAACCAGCCTTCGTACTGGCTGGCGTCGACGCGCACGGCCAAGACGTTCTTCTGTCCGAACCGGACATAGTCGGTCAGGTCGTAGAGGAACTCGCTGTAGCCGCTCAGGTTCCGGCCGAGGTAATGGCCGTTGAACCAGACGATGCAGTCGCGGAAGACGCCGTCGAACTGGACGGCCAGGCGCTTTCCCTCATCCGACTTGGGAACGGTAAAACTCCTCCGGTACCAGCCGATCGAGCTTTTGGGGAAGAGCCGGCCGACCGGCTTGAAACCGTGATCCTGGACCGGCTCGCTCTTGACATTGACGAACTCGAGCTCCACAGCCCAATCGTGAGGGAGGTCGACGGACCGCCAGGCGCTGTCGTTGAAATCCGGCTTCGCGGCGCCGTCCGCCTCGCCAGCCTTGGCGAAAGCCTCACCGGAGCCGAATCCCTGGTCACCCCCGATGGAACAGATATCGCCGAGCTGGAAGCGCCAGCCGAAATCGAGGAGAAGTCTTTCCCGCGGGCTTGTCGCCTGAATATCGGTCCCGGCCCGGGAATCGCTCGGCCTCAACAGAGAACCCGTCGCCCCTCCCAAGGGAATGAGCAGAAGGATAGCCACCGACGCCGCCGCACGTTTGAACATCGTTTTCGCCCCTTTCTCGCGTGGTCTTCGATTCCCGCACATCGGATACCGGGTCGCATGACGCCGGGCCCCAGGCGACCCGCAGCTTTTTTAGCCTATTGCAGAATGGCGGGGATTGTCAATTTGCCTTTCCGGCCCGAAGGTCGGATCCGAACAAGCCCTCGTCGTCGAAATAGCCGGCCATCTCCTCGACGCCCCGGCGGAACGTGCGCCTGGGCTCGTAGCCAAGGTCACGGGCGGCGTTTTCATACGAATAAAATAGGGGCTGCGACCCGGCCCTGACGGCCGCGCGGCTCAGAAGGCAGGGCCGGCGACGGAGCGCGGCGATTTTTTCCGAGAAGAAGGCCGCCGCGTTTACCGGCCAGGCGGGAATGACAAGGGAGGGGGTCCGGAGCCTTTTCCCGGGGAATCGCTCCCTCAGGACATCGGCCATGATCCTTATCGCGTCCTTGAACTGGAGATTGTCCTCGGCCCTTCCCGTGATGATGTAGCGGGAACCGGGAGACCCTGATTCCATGGCCAGGACATGTCCCTCGGCCACGTCCATCACGTGGGCCGTTGAAAACCCGCCCTTCAGCACGCCCGGCATCCGTCCCTTATAGATGCTGAGCAGGTAGAGGCCGTTGCCGACGAGAAGATCATACGGGCCGAAGGCCGTCCCCGGCAGAACGGAAACGACGTTGAGCCCATGCCGGCCCACATAGAGCTGCACGAGTTCCTGGGCGGCCAATTTGGAATCGAAGTAACCGAGTCCGATCCTCTTTTCCCAGCGGGCGAGGCGGCCCTTGCGGACGTCCTCGGCAAAGGCCAGGATATCGTCCGAAGAGCGGAAGGCATGGAGCCGGGGATCGCTCGTGTAGGGGTTGGAGCTATCGAAATTCCCGATGCTCCCCGGAGGGTTCGGGACACCGAGCGTGTTGACCGTGCTGGTGTAGCATAGTCTGCGGATCGAC
>JBEKBS010000036.1:0-18694 GCA_050015275.1 Candidatus Aminicenantales bacterium | reverse complement strand
AACTGCAGTCCAGGGACGCGGCCGAGCGCCCAGCAGCACATGGCCATCGGGTTGGCATAGTTGAGCAGGATCGCCTTGGGGCAGAGCTCCTGCATGTCGCGCGCGATCTCGAGGAGGGCCGGAATGTGCCGCAGCGCCCGGAAAGCGCCTCCCGGGCCCATCGTGTCGCCGATGCACTGGTCGACGCCGTACTTGAGTGGGATCTCATAATCCTGCCGGAACTCGGCGACCCCGCCCGCCTGGATCATCACGACGACGTAATCCGCTCCTTTGAGCGCCTCCCGCCGGTCGGTCGTGGCGATGGTTGTGGCGTCCAATCCGTTATCCTTGATCATGCGCTGGACGAAGGCGTGCATCTTGTCGAGCCGCGTCCGCGTCAGCGCCATCAGCCGGTATTCGCTCCCCGAGAGCGCCGGCGTCGAGAGCAGGTCCGACATCAGCGTCTTGCAGAAAACCAGGCTCCCCGCGCCGATCATCGCTATTTTTGCCATCGTCGTGCCCTCCTCTGGACCGAAGTGAGGTCTCCCCGGCGACGGAATCATATCTCCACCCGCCGATCCATGTCAAAAATAGGCCGGGCTTTTGCCGATGCTCGGTTCGCCGTTCTGAAAAGATCCCTGGGTTCGTGGCGACCGGGGTTGAGACGATACCCGTTCGATGGGTGGCAAAGCGCGCTTTGAGATGGCAATGAGCAAGGATTTCATCTTATAATGAGCCCAGCGAGGGTGAGATCATGAGACCTAAAACAACGTTGACCAGACGGCAGTTCCTGGGCCGGAGCGCCGGCGTCCTCGGAGCCGCGATCGCGGCGCCCGTCATCATCCCGGCCTCGGCCCTGGGCCGCAACGGCGTCATGGCGCCCAGCGACCGGATCACGATGGGCTTCATCGGCGTCGGAACCCAGGGCGGAGGCCATCTGCTCGGCGGGGCCTGGACCTATCTCACCGGCGGCTACGCGGCCCGCAAGGACGTCCAGGTCCTGGCGGTTTGCGACGTGTGGCGCGACCGCCGCGAGCGCGCCCAGCTCCGCGTCAACCAGCACTACGCCGGGGTCTACGGCAAGGGGACCTACCGGTCCTGCGAGGCCTACGTGGATTTCCGGAATATCCTTGACCGCGGCGACATCGATGCCGTGCTCATCGCGACGCCCGCCCACTGGCATGCGACGATGGCGGTCATGGCGGCCCGGGCCGGCAAGGATATCTATTGCGAGAAGCCGACGGCAGTCTCCGTGCGCGAGAGCCAGGCCGTCCTGGCCGCGGTCCGGCGCTACGGGCGCGTGTATCAAGCCGGCACGCAGCAACGCAGCGAATACAGCTCCTTTTTCCGCAGGGCCTGTGAATATGTCCGCAGCGGCCGCATCGGCCGGCTCAAGGAGATCTACGCCTATCGGGACGGAGGCGCGATCTTCTGGCCCAAGCGCTTTGGGCCGGCCCAGCCGGTCCCCGATGACCTGGACTGGGATCTCTACCTGGGGCCGGCGCCCTATCTTCCCTATGACGGCAACACCGGACCCCATCGCTTCGATATCGGAGAGCTCAACTGGGGCCAGCATCATTATGACTTCGTGCAGTGGGCGACCAATTCCGACGAGACAGGCCCGGTCGAACTTTTCATGGCGGACGGCGTCACGAATTACAGGTACGCGAACGGCGTCGTCGTCTACGGCAAGGCTTATCCTGGCGAGCCCATCGGCGGGGATGGAGGGGCTGTCTTCATCGGGACCGAAGGCCGGATCGCCGTCGACCGGGACGCGCTTGTTTCGGACCCGGCGCGGATCGCGCGCGAACCGCTCCGCCCGGACGAGGTGCACGTCTACCGGAGCACCAGCCACTCGGGCAATTTCCTTGAATGCGTCCGGACCCGGAAGCGCCCGATCTGCGATGCCGACGTCGCGCACCGGGCGGCGAGCGCCCTGCTCCTGGGCGGCGTCGTGAAGCAGCTCGGACGGACCCTCCATTGGGACCTCGCAAGGGAAGAATTCTCCGGCGACGATGAAGCCAACCGGATGCTTTCGATCGCCTCGCGTGCGCCGTGGGGAGTTTGAGGGGAAACCAAGATGGAAACGATAAACAAGAGCGCGGGTCTAACGATGATCATCAGCAAAGCAGACAGTCCAAGAGCGACCATTGGGAAGACGGCCGTCATGAAGATCATAAGCCTCGCGGCGGCCCTCTCCATCACCGCCGCGGCGTTCGTCACCGTGGGCCTCTCTCCGACGATCGCGGCGGCTCAATCCCGGAGCGAGCAGCAACTTCTCGAGGTCCTGAAATCCGGCGCCAGCCTGCAGGAGAAGGATGCGGCGTGCGCCGAGCTCAAGCGTGTCGGCACGGCCCGGGCGGTGCCGGCGCTGGCCGGGCTCCTGACCGACGAGGACCTCTCCCATTCCGCCCGATACGCGTTGGAATCCCTGCCGGCTCCGGAGGCCGGGCTCGCCCTGATCGAAGCGCTGGACCTGACGAAGGGGCTCATCCAGGCGGGGATCATCCATTCGATCGGCCGCCGCCGCGAAACACGGGCGGTTGCCGCGCTCAGCCGGCTCCTCACGGATCCTGACAAAACAGTTGCCGGCTCTGCGGCGACCGCGCTGGGCCGCATCGGGGGCGCGGCGGCGACCCGGCTGCTGCTGGACGCCCTGTCGAATACAGGCCCGTTCGCTCCGCGCGCCGCGATCATCGACGCGCTGCTCACGGCGGCAAACCAAGAGCTTGGGGAAGGCCGCCAGGACGCCGCGTCGGCCATCTTCGCTCAGCTCCTGAGCACTCCGGATCCGGATCACGTCAGGGCGGCCGCTTATCGCGGGATGATTGCCGCGGCCAGCCCAAGCCGTGCTGTTGAGCTCGTGCGGACGGCTATCGCGGGTCATGACGAGGCGTTGCGAATGGCGGCGCTCGAAATGGCCCGGGGATTGAAGGCCCCTGAGGCGACGCAGGTCCTTTGCGGGTCGGCCGTCAATGCGGCGCCTCCGCTGAAGGTTGCGTTGATCGAGGCCCTTCGTCAGCGCGGGGACCCGGCTGCGGCCCCTTCGCTTGCCGCCATGGCCAAAAGCCCCGACCAGATGGTTCGCGTTGCCGCCCTCGCCGGGCTTGGCGAGCTCGGGGACGATGCTGCGGTCCCGCTCCTCCTCGAGGCGGCCGGCGCGAGTTCCGAGGACGAAGCGTGGTCGGGCCGCCAGGCTCTTCTCGTTTTGAACCGCGGCGACGTTACGCGCGTTTTGATTTCTCAGCTGACGGGCGGCAAGCCCGCGGCTCGGACGGAGGCGGCGCGGGCCCTCGCCGGCCGCAACGATAAGGGCGCCTCGGCAAGCCTCATCGCGGCGACCCGCGTCAACCAGGATCACGTGCGCGGCGCCGTGTTCACGGCGTTGGGACAATTGGCGGAGGCGCGGGATATTCCCGCCCTCGTCGGGCTGGTGGCCGAGGCCAAAGATGATGCCCTCCGTGATCAGGCGCGAGACGCCTTGAGCGCGGCGTGCCTGCGGCTTCAGAGCGAGGGCTTCCGCGTGGATCCCAAGCCGATCGTGGACGGCATCGCCGGCGCCGGCCCTCAGGCCCGGGCCGCGCTGCTTTTGGCCGGAAGCATGTTGGCAGACGAGCGCCTCTGCGCAGTCCTGCGCAGCTCGTTATCCGACCCGGACAAGGACGTGCGCGAATCCGCCGCGCGCGCCCTTTGCGAGACGCGAGACCCGAGGCTCCTGCCGGACCTGTTGAATCTCGCGAAAGAGTCCGCCGACCCGGCCCAACGGGTCCCGGCCGTTCGCGGATATGTGCGTTTGGTGACAGACACGGACAACGTTCCATGGAGCGCCGTTGAACGCGTGAACGCGCTCAAGGAGATCCTCCCCCTGGCCAGGGCGGAGGAAAAATGGACGATCCTGGCCGGCCTGGCAAAATGGCCCGATCCCGGAGCCCTCGCCCTTGCGCTCCCGATGCTCGACGACCCGGCCACGCGCGCCGAAGCCGTGCAGGCGGCAAGTCAAATCGCTTCAGGTCTCGCGCCGGTGCATCACGAACACGCCCGCATGGCCCTTGAGAAGGTCCTCGCCGTGGCTTCCGAGCCTGACCAGCGTGAGTCGGCCCTCTCGGCCCTCAAGCAGATCGACCCGGCCTTCGGATCCGGCTCGCCCGTGACATTCCGCCGCATCAAAGTGGACGGAGTGTTCCGGAGCGAGGGGGTGGCTGTCGCGGACTTCAACCGGGACGGCCATCTCGACATCGCTACGGGAAATATGCTCTATCTCGGGACGGGCTGGAGGCCGCAACCGATGCTCGCGGCGCCGGAAGAGTATAAGCCTGAAGGCTACAGTGATGAATTCCTGTGCTTCGCCGAGGATATCGACCACGACGGCTGGACAGACCTGATTGTCGTGGGCTTCCCGGGGACGAAAACCCGCTGGCTGCGGAACCCCGGCCGGCGCGGCGGCCCGTGGAAGGAATTTCTGGCTATCGAGAAGACCGGAAACGAGAGCCCGCAATGGGTCGATGTAGACAAGGACGGGCGCAAGGAACTCGTTTTTGTCTCCGAGAAGGGAATGGCTTTGGCCCGGCCCGGCGCGGACCCGACGAAGCCGTGGCCGATCCGCGTTATCGCCGGTCCTCAAGACCCGCGGCCCGGCCATGGCTTGGGCGTTGGCGACATCAACGGCGACGGCCGCAATGACATCATCTGCCCGGAAGGTTGGTGGGAAGCGCCGGCCGACCCTGCACGGGTGCCGTGGGTCTTCCATCCGGCCAAGCTCGGGTTCGAGGCGCCGGCGCAGATGCTGGCGTTCGACGTGAATGGTGACGGCCGCGCCGACGTCGTGAGCAGCGCCGCCCACCGCTATGGATTATGGTGGTACGAGCAGACCCCGGATGGCTGGCTGCCTCACGAGATCGACCGCAGCATCTCTCAACTCCACGCTCTGCATCTGGCCGACATCAACGGCGACGGCCTGCCCGACCTCGTGACCGGCAAGCGGTTCTGGGCCCACAGGGAAGGCGATGAGGGGATTGACGACCCGGCCGTGCTATGCTGGTTCGAGATGAAACGCGAGAACGGCAAGCCGTCTTGGATCCGGCATGATATCGATTGGGACAGCGGCGTCGGGCTCCACTTCCAGATCGTCGATATTAACGGCGACGGGCTGCCGGACATCGTCACGTCGAATAAAAAGGGCGTCTACGTATTCCTGCAAGAAAAAAAGCCGGAAACTCGATAGGCCCCAGCTTTGACGATGGCTGGTTGGCGTTCTGACCGATTATCCTATCTTTTCTTTTTGGATCGCGGACTTATCGCTCGGTGTTTTATCTTCAGGCTGATCCATGGCTTCCTTGGCCTGGTTCATTCCTTCCTTAAGACCTCGAATAGCCTGGCCCAGAGACTTGCCGACCTCGGGAAGCTTCTTTGGCCCAAAAACAATGAGGACAATGAAAAGAATAAGCAGAAGGTGCGTGGGCTGGAGGACGTTCTCAAACATCGTTTGTGCCGCCTTTCGATTGATACGCCATCTTATTTTATCCGTCATATTGTCGGCTGTCAAATCGGGCTCTCCGTTTGACTCCCCCTCCCGTTGGTGTTATCTTTTTGCCGAATCCGACAAAGGGGTTCCTGATGGCCGCCAAGTGCCCCAAGTGTGCTGTTGACAACGCCTCCGACTCCAAGTTCTGCAGGGAGTGCGGGAGCCCTTTGACCCCGGCTCCTCATCAACCTTCCCTCGTCACCAAGACCATTATGGCCCTGCCTCACGAGCTCGTTCCGGGCTCCGTTTTCGGCGGCCGCTACGAGATCCTGGAAGAGTTGGGCAAAGGAGGGATGGGCGTCGTTTATAAGGCGCAGGACCAAAAGCTCCGGCGTACCGTGGCCCTCAAATTCCTCCCGTTCGAATGGACCGCCGACCCCCAGGCCAAGGAGCGGTTCATCCGGGAAGCCCAGGCCGCCGCCTCCTTGGACCACCCCAACATCTGCACCGTCCACGAGATCGACGAGGCCGAGGGGAGAATGTTCATCTCCATGGCCTTTGTCGAGGGCGAGGACCTGAGAAAGAGGATCTGCCGGGGACCTTTCACGGTCGAGGAAGCCCTGGGCCTCGGCCTGCAGGTGGCCGAGGGGCTCAAGGAAGCCCACGCCAAGGGCGTCGTCCACCGCGACATCAAGAACGCCAATATCATGGTGACCGAGAAAGGCCAGGCGAAAATCATGGACTTTGGCCTGGCCAGGATCAAAGGAGGCGCCCTCCTGACGAGAGAAGGGGCCACCATAGGAACGGTGGCCTACATGTCGCCCGAGCAGGCGCGCGGCGAGGAGGTCGACGAACGCACGGACATCTGGTCCTTCGGGGTCGTTCTCTACGAAATGTTCAGCGGCCGGTTGCCTTTCCAGGGGGAGCACGATCAGGCCGTCATCCATTCCATTTTGAAGGAGCCGCCCAAGCCGATGTCAGATGTGCGGCCGGGGGTCCCCGAGCCCCTGGAACAGGTCGTCGGCAAGGCCCTCGAAAAGGAATTGGACAAGAGATACCAGTCGATGGACGAGCTCCTCTCTGACCTGAAGTCCCTCTCCGAGGGCATCGAACCGGAGGGGATCAGGATGCGGCGCCGGAGGGCAAGACTTCGGAAATGGCGGAGGGCGATCGCTTATGCCGGAACGACGGCTTTGCTTATCATCATGAGCGTGGTCGCGTCACGTCTTTTTACCGGACATGTCAAGGCCATGGATTCCGTGGCCGTCCTGCCGATTGAAAACCTTACGGGTGACACGAGGCAGGAATATTTCGTCGACGGCGTGACCGATGAGCTGATCGGGCATCTGTCTCAGATTGGAGCCTTGCGAGTGATTTCCCGCACGTCGGTCATGAAATACAAAGGGATGAAGAAACCCGTGCCGGAGATTGCCCGCGAGCTCAAAGTGAAGGCTGTCGTTGAGGGGACAGTGCTCCGGGTCGGCGACAGCGTGCGGATCCGGGTCGAGCTGATCGATGCGCTCCCCGAAGAGCGAAACCTTTGGACGCAGACCTACGACCGGGACATGACGGATGTGCTTGTCATGTATAACGAAATGGCACGAGCCATAGCCGGCAAGATGCAGGTCAAGTTGGCCCCGCAGGAAGAGACGCGTCTGGCGGGCGCCCGTCAGGTCAATTCTGAGGCCTACGAGGCCTATCTCAAGGGCCAGTTCCACTGGTACAAGCTCACTCGACCGGACCTCGAGAGCGCGCTTCAGTACTTCGAATTAGCCCTGGAAAAAGACCCCAACTACGCCCAGGCCTATGCGGGAATCGCCAGCGTTTGGGTCGGACGCGAGCAACAGGGATTCGTTTCCACCAGTGAGGCGGCGCCGAAAGCGAAGGCGGCCGTTGCGAAAGCTCTGGAGCTCGATAGTACGCTCGCGGAAGTTCATGGCACGTTGGCGGGCATCAGAACGTGGACAGATTGGGATTGGAAGGGCGGGGAAGCGGAGTACCGCCGGGCGATAGAACTCAATCCCAACTATCCGGGTGCACGAGCAAATTTTTCGCATCTATTGTACATCCTGAAACGTCCAGAGGAGGCGATGGCGCAGGTCACGCGGGCCATGGAACTAGATCCTCTCAACGCCTTATTCCGGGGTTTCTATGCTATGGACCTGATGTACGCCCGCCGGTACGACGATGCCATCGCCGCGATCCATGACACGCTCAGAACCTCCCCAAACGACCTGATAGCGTTATCAACCCTCCGGTCCGCCTACCACATGAAACACATGTACCCGGAAGCGCTGGAGGTATGGAAAGCGTCTTATGCCGCGAGGGGGGATCATGAAGCTGAAGATGCCTTAGCGCGAGGATTCAAAGAAGGCGGCTACCCGAAGGCCTTGCAGCGCGTCGCGGAGGCGCTGATCGCGCGTTCTCGCACGGCCTATGTTCCGTCCTGGCAGATCGCGACGTTATACACGCGCGCCGGGATGAAGAAGGAAGCCCTCGAATGGCTGGAGAAAGCCTATCTTGCGCACGACCCGAATATGCCTTATATCAGCGTGGACCCGATCTTCGACAATCTGCGGGATGGCCCTGGATTCCAAGATCTCTTGCGCAGAATGAACCTCCAGAAATAGCCGAAAATCCCCGCGCTGATCATCCAGAAAGGCGATCCACTGACCTTTGGATTTGAAAGCAGCGCTAACCCAGCACGACCAACGTCTACTTCTTCAGCAGCTCCTTGACCGCCGCCTCGATCTGCTGATCCCGTCCAGTGCCCATGACATCCGGGTCGTTCTTGATGAGGATGTCGGGCTCGAGCTGGTTACCCTCGCAGAGCTTGCCATCCGG
Source organism: Candidatus Aminicenantales bacterium (assembly GCA_050015275.1). Lineage (GTDB taxonomy): Bacteria > Acidobacteriota > Aminicenantia > Aminicenantales > Saccharicenantaceae > DATKJS01. The sequence goes on along the minus strand of JBEKBS010000036.1, from coordinate 10,410 downwards.
CATGCGCCAACCCCCCTGGGGGATCCCGAAAACCAGGGTCGGGTCGATCTGGGCTTCCCACCAGACGAAGGTCCCCGTGCCCGGCACGGGCATGCCGAGCGTTTTTCCGATGCCTCGGATCTTGTACTCCACTGGGAAAAGATGAGCGTCCGAATAGTTGCACTCGCCCATCAGGACGATGGACGGCTTGATCCATTTATCGTAGGGTTCGTAGCCGACGAGCTGTCCGCGGGGCAGGATGTCGAAGACCTTCTTGCCGGCCAGGAAGTCCGCGAGCTTATCATGCAGGCTGCCACCGCCGTTGAACCGGGTGTCGACGATCAGGGCCTCCTTGTCGATGCTCAGGCCCAGGACCTCCTCGATGACGGTCCGGAAACTGGAATCGTCCATGCTTCGGACGTGAACGTAGCCGACCCGGCCGCTGGAGAGACGGTCCACTTCCGCGCGGCGGGCCTTGACCCAGCGCCGGTAGAGAAGGCCGTTCTCCTGGCCCAGAGTGATGGGCTTGACGGCCTCATCCCAACGCTTCTGCGTCGCCGGGTCGTAGACCGAAAGCAGGGTGAGCTGCCCGGCCTTCCTGTTCAAGAGCTGGGAGTGGTCGACCGTGCCGTCGAGGGCCCGGCCGTCGATCTTTTCGATGATGTGCCCCGCCCTGATCTTGAGGGCCGCTTTGTCAAGCGGACCGCCGCTCAGGATCTCAGCGACCTTCAATCCGGGACCGGCATAATCATAGTCCATGAACAGGCCCAGAGAGGCCGTGGCGTCGCCGGATTGGTTGCGCTGCCCGGAATAGTAACACCCGGTATGAGAGGCGTTCAGCTCTCCCAGCATTTCACTGACCATCTCCGCGTAGTCAAAGTTGTTGTTGATGAAGGGCAGGAACTTGCGGTACGTGGAGTAATAGAAATCCCAGTCCGCCCCGTACAGGTCGGCCACCAGGAACTTCTGCTTGATCTGCCGCCACATGTGATCGAACATGTAGGCTTTCTCGGCGGTCTGGTCGAGGGCCATCTCTCCCCCGATGGCCACCGGCTCCATCTTGGCGCTTTCGGGGTCGATCTTGGTCACTTTCCCCTCAGCTAAGACGAAGAGGGCTTTGCCGTCGGGCGAGAGCTCCATCGACGCGTTCGGAGCCCCCAGCTTGGCGAACAGCTTGGTGTCCTTGGTCCGGAGCTCGGTCACCCACAGGTCATAGCCTTTTTCGAACCTGGCCAGGGTGAAGAGCTTGTCCCCGGTCTTGGTCAGGGCCACGTCGGCGATATCCGCGGAATTGATGGTGAACCGGGCCTTGCGCTCGTTCAGGCCTTCGAACTCGATGACGATGTCTTTTTTAGGCTCCTCTTTCTTGACCGTCGCGTCTTTGCCTTTGGTGTCCTTGGCCTTGTCCTTGTCCGCTTTGTCCTTTTCTTCCTTGGCCTTGTCCTCCTGCTCCTTCAGCAGGTCGTAATCGGCCTTGGACAGCTTGAACCGGTCATAGGCGTCCCGGGTGAAGAACATGCCGTAAATATCCAAGGTCAGGGTCCCTCCGGCCATGTCGGCCGCGCCTTCCCTAGTGGACCCAAAGTACGTCATCGTGCCGTCCATGCCCCAGCGGGGGTCGACGTTTGCGAAACCGCTCTTGGTCAGGTTGATGACCCGGCCCTTCCCGTCGCTCGAGACCAGGCCGACCTGCGGCGTGAACAGGCGGACGTAGCCGAACTGGACCAGGAACCACTTGCCATCCGGGCTCCAGCGGTAGTTCTGGTCGCCGTCGGCATAGGAATAGTTGCATTCCCCGGGCAGGATCGTCCGGGTCTGCTTCGAGGCCAGGTTGATGACCTTCAGCACCACCCGGTTTTCCAGGTAGGCCACCTCTTTCCCGTCCGGCGAGAATTGCGGCTGGAATTCCTCGGCCGGCGTAGCCACCACGGTGTCCTCTTTCAGGACCGTCGAGGCGTAAAAATAAGGCTCCTCTTTCCTCGCGATCGAGGTCGTATAGATGTTCCAGTTGTTGTCCTTTTCCGCGGCGTAGAGCAGCGTCCGGCCGTCGGGGCTGAAGCTCACGCTCCGTTCCTGCCAGGGAGTATTGGTGATGCGCTTGGTGACGCCTCCCTCGACGCTGCTGACGAAGACCTCGCCGCGGAACACGTAGGCGATCTCCTTGCCGTTGGGCGCCAGCCGCATCTCGGTGATGCCGCCCTGGACCGGCACGGTCTGCTGAAGGACCTGGCGGCCGTCCTGGGCGATGCGGACATCGACCCTGCGCGGGGCCGCGCCGCCGGCCATCGTGTACACCTCACCGTCGTAGCCGAAGCAGAAGACGCCGGTGTTCGAGCGGGTCAGGAACCGGACGGGGTTCTTGGTGAAGCTGGTCAAAGGGGTCGAGACAGCCGGCTTGCTCAAGGAGCTCTTATAGACGTTGAACGAGCCGCTCTGCTCGCTCAGGTAGTAATAATCGTCGCCGTTCGGGTCGAAGACGGGATTGCGGTCCTCGCCCTTGAAGGTCGTGAGCTGCGTGTTCTTTTTCGTTTTCAGATCATAGACCCAGATGTCCCGGGCCACCGAGGAGGTGTGGTGCTTCCGCCAGTCGCTCTCGTACCCTTTCTGGTCGTGATAGATGATCTTGTCCCCGGCCGGGTTGACCGTGGCCGAGATGGCCGGCTGAGTCAGGACGAGCGCGGTCTCGCCGCCCTTCACGGGAACGCTGTACAGCTCCGGGAACTCGCCCATCGGGAACTGAACGTTCGTCACCAGGTCCTGGTGCGTCGAACTGAAGAGGATTCGCTGGTCGTCGGCCGTGAAACTGCTGGGGATGTCGTCGGCGGAATGATATGTGAGGCGTTTGGCTTCCCCTCCGGAAGCCGGCATGATAAAGACATCGAAATTGCCGTAGCGGTCCGAAGCGAAGGCGATGGACTTTCCGTCGTGACTCCAGACCGGGGCAAACTCGTAGGACTCGCTGATAGTCAGGGGAATGGCCTGGCCGCCAGAGGAGGCAACCTTATAAATATCACCTTTGTAGCAGAAAAGGATGCTTTGCCCGTCCGGAGAGATCGCCGGATAGCGCAGCCACAAGGGCCTGTCCTGGGCCTGGAGGGGGAAAGCGCTCCCAAGAGAGAAGATGAGGAAGAGAAGCGTCAGAAGAGGTTTCAGAGCGCGAGCAGCAAAAAATCTCATTGGTTCCTCCACAAAGATGAGTTTATTCATAGTTCTTCCGGATATTAATATACGTATAGAGAAGCAATTTGGTTGACATGAGTCGGCCTTTTTTTAAGTCCGGCGTCTAAGTCTAGGGGAGCGGGGCTACGCTTTCCGCCGCTCGGCCTGGGGAATATCACGTCGCCTATGGCTGGATTCTTTCCGGGATCATCCCAGAAAGGAGATTCGGTATGGGCCATTTTTCTTCAGCGTATCATCCCTGAAGTGAGGTTTTCAAGCTTTGACCCTGGCCCCTATTGCTAGGCTTCCCTGTGCCAAAATCGATTGAAAAACGCTGAAGCTACGGGTCTGCAATTGAAACGGTTGAGCTAACGGAACACAGCATACGGTCCCAGCAGAGATACAGCTTTTCGTATTCCGATAGTTATCTGCGAGTTACTGACGAACATTCTTGCATGGTTTTCAAACGACGCCGTCTTCCGCCCGCGGCGGACTGTCCACATCAGGAGCCGAGCGAATCGACGTTCATGAGATCCGGAAAAAGCCGCGTCCAGATCATGACAATGACAATCGTGCCGATCCCGCCGAGCAAGACGGCGGGAACGGTGCCGAAGAGGGCTGCGGTCACGCCGGACTCGAACTCCCCTAACTGGTTCGATGTCCCGATGAACATCGAATTCACAGCAGTCACGCGGCCCCGCATCGCATCGGGGGTTCTGATTTGCACGAGCGAGTTGCGGATGACCACGCTGACGACGTCCGCGGTCCCCATGACGACGAGCGTCCCAAGGGACAGAGCCAGCGACGTGGACACCGCAAAAAGGATTGTGGCGACTCCGAACAGCATAACGGCGCCGAACATGGTGTGCCCGACCCGGCGCCGAAGCGGGTGACGCGCCATAAAAACCGACATGGCCAGTGCGCCGACGGCCGGCGCCGAGCGCAGCAGACCCAATCCCCACGGGCCGGTTCGGAGGATGTCCCGGGCGTAGATCGGGAGCAGGGCCGTGGCTCCCCCCAGCAGGACGGCAAAGAGGTCGAGCGAGATAGCGCCCAGGATTGCCGGCCGGCTGCGGATAAAGGCGATGCCGGCAAACACGGACCGGAGGGTGATCGGCTCGCGGAGACGGGGCGTCCGCTCGATACGGATCAGGGCGACGAGCAGGTTGGCCCCGAGAAACAGGCCGCCGGCCGTCGCATAGACCGCGGTGGGGCCGGCTGCATAGAGCAGGCCGCCAAGCGCGGGCCCGAGAATGGTCGCGGTCTGGTTTGCCGAGACGGACCAGGCGATGGCGCGCGGGATGAGCGGGGCGGGAACCAGGGCGGGCACCAGGGCCTGCAGCGTCGGGCCCTCGAAGGCTCGTGCCGCACCAACGACGAAGACGATGGCCAGCAGACTCCCGGGCCCGAGCCACCCGAAACCGCTGCCAATCGCTAGCGTCGCAGCCGCCAGGCCTTCGACGATCTGGCACACGCGCGCCACCCGGCGGCGGTCAAATCGATCGGCCACCTGCCCCACAACGAGAGTCAGGAGGAACATGGGCAGGAATTGCGCCAGCCCCACGAGGCCCAGATAGAAGGCGCTTCCGGTCAGATGATATCCCTGCCAACCGACGGCCACGGCCTGCATCTGGAAGGCGATTGAGGTGGCGATGCGCGCGAACCAGAAGAAAGCGAAAGGCGGGTGGCTCAGGGGTGACTGAGCGAGCGTCGATTCGAGTGTAGAACGATCGGGGGTCGGGTTCAGCCTGTCGGTGAAAGTTGGCATCGGTCTCGCGTGGGTTCCGTAGCCTAGGAAAAATCAATCCCTGTTCGAATTTCGCTGGCGTCAAGCGCTCGGGCTGAACTGGCCTACATCCGCTCAATCTACCACCCCTGAAGTGAGATTTTCAAGCCGGGGAGCATCACCCAAGAACTGACCTAGCTAAAAAGCAGAGTTTTCTGGCTCTGTAAGCATCAAGGGTCAAGGAGGTCCGGATAAGCCTGTGGGGCGCGCCAGCCAAAGTCCTGCCGGCAAGACTTCAGACCCCCCGGGCAAAACGCCCTCCCAGAGGCTAGGTTTGCCAGAAAACTCACATTCTTAAGCGATGAGGCTCAGGCTTGAGGATTTCATTTCAGAGGTGGTACACTGACTTGGCGTAGGTTACCGTCGAAGGGAGGTCTGCCGTGAAACGAAAATATTCTGGGATTATCGTCTTGATCTTCTGTCTCGGGTCCTATCTCCAGGCCCAGCAGAATCCGCCCAAGATCACGCTCGTCCCGGTGGCCGGGCCGGTGTACATGCTGCAGGGAGGCGGCGGGAACATCGGCATCGTGGCCGACGCCGTGGGAATGCTCATGATCGATGCCATGTTTGAGCGCATGGCCGGCGAGATCCGCGAGGCTATCAAATCCCTGCCCGGTGGCGACCGGGTTCGTCTGCTGATAAACACGCACTGGCACTCCGATCATACCGACGGGAACAAGGCCCTCGGCCCGGGTGCGGTCATCATCGCCCATGAGAACGTCCGGGCCCTCCTGGCCAAGGACCAAACCTTGATGGGCGGACAAACAAAAGCCCTCCCGGCGAATGCCCTGCCTAGCGTCACGTTCCCAGATAAGATGACGGTCTATGCCGCCGGAGAGGCCATCCGGTTGGTCCATTTCCCTCATGCCCATACCGACGGGGACATCGTGGTCTTCCTGGACCGCTGGAAGGTCGTGCACATGGGCGACATGTTCTTCAACGGCATGTTCCCGTTCATAGACGTCACCAACGGCGGCGACATCGCGAGCTGGGTGCGGCAGCTGGATATCATCCTGGGCGCTCTGCCACCGAATACCAAGATCATCCCCGGCCATGGCCCGCTGGCCGGCGTCGCCGATCTCAAGGCGTTCCGCGACATGCTCTCCGACTCTGCCGACCTCGTCAGAAGACAAATGAAGGCAGGGAAGACGTTGGACGAGATCAAGGCCGCAGGTGTGCCGGAAAAACTCGGATCCTGGGCCAAAGGCTTTCTCAAAGCCCCCCAATGGCTGGAATTGGTCTACCGGAGCCTCGAAAAGGGCAGCGCTTGAAAATCTCACTTCACGGGTGGTACATTGAGCGAGGAGGGACATCATGATCCGGCGCCGAATCGCCTCGGCCGAGGTCCGGGAGAAAGGCCTGATCAGCGGGATCGGCCTGACGGAGCTGACGGTTTACGATCAACGTCCCGCTCCCGACGGCGCGGACTCCGGATCGCCCCACGTCCATGCCGTGACGGACGAAGGCTACTACGTCATGAGCGGCTCCGGACGGGTCGAGCTTCACGACCTCGAGCGCGGCTTCCGCACGGTCGAGCTCACGCCCGGCCGTTATCTCCAATTCCCGCCCGGCGCCCTCCATCGGCTGGTCAGCACGAACCATCTGGTCATCCTCGTCGTGATGGGGAACGCCGGCCTGGCCGAACACGGCGACGCCCGGATCTATTTCGGACGGCGAGTGGATGAAAATCCGGCGGAATATGCCCGGCTTTTCGGGTTGGCCCAGGCCAAGGGCCTCGAAGGGGCGCTCGACCGCCGCGACGCGGCCGTCCGGGCCTACCAGGCCCTCGTCGAGCTCTGGACGAAAGACAAGGCCGCCTACTATGCCGATCTGAAGCGCTTCATCGGCGTCCATTTCCAGACAGCCGCCGGACTCCGTGAGGAATTTTCGCGGGCTGTTGGATCGGGCCCCGTCGCCTGGGGCGAACGTTTCCGCCGGCGACTCGAGCACCTGCCTCTTGGCCGCGAAGAGCCGGCCCCCGTTCTCCATATCCCGGTTGCGCAAACGTCCCTCGGCATGTGCGGCCTTCTACGGCCCGTCACAAAGCTCGAGCCGGTCGACCCTGGGAACGCCCCCGGGCCGAATAAGTAAGGAGACATCCTTGGGATTCGACAGCCTGCCGGACAGCATCCGCCGCGCCGGCCGTCCTCCTTCTGTTCGTCAAGGAGAAAAGAGAGGTTCCGCTTGACCTCAGGAGAGCTCCCACCCGGGCCGGCGGGGGCGGGAGAGCAACCGGCTCGCCTCTTGGTCGTTCGTGATTTTCATGCTCTCCGCATCCCAAGTGAGCTTGGCCTGCGTCCTCTTCGCAATATTTCCCAGGAGCACGAATTCCGTCAGCGGGCCGGATTCGGAAAAATCGGAGCCGGCCTTCCGTCCTTCCTTTATCGCCCGGAGCCAATCCTGCTCGTGGCTCTCCGGAACCCGCAAGAAGGCCTGATCAGGCTTTTTAACGTCCTTCATCCGTGAATACGGGAGAATCTGCGGGCTGTCGCCGTAAACGCCAGCCATGATCGTCCCCCTCTTGCCGAGGAGAAGGAGCCCGCCCTCGGCGGGAAGTCTTCGGCCATCCTCAAGGTCATCCGGCCGCGGGGGCTCGAGGCCTTCATACCAGACGAGCTTGAGCGGCGGCATCCCCTCCCGGGCCCCGAAGCCGTAGGTGACGACGGCGGCGATAGGGTGAGTGTCTTCGTTCAGGTCCGTCACGCTCGCGCTGACGCTCTTCGGGTGGGCAAGCTTCAAGGCCCAGCACACTGGTCCCAGGGTGTGAACGCCCCTGTCGCCGATCATGCCGCAGCCGAAGTCCCACCAGGCGCGCCAGCTCGCGGGGTGATAGCAGGGATGGTAATCGCGCCAGGCCTCGGGGCCGAGCCACAGGTCCCAATCCAGAGCCGAGGGGACGGGCGGAGAGGTCTTGGGTTTGCGGTCAAGGATCGAGCTCCACGACTCGTGTCCCCAAGGGTAATAGGTCAGACTGCACCAGGCGTGGACCTCTCGGACCGTCCCGATCGCGCCCTCCCGCATCCAGGCCTCGATCAGCCGGGCGCCGGCGCCGGACCGTCCCTGGTTGCCCATTTGGGTGATCATCTTGGTCTCGCGGGCGACCCTGGCGACATCGCGAGCCTCCTGGACCGTGTGGGTTAGCGGTTTCTGGCAATAGACATGTTTCCCCGCCCTCATGGCGGCCACGGCGATCACGGCATGGGTGTGGTCGGGAGTGGCGATCACGACGGCGTCGATGTCCTTTTGTTTATCGAGCATTACCCGGAAGTCCTTGTACACCTTGGCCGCCGGGTACTTCTTGAAAGTCGGGGCCGCGTAGGCCTCGTCCACGTCGCACAGGGCGACGATGTCTTCCGTCTCCATGTTGGCCAAGTTCACCGCCCCCATGCCCCCAACACCGATGCCCGCGATGCGGAGCCGGTCACTAGGCGCGGTCCGGCCCCGCCCTCCCAAGACATGCCGGGGCAGGAGGGTAAATCCGGCGGCCGCGGCGGCTGTCTTCAGAAAATCGCGGCGATTGGCCGTTTTCTTTACGATCGCATCCATGATAGAGGCTCCTTTCTCAAGGCGTCTTGACCCCGCTGACCAGCCCTCCGTCACTTGGGCAGAAAGCCCGGATATTAGCTTCGGGAGTTTCTGGAGGCACCTCGCAGCCCGGCATCAGGATGAACCGCGAACCTCCCTTGCGCAGGCACTCGTGAGCCGCCGCGGCGACTGTCTCCGGCGTGCCTTGGAGCAGGACTCCGACGGGATCGAAATTGCCGCACAGCGTCACGCCGGGCCCGACGGTTTCCCTCGCTTTGTCTAACGGGACCATCCAGTCCAGGTCGATGACGTCAGCACCGGTCCGGGCCATGAGCCCGACGATCGGAGCGGTGTTTCCGCAGATGTGGAGTTTCACGGCCGCGCCGGCGTCATGAATCGCGGCGACGAGCCGGGTCTCGAACGGCAGGACAAGGTCCCGGTAAAGGACAGGGCCGACCAGGCTCGCGGCGGCGTCGCCGATGCCGATCATGTCAGCCCCGGCCGCGATCTGGGCCCGGGCGAAGGCGATCGCGTTTTCGACCACGATCTCCTCCGCGGCGAGGTAAAGCCCGGGCTTGTCAATGAGGTCGAGCATCGCCTTCTCGACGCCGCGCAGGTCGGCATATTCAGCGAGCGGGCCTTCGACCCACCCGAGGACGCTGTGGGTCCGGCCGACGGCCTCCGCCAGCTTGCCGACGGACTCCACGCGCTGGCGCATCCGACCGCTGGCGGCGGCGGCGATGGGCAGCAGCTTGCGGATGTCGGCGTCAGAGTTGATGAGGTATCCGCGCGGTTGGCCGACGCCCTCTTCCGGGTAATCGAATTCCATCCCGAACCCGGAAGCTTCCCGCCAGGGGTCGCTGATGGCGCTCGCCTGGTCGATCCCGAAGGCCTTCGTTACGGCCAACTGGGCGCTGACAAGGACGTCGCCGTCCAGATAATAATCCCGGTAGGCGCGGTTGATGTAATGGGCGGCCCAGGACATGAAAATCGGGGTGACCGCCGGCCTGTCGCATGGCCGGCCGGCGATGACCGCGTATAGCCTCTCCTTAGACGTCACCTGAGGGCCACCTCGCGCGGGCCCGGAACAGGAAAAAGGCGGGCTCTAGTCCTCATCCTCGAGCCTTGACCGGCCTTCCTTCACAGCCTCGGCAATGATCTTCTGTTGGATGTGGGACGGCGCCTCTTCGCAGTGACCTGACCCCGCTTAATGTACCATCTCTGAAATCAGATTATCAACCTTTTGACCCGCCCCCCGTTTCTCGTCCATTCTGTCAGCAACTTTTTGAATAAGCAAGTCCATTTTTGATCGCCTCGGGATCTCCGTCAAGAGTTGCCTTTTGGGTCTCGCCTTGAGCCGCGAACTCCTCTGGAGTCGCATTGCCAAGGGCGCTGTGCGGCCGTTCTCCATTGTAATCCAAGTTCAAAAACCAGTGTTCATTCAGGCACTCCTGCCGGAATCGGTCATTAAAGGACTCGATATAAGCGTTATCCGTCGGCTTCCCCGGACGGGAAAAGTCCAAAGTGACGTGATTCCAATAAGCCCAGAGATCGACATCCTTCGAGATGAACTCCGAGCCATAGTGCGTTATCAACCCGGATTGTCCGAGGTCTTCCATGATCCTTCACGATCCGCTCCAAGACCTCGACCACCTCGCAGCCGCGGATCCTCTGGCCGACATGAATCGCCAGGCTTTCACCCGCTCGATTGTCCACTATCGTTAAAAGCCGGATCCGCCGCCCATCGAAGAGCTCATCCGACATGAAATCCATGCTCCAGCACTCGTTCCTTTCCACGGCCAGAGGCCGCAGATCCCTCTTCAAACAGGCCTTGCCCGGCCCCGGCCTCTTCCTCTGCCCTGGAGACGCGCCTATTGCGACGCCTGGAGGCCCAGGGGTAGAATTAGGCCATCTTGATGAAGGGAGACGATTATGAAAAACGACAAATATCTCAGGTTCAT
>JBEKBS010000035.1:0-19762 GCA_050015275.1 Candidatus Aminicenantales bacterium | reverse complement strand
CCCGGACATGAACGAAAATTCTCGATTTCGTATCGTGCCCCGGGAATCACGTGTATAATAGGAAACGAATGACAGCCGCGCCTGAAAATGCCGCTCTCATCAAACGGCTGAGTTCCCTTTCCCTCGCCGGAGGCGGCGTCCCTTACTATAAAGGCGGCGGGCCTTCCGCGGAGCCGGCGCTCCAGGCGCTTCTCGCGCTCTCGGTCTCCAGTGCTCCTGCTGAAATATCGAACCCTTTGCTCACCTGGGCGACGAAGCTCCAGAACTCTGACGGCTCCATCGCCATCAATCCTGTCCATCGCGATCAGGGGCTATGGCTGACGGCCCTCGCGGCCGTCGTCTTTCATAAATTCGGTCTGAAGGACGCCCGCGACCGCGCCCTCGGCTTCGTCGTTTCTCTGAAGTCCGTGACGATCCCAAATGACCCCAGGGTCAGGCAAAACAACTTGCTGACCGGCTGGCCGTGGGTGCCAGGCACGTTCGGCTGGGTGGAACCGACGGCCTGGTCGCTTGTCGCCCTCAACGTTTGCGGTCTCGGCGGGCATCCCAGGGCCACGGAGGGCAGGGCCTTTCTCCTCGACCGGGAGATCCTGTCCGGCGGCTGGAATTACGGAAACCCGGGCCTGAACGATCGAGAACTCCTTCCCTTTTGGGACACGACCGGCCTTGCCCTCATCGCTCTCCATGGCCAAGTCGACGTCGACAAGGTCCGGGCCAGCCTGGATCTTCTCGATAAAAACCAGGAAAAGATCGACTCTCCGTGCGGGCTCGCCTGGGCGGCCATGGGACTCGAAACCTACGGGAGGGATGTCGCCCGGCTGAAGATGAGGCTTTTCAGCCTCTTGAGTTCCCTGCCTGAGGACACGCTCAACGCAGCCCATCTCGCCGTTGGACTGATAGCCCTGTCCGGCCGGAAGGTCTTCGTCGCATGAAAAGACGCGAGTTCTTGAAGGGAGCGGCCGTCCTGGCAAATGCCACGGCATTCGGGAGCCTCGCCCGCGGCGGCCAACTGACCCCGGCCCCATGCCCTGTGACCATGCTCCCCATGCCCGACTACGGCCGGGATCTCGAAAAGGAGATCGCCGCCGTCATGACCGGCGATGGGCTTGTCCTTAGAGGAAAGAAGGTCCTGCTCAAGCCGAACTTCGTGGAAACGCATCCGGAGAGACCGATCAACACCCATCCCGCCGTCATCGCCCATGTCGCCCACGCCTGCCTGCGCCTGGGCGCGGCGGAAGTCGTCGTCGGCGAAGCCTCCGGGCACCGGCGGGACCCCTGGTTCTCGGTCCTCAACCCGAAGCTGAGCTCCATCCTGGACAAGAGGGTGAGATGCATGGACCTCAACCACGGCGACGCCGTCGCGACCCCGAACAGAGGCGTCCTGACCGGTCTTCCGGCGTTCTATTTGGCCCGGCCGGTGTCCGACGCCGACGTCTTGATCAGCCTGCCCAAGATGAAAACGCATCACTGGGCGGGGGTCACGCTCTGCCTGAAGAACCTTTTCGGCGTCCTGCCGGGGATCTACTATGGCTGGCCAAAGAACTTGCTCCACTTCAGGGGGATCGAGCAGTCTATCCTGGACCTGGCCAGAACCGTCAAGGTCCACTACAACGTCATCGACGGCGTCATCGGGATGGAGGGGGATGGCCCGATCATGGGGAAGGCCAGGCCGGTCGGTTCTCTGATCCTCAGTCCGTTCTCCCTGGCTGCCGACGCGACGGCCGCTCGCATCATGGGGTTCGACCCGCGAAAGATCCCGTATCTCGGCCAGGCCGGTCGGTTCCTTCCCGGGCTCAGGCCGGAAGACGTCGTTTTCCGGGGGGAAAACCCCAAGAGATTCGCGACACAATTCGATTGCCTGGAGGACTTCAAGAGGATGCGGGGCGGGCCCTTTTTCTGAGACGGAAACCCGCGATCAGCGCGCCGGCCAGCAAAAATATCATCGTTGCCAGGCTAACCGCGGCCCCCCAGATGAAACTTCCGGGAAGATAACGCAAAACGACCTCGTGCTCTCCGGCGGGCACCACGACGCCCTTGGAGAAGAGGTTGGCCTCGAAGACGTCTGCTTTCCTGCCGTCGACCCAGGCCCGCCAGCCGCGGGCATAGTTGCCGGGGAAGACGGCGATCCCCTGACGGGGCAAGTTCGCGGCATACCAGCCCCGCCCCTGGATTTCTCTCCTGACCGAGATCTCAGAGGGCTTGGCCTCGCGGTCAGTTGGCGCCCCGTCCGTTCCCGACAGCACGATGGCCTTCTCCGTGACAGCCTCGTGGTACGGGTCGAACCCGTTGCCCATGAATATGTTCAACCTCTCCTCCATTGTCGCTGCGCGTCGGGCCGAGTAGACGATATAAGGCGCCGCCGGCCTGCCGGTGATGCTCTCGATATAAAAAGGAAAACCTTCGACGACGAGACGCCGGGCCGTTTCCTGGGAAAATATCGGGCTATCGCTGATAAAATAGTTGCAGCCAAGGTATTGAAGGACCTTCAGCTGTTTTTGGGGGGGGAGACGCTTGACCTGCCGGACCAGATCGGAATAGCGCGTGGGATACGCTCCATAGAAGTCGGGTTCGAACACATACTTGACGCCATCGCCCATGGCGCTGGGGGGGTAGAGGGTCCCGCGATAGTAGGTGAGGAAGCTGATGTTGCTGGCGCTTTTTTCCCGGCGGTCGAGGAAGAAGTCCTCGCCTCTGTACACGGTCATGGGAGGCTTCAGGTCGTCCATGAGCGGCGGCCTGTCGAAAAAGGAGGCCGGGACTGTCGGGTTGATCCCGTGGTTGTGGCTGGCGGGGTCGAGGACGGCCAGGGCGATGAGCGCCCAGCCAAGGGCCGGTCCCCGGGCCCTGGCCTTGGAGAGGAAAAGAAAGATGAGGGCATAGACGGCCAGGAAAACGAGCCCCGTCGCGATGGACCGTCCCAACTCACGCAAGGAGGAGTCCTTGTCGATGAGGAGGAGGGCGTTGATGAAGGAGAGGGCGCGCCCCTTGAACGCAAGGAAAAGGGCGAGAGCCAGTCCGGAGGCGGCGGCCAGGAAGCGGACGGACCTCCTTCCCGGGGCCCGGCCGGCCGTCGCGTCGTCAAGCCCGAGGGCGGCCAGGACGGATAGACAGAAAACGGAGCCGAGGAAAAACTTGACGGGATACCTGATGGATGACACGAACGGTGTGATCCGGTAGAGAAAGAAAAAGGGCGAATAGCGCCCGCAGGCCAGAAGGAAGAAGATGCCGCCGGCGCTGAGAAGGACCTTCCGCCTCCGGTCCCAGGGCCTCCTCGCGCCGAAAAGGAACAGAAGGAGGGCGCCTAAGCCCATGTAGAGGCTGTAATAGAGGGGGAAATGCCTGTCGAAAAGGTGCCAGCCCCAGAAATCGTGGTGTCCGGGCTCCCGGTCGTTCCCGAGGACATCCGGCAGGGCCAGGTTGGGCAGCTGGAGGAGCTCGAGCGGCCAGATCACGGACTGGGCCTTTCTTTCGGTTTGGGCCATCATCGTGAACGCCGGGGCGAGCTGGGCGGCCGTGAGGAGACAGGCCAACCCGAAGGGAAGAGCGGCCGCCGCGAGCCGCTTCTTCCAATCCTTCGGCTTCAGGAAAGCCTGGGCCGCCGCGAGAAGCGCGGCGAGGACGATGACCTCCGGGGAGCCGGCCAGGATCAACAGGGCCCAGAGAAGGGAAAGAGCAACGACCCGCAAGCGCCCGGGCCTCGGGTCCCGGTTGAGGATGAGAAGGATCCACGGCATCCAGGCCAAGGCCGCGATATGGTTGTAAAATTCGAACGAGGACAGATACATACCGCTGAAGGAAAACAGGCTCGCGCCCAGAAAAGCGGCCTTTTCTGAAACGCCATAGGATCTGCAGAGATAGTAAAGCCCGATCCATCCGAGGAGGGCATGAATTAAATAGTAGAGCTTGAACGCTGTGAAAAGGGGGAGAATGAGATAAAGAAGTGTCGCCGGGTACAGAACGGCGCTTTTTGGATTGGCCAGGAAAGGCTGACCGTTTCCATAGGCGTCCGTCCAAAGGGCAAAGTTCCCCTCCCTAAGCAGGCTTGCGGTCAGCCGGCGGGCCGGAACCTCGACGACGGACGTGTCCCGCTCGAAAAAAACGCGGCCGGTGAAAAAAAATTCCCGGAATGTGATCAAGAACAGGAGGAGAAAAAGGGAAAAGAAAAGCAGGTCCTTTTTCTTGTCCGGAGCGGGCGTTGTTCGATCCGACAGCACTGAGGGAATTTCTATCAGAAATCCGCGTTTTTCTCAACCTTTGATTTTTCCGGCGGCCTTTCATTATACTGGGGCAGGAACGACGCCGGAGGACAGACGGAGGCGCCCCCGCTCCGGATACAACCCGCGCGATTCTATGCGCCCTGTGGCAATGGCTCGAACGCCTTCTGGCAAGCTGAAATGGGGAAGAGGTTCATGAAGAATGGGTCGCTTGTCATCGTGCTGACCTTAGCCCTTGCGGCCCTGGTCCTTACGACCAGCGGTCCACATGGCCTGAACGGGTTCCCGCTTGACGACGCTTGGATCCATATGGTCTATGGCCGTTCCATCTCCACCTCCGGCTATCTGGCTTATAATGAAGGGATCCCGGCGACGGGTTCCACATCGCCGCTCTGGGCATATCTGCTGGGGCTGATCCACCTTGTTTTCAAAAAGACGAGCCTTATCGTGCTTGTCGCCAAGATGACGGGAATGGCCCTGCACAGCCTGGCGGCCTGGACATGTTTCCGGATATTGAAAAAATTCCGCCTGCCCGATGTCGTCTCGACCATCGGGGGCTTGATCATCGGGCTCTCTCCGGCCCTGATCGTGGCCTCGCTCAGCGGGATGGAAATAGCCCTAGGATATTCCCTCTGCCTCCTGGGTTTTGCGCAATATATCGAGAAGAGGTATTTGATCACCGGCATCCTGCTGGGGCTTGCCGGGTTGGCGAGGCCCGAATTCGGGCTTGTGAGTGCCGTGCTCACGGGAGAGATGGTCCTCCAGATTCTTAAAAAAAAAACGAGCTGGAAGGACCTCATGCAGTTCGTGGGACCGGTGGTTGTGGCCGCCTCCTTGTTTATCGGCTGGGACCTCATCGTCGACGCCCGCCCTTTTCCGGCCACGTTTTATCTCAAATCAGGGCTCTTTGCCCATTTTCCCCTTCTGGAAAGGGTTCGGAGCGCTTTCAAGATGATCACGGCGGATGCCCCTCTTGCCGGCGGGATGGCCTGGCTTGGGCTGATCGGGCTGGCTTTCTTTAGAAAACCGGAAAGACGATGGTTCTGCGTTATCTTCTTCTCGGCGGTCCTCTACACCCTGGGACAGGCCATGATCAGTCCGCCCTCGGATCCGCGGGCGTTCTATTGGATCCGGTACTTGTTGCCGGCCATCCCTCTTTTCTGGGTCCCTCTTATGGCCGGAGTCTGGGCCGTCGTCATGTTCTTGTGGAACCAAATCCACGGCTTCCGTGGAAAAGTCCTGGCCAGCGGCCTTGTCGGGATTTCTGTTTTTGCGATGGCCTTCTTTTTAATTCTCGGGAATATCGGTTGGAGCGCGAAGTTCGCCAATGATTGCCGAAATATCAATGAGGTTCAGGTGGCGCTCGGCCGGGACATCGATGCTGCTTTTGCGGGTGGCGCCCGGATCGGGACGATTGACGCGGGGGCGGTCAAATATTTCGGGCGGCGTTTCACCGTCGACTTGATGGGACTCAACGCCCCTCGCCTGTTTCAGGATCGGGCCGGGCCGCTCGACGCATTGGTCCTGATGCCCGCGTGGATGAAAGGGCCTCAAGATCCCCGCTTAGAAGAGGTCGGCCGCCGAAGCACGCTCGACTATTGGGTAACGTCCAATCCGGCGATGAATACCCAGATCGTGATGGCCTGCCGGGCGGGCGTTGAGAACCCGAAGATAAGTTTACGGATATCGGGGCGGGAGGTTCATGTTGATATGAAGGGCATGTCGGAGGCCCAGATCCAAGACCTCAAGCTCTCGCTAAAGGGTCATTGATATTTAGGGTGTGCTATAATCTGCGCTGCCATGCGCACGTTCGTTCTCGGCGCCTTCTACTCCATGCTCCTCATCCTCATCACGCCCTACCTCCTTCTCTGCATGCTGACGGGGACGAAGGATTCGCTGATCCGCTTCGGCACCTGGGCGGTCCGGTCTGGCTGCCGTTTTCTCGGCATCAGAGTCCAAGTCTCGGGCCTCGAGCGCCTCGACCCGGCGACGCCCTACGTTTTCATGTCCAACCACCAGAGCTTTCTCGACGGTCCTCTCCTGGCCGCCGCCATCCCCCGGCCGGTCCGGATCATCCTGAAAAAGTCCCTGTTCCGGATCCCCATCCTCGGGATCGGGATGCGCCACATCGGGTTCGTCGCCGTTGACCGGAAGGGGGCCAAGGGCGGTCAGAAAAGCATCCACCGGGCCGCGGAGCTCATGCGCGAGAAAGGATATTCGTTCCTCGTTTTCCCCGAAGGGACAAGATCCCGCGACGGCCGGATCCAGGCTTTCCGACGGGGCGGATTCTTCCTCGCCTTGGAGGGCGCGGCGCCCATCGTCCCCGTGACGATCAAGGGGACATTCGATCTTATGCCCAAGGGGCAGTGGCACGCGCGGCGAGGGGACGTCCGGGTCGACTTTCATGACCCGATCTCCGTGATGGGGTTCGCGGCCGATACCATCGGGGAGCTCATAGAGAGAGTCCGCGGGGCGATCGCGTCAAGCCGTGCCTGAGGGCGTGGCGTCATCCGCGGAGCCCCGGCGATGATGAGGGCGAAGGTCGGTCCCTCCGGGAATGAAAGGGGAGAGTGATCATGGACCATAAGAGCGCCATTCAGGAAATCGCCCGGGTCCTGGACGGATTCTTCCGGACCCGCGGCACCATTTGGGCGGAGATGACCGACGCCGTGGCCGGGTCCCTGGAAAAAGGCCATAAGATTTACCTCTTCGGGAACGGCGGGAGCGCGGCCGAGGCCCAACACTTCGCCGCCGAGCTTGTGAACCGCTTCATGAAGGAGCGGCGCGCCATCCCCGCGATCGCCCTGACGGCGGACACGTCCTCCCTCACGGCCATCGCCAATGACGCGGCGTTCGAGCGGATCTTCAGCCGCCAGATTGAGGCCTTCGGGGCCCGGGGCGACGTCGCCATCGGGCTGAGCACCAGCGGGAAGTCGGAGAACGTCCGGGAGGGGCTCAGGGCGGCCCGGGCGAAAGGGATGGTGACTGTCGCTCTGACGGGGAAGGGGGGGGGCCTGATCGCCGCCGGGCCGGCTCCCGGCCTGGTCGATTTCCTTCTCGATGTCCCTTCCGCCTCGACGCCGCGCGTCCAGGAGGCCCACCTGGTCCTGCTCCACCTGCTTGCGGAAGAGATCGAGAAGCGGCTCGGCTAACGTCGGCAGATATCGGTCTTTTCCTGAGCCACCCGTGTTTCTGCGGGAGTCCGGGCCAGCTCCAGGCTCCTCCGGAAATAGGGCAGGGCAGAACTCGGGGCCTTCCAGGCCAGAAAATGGTTGCCGAAATAGAGCTGTATCGGGTAGCACGCCCGATACTGGTCCTCGCCGCTGAACAACTCGACGAATCGGGGGACGTTCGTATCTTAGAAATCAACCCCCGGGATGACCAGGACCCCGTTCATCCTCCCCTTTATATGCCGACGATGTCCTTGATCTTGTCCGCTCCCGCGACGCCGCTGTTGAAGAGGTAACATCTCGCGACGTCCAGCAGGCGGCTGAAAAAGGCCCTCTGGGCGTCGAGTGGCCCGGCGCCGGACCCCGCCGCGGCCGACTCCGTCCTGCCTCCGATGAGGAGGTGCGGGTTGAAAAACGGCTGACTCTTTGCCGCCGTCAGGGCCTTTTTCGCCCCGGCCGCCTCTCCGGTTTCCAGGGTCCGCAGGGCCTCGCCCTCCGGGAGCTCGACGACCGCCGGAGACGTCTCGTCATTCCGGAGGAGGAAGATCCACTTCAGGTTCGTCCGCTTGGCGAAGGCCTCGGGCCCGCCGATCCAGTTCGGGTCGAGCATGACGTGGGCTTCCTTGGAGGCCTTGTAGCAGTACGGCGAACCCCGGTCGAGGCGGCAATCCTCGCCGCGCTGACACTCGAGATCCGTGCAGTCTTCCTTGCGAGTGACGACGTTCTCGCACTTGCTCCTGTCGAAAAGGGGCGCGAGCCGGCCGTTGAGCTCGACCGTGTCCGCCGGCAGATAGAGTTTCCGCTCGACCGAATCCGCGACCGCCCGGCCGCCCGCCAGACGAACGAAGACGATGTCGTTCGCCTGGAGCCTGAACCGGGCGTCCCCGAGGAGCTCGAAGAAGAGCTCTGTTTTCTTCGTCCCCGGCGGGCCGGCCAGGATAAGCCCGTCGCCGCCCGGCGTCGCCGCCGACATGCCGCGCACGGCTCCCGCGCCCCCGGCGCCGGACATCCGTTCGGCGATGTCCATGACCAGCCCGAGGGCCAGGCTCCGCAGGGGCCCGTAGCCGTCCGTGTTGACGAGGATCCCCGTTTTTGTCTCCGGGCTATAGAACGCCCGGGGCTCCCGCCCGGCGATCCCGTCGACGGCGTAGATGATCCCATGGGGCTCGAGGTCGGCCTCGAGCTGGGCCGGGAGCCAGTTCTCCGTCCAGAAATCGTTGAGGTGGCCGACGTTGGTCCGGAGCTGGACGATGGCGCCGTTGATGTTGGCGTTCCACTCGTACCGGCCTTCATAGCCCAAATGCCCGTCCATCTCGGCCACGAGGGCATCCCGCATCCGGAGGTCGGTCCCGGCCTCGACGGGCACGGATTTCCTGACCCTCGTCACGGTATTGTTGAGGGACACGTGCTTGACCTTCCTGGCCGTCTTGAGCTTCGCCAGCGCCTCGACGATCCGGTCCAGGCTCTTTTCCAGGTTCTCCATGGACGTGGCGTAGGACAGGCGGATGTGGTCGTCCGCGCCGAAGGAATCGCCCGGCACGATGGCCACCTTGGCTTCTTTGAGCAAATAGTACGCCATGCCGTAGGAATTCCGGATCCGGGTGCCGCCGAACTCCTTGTCGTAGAACGACCTGACATTGGGGAAAAGGTAGAAAGCGCCCTGGGGCTTGAAGCAGGAGAGGCCGGGCACCGCGGCCAGCCGCATGAGGCAATAGTTGCGACGGCGCTGGAACTCGGCGACCATCTTCTGGACCTCGTGCTGGGGCCCGAGGTAGGCTTCGAGGCTCGCCTTCTGGGCGATGGAACAGGCGTTGGACGTCGTGTGGCTCTGGATCTTGGACATGCCGCCGATGATATCCGCCGGCCCGGCCGCGAACCCGATCCGCCAGCCGGTCATGGAATAAGCCTTGGACACGCCGTTGATGATGACGGTTTTCTTCTTGATGTCCTCGCCGAGCGAGGCGAAGCTCGTGAATTTAAAATTGTCGTAGACGAGCTTGCCGTAGATCTCGTCGGCGATGACGTACATGTCCTCGCCGCGGACGACCTCGGCCAGGGCCATGAGCTTGTCCTTATCGTAAGCGCCTCCGGTCGGGTTCGAGGGGTTGTTGAGGATGAGGGCCTTGGTCGCCGGCGATATCGCCGCCTTGAGCTCGTCCGGCGTCAGGAGGAAGCCGTCCTCCTCGCGGGTCGGGACGATCACGGGCCTCCCCTTGGCCAGGTTCACGCACTCGGGGTAAGTGACCCAGAAGGGGGCCGGGACGATGACCTCCTCGCCCTCATTGACCAGCGTCTGGACGAGGTGGAACAGGGACGATTTGGCCCCCGCCGAGACGATGATCTCCTTGGGACTGTATTCGAGGCCGTCATCCTCCTTGAGCCGCTGGGCGATGGCCTTCCTCAAGGAAAGGATGCCGTCGCTCTCCGTGTATTTGGTGAAGTTCGCCCGGATGGCCTTGACCCCGGCTTCCTTGACGTTCTCCGGAGTGGGGAAATCCGGCTCGCCCACGCTCAGGTCGATGACGTCGATCCCCTCGGCCTTCATGGCCTTGGCCTTGGCCGAGATCTTGAGGGTCGGGGATGCGCCGATCTTCTGGACTTTTTCCGAGATCATGGTTCACCTGCCTCGACGCCCGGCCGGGCCGTCACTTCTTCTCGTCTTTTCTGGCGTCCGGGGAGAGCTTGGCCTTCAGGAACTGGGTGATGTCGGCTCCGGTCAGGGACTTCACGACCTCGGGCATCTGGGCCAGGACCTGGGCGACCTGGGCCGTGATCCTGGTCGTCCCGAGCTCCTTGTCGCCGCCGACGACGACGATTTTGTCCACCTTGGAGAGGGGCTCGGACACGGCCTTGGCCAGCTCGGGCAGGATCTTGATGTACGAGTCGATGACGGCCGCCTGGGTGTACTTTTCCCAGGCCTGGGCCTTTTTCAGCATGGTCTCGGCTTCGGACAATCCCTTGGCCTTGATCCGTTCGGCCTCGGCCAGCCCTTCGAGCTTCATGGCCTCGGCCCTGCCTTTGGCCTCGGCGGCGATCCGGAACTCCTCGGCCTCGGCTTCCGCCTTGATCTGGTACTTGCGGGCGTCGGCCGGCTTGACGACCGTGGATTCGAGCTCCTTTCCCTTGCGGGCGATCTCGAGCTCTTCGGTCTTGATGGCCTCTGCCTTCTCGACCTGCTTGACCTTGGCCTCTTCCTTCTTGATCTCCTGGTTCAGGCGGTGGCGCTCGAGCTCGTAGGAGAAGTCCGCCTGGGCCTTCTTGGAGTTGACGAATACCTGGGATTCGGCCTTTTTGGCCTCGTTCTCCCATTGGGCCTTGGCGATCTGGGCGTCGGACTGGAGGCGGGCGACCTCGGCCTCCTTGCGCGCCTGGGACGACTTGATGACGGATTCTTTCTCGGTCTCGGCCTGGGCGATGGCCGCATCGCGCTTGGCGGCTGCGATCTGGGGCTTGCTCAGGGCGTCGATGTACCCTTGGGTGTCGCTGATGTCCTTGAGCGAGAAGGACAGGATAACGAGGCCCATCCGGCTGAAATCCTCCCGGACGGCGGCGATGACCCTGTTCGAGAAATCCTGGCGGCCCCGGTAGATCTCCTCGACCGTCATCGTCCCGATGACCTCGCGGACCTTTCCCTCGAGGACGTTCACGGCCACGTCCCGGATGCCGTCCCGGCCGATCCCCAGGAACTGCTCCGCGGCGAGGTGGATGGTCTCCTCGGAGGAGTCGACCTTCACTTGGGCTGACGCCTCTGCCATGAGAGGGACACCCCCGCGGGTCAGGACCTCCGGAGTCCGGATGGGGATGGAAAGAACGTCCATGGGGAGGACGAACACTTTTTCCAGGCCGGGCCAGACGAACGTCCCGCCCCCCAGGCGGTAACGGTAGCCGACTTTTTTCCTCGTGCCGTCGGCCGCCGTCACCGTCCGCTTCCGGCCGCCGGAGATGATGAGGGCCTCGTTGGGGCCCACCTTCCGGTATTGGACGGCCATGATGATAATGATGAGGGCGATAAAGACAACGACGGCGCCTGCGGCGATGAGCCATGACGCAAAGTTCATGACGACCTCCTTGGAGTCAGCCCCTGGTCCGGGAGGGCGGGTTGAAGGAAAAAACGTC
Organism: Candidatus Aminicenantales bacterium; assembly: GCA_050015275.1. GTDB lineage: Bacteria > Acidobacteriota > Aminicenantia > Aminicenantales > Saccharicenantaceae > DATKJS01. Next base: position 8,262 of record JBEKBS010000035.1, on the reverse strand, counting down.
CTCCGTAAATGACTGAAGGCCTTTCTTTCCGGGGTTACTAAGTCTTGATATTATTTAATTTAGGGACGGAATGTCAAGTTTTGCAGGGGGGCGAACGGACATGGGTTCAAGCCCCGACTTTTAGTGTCCGTAGGCCATGAAGAGGATGCTCTTTTTCTTGAGGGCTTCTTTTTGGATCTGGACGAGCTTCCCGACGCCCCTGTCGGCCAGCTTGAGGAGGTCGAGAAGCTCTTTCCGGGAAAAGGGGTTTTTTTCCGCGCCGGCCTGGACCTCCACGAGCTCGCCCCTGTCGGTCTCGACGACGTTCATGTCGAGCTGGGCCCGGAAATCCTCCTCGTAATCGAGGTCAAGGAGGGCCCGGCCCCCGACGATCCCCACGCTCACCCCGGCGACGAGGTGACGGAGAGGCATGTGATCGATGAAGCCCCGGTCGAGCATCTTCTTCAGGGCGAGGCCCAAGGCCACGCAGCCGGCCGTGATCGAGGCGGCCCGGGTCCCGCCGTCGGCCTGAAGGACATCGCAGTCGATGATGATCTGCTTCTCGCCCAGGGACCGAAGATCCGTCACGGCCCGGAGCGAGCGGCCGATGAGCCTCTGGATCTCCTGGGTCCGGCCGGAGATCCTGCCGCCGGGCCGCTCGCGCGGGGTCCGTTCCTCGGTCGCGCGTGGGAGCATGGCGTACTCGGCCGTGACCCAGCCGGAGCCCGTGCCCTTGAGGAACGGCGGGACCCGGTCGTCAATGGTGGCCGTCGCCAGGACGCGGGTCCGGCCCATCTCGATGAAGGCCGAGCCGTCGGCGAAATCGAGGTAATCGACGGTGATCCTGACGGGCCGGAGCTGGGCCGGCGCCCGTCGGCCGGCGCGCTGAAGATCGGGGGAAGGCGGGATCTCGGGTTTGATTTTGGTTTTCATGGGCTTTGACCGCGCTTATCTTAGTGCATGTCGGGGCGATTTTCAACCCTCCAACGTCCCGGCCCGCTTTACTCCCCCCGGGAAAATGTTTATAATAACCGCTTTATGAGGATCTTCGCTTAAAGGACCGTCCATCGTCTCATGACCAAGCTGCGGGCCCTGGCCATTCTCATCGCCATCGCCACTCTCCTGTCATGGCCTTGCCGGGAGCAGTTCGGCGTCCGGGGGATGGATCTCACCGTCGCCTTTTCCGTCCGCGTCCTGACCGACAACCTTTTCACGGACGTGACCTATCGTATCCGGACGGACTCATCGCTCGCGCCGATCACCGAGGATGACAGGATCATTTCCCGTTTCGTTTATCGCGGCCGGCTCCTCATCCGGGACGAATACGAGCCGCCGGTCCCGACCTCCAAGTGGGAACCGAACAAGGAATACACCTTCACCCGGCGGATCTATATCCCCGCCTTCATCGACGAGTTCGACCCCGGATTCCGGGGGGCGGAGAAGCTCGGGCTCACGGTCGGGCTCGCCTCGGCATCGGACAAGACGGGAGACCCCGGGCTCGTCCTCTTCCGCAAGACAGTCCGGGTCGTCCCATCGGCGGATTCCCCGGTCCTCGTCTATTTGAGCGGCTGGTACGCCCAGGAGACCGACCCCCAAGACCCCGGCCGGTCGTGGCGGTGGACGTCGAAGGAGGCCCGTGTGGCCATCGACAACCCGGGGCGCGACGCCCTGCTCGTCCTTCGCGGCAGGGCCGGCCTCGCCGACGCCGGTCAGAAGGTCACCGTCAGTATCGACGGCAAACCGTTGGACGAGTTCGCCCCGGGGACCGGGGAGTTCGAGCGGCACTTCACTGTCAGGAAGGAATGGCTCGGCGATAAAGATGATTTCGAGCTTGTGATCGGGGTCGACAAAACCTTTGTCCCGGCGAGGGTGACGCCCGGTTCCAACGACCAGAGGGAGCTCGGCGTCCGGATATCGCTGCTTTATTTCAGATAAGACAGGGGGGCGTCATTTGATCCAGATCGACGGGACGCCCTCTCGCTTCGCCGTCGCCAGGAAATCGTCCAGGTCTTTGGTGGCCCGGACGGCATCGGCTTCGGCCTTGGTCAGCTTGTCATACGTCTCGCTGATCTGGAACTGGGTGTAGTCCCTGGACTTGACGTCGCCCAGGTTGTAAAACTCCTGCCAGAGCGAATTCATCTTCAAGGTCAGGAGATCGATCATCTCCTGGGCCTGCTGGGCTTTCGTCGCGAGCTCGCTGAGCCTGGCCCTGAAGTCCTTCTCGGCCATGACCGACTGGTCGGCTGGCGGTGTTTGCTGTCCGGGCTTCTGTTCGGGGGAGGCCTGGCCAGCCTGCGGCGGGGCCGCCGCTTCCCGACCGGACGGAGCGGCCGTTTCGCCCGCGGCCTGGGTTTCGGCCTCCGCTTTGGCCTTGTCCGGCTCCGCGACCTCCACGGCCGGCTTCTTTTTCATCTTTGCCAGGTCGGCGTTGGTGATCACGGCGGCCGGCTTGCCCTTGACTCCCGCCCGTCGCGCCTTTTCCTTCTTGGAGAGGTCGGTCACGCTCTGGGCCGAGAGAAAGGACACGACCAGCACGGAAAGAACGACAGATACCAGGCCTTTTTTGTTCGACATGACCTTTTCGGTAACTTTATTATCATCAATTTAGTCGTTCGTGTCAATGCCAGGTGGAAAGCCCCGAGGCGGTCCGGAAGCGGATCCTCGTTCCGTCCGTCGAGCATTCGATGGCCCCGTGGAGGTCCGTCCGGTAGACCGTGACGGCCAGGCTCCGGTATCGCTCGAGGACCGGGGGGGCCGGGAAACCGTACCGGTTGCCTTCGCCGACGGAAATGAGGACGTCGTCCGGACGCACCCTCTGCAGGAAGGGGAGGGAGCTCGAAGACCCGCTCCCGTGATGCGGGGATTTGAGGACCGTGCTCCGGATGTCTCCCCCCGCTCCGAGGATCTCGCTCTCAGCGGCGGCCTCGATGTCCCCGGAGAGGAGGAAGGCCGTCCGCCCATAAGAGAGCCGGAGCACAAGAGAGCTGTCATTGCCCGCTGCCCGGGGACCGGGACCGCCGCCCCGGCCGGGATGGAGGACCTCGACGAGGGCATCCCCCACCTCGCGGCGGAATCCACGGCCCACCCTCCGCCGAAGCACGGAGGCCGGGAGAGCGCTCATGAATTCCGTGTAGACGGCATCCTCCGCCGGAGGGACTGCCTCCCAGAGCTCACCGACCCGGAAATTGCGGGCCACGGACACGAGGCCATTGAGATGGTCCGGATGGGGGTGGGTCAGGACGAGGACGTCGATCCGCTTGATCCCCTTGCGCCAGAGGACCGGGGAAACGACCTTGTCCCCGACGTCAAAAGCGCTGTCGATAAACCCGCCGCCGTCGATGAGCATCCTTTTCCGGCCGGGGAACTCGACCAGGATGGAATCCCCTTGACCGACGTCGATCATCGTGACCATGAGTTCCTTGGAGGATGGCGAAAAGGGATAGGTCACGAGGACCGCGGCAAAAAGCGAGAAACAGGCGGCGCTGAGCAGGCGCTGGCCCTTGAACCTCGGACGGAGGAGGAGAAGGCCCAGGCAGAGATAATAGCCGAGCACGGTCCACGGATGGGGCGTCGGGACCCTGTAGGACAGGATGGGAACTCCATCGAGCAGGCGGGACAGTCGTGAGAAGACCCCGACCAGGAACCGGAGCAGGAGAACGAAGGGCGGCGCGGTCCAGGAAAGCGCGGCCGACAGGGGAAGAAAGGCATAACCGATGCCCATGATGAGCCCCACGAGGGGAATGGCCGCGTAATTCAGGATGAGCGAGGCGAAGGTGACCCTGTTGAAGCTGGCGGCGATGATCGGCAGGACGCCGAGCGACGCCGAGAGCGAGAGGGCCGTCATCTCGCCTGTCTTGAGCGGAAGGCGGGGGAGGCGTCTGGCGAGCGGCGGCCCGAAGAGGATGATGGCCAGCGTCGCGGCGTAGGTCAGCTCGAAGCCGGCGTCGAAGATGTTGAAGGGATTCGAAAGAAGGAGGGCGAACGCGCTGAACGAGATGGTGTTCAGGACGTGGACGTCTTTCCAGAGCAGACGCCCGACGAGGAAGGCCAGGGTCATGACCGTTGCCCTGAGCACCGACGGGCTGCCCTCCACGAGAAGCGTGTAAAAGACAAGGAAGAGAATGAGGGCCAGATAGGAAGGCCGCTGCGGTATCCGGACAAGCCGGAACAAGGAAAAGAGCAGGAGAGTGATGATCGCGATGTGGCCGCCGGAGATCGCGAACAAGTGATAAAGGCCCGTCTGCTGGAGCGAAAGGACGGTCGCGGCGTCCATCCGGCCGTCCTCGCCGAGGAGGAGGGCTTCGAGGACCGCCCCATCGGGCGAGATGTCCGTCCCGTGGGCGTCCGGGAACGAGGCTTCGAGGTTATCCTGGAGAGCGCACCTGATCCGTGAAACCGGGGCCAGGAGCGGCTGCCCCCGCCCGCCGCCGCTTCTTGCCACGAGGAGACTCGACTTGGTGAAGGCGCGGCGGTGGATGTTCCGGCTCTTGAGGTAGCGGTCGTAGGAGAAGCCTCCGAAGTTCTTGAACGCCCCGCCCGAAGAAAAGCGGACGGACGCCGAAACCATGTCCCCGGCGCGGAGCTTGACCCGGTCCCGCCTTCCGGGCTGGAAGGGGACCGCGAGCGAAAGATTTCCCCGGACGGCGCGCTCTTCGCCCTTGTCCCGGATCGACTCCACGCGAATGAGGAGAATGTCCCTCTCCGGCTCCCGGCCGGGGGAGCCGAGGAGCCAGCCGGAGACGTCCAGGTAGTCCGCGGATTCATACCGGTGAAGGGCGTTGGCCTCGTAGGCCCTGTCCGACAACGAATAGAGGGCGGCCCCGGACGAAGCCAGGGCCAGGAGGACAAAGATGAAGGCCGGGCCGGTTTTTCGGAGGCCGTAAAACGTCCAGGCCGCCGCCAGGAAACCCAGGACGACCCCAAGTCCGGCGGCCGGAGGCACGGGGAGGGCCGGACCGGACGCGATCCCGCTAGCCAGGGCCGCGGCCAGAAAGAGGAAAGGATAAGGGGTCGGGCCTAAATTTTGGGGACGCCCGTCGCGAGGGAGCTCTGCTCCTCCAGGGCTTCGAGCAGGAGTTGAGACAGGATCTTGATGCCCAGGGGGATGCTCCGCTCGTCCGGGCTGAAATTGGGGCTGTGGAGCGGCGCCGCGCTCGGCTGGCCCGGGCTCTTGACGCCCAGGAAGAAGTAGAACCCCGGGATCTTCCGGGCAAAGAACGAAAAGTCCTCGGCGATGAGCTGGGGCTTCCATTCGAGAACGTTATCCTTGCCCAGGAGCTTGGCCAGGATCGGGGCCATCGTGGCGGTCAGCTCCGGATTATTATAGACGGACGGCAGCTGGGGTTTGTACTCAAACTCGTAGGTCGCGCCGTTCATTTCCGTGACGTCCTTGACGATCGCCTCCATGAGCGGCGGGATCTTTTTCCGGTTGGCCTCGCTCAGGGTCCGGACCGTCCCTTCGAGAGTGACCCGGTCGGCGATGATGTTGGGGCGGGCCCCGCCCTGGATCGTGCCGACGGTCAGGACGGCGGGGTCGGTGGGGTCGACGGCCCGGCTGACGACCGTCTGGAGGGCCTGGACGATCTCGGCGGCGATAACGATCGCGTCCACTCCCTCATGGGGCCGGGCCCCGTGGGCGGCCTTTCCATTGACCGTGATCCGGAACCCGTCGGAGCTCCCGGTGATGAAACCGGGAGCCACGAAGACCTGGCCGAGGCTCTCCGGCCAGACATGGAAGCCGACGATAGCGCTCACCGGCGGGCTGTCCAGGGCCCCCTCCCGGATCATGAGGTCGGCGCCGCCTTCCTCGTCCTGTGGCGGGCCCTCCTCGGCGGGCTGGAAGATGAACGACACGGTGCCCTTGATCTTGTCTTTCAGGGCACTGAGGACCATGGCCGTACCGAGGGCTATAGAGGTGTGGACGTCGTGGCCGCAGGCGTGCATGACCCCCGGGTTCAGCGATTTGTAGGGGAGGCCGGTCATCTCCTGGATGGGCAGGGCGTCCATGTCGGCCCGGAGGGCGATCGACGCGCCGGGCTGCGCGCCGCGAAGGAGGGCCACGACGCCGGTCTTGGCCACTCCTGTCCGGACCTCGAGGCCGAGGGTGTCGAGCTTGGAGCTGACGAGCCGCGACGTCTCGAACTCCCGGTTGCCGAGCTCGGGGTTCATGTGGATGAAACGGCGGATCTTGATGACCTCCCCGATGTTTTTCTCGATCTCTTCATCGATCCGCTGGGCCGTTTTTTTGTCCAGGGCGGGCAAGATCAGGGGGAGGACGGCCAGCAGTCCGAGCGCGAGGAGCGGGGTCCGGAGCCGGCGGGGAGCGGTCGTCGTTCGGGTTCTCATCGGCGCATAACCTCTCGAGGCGGTCGGAAACAGCATTCTAGCGCGATCCGGCGGAAAAATACAGGCATCCACGCCCGAAACGGGCTCGAAAAGAGAGGAGGGACCGGGCGCCGCCTATTTGCCCTCTTCGCCCTCTCCGGAGTAGCCCTCCGGCTTATTCAGGTACTCTTCCTTCTTTTTTTCGATGAATTCCTTTATGGCTTCGAGGCCCTCGGTCGTCTTTTCCTTGACGACTTTCATGCCTTTTTCCGCTTCCTTGGCGACCTTCTCGTACCCGTCCTTGGCGGCCGCGCCCGTCTTGACGGCCTGGTCCTTGATCTTTTTCCGCGTCTCCGTGCCGCTCGCCGGGGCGAACAGGATGCCGACGATGAAGCCCGCGGCCGCTCCCGCCATGAATGTCAGGAGGGAATCCCAGAAATGGTTGTCTTTGTTATCCCCCATGCTTCTTCTCCTTTCTTTTTTTCAGCTGCTGCCAGCCGATACGGAACAGAGGGAACAGGAAGGGCCAATACTTGGCGCTCGGCCGGATGACCTTGGCGGTCACGAAACCGGCGATCTCGGAGACGACGGCGGCAGCCTTCTTCGATGTCTGGAGGACCTGCCCCACATCGTCCAGGCTCGCGTTGATCTTGGCCTCGATCTCCTTGAACCCCTCCATCAATTCCTGGGCCTTGGCGAGCGTCTTCTCGCCCTCCCGGGCGGTCCGGCGAAGTTGGATCAGGAACCGGACCAAAAAAACGACCGCCACCACGGCTGCGATGGTCAGAATAAGGAAAAGGACCTGACTCAGGGAAAGTTGCATCTTACCTATTAAATAAGCCAAAACCGCGGAAATGTCAATGACAAATCAGCGCTTCTGGTGGAGGAGATAGAGGAAGAACGGAGCGCCGACGGCCGCCGTGATCACGCCGATCGGAAGCTCCGACGGGAGGACCGTCCGGGCGATCAGGTCCGAGTAGAGGAGGAACGTCCCGCCGGCTAGGGAAGCGTAGGGGAAGAGCCGGCGGTGGTCGGGGCCGATGAGGAGCCTGATCCAATGGGGCACGACGAGGCCGACGAAGCCGATGATCCCGCTGACCGAAACGGAGATCGCGGCCAGGAGCGAGGACAGGACGAGGAAGGCCTTCCGCACCCGGCGGACCGGACAGCCCAGGGCCCTGGCCGTTTCATCCCCCATGGCCAGGAGGTTCATGTCCTTGGCCAGCCAGAGAGAAGCGGCCAGGCAGATCAAAAAGTAGGGAGCGACGGTCCCGACCTGCTTCCAATCGGCCAGCTGGAAGCTGCCGAGGAGCCAGAACACGGCCTGATCGAAGGAATCCGACCGCATAAAGAGAAGGAACGAAGTCAGGGACGAGGCCAGCGCTCCGGCCGCGATCCCGGTCAGAAGAAGGGTTTCGATCTTGAAGCTGCCCTTCCTCAATGAGAGAAGGTAGACGAAGGAGACGATCCCCAATCCTGAAGCGAAAGCCATCAGTCCCTGCCCGGAGAAGCCGGGGAAAGCGACGCTGACACCCAGCGAAAGGGCCAGGACCGCGCCGAGCGATGCCCCGGACGAAACACCGACGACGAAGGGGTCGGCCATGGGGTTCTGGAAATATCCCTGGAGGATGGCCCCGGAGAGGGCCAGGCTCGCCCCGACCAGGAAGGCCAGGAGGGCCCGCGAGAGCCGGAGGTCGATGAAGATCGTGGCCTGGACGCCCGTCCCCCCGCCCCGGAGGAGGTCCCACAGGTCGGCGGCGGAGGTCTTGACGGGACCGGTCAGGAGAGACAGGAGAAAGCCGGCGACGGCGAGCAGGATGAGGACGGCCAGGAGGAGGCGGCGTCCCGTTTTCGCCCTCATGGCCTTCCTCCGAAGCGCTCGGGATGGAGGGCCCGGGCCATCCGGTCCAGGACGTCCACGAGCCGAGGGCCGAAGCGGCTGGCCGAATTCTCGTCGAT
>JBEKBS010000034.1:0-20768 GCA_050015275.1 Candidatus Aminicenantales bacterium | reverse complement strand
AGGGCCACCAGGCGGGGTTGACGCCGATGACGAAGCTTTCCTTGACCGCCTTGATGATATAAAAGGTGAACGTGATCAGGAAAAACTGGAAGAAGAGGAAGAGGGCGGGCCGGACCTCGTCCGGTCGGACGTCGGCGAATTTCTTCAGGACCCGATATAGCCGGGCATCGTTCAACAGACGCCCCCCTCTTCAGGCCGGCGGGAGGTCAAGGTTTCCCGAAGCTCTCCAGGGCGGCGGCCTCATCCTCGTAGATGCTGAGGATCCGGATCAGGTTCGTGACCTGGAAGATGAGGTACAGCCTCTTGGAGATCCGGACGAGCTTGAGCTTCCCGCCCAGGTTGCTGATCGAGATGTAGCTAGCCAGGATCTCGCCGACGCCGAAACTGTCGACGAACTCGACCTTTTCGAAGTTGAGTAGGAAATCCCTCCTGCCACGTTCCAGTTGGGCCTTGACGAGCTGGTGGAGGGTCGCGTCCGTCATATCGGAGCGGCGGATCTCCCCGTCGATATCGAAGATGATGACGTTGTTATTGCCATCTGCTACGATATAGTCCCGAGTCTTGATATCCATCGTTTCCCGCCTTCGTTTATGTGTTTACCAAAACCTCGGGGGAAAGTCAATAACAACCATGATACAATGGGCCCGAAAGGAGCCCGCCATGCCGCTCATCGAGATCCATCTGCTCGAAGGCCGGACGGACGAGCAGAAAAAAGCCCTCCTGACGTCCGTCACCCGGGCCGTCCAGGACTCCATCGGCGCTCCGCTGGAATCCATCCGGGTCTGGGTCCAGGAGTTTTCGCCGAAGGAGTACATGGCCGCCGGCGTCCTCGCTGCCGATAAGAAAAAGTAGCTGCCGACGGGGAGCGGCAGGAAGCAGCGGGGAGCGGAGTCTTCGGAGAGACCGGCAGGATTGCGTCTGAGCGGTTCGAAGCTGCAATTCTGGCAAATATCTGAATCAAATCTCGGTGAGTCTAACTCTTCAGCCCATCCGCTTCAGCCATCCCCTATGCGGGCGGCTTCATGAATCGATTCAGGATAGGCGTTTAGCGATCCGCTTCCGCAGGAAGAAAACCGGGATGCCGAGGAGGACGATGATCAGCCCCGGGAACGTGTATTTCGCTTTGAAGACGAGCAGGTCGACGGCGATGGCCGCAGCGACCACGATGTAGAGCGCGGGCACGACCGGGTAGCCCCAGGCCCTATAGGGGCGCTCGGCGTCGGGCTTCTTCTTTCGCAGGATGAAAATCCCCGAAACGACCAGGACGAAGAATATGAGGACGGCGAAAACGACGTAGTCCAGGAGGTCGCTGTAGGTCCCGGACAGGCAGAGGAGGCTGGCCCAGATGCCCTGGACGACGAGGGCCGTCCCCGGCACGGATTTCCGGTTGAGCTTCCCCGTCGCCTTGAAGAACAGCCCGTCCTTGGCCATGGCGTAGTAGACTCGGGCCCCCGAGAGGATCAACCCGTTGTTGCAGCCGAAGGTCGAGATCATGATCAGGGCGGCCATGATGATGGCCGCCGGCGCCCCGAAGATCACGGACGCGGCCGCCGTCCCCACGCGGTCGGCCGCCGCGAATTGGATCCCCCTCCCCATGACGGCCGCCGCGCCGGGGCTCCCGTGCACGGGGAGCGTGACGACGTAGGCGACATTGGCCAGGAAATACAGGAGGATGACGACCCCGGCCCCGAGGACGAGGCTCAGGGGGATGTTCCGCTTGGGGTTCTTGACCTCCCCAGCGATGTACGTCACGGTGTACCACTCGTCGGAGGCGAAGAGCGAGCCGACCATGGCCGCGCCGATGGCCGCCAGGACCATCAAGCCTGAGAGCGATTGGACGGAGGCGGTCTGGCCGTTGGCCATGTGGGTCCAGCTCGCCTTCCAGAAGACGGCCAGGTTGGCCTTGATGGCCGCGGCGTTGGCCCCGACGACGAAGCCGAGCAGGATGAGCCCGGAGAGGGCCGCTGTCTTGGTCACGGTGAAGATGCCCTGGATGGTCTTCCCCGTCCGCAGCCCGCGCATGTTGAGGTAGGTCAGGACGGCGATGCTATCGATGGCCAGGACATGGGCGGTCGAGATCTTCAAGCCCAGGACGGTCACGAGGATGTTGTGTTCGTTGAACCAGGGGATGATGAGGCCGGTGAATTTGGCGAAGGCGACCGCGACCGCGGCGATCGTCCCGGTCTGGATGACGAGGAACGTCGTCCAGCCGTAGAGGAATCCGATGAGCGGGTTGTAGGCTTCCCTCAAATAGACGTAGAGCCCGCCGGCGTGGGGCATCATCCCGGCCAGCTCGCCGTAGCTCAGGGCGCCGATGACCGTGAGGATGCCCGTGACGAGCCAGACGAGGAGCAGGAGGCCGGGCGAGCCGACCGTGCGGGCGATGTCGGCGCTGACGATGAAGATGCCGGAGCCGATCATGGCCCCCATGACGATCATCATCGCGTCGAAAAGCGACATCTCGCGCTTGAACTCGTGGACTTCGGACATGGCGGGGGCGGGAGAGGATGGGGCAGGATGCTGGCTCATGCGGTCCTCCTTGGCTCAGCCGTCGGCGGGGCCGGCGCTCCCGGGATGTCTCTGCTTGCTCTTGCGGATGCCGTAGGTGAAGTAGATGACGAGGCCGATCGCCATCCAGACGAGCAGCCGGATCCAGGTGTCGCGTGGCAGCCCGGACATCAGGTAGAGGCAGCTCAGGATGCCGAGGGCCGGGACGAAGGGGACCAGGGGCGTCCGGAAGGGCCTCGGGAGGTCCGGCTGCGTGTATCGCAGGACAAGGACACCTCCGCAGACGATGACGAAGGCGAACAGGGTCCCGATGCTGACCAGCTCGCCGACAATGCCGATCGGCAGGAGCGAGGCCGCCACGGCGACGACGACCCCGGTGGCGATGGTCGTGACGTACGGAGTTTTGTGCTTGGGGTGGACGCGGGCCATGACCGGGGGCAGCAGCCCGTCCTTGGCCATGGTGAAGAAGATCCTCGGCTGGCCGATGAGCTGGACCATCATGACCGAGACGAGTCCGATGATGGCCGCGATCTTGACGAGGGGCGACAGCCACAGGAGCCGCATGGCGTCGATGGCCACGGCCACCGGGGCGGCTACGTTCAGCTGAGAATAGGGAACGACGCCCGTCAGGACCAGAGAAAAAACGATGTAGAGCGCCGTGCAGGCGAACAGGCTTCCGAGGATACCGAACGGCATGTCCTTCTTGGGGTTCTTGGCCTCCTGGGCGGCCGTGGACACGGCGTCGAACCCCAGATAGGCGAAGAACATGACCCCGGCCCCGCGCAGGATCCCGCTCAGGCCGAAGAATCCGAACTGACCCCGGTTCGGGGGGATGAAAGGCTTCCAGAGCGCCGGCTTGATGAAAAAGAGCCCGGCCCCGATAAAGATGAGGATGATGGCGATCTTGAGGAAGACGATGACCGAATTGACCGTCGCCGACTCCTTGATCCCGATGACAAGGACGAACGTGATGAGGGCGATGATGAGAGCCGCCGGCAGGTTGATGAGGGCCCCGGTCTTCGTCCAAGCGCCTGTCCGGGGATCAAAAGAGTAGGGCGCGGAGGCCAGGAAGGCGGGGAACTTGATCCCCAGGTTCGTCTCGAGAAAACTCACCATGTAGCCCGACCACCCGATGGCGACCGTCGTCGCGCCCAGCGAATACTCAAGGATGAGGTCCCAGCCGATGATCCAGGCGAAGATCTCGCCGAGCGTCGAGTAGGCGTACGTGTAAGCGCTCCCGGCGATGGGGATGAGCGAGGCGAACTCCGCATAGCAGAGGCCGGCGAAAGAGCAGGTCAGCCCGGCCAGGACGAAGGATAACGTCACGGCCGGACCGGCGTACTGGGCCGCCGCGTGGCCGGTGATGACGAAGATCCCGGCCCCGACGATCGCGCCGACGCCCATGAAGATGAGGTGCCAAGGGCCGAGGACCCTCCGGAGCCCCGACGTATCGGAGGATGCCTCCCGGGAGAGCTGGCCGATGGATTTCTTGGCCAGGAGGGGATGGGTCATGAGGTGCCTTTCGGAAAACAGGGGGTGGCGACCGCCAGCCGTTCGGTTCTCGTCCGGAATATGGGCGCCATAAGAACGCCGATTTTACAATAAAAAAAATACGGGGTCAAACCTGCGCTCCCGCACTTCGAGCCAACCAGCCCCAAACCCTAAGGTTCTATAATTTGCTTATAAATAGAAGCTTCTGTTGCCCTGAGGACTCGCAGTGACCGGCGTTTCCCCCTCAATTGGCGAAATACCCGGCCCGGTTGGTGACCCGGAATCGCCTCCCCGTGACCGCGACCTTGATCTCCCTGAACTTTCCGTCGGCTTGATAACCGGCCGGCGAATAATATAGAAGGTAATAGTTCTCCGAGGCGGTCACGGCCTTCCGGAAGGCCGAGAACGGGTTGCCCGAAGATTCGGAGATCCCCCCCGTGGTGTGGGCCATCTCCCGGAACAGATTGTAGAGCGAGGCCGACATGTCTTTGGTCGGGGGCGCGCCGCCGCCCGCTTGGAGTTCGGCGTCCAGGCCCGCGGCATTCATCTTGGACTGCGTCAAATAGATGAAATGGGCCGTGATAGAAGCGTCGGAGAAGATCCGCTCGATGCTCTTGGGGGCGACGTCCGGACTCCTGTCAGCTTCCCCCGCCCCCATATCGCCCAAAGCGCGTTCCTCCGGCGGCAAAGATTCGTCGCCGAAATTGCCGAACGACGACGACGCGTCGTTGATGAGCTCCTTTTCGTAGAACAGGAAGACGTATTTCTGCCCCTCCAGGGCCCTCAGCGCCTGAGCAAACCGCCGGAGCGACGCAGGGTCGATCCCGATCCGGTCCCGCAACTGCCTGGCGATGTCGGCGAGGAGGTGCAATTTCAGGTCGGGGTCCACGGACATTTTGCCCACGTCCCGGATTTCGCCGAGGAGTCTCTTGTATTCTATGGCTCCCGCGAGGATATCCTTCCGCAATTTGTCCTTCAGCTGGCGGGCGATCTCCTGCCGCGGCAGGCGGGCCAGGGCCTCCGGCTTGAAACGGTACGTCGCCCGCGGGGTGATGACGGTCAGCGAGTCCTCCGGCTCGAGGACCTGGTCGAAGAAAAAGTCCAAGGCCTCGTCCAGCTTGGGCATCGGGTCCAGGACTTCGAACTGCAGGACGATCGTCCGTCCCGTCTTCGGGGCGGGCCTGGCGGCCGCGGGCCCCGACGTTTCCTCTTTTTGGATGGTCGCCTTCCGAATCAGGTAGAGGGCGACGATTTTCTGGGGTTTGCCGTTCTCGAAGACTTCAAAATCCTTGAGGGTCAGGCCGTCGACGAATCTCTCCCCGTCGAAGACCCGGACCGGGACCTCGACGTTGACGACCCCCGCAACATGGCGAAGCTCCTGGGGATGGAGCGAGACGAGGAGAAAGCCGCACGCGCCCAGGAGGGCCAGTTTTCCGGCATTCCGCGCTCCCCGCGCGAGACGGACAGCGCAGGGAAAATAGGCCTGATTTTTAATGCTGCCCATCTATGATCTTCCCGTCGTAGAATGAATCTGGCTTCCTATTTCTCCTGCATCTTATTATAAACCACTTTTTTCTGCTACCTGACAATGAGAGGTTTTCTAGTAGAAGCGCGACGGCCTGTCCCGACATCCTCGACCGTGATCTCGAGATCATATCCACCTGGGACGATCGCAGGAAACACGATTTCAGCGACCAGGAGATCAGGGCTCCCCTCAAATGTTCTGTGATCACGGACAGTCATTTCGAGAGGCGTTTCGACTCCATCCGCTCGGGAAATGAGCTTCGCATTGACGGACAGAATCGGTATATCCTCCGACCGGGCAGGGCGCAGTTCGAACGGAAGGACGAGGATCAGCTTTTGCGCTCCTGCGGCAATCTCCGATACGACGGGGTGATGACCTTTGGGTATCATGTGAAAAAAGTCGATGAGCGACCGCTCGCCCGGCCCTGCCTTTTCCTTTGAGGGAATGGGCAATTTCATGAACACCGCCTCAACCCCTGTCTCGAAGAGGAGCGGAGAGGACAGGACGATTCCTTCCTGTGGCACGGCGGCGACGTCCAACCGGGTTCGCCCCACGCAGGCTTCTCCTGAGCTGAGGTCACGGACGGCCAGGCGCATTTCGCAGGTCCCGGTCGGTACCGGCGTAATGAGGTATGGGAAGATGATTTGCCCGTCATACCGTCCGAGGTCGACCACCCACCGCCGTGAGAGGATCTGTGCCCCCGCCTTGTCACGGATCAGGATGACGATCTCGGACTTGGAGGCGGGCGGGCCCGTCTTTGCGCCGACTTCCAGGCGGGCCAAGAAACAAGCTTGGGCGCCAGTCCCGGCAGCCGGCGCCAGCGTATCGATCACGATTGGAAGCGGATTGGAAGAAGGCTGCTCGGACCAGACGAGGTCGAGGAGTTGAAGGTCCTTCTCGAAATCCGTCATCCGGGCGAACGGCTTGGCGTCCGCGTACCCGTCCTGAACCAATACCCGGGCGTCGGGCCGGCCGACTTCGACCCGGATCTTATGGTACTTTCCCTCCCAGGACTCCTTGACGTAATAGCCCAGGACGTAGAAATTCCCGGTCAGGGCCTGGAGGTCTTGGTTGATCATCATGACCTGGTTGATGTCCGCGAAATATTTGCCGCCGGATGCCGCCGCCATGTCTTTCAGCGGATGGTCCCACCAGATGTGTTTCACTTTATCCCCGGTGGGGAGCAGCATCCAATCCTGGGTATTGATGGCATAGACGGCCGTCCCGATTGCGCCGAAAAGCTTCCCGATTTCAGGGCCGATCGCACGGGATGAAAACAGGATAAGGCTTTTGTTTCCAGGGATGGTCTTAAAGACTTCGGCAACCTCTTTAAGCCGGGGGATGAAATCCGCTCGCCCAAAAGCCGCCGTGCCGGGAACGAAGGTTGTGTATCCTACGAAGGGCATTCCCGAGGCGTCCCCACCGGCAGGGATATGGCCTCCCGGAGAGCCGACGCTGAAATCCATAACCACCCATTCGCCAGGGCTGGGTGGCGCCTCTGTCACGCTCTCGATGGCCCGGCGGACTCGGGCGATATCTGTGGTCAGATACTCCTTGATAAAAAACCCCGACATCGAGTAGAAGCCGAGGAGGCCCACCTTGTCGCCCGGCCGGACCTGGGTCGCGAGAAACTGCTCGGCCACGGCTACGGCTTTTTGTCTTCCTTCAGGGTCACTGCGCTGGACGTCGAGGAACAGGAAAAACTTTCTGTTCATCTCCGAGGCCGGCATAACCCCCGCCTCAACCGCCGCGGAGAGCTTGGGAGTTACCACCATGCCGGTTTCTGTGATGGCATGAACTTCGAACTCCGTGATCGTTTTTTTCTGTCCGTCTTCATAAAGAGTAAAGTCCTCTTTCCGGAGGTCCATGACGGGCCGGCCATCCGTTCCGAGGACGCGGACCGGCAGGAGCTTGACGATCGCGGCCGCCTCGTGGCGGAGAGAACGTTCCTGCTGCGGACGCTCCTGTGCTCCGCCCCATAATCCCGGCAACGCGACCGACAACGCGCCCAGGATCATGAATATCGTGTTGCACCACTTCATAATCTTAATTCTTGCCTTTAGGTTGATCTCTTAGAATTTCACTTCCGTCTCAACCGTAAAAAACTTGTACTGGTCATAGGTCACGTCAGTCTCGGAATGCTGGAAGCGGCGGCCCAATTTGCCCAAGTAGCTTTCCTTGACGGTATAGCGGCTGGGAAAGCGGATGCCGTTTTTCTCGAAGGAGTATTCCGAGGTCATGAGAATGTCAGGCTTCCGGCCGAGCTGCCGGGCGACCTCTTCGACGCCCGCGTAGTTCTCGATCGACGACGGGTTCCACTGGATCTTAAGGATGCCGGCGTCTCTCTTCCGTAGCCAAATCGTCCCGAAAAGATAATCCAGCTGGACGCCCGGTTTCGGTGTGGCTTCGATGACAACGGCGGGCTCGCCGCCGACCTTTTCTTCTCGGACGACTTTGTACTCAAAATCCACCTGGTGATTTCGGCTGAGGAGCCCGAGAGGCCCCATGACAACATAGGCATGCTTGAAAATGTGAGTCTTGAGGGGGGCGTTCGGGACATGGACTTTCTTTCCCTGCTCCGCGAGAAGCGTGCGGCTTTCCTGGATGAGCCCGGCGCGGTCACGGACGAGTTGATAGTCATACACGTACCGGCATCTTTCTACATGGTCGCTGATAAAGATCATCCCCATCCCAGTAACTTCGTTAACGTCATTCCCCGGTGCATAGTACCACTCCTCGATTCTCTCGCGGCAGACGAAGTTCAGAACCGTCCGGGAGAGCTTGTCGCAATAATCCGCTGCCCGGCCCAGGAGTGATGATAGGTCAGTTTCGCTAGCAGCTGAGGGCTCGGGGCAGGCCTCCACGGCCCAGCTTCCCGGATGGCCTGCCGGAAGCAAAGCCGGAACGGACCCCCCGCAGAGGAAGAAGATGATGGCCAGTCCGCAGATTATTCGCTGTTGATGGAGCATTCGATCCCTCGGTCCGTGCGCGCGTCACCGATACGAGATTCTTGCCTCCGATCCAGCTGTCTGAGAGGCTCCGAGCCCTCTCTTAATGACTTCGAGGTTTGTTGGCCTGTCCCCGCTCAATGCACAACCTGCAGATTGAAGCAAATCCCCTTCGGCACCATTGCCTACTAAATTGTATGCAAAATCAGTGCCAATTAACAGACCTAGCTTATCTTACTTCATAAGGGAAACATTACAAATCACCCGGTTCTTAATTATTCAATAATGTAAATTTTTTTTACCCAATGATCGTGTGATTAGTTGCCCAGTTTCTTTAAGAAGGCCGAACCGGGGAGCAGGCTCACCGGCCAAGACTTTGCCTACATCCTAGCCTTTGGGGGCTTTAGGTTGCGCCGAGAGGGGGAGGCTATCCTTGCGCTTTTGACAAGCGGAGGCCGGCGATTCATAATGGATGACTAAGAGAAGGAGACTCGATGACCCCGAAAAAATCCCCTGCCCTGGACGTCATTCACTCCCGCAAGAGCGTCCGCGAATTCACAGGCGAGGCCGTGGCCCGCGAAGACCTGGACACGATCCTCAGGGCGGCCATGGCCGCGCCGTCCGCTGTTAACTGCCAGCCCTGGGCGTTCGTCGTGGTCACGGAACCAGCGATGCTGAATGCCCTGGCCGAAGGGCTGCCCTATGCCCAGATGTTGCGGCGGGCCGGGGCCGGGATCGTCGTCTGTGCCGTTGTGGAGAAGGCGTTCAATAAGATGGCCGAGTTTGCCATCATCGACAGCGCCCTGGCCGCCCAGAATATCCTTCTGGCCGCCGAAGCGCTGGGCCTGGGCGCGGTCTGGACCGCCGCCTATCCCGACCCAGGGAAGGCGGCCTTCGTCCGGGAAACGCTCCGTATCCCCAAGGACGTGATCCCGCTGGCCGTCATTCCTGTCGGACACCCCGCCGGCACCGAAGCGCCGAAGGACAAATTCAACCCCGAAAATATCCACTGGGAACGGTGGAATTATGACGGGCTATAACGGAGTCGCGGCGACGCGGGGGAGGTGCTCCTCATGTTGAGTCCGTTTTTTAAGGATGAGGTCCAATATTCAGGTCAAGGAGAGGATAAACATGGATCCCAAGATTGTTGACCTTTATGATGAATTCAAGCGGGGCGGCCTGGACCGCCGGGAATTCCTCAGAAAACTCGCCAGTCTGGCCGGCGGCACGGCCGCCGCGTCGGCCCTTCTTCCGCTGCTCGAAGCTCGTCCGGAAGCGTCCCAGTCCGTCCCGAAGGACGATCCCGGGCTCCGGACGCAGTACATCAACTATGCCGGCGCGACGGGCGACATCCGCGCCTACTCGGCCCGGCCGAAAGACGCCCAAAAGAGGCCCGGCGTCGTCGTCATCCACGAGAACCGCGGCCTCAATGCCCATATCGAGGACGTGGCCCGGCGAGTGGCCAAGGAAGGATACCTGGCCCTCGCCCCGGACGCCCTCTCGCCGTTCGGGGGGACGCCGGCGAATCCGGACGAGGCGCGGCCCCTCTTCCAGAAGCTCGACACCGACGCCAACATCAAGAATTTCGTGGCCGCGGTCCGCTATCTCAAGACCGATCCCCAATCGACGGGGAAGGTCGCCTGCATGGGCTTCTGCTGGGGGGGAGGAATGACCAACCAGGTCGCCGTCCATTCCCCGGACCTGGCGGCTGCGGTCCCGTTCTACGGAATGCAGCCCGCGCCCGCGGACGTCCCGAAGATCAAGGCGGCCATGCTTATCCACTATGCCGGGAACGACGAGAGGATCAACGGGGGCATTCCGGCCTTCGAGGAGACGCTCAAAAACGCGTCCGTCGACTATAAGATCTTCATGTACCCGGGCGCTGAGCACTCGTTCTTCAACGATACGAACCCGGCCCCGCGTTACAACAAGGAAGCCGCCGAGCTGGCCTGGAAGCGGACGCTCGAGTTCTTCAAGAAAAAGCTCAGGGGCTGAGTCAAGGGGACTGCCGGCGCCACGCGGCGGCCACGGCGTCGACAAAAGGCCGGCAGTGCCTGAAGAAACGCCTGTAACCCTCGCAAAGATAGTTCAGGCCGTTTTCGCCGTCCGGGGTCCTGATAAAACGGTTCTTAGGGCATTCGCCGTGGCACATCTCCAGGGATTCGCATTCTCTGCAATATCGGGGGAGTGAATCGCGCTTGGCCTGCCCGAACGCCTTCTGGGCCGGGCTCTCCAGGAGCTCGGCCAGGGGCGTCTCGAGGAGATTGCCGATCCGGTGGGCCGGGTCGACGAAGTGGTCGCAGGCGTAGAAATCTCCGTTCCGCTCGACGACGGGAATGTCGCCGCAAACGGGGCGGAAAATGCACAAGGAATGTTCCTGGCCGAACGCGGCCCGGGCCGCTTCCTCGAAGATCTGGACTTTGACCCGGCCGATATCGCCGCCGACCCACTCGTCGAAAACGGCGCACAGGAATTCGCCCCAGGCCGCGGCTGGGACAGTTTCGGCGGTCACTCCTCCGCCGGCCCCGGGCGCCTTCTCGACGAGGGGGATGAACGTCAGGTAGGACGCTCCGATTCCCTTGAAGAACCCGAAGACTTCGAGCGGACGGGAAACATTCGCATCGCTGACGACGCACAGGATATCGGTCGAGACATTATGGCGCCGCAGGACTTCGTAGCCGCGCATGACCTGGTCGAACGTGGATTTCCCGTCCTTGGATGTTCGATGGCGGTCGTGCATGTCCCGGGGCCCGTCCAGGCTGAGACCCACGGCGAATCCTTCCTCGGCGAGAAAGCGCCCCCAGCCCTCATCCAGGAGGATCCCGTTGGTCTGCAGGCCGTTGGCGATCAGGCGCCCGGCCGGACGATGCTTCCGCTGGATGGCCGCCGCCCGGCGGAAAAAATCCAGGCCCAGGACGGTCGGCTCTCCGCCATGCCAGGAGAAACGGATGATCTCGTCGGGAGATGCGGCGATATGCTGGACGATGTAGTCCTCGAGCAGGTCGTCGCTCATTCGGGGAGGGTCCTCGCTCCGCGCATAAAGCTCCTTGCCCACATAATAACAGTAGCGGCACGCCAGGTTGCAGAGAGGTCCGGCCGGTTTGACGAAAACCTGGAACCCCCTGGAAGCCCGGCGCATCGCTGGTCGCGCTCCCCTGCCCATTGCAACAGAAAAGTCTACTGAGAATATTCTAGCAGCCTTGCTGCCCGCCTGCTGCCTCACGAACTCCACGCGTCGGTTTTGAGCACGGCCCTGCGGCGTGTCGTTCGAACCGATCGGCTTCGTGGCGCCAAGGCCGACGGTCGTCAGCCGGGCGGCGTCCACTTTGAATTGCGACACCAGCACGGCCTTCACGGCTTCCGCGCGGCGCTTCGAAAGGTCGAGGTTGTGGTCCGCGTTCCCGGTCGAGTCGGTGTGCCCTTCGATCTGGAGCTTGAGGTTAGGATTCGTCTCCAGACCCCGCGCGACGGACTTGATGATCGGTGCCGATTCGGGTTTCAGCCGATCGCTGTCCGTGTCGAACTGAATGCCGTGGGTGACGTAACGGCCCGACGACGAGATCACCTGGCTGAAATCCGGCGTCGATTCGGCGAAGCGCACCATGCGGTAGCCTAGCTTGGCCTCTCCGTATTCCGGCCCCAGTTCCGCACCCGTCAGCGGGGGTAGCTCGACCTGGTTCACGTCGACGGCCCGTTCCCCGTTGATATAGACCCGCAGCCGCCCGTTTTGCACCCAGACGGCTTCCTTCACCGGCTGGCTGAAGTCCACTTGGACCGAGGTGTTGGCAAGGTCCTCGACCCCGTCCTTTCCGCTGTGCCTGACCTGAACGGAGAGGGCTCCCGTCTGGGATTGCAGAAACACGCGCAGCGCCGCGTCGGGTCCGTTGGGCCCGTCCCAGGTCGCGTCGTAGAAATACCAGATGGAGCGCACATCGACGGGGTCGTCGAATTTCAATTCGGTCTCGAGAGTGAAATTCTTGGGAAGCCCCTTGAGCATCGGGGTCAGTCTCGGGTTCCCACTCATGACCGTGAGCTGGCAAACCCCGGATCCGACCCTCAGCTCCACCGCCCCGCCGCGGACCTTCCAGTGCGGCGGAGGCTCATCGCCGACCATATCGCTGAAGTCGTCGTAAAAAATGATCTTATCGCCGGGAACGAAATCGGCCTTCACCGCGGTGAGGTCGGGTTACGCGGATGCCTGAGGCGGAGGCGGGGCCACCTGAAGCGCTGATGTGGCCGCGGCAGTCAGAGCGGCGATCGCGGCCAGCAGCAATACCAATCTAAAGAAGGCACGGGGCATTCTCATGCTGATACCCTCCTTTTCACCAACCTTTATATGATACTGGGAATGGTAAGTCAAGCTACGCACGTTCATGAGGCGCACACTTTCGCGGTGAGCTCTCCCGACCCGAGATAGGCCAGGGAAGGTCTTGTCGGACGTCCCGGAAGCCGTCGACATTTTTAGAGAGAGCCTGGCCCAAGAGCCCAGAGAGGCGTCTTATTTTCCCGTCGAGTGAAGTTTTAGGGCTGACGTAACCAGCTCTGAAGCAGGATGGTCCAGAACGTTCTTGTTCTTTTCTAAGTATTTTTTTACGGTTTCTAAAAGCCTCTCCGCAATGGCCCGGTCAGGAGCGATTCCCTGACTCTCGAGTACGCCATAGACTCCACTGACATACCCTAATGCGTACATGTGATCCGTGGGCTTGGATGAAGTAATCTTGCTGAGCAGTTCTTTGCCTGTAATGTCTTGCTCCTTGCTAGCTGTGGCGACATTTTGCATGCTCGTAGCAAAAACAATGTTCGAGACAAGAAATAATACCGTTGCGAGAAAACAAACTCTTTTCATATTCCCACTCCTTGTATTATCAATATGCTTAATTCCCGATTATCAGTCAACAACCCCATAACTTACCTCCCGCCCCATCGATGATAAATCGTAGCCTAGCAGACTGTCAAATTGTGCTCAGTCTCCAGGACTACCTCAACTCTGGCCTGGCCTCAGTTGGAGATAACGGTGAGCGGGTTTGCGTCCTCGAGTTTGGCGCCGGTGACGCCCGCATCTTCCGGCTGAAGTGAATCCGATCTCGTTAGACCTTGGCCAGCTTAGTGAACCGTAGCCTGCCCATCAAGACTCCTTTCTCCAAGGTTTTCTCTCATTATTCCTGGACCGATTTTAGGAGGGCAGGTCAGCGGTTGTGCGCCCGACGGGATGAGCCGGTCAGGGGCTTTTAAAAAAAAGAATGAGTCCTCATTTTTAGGAATAAGTGCCAATTAAGCGAACTTATGGCTGCCGCTTCCGGGGGCAAGCGGCTCGTCCCATCACATCATCCCTATAAAAAACGGATCGTCCGGTTTTATGAATTTGGCATGTTTCTTGATGATTATCCATGATGAGGGCGAGAAATGCCCTAGATTCGTTTTTGAATGAACAACTAAAACCCATGCAGCTACTTTTCTATTCCAGCCGGGATGATCAAAACAGAAAGAGACTTGAGGCGGCAGTCCAGAAGGTGATCCCGGAAAGTAAAAGGGAACTCTTCAGAAGACTGGCCGACTTCAGGGAGCGGCTCCGGATGCCGATAGAACCGGATTCTATCGCCGTTCTCTCAGGCTTGGCGAGATAGATGACAACGAAGAAGGAGGCAACATGAAAAAAGTGTTTGCGGTTCTGGGTGTTCTATTTCTGTGCTTGGCCTTGGCGGCCCAAACCGAGGACGAGAAGAAGAAGAAGACGGAGACGAAGTCGCCTCCGAAGACGACGCAGAAGGCGGCTGCAAAGCCCGCTCCGAAGACGACGCAAAAGGAGGCTGTGAAGCCCGCTCCGAAGACGACGCAGAAGGAGGCTGTGAAGCCCGCTCTGCCTCAGCGAGGCACTCAGTCGGCTCCCCAGTCTCAGAGCCGCCCTGCACAGGGGCAGGCGTCCGTTAGTCAGGGAGTGGAGCGCCACGATTACAAAGGGCGAGTCTATCACCCGGAGCACTACGGGACGGCGAATCACATGCGCTTCGTCCGCCAGAGCGGTGCTTCCTATAGATTCCACAACGGCTACCATCAGTACTACTTTGGCGAGCATTGGTTCTATGCTGCAGTCTGGCCCTCGTGGTTCTTCGATATGGACACGTACTTCTTGCTTGGGCAGGATGGGTTCTGGTACTGCTACGCTTACGGGCGTCCGAATCTATACTGCCGGGTCGAAATCGGAGACTAAGAGTAACTTCGGCTTTCGCCCATGAGAAGGGGGATAGAAAGAACGTTTATATATCCTTGAGAAACCTACAAACTGGAAAAGAAGAACGTCGCTATCATACAAAGAGCAGGATTCAAGGTCGAACCAGGGGAAAAAATAACCGACCCCCGCTCAATGTACGTCCCCCGAAGCGAGCTTTTCAAGCTTGGAGCCTGAAGGAATAAGACCCCTCAATGCTAGAAAAATGTATCGCGTATTTCTGAGCAGGTTATTCCGTCCGCGTTCAGGATTGGGGGCAACGGGTCATCCCCAATTGGTTCGGGAGCCGGAGATTGGGGCGGTCCGGGCTGTTGAGGCCGAGGCAGATAACTCCCCGTGTAACGCCGGTGCCGCAGATCTTGCCTAAATTCGCCTAATCCCGACTAATGGTGCCCAAAAGAAAAATGAAGAAAATCAGGGGAAAACAGTGCCGGTGGAGGGAATCGAACCCACACCCGAGTTGCCCCGGACGGGATTTTGAGTCCCGCGCGTCTGCCAATTCCGCCACACCGGCACGGCGCGTCAAATATACAATAAAAAAGCGGCCGTTTCTATATCCGCCGCTCCCCGCCCCGAAATTGAATCGCCCCCGGGAGTCTGATATAGTTGGCCCGTGCCGACGCCCGAAAGGATCGACAAGGTCAACCGCGTCCTCTCCCTCCGCCAGCCCGACCTGCGCGTCGTCCTCGAGGGCGTGACCATCGCCCATAACGCCAGCGCCGTCATCCGGACCTGCGACGCCGCCGGGATCCTCCACCTGGACCTCATCTCTCCCAACCCCGAGCTCCTCCGGTTCAACGAGGCCATCACGACCAGGGCGGACAAGTGGCTCGAGATCGGGGTCCACGGGACGGCGGCCGAATGCCTCGTCCCCCTCAAGAAAGAGGGTTTCATGATCGTCGCCACTCACCTCGAGGCCGAGGCTCTTCTCTACACGGAGATCGACTATACCCGTCCCCTGGCTTTGGTTTTCGGCAGCGAGTCGGAAGGGATCTCCGCGGAATCCCTTGCTTTTGCCGACAAGGTCGTCCGGATCCCGATGCTCGGCATGGTCCAGAGCCTCAACCTATCGGTTTCCGTCGCGGTCATCCTGTATGAAGCCCTGCGGCAGCGGGAGGTCGAAGGCCTCCTCGAGAAATCCCGCCTCCCGGGCGAGGAATTCGAACGCCTCCGGAGACAATGGCTCAAGCTTCCCGAATGAAGAACGTGACGTATAAAAAAGGGGGGGCCGCCCCCGAAGGGACGGCCCCCTGAAGACAGGAGTAGGTCATCAGACCTTTTTCAGCATGGGTTTGAACAAGGCTTTGATCTCTCTGACGGATCCCTTGCTCCTCTGGGCGAAGTCCTCGTCGATCTCTTTCATGTTGGCCCTGAGCTCCGGGCCATATTCGTTCTGCCATCTCCTGAGCTCATTCTGGAACGCGTCGGTGTAGCCCTGCCAGGATTGGAGGAAGCCCCGGAAATCTCCGGAACCCGGGTCGCCTCCGTCCACTTTCTCTTCCTCGACCACGACTTCCATGGTCATGGGCTTCTTTTCCCGCAGGATCTCGACCTTGACCTTGTCGCCTTTCTTCTTATCCTGGATGAGGTCGATGAGGTCGTTGGCCGACTCCATGCGTTTCCCATCGACGCGGACGATGACATCGCCCACTTTGAGTTTGGCCTTCTGGGCCGGGCCTTTTTCGGTCAGCCGGGCGACGATGAGCCCCGTCCCTTCCTTGACGCCGAAATAGGCGGCCAGCTCGGGATTGAGTTCCCTGCAGTAGGCGCCGATGTACTTCCGCATTTCCATGGAAGGAAAAGGTGTCTGCGAGCGATAGCCCGGCATCCGCCTCCTGGTCGACGGCGGCTGGCCGGGGGCCGGCTGCTGCGGCTGCGATTTTTCGGGCCCTTCCTGCGGGCTCATGGGCGGGAAAATCCCCGGGAAGCGGAGCTCCATTTCCTTCCGGGCGTTGTCCGCGCTGTATTCCCCAAGCTTCACCTTGACGTCCATGGGCTTTCCGTCCCGTTCGATCTTGAGGACGACGGTCTGGCCGGGTTTCATCTTGCGGATCTCCGCCCCCAGCATGTCGGGGCTGGTGATGTTCTTGCCGTCGAGCGCGAGGATGACGTCCCCCTCGTTGAGCTTGGCCATCTCGCCGGGGCTCTCGGGGTCTATCCCCCCGATCTCCACTTTGCCGGCCTCGTTCAGGGCGACGCCGACGCCCAGCCAGCCCCTCTGGACCTTGCCCTTCTCCCGGATCTCGGCCGCGACGCTCCGGACGACGCCGACGGGAACGGCGATGGCCATCCCCGAGGAGGGCGCTTCGGCCCGGCTCATCACGAACCCGGAGCCGGCCTGCTCCCTGTCCCGGAAATGGAAGACAACGGGCTTTTCCTCCAGGTAGATCCCGCGGAGGAGCCCGACCATCTGCCCCTTCTCATCGACGACCGGACCTCCGCTCGAGCCGGGGGTCACCCAGATGTTCAGGCGGAGCCTGTCCTCGGCGACCGAGCTCACGATCCCCTGGGTCACGGCCGCCGTCCGTTCGGGGGAGATCCCGACGACGCAGACCCAGCAGCCGGCGGAAAGGTTCCCGGCGTCGCCCATGGGGAGCGCGGGCAGGCCCATGCCCTTGGCTTTGAGCACGGCCAGCTGGGTTTCGGTGTCAAACCCGAGGAACTCGGCGTCCAAGGTCTTGCCGTCCGAGGTCGTGATCGTGATCTTCTCGTTCCGCGGCGACATCAGGGCCGTCGTGACGACGTCGCCGTCCTTGTCGATGATGACCCCGGTCGCGACCCGGCGCATGCGGTTTCGGACCTCGACCCGGACCACCGATGGATAGGTCCTCTTAGCGATGTCAGCGATATCCTTCTCGCTTGCGCCCGTCCCGGCCGGCGCCGCCCTGAGGGTCAGGGTCGAAACCAGCAGGACGGCCATGATCATGAGAGCCGGTTTAAAAATCCTGTTCATGGCCCGAAAAACCTCCTAAAACTTGATTTCCGTAGGTCTGACTTCGGAAACCTGCTCCAGTATGTAAACAGTCCGGGGTTGATTGGAGACGTTCCGGAACTCGTTCGAGTAATCCACGGTCTCTAGGACGGGGAGATAGGTCCTGGCGACGCCATCGCCGGCGAGGCCGGAGAACGGGGGCTGCTGAGTCATCAGACCTTCAGAAAGGCCTTTGTCGGCGAAGGCCCGCGGACCCTGGGTATTCACGACATGGACATTCAGGAGCACGAAACCGACCAGGAGAAGGGCCGCCGACCCCGCGAAAGCGTAACGGAAAGCCGCTTGCCGCCGAGCCCGCGCCTGCCTGGCCTCGCCGATCCTCGTGAAGACCCGCTCGTCGAAGTCCGAGGGCGCCTTCACCCTGTTCACCTTGCCCACTAATTCATGCCCTTCCATGTTCGTTCACCTCTTGTTTGGCCGGATAGCCCTTCCCCTCCAGGGCCTTCTCCAGCTGTTTTTTTAGCTGTTCACGTCCCCGGCTGATCCGGGCCTTGACGGTCCCCACAGGACGCTTGATGATCCGGGCGATCTCTTCCTGGGAGAATCCCTCCATGTCCTTGAGCACGACCGGGATGCGGTAGCGGGGATGGAGCGTCTCCAGGGCCTCGCGGAGGTTCCGGGTGAGACCGGGGTCGGCGGGATCCTCGTAAAAAGTCCCGGCCGAATAATGGTTGACGACCTCCTCGATGGAGACCGTCGTCATCCGCCTCGCCCTTTTGGCCTCGGTCTTGGCCAGGTTGGAGGCGATGGTGTAGATCCAGGAGGACAAAGGCGCGATCGGCCGATACTTGTCGGCCTTGAAATAGACCCGGACGAAGGTCTCCTGGGACAATTCCACGGCCTTCTGGTAATCGCCGGTGAATTGGTACAGGTAGTTCACGATCTTGTCCTTATAAAGAGCCATGATCTGGGCAAACGCCTCCTCATCTCCGTCCTGGACTCGGCGGATCAACTCTTGCTCGTCCATTCTCAATTTCATAAACCTGTCCGGCCCCTGAAACGTTGCACTTTTCAGGCGGCCACGCCTTTTATTATATCAAGACGGCGTCAAATCTTCATTTCGCCGCTCTTGGCCTTGATTCAAGAGGGATGCGCCCGGAAAGCGGCAGGATGAGGATTTGACCTCCTCTTATTGCCCGCAAGGGGCGTTTTATACGAAAATAGGCCCGAAAATGGAACTTTCGGCCGGCCATTTCCGTCAACCAGGGTGAATTGAGTGGATTTGAAAGCGATCGTCAGAGAATGCCTGGAAGGCAGGCAGGGAGCCTGGGAAACGCTCATGAACACGTACGCCAAGAGGGTCTTTAACATGGCCTATCAGTTCTCCGGCAGCCGCCAGGAGGCTGAGGACATGACCCAGGAAATTTTCTTCAAGCTCTACGGCTCGCTCGCCAAGTTCGATTTCGAGAAGAACTTCACGGCCTGGCTCCTGACCCTGGCCAAGAACCATCTCATCGACGAGTACCGGAGGACAAAGTGGGAAAGGACCCAGCGTGACGATTTCGACGAACGGGTCCTCCCCCAGGCGTCCATTCCCGGTCCCGAAGAGAGCCTGGCCCGCAAGGAGACCCGAGCCCTCATCTGGGAAGGCCTCAACCGCCTGTCGTCGGAGATGCGCATGGCCGTCATCCTGAGGGACCTCCAGGGGCGGAGCTACGAGGAGATGGCCGAGATCCTCGGGCTCCCCCTGGGGACGGTTAAATCCCGTGTCAACAGGGCGCGGATCGCCCTGGCCGAGGTCCTGAAGGAGAAAAAAGGAGAGCTTTCATGACCTGCGAACGGTTCGAGGAACTCCTGTCCGCGTATCTCGAAGGCGAGCTCTCGGGCGAGGGAAGGTTGGAGATGGACGGCCATCTCGCCGCCTGCTCCTCCTGCGCCGAGCTCCTTTCACTTTTCCGCGAAACGCAGGGAGCCCTGGCGGGTTTCCCCGAATTGGAGCCCGGCCCGGCCCTCATGGCCAGACTCTACGCCATCCCTGAAAAGAGAAGTTTCTTCGGAACGGTTTCCGACTTCGTGCTCCGGCCGTCGCTCCAGCCCGTCTACGCCGCGTTCACGGTCCTGTTCATCGCCCTGTCCTTCGTCTTCTTCCATCCGCAGGGGCGCAGCATCCAGAAGGCCATCGACCGCCAGATCCACCTGGGCTACAACCAGGTCGAAAAGCTCTATGCCAAGGCGGGGTCCGTGACGGACGAACTGGGCTCGCTCAAGAACACCGTCGTCGATTCCATCAAGACCCTCAATCCCATCAAGGGTCAAGAGGATAAGAAATAATCTCATCCATTGGAGGTTAAACCATGGACGAAAAAATCGTCATCCAGCCGAAGCCGACCAAGTCGCCGGCCGTGGCAGCCATCCTGTCTATCATTTTCCCGGGACTGGGGGCTCTTTACAACGGCCTGATGCTTAAAGCGATATTTTATGCGCTTTTTGCCGTCTGGCTGATTGTCCAGTTGTCTCGTCATCCCATTGAACCGACGGCTGATGTCTTTATGGGGTTGTTGCTGGGAGGGCTCTGGCTCTTCCAGATCGTTGACTCCGTCAATAATGCCAAGTCTATCAACCTAGCCATAGCCGGACAGAAGCCGGAGGAGGCCGCGGGCTTGGATATCCTGCCGAAGGCTGCCGCCTCCGGATCCATCTTCTGGGGGATCGCATTAATCGCCCTCGGCGGCCTGCTGATCCTGATGAACTTCGATATCATAGATGTCGCGACTCTTTTCAGCGTCATTCTGCCGGTCGCAGTCATCACCATCGGAGTAAAGTTCGTTTTCGACGCTTTAGCCAGAGCGAAGAGCGGGAAATAACGGAGGTTGCAAAATGGCAAAACAAAGAAGCAGAGATTCTCTTATCTGGGGGATCATCCTCATTTTCTTTGGAGGGATGTTCCTGCTCCAGGCCCTTCACGTCAGAGTCTGGCACCTTTTTTGGCAGCTTTGGCGATTCTGGCCCGTGATCCTCATCGTCTGGGGAGCCAACAAGCTATACTACGGGCTTAAAGAAAGGGGCAAAGCCGAGCTGGTGACGCCCGCGCCGCCCCAGGACAAAGGCCATGAAATTTAGGGAGATCCTCCTCGTCAT
>JBEKBS010000033.1:0-23020 GCA_050015275.1 Candidatus Aminicenantales bacterium | reverse complement strand
CGTTAAGATCGACGGCCTTGATCAGGACTGGCAGGATGCGACGTTCCTGACCGACGGCGGGTCGAAGGCGCAGTACGCGCTGAAGAATGACGGAAAGAACCTCTATATCATCTTTCGCTTCAGCGATCCGATGTCCCCGTCGACGATCGAGTTCACGGGCTTGAAGGTCTTCTTCAATACCGAGGGCAAGAAAAGCTCGGACCTCGGCATCCACTTCGCGAAGAAACGCGTCACGGCCGACACCTTGATCGCGTACATGGAGAAAAAGGGAGAGGCTTTGACCGATACGCGGAAAGCCGAGATCCGGAAGCAGAACGAATACACACTTTTCGAGGCCGATGTCATCAACGCGAAAAAGGTGGCGGCGCCGTCCGACCCGTCCGTGCAGACCGACCCCCCGCTTTTCAGCGCGAAGTTCCAGGGCCGGGCCCAAAACCGTCAAGCTCGGCTTCGAATGGGGCGGCCTGACCCAGGAGGTCATGAAAAACATGATGGCGGACCAGGCCGCCCGCGGCGGCATGGTGAATCAAGATGCCGGGATGGAGCTTCATGCGGACGATATGGATAGTTCAAGAGGTTTGCGGGCCGGCGGCGAATATCACCGCGATCCCCGGACCAGACTCCATTCCTTCTGGATCGATGTGAAGCTGGCGGCTCAGTAATCCCGTCGGATCAGAAAGGGGTCGCGGCGAGGTAGGCCCCGACGAAGGCCAGGATGACGGCCGCGACCTTCCACCCGCTCAGGCGCTCTTTCAGGAACAGGGCGGCGAGGACGACGATAAAGATCGTGTTCAGCTGGTTGAGGGCCGCGGCGACGGAGACCTTGGCGTACTTCATGCCTCCCATCCAGAGAATGAGGGACAGGTAGGAGCCGAAGAACGCGGCCGGGACCATGGCCTTCCAGTTGGCCCGCTCGAGCAGGGGCCTGAGGATGGCTTTTCGTCCGGGAAGCAGCGGGATGACGAGCCCGAGGGGGACCGTGCCGCCGACGAGCCTGACCAGGGTCGCCCAGACCACCGATTCCGTCACCAGGACGGGCTTGACGATGACGATCCCGACGGCCACGAAAAACATGGCCAGCACCCCGAAGATCAGGCCGAGGATGAGGTTTTTCCGCGTGACCGGCTCGCCGGAATTGGAGCGGGAGGCGGCCAGGACGGCCGAGATGATGAGGGCGACGCCGACGAATTGCCAGGCCGCCATGCGCTCCCCCAGGAGGAGGAAGGACAGCCCGATGACGAAGGGGCTGTAGAAGCAGTCGACGATGGCCACGAGGCTGGCCCCGAGCTTGTTGAGGCTGTAAAAAAAGAAGGTGTCGGAGACGGCGATCCCCAGGAAGCCGCTCAGGAGGAGAAGCCCGACCGATTTCGGCGCGACGGCCGGGAACAGGGGCAGTCCGAGGATGAGCATGGTGGGGACCGTGAAGCCGATGGCCACGATGTTCTTGAAGAGGTTGAGCCCGAGGGGGTGGACGGTCCGGCCGCTGATCTTGTAGAGGATGACGGCCACGGCCCATATGATCCCCGAGCCGATGGCCAGGACCTCGCCCTGGGAGCGGAAGCCGCTGAGCGAATTGAAGAAGGACGTCAAGGGTGATAACTCCTGAAGGGCTTGCCAGCCGGGTTTCTGCGATCTCGCGTCGAGCGCCATTTATAGCAGAGATCAGGCAGGGGGTCAAATATTGTGCGGGTTTGACCCCGGAAGTTCCGCGTGTTATAAACGGGAACGAACGAGGAGCGCTCCCATGAAGAGAACCCGATCCCTGTCCTTTCTGGCCATCGGCCTGGCCGCCTTGTCACTGGCTTTCCTTCCCTTGACGGCCGAAAAAGGCACGAAACCGGCGCCGCGACAGGAATTCGATTCGTGCACGAGCATCCTGGTCGGCCGTCTAGCCTCGGCCGACGGCTCGACCATGACTTCCCATTCCTGCGATTCCGGGTCCGACCGGACCTGGATATCGATCGTCCCCAACCGGAAGCATCGGCCGGGCGAAACGGCCAAGCTCTATCTTGAGCCCAAGCTGGCCAAGGGCCCCGACGACCCCGAGCGCCTGGAAGCTGGCGAGATCCCCCAGGTCCCGGAAACGTACGCCTTTCTCAACGCCGCCTATCCCATCATGAACGAGCACCAGCTGGCGATCGGCGAGACGACGATCGGCGGCCGCCGCGAGCTCGTCAGCCAGGCGGGGATGATCGACGCCCCCGAGCTCTTCCGGCTCTGCCTCGAGCGGGCGAAGACGGCCCGGGAGGCCATCCGCGTCGCTGATGAGCTCACCGCATTCTATGGCTACGACGATTGGGGCGAGTGCTTCACCTTCGCCGATCCCCGGGAGGTCTGGCAGTTCGAGATCTTCGGCCCGGGCAAGGGGAAAAAGGGAGCGGTCTGGGCGGCCCAGAGGGTCCCGGACGACGAGATCGGCGTCTCGGCCAATGCCAGCCGCATCCGGACGCTCGACCTCACCGACAAAGAGCGCTTCCTGGCCTCGGCGAACGTCCTCTCCCTGGCCGAGGAGATGGGCTTCTGGTCAAAGGGAAGCGGGCTGCCTTTCGAGTTCTGCTACGCCTTCGCCCCGGAATCGCGGACGAGCCTGTACAGCCGGCGCCGGGAATGGCGCGTCCTGAGCCTGCTCGCCCCGGGATCGAAGCTCAACCCCGAATCCGAGAACTATCCCTTCTCCGTCAAACCCGAGAAAAAAGTCACGGTTCGGGACCTCGTCGCGATCTTCCGCGACGCGTACGACGGGACCGAGTACGACATGACCCGGACCCTCATCGCCATCAACCGGAGGGGGGAGACCGCCAAGAGCCCCGTCGCCAGCCCCTTCATGAGCAACGACCTCCGGGACCTCCTCCGGATCAAACGGGAGCGGACGATCTGCTCGCCCGCCTCGACCTACCTCCAGATCACGCAGTCCAGGGACTGGCTCCCCGGGCCCATCGGCGGGGTCGTCTGGCTCGGCTACGACAACCCGGCGACGACGCCCCACACGCCTTTCTATATCGGCATCGACCGGATGCCCGGGCCCTACATAGTCGACGGCCGCCGGGCCTATCGGCGGGACTGCGCCTGGTGGGCCTATCGGACCGTGAGCAAGCTGGCCCTTTTCCGCTGGCAGGAAATGACCAAGGACGTCGAGAAGGTTTGGAAGGGCATCGAAGACAGGGCTTTCTCGAGCCAGGCCAAGCTCGAGGAAGAAGCGCTCGCCCTCTATAAGAAAGACCCGAACAAGGCGAAAGCGTTGCTGACGAAATACTGCCTCGACCAGGCCGAGCAGGCCGTCGCCGCCTATTGGAAGCTCGCCGACGAGCTCTGGGTCAAGTACTCAGGCAGTTTTTGATCGGGCATGACGATCTTCGGATTGCACTGGCTGGATTTCGCGATCGTCGTCTCCTTCGTCCTGATCGTCCTCTGGCTCGGCCGGCGGGCCGGCCGCAAGACCAAGAGCGCCGAGGATTTCTACGTCGCCGGCCGGCGGCTCGGGAAGTTCTACCAGTTCTTCCTCAACCTGGGGACATCGACCAACGCGGACCAGGCCATCGTCGTGTCCCGCGAAGTCTACCGCCAGGGCATCGGCGGCATGTGGATCCAGTACCTGGTCCTGTTCCTGACGCCCTTCTACTGGTTCACGACGGGCTTTTTCCGCCGGGTCCGGCTGGTGACGATCGGGGACTTCTTCACCGAGCGGTTCAAGAGCCGGTTCCTGGGCGGCGCTTTCGCCGTGTTCACCCTGTTCATGGCCTTTCTCGGGAACGGCGTCGGCTACATGGTCGCCGCCAAGACGATGATGGCCCTGACGCCCAAGCCCGCCGTCAAGTACACGACGCAGGAGAAGCTCAGCGTCGACCTCTTCCGCGAATACCAGGTCCTCCGGCAGAGAGCAGCGGCCGGGCTTTCCGCGGACGAGCAGAAGCGGTTCGACGAGCTGGCCGAGCGGTCGAAAAAAGAAGAGCTCAAGGCCTTTATCTCCTATACGGACCCGGTCGTGATCTACGCGATCTACACGGTCATCGTCGCCATCTACACGATGATGGGCGGGTTCCTGGCGGCCGCGATCACGGACGTCATCCAGGGGTTCCTCCTGACGATATTTTCCATCATGCTGATCCCCATCGCCCTCTCCCGCATCGGCGGCTTCGCCGGGCTCCACGCCGCGGTCCCCGACTTCATGTTCCGGCTCTTCGGCTCGGCCGCGACGAGCGAATACGCCTGGTACACGATCCTGGCCATGGTCCTTTCGAACCTCGTCTCCATCATCGCCGTCGCCACGGGCATGCAGACGGCCGGCTCGGCCAAGAACGAAAAGGCGGCCCGGGCCGGCATGATCGGCGGGATGTTCTTCAAGCGCTTCATCATGATCTTCTGGGCCCTGACGGGGCTCCTGGCCATCGCCCTTTATTCGGGAAAGCTCCACGACCCGGACCTCATCTGGGGCCACATGACCATGGACCTTCTTTTTCCCGGGGCCATCGGGCTGATGATGGCCGGGATCCTGTCCGCCAAGATGTCGGCCCTGGCGGGATCGAGCGTGTCGACCTCGGCCCTCTTCATCCGCAACCTCTACCAGCCGTTCGTCGAGCCGAAGTCGGACCGCCACCTCATCAACGTCGGCCGCGTCGCGATCGGAGTGACGCTCGTCGGGGGCGTCGGGGTGGCCCTCTTCATCGGCAACCTCCTCGACATGTTCAAGTATTTCATTTCGCTCCCGGCGATCTTCGGCGCGGCGATTTGGCTCGGGTTCACCTGGCGACGGCTGACGAAGGCGGCCGTCATCGTCCAGATCTTCGTCTGCTTCGCCATCTATGCCGTCGTCCCCAACCTTTTCCAGTCGATGGAGTGGGCCAGGACCCGGCCGGCGTTCCTGCGCGAGACGAGGCCCCAGGTGCTGACCATCACGACCAGGGCCCTGCGCGAGGACGTCGAGGCGGGCCGGGCGTCCACGGCGGGAGAGATGATCCGGAAACAGCAGGTCAACCCGCCGGCCGGCATCTTTTTCGAAAAGGTGGCCCTGACCGACCCCAAGGACCCGGACTCGCCCCGGATCGGCATCGGCCGGTTCCAAGCGGAGATCTGGGTCTTGAGCTGGTTCGGCGCCGATTTCTCGGGATTTTCGAAGGCCCAGCTCAACGCCGTCCGGTTCGGGTTCGACGCCCTGTTTCCCTTCCTCTTGCTCTTCCTGCTGAGCGCCCTGACCAGGCCCATCCCTAAAGCGGACCTGGACCGTTTCTTCGCCAAGATCCACACGCCGGTCCAGCCGACCCCCGGGGACGAGGAGCAGACGCTCCGTCACGCTGTCGAGCATTACGACGAGATCGAGAGGAAGAAGCTCTGGCCGGGCTCGAGCTGGGAGTTCATGAAGCCGGTCCGGGCCGACGTCCTCGGCTTTTTCGGGAGCTGGCTCCTTGTCGGGGTCATCATCTTCCTCCTCTGGCTCATGGTCAATATTAAGTAACTCCGTCCCCGAATTATTGTCATGGTGAGGCTCCGGTGACGGCTTCCGCTTCTCTTGAGGTTGAGCTCGGGGGATTCCCTCCGTCGGGTCGCGGGTTTGTCCCGGCGAGCCAAACCCGCCTCGGTTCCGGGCCTCGCACCACCGACTTCGAGTCGGGGCCCGTGCCCGCTCCGCCCTCCGGCAGGGAGCGGATTCCGAGGAGCGACCAGCAGAAGTGCTGCGGAGCAACTCGGAGCTGCACTTCTGGTATATATCTGGGATGAGTTTGGATCTTTCTTCTGGACAGATCAAAGAACACCCCCTGCGCATTTTCCTTATATCGCTTCAGCCATGACCATAGCCCCTCTTAATACGCCGTGCCACTCGTCCCCTTTCTAAATTTTGAGAAGCCCACCCGATGTTCGCTGATTTATTGAAAATTCTGTTATGCCCATCTCCGATTATCGGTATAATAAAAAAATGAAGGACATCCGCGACCTAACGCTCGGGGAGCTCAGGGCGGAGCTCGAGGCGATGGGGGAGAGGCCGTTCCGGGCCGCCCAGATCTTCGACTGGCTTTACCATCAGGGCGGGTCGGATTTCGCCGGATTCACCACCCTGTCCAAGAGCCTGCGCGAGAAGCTCGCCCAGCATTTTGAGATCGGCCGTCTCGATCTCGAGGCCCGGATGGAAGCCAGGGACGGAACGGCCAAGCTCCTCTTCCGGCTCAGGGACGGGCGGTTCGTTGAAACCGTCCTCATCCCCACGGGGGGACGGAAGACCGTCTGTCTGTCCACCCAGGTCGGTTGCAAGTTCGCCTGCGCTTTCTGCGCCAGCGGCCTCCACGGGTTCAAGCGGAACCTGAGCCCGTCGGAGATCGTCGGCCAGCTCCTTGACCTGGAAAAGGCGCTCGGCACCGAGATCACCAACTATGTCTTCATGGGCATGGGAGAGCCCCTGGACAACTTCGACAACCTGGCCCGAGCGATCCGGATCATGAACGCTCCGGAGGGGCTGGGCATCGCGGCCCGCCGGATGACGATCTCGACGGCGGGCTTCATTCCCGGCATCGAGCGGCTCAAGGAGCTCGACCTCCAGGTCAACCTTTCGGTCTCCCTTCACGGCGTCACGGACAGGCTGAGGAGCCGGGTCATGCCCATCAACCTGAGATATCCGCTGGAGAAGCTCGTCGCCGCCTGCGAGGATTACATCCGTTCCGGCGGCCGGATGATCACCCTGGAGTACATCCTCATCCGGAACGTCAACGATTCGCTCAACGACGCCGACGGGCTGGCCGGGATCGCCCGGCGGCTCCGGGCCAAGGTCAACCTGATCGCGTACAGTCCCGTCGCGGGCCTCGCCTTCGAGACGCCCTCCGAGGCCGACGTCGCACGCTTCCGGCGCTGGCTCGAGGAGCGCAAGGTTCAGGTCACGCTGCGCCAGTCCAAGGGCAAGGACATCCTCGCGGCTTGCGGGCAGCTCGCCGGGCGGTTCCCGGAGAAGGTCGACCCGGCCGGACCCGGAGGATAGGGCTCGACGATCATCTTCGGATCGAACCCGCTTCCGCGGGCCGGCGTCCTCGTCTGGCGCGGGCCTTAGGCCCGCCTCCTCCTCAGGACGGCCAGGGTTTCGATGTGCGGCGTATGGGGGAAGAAGTCGTAGACCTTCAGGTTCACGAGCTCATAGGCCGTGAGCAGGGTCTTCAGGTCGCGGGCGAGGGTCGTCGGGTTGCAGGACAGATAGAGGACAAGCGCGACAGAGCTTGCGGCCAGATCCTGGAGCATCGCGCCATCCACTCCCTTGCGAGGCGGGTCGAGGATGACGATGCCGATGTCCCTTTCGAGGAGCGACGGCAGCCATTCTTCGCTCGTCCCCTCGCAGACGGTGAAGTTCCCGGCCCTGTTGATGGTCATGTTCTTCTTCAGGAATGAGATGTTGGCCGGGTCCGGCTCGACGCCGAAGACCTCCCTGGCGTCTCCTGCCAGGAACAGTCCGAAGGTCCCGAGGCCGCAGTAGAGGTCGGCGATCCCGGCCCCGGAGAGGTCCCGAACGGCTTCTTTCAGGTCGTCGAAAACCTTCTCCAGGATCCCCACGTTGACCTGGAAGAACGACCGGGCCCCGATCCTGTACCTCGTCCCCCGGACCTCCTCTTCAAGCCGGGCGACGCCCCCGAGCGTTTCCTCCCGGACCCTCTGGCCTTCCTTCACCAGCCCGACGATCCCCGAAAGCGGGAACCGGAGATGAAGCCCGGCCATCTTTCCGGCCATTTCTTCGACCCTCGACGCCGACTCGAGGTGGAAAACGGCCAGAAGCCTCCCCCGGGAACGGCTCTCTCTGACCTCCAGACCCGAGACGGCCTCCCATCCTTCCCGGTTGATGAACCCGAGGAACTCGGTCACGATGTCGTTCGTCCGGTCGGAGACGAGATAGCAGCGGTCGACCGGAAGGAAGGCCGTCTCCTCGCCGGGCTCGTGGTAGAAGGCCCTGGCCTTTTCGTCCTCCCAGAGGATCCGGAGGCGGATCCTGTTCCTGTAGCCCCAGATCTCGGGCGACGGGGTCAGCGTCAAGGCGTCGAATCTCAGCCTCAGCTCGCGGTTGATGATCTCCTCGACCTGGGCCTTCTTGACGGACAGCTGAGCTTCGTAGTCCATGTCCTGGTAAGGGGAGCAGGCGAGGAAATGGCCGCACCGCGGCTCGACCCGGGAGGCGGATCTTTCGAGGATGCTCCTGGTCCTGCCTTCGGCGAAGGTCTTCCGGTCCCTGAGGATCTCGACATCCACCGTCTCCCCGGGAAGCCCCCGGTCCGTGAAGACGACCTTGCCCTGGTCGAGGGCCAGCCTCCGGCCCGGATAGACGATTTTTTCGATCTTCAATATCGGGGACATAATACTAATTTCCTAATTTCGGGAATGAATATTGTGTCCCCAATTTGACGAGACGGCCTTTCGCGCTCCAGGAGATGCCCAGTTCGGACGGCAGGGCGTTCGCCGCATAACAATCTGCGAGCGCGTCATCCAGGCCTTCCACCCAGATCCTCCGGGATTCCTTTTCCTCGAGCACGTGCCGAAGCCCTCCCGGAAAATCCCTGATCTCCGGCATGGACTCTTGCATCCCGTTGACGCAGAGCGTCTGGCTTGAGGCGGCTTCCAAGCCGCAGACGGGCCGCTCCCCGGTCCGCACGCTCCGGATCGCGTGCCACAGCTTGTTCATGCCTCCGGCGTCGGGAACTCCGTAGCTCTTGAGCTCTCCGGTCGCGAACTCGGCCCGGATGCCCGAGGTGCGGCTTGAGCAGCGGGCGACCCCCCCTTCGAACTCATAGGAGAAGACGGGGCCGTTCTCCTCGCGCGAGGCGTGGGTGGCATAGAACAGGATCTCGGCGCCGTCCCCGGTCCTGGCCCGCATCGCCGCCGTATCGAAATTCTCAATGGGGTTGGCCCGGTAGAGCTCCGCTTCGACTTCGACCGGCGCGGCGGCCGCGCTCTTCGCCTTCCCCAGGACATAGAACATGTTGTGGAGGTCGTGAGCCATGGCGTTCTGGGCCGGGCTGTCGAGGACCCAGCCGCCCGCCGCGTCCCGCTTTTTTCCCGCCCAGCTCGTTCGCCCATAGTATTTTTCGTCCCGCGGCCAGAGGTAGAGGCACTTCAGGCGCTTCGGCCGGCCGAACAGGTGGTCCATGATGTCCTTCTTCAATTCTTGGACCGCCGGGCTGAACGACCACTGGTAGCCGATGGACACCCAACGGTCCGCTGCCCTTTCGGCCTCGATCATCGCCCGCACTTCCCGGATCGTCCCGGCCGCGGGCTTCTCGCAAAGGACGTCGCTTCCCTTCGTCAGCGCGAGACACGTCTGGCCGGCGTGGAACTGGATGGGGGAAGAGACGACGGCCAGCTCGGCCGTCCTGTTCCTGAAGAAGTCCTCGAGGGTCGCGAACACGGGAACCCCCGCGGCTCGAAGCTCCTCGAGCCAGGCGCAGCGCTCCGGCTCGGGGTCGACGGCGCCGGCGATCCGGAATGGCCCGGTATCTTTCGCGTCCAGGAGCTCCCGGACATAAACGGCGCCCATCCCTCCGATCCCGACCAGGACGAGCGAAACGGGAGCCTTGACCATGCCGTCCTCGCGGCTCAATATTCGCACAGTTTGCGGTACTCGTCCAGCATGGCCATGTAGTTGTCGTACCTCGTCCCCACGGCGACGCTGTGGCTCGAGCCGAGGATGAACCGGCCGCCCGGCTTGGCGCAGGCCATGGCCCGCCGGACGTCCCGCCGGACGTCCTCCGTGGTCCCCCCGACCAGGTTCTCGACGGCGACGCCGCCCCAGAGGGTGATCTTGTCACCGTGGCTTTTCTTGAGGGCGCAGATGTCCATGCCGGCCGTTGGCTGGATGGACTGGTAGGCGTCGAAGCCGATCTCGACGAAATCATCCATCAGGGTGTTGACGTTGCCGCAGCAGTGCTTGAGGATCTTCTTCCCGAATTTTTCCTTGACGTTCCGGGCCCGGGCCTTGTTGGCCTCGAGGAAGAGGTCGCGGAACAGCCGCGGGCTGATGAGGGGGCCCTTGCCGTAGCCCAGGTCCTCGTCCCAGAGGACGGCGTCGGAGTCCGGATGGATCATGACCCCGTCGGCCAGGTTCTGCTGTTTGACGAGGTAGGCCGTCGCCGCCCGGACGACGTCCGGGTTCGCCCCGATCTCGAGAAGACCGCGCTCCATGCCGCCGAGGAGGACGATCCCGATCGACCCGCCCGACGGCCCGCAGATGAACTTTTCGCCCTTGAGCTCCCGGATGACCGTGTCCAGGATCTTCCAGGAGCGGTCGTCGCGCCGCGGCGGGTCCGGCTCCCTCTCGAATTCGGCCGCGGTGAAGACCTTCGCGTCCCTCACCGGGTCGCGGACGCAGGTGATGTCATGGGTGATGTCCGAGGACTTGTAGATGCGGCCGTGCTTGTCTTCCCAGGTCGCCGGGTCGATGCGGCGGGGCGGCGGGTCGCCGGTCTCGGGCGGCATCTCCCATGTCGCCATGGAGAACGTGACGATGTCGAGCTCGAGCCGGCGGTGGAGCTCGAGGTGGTCCTTGAGCCAGCTTTCGGCGACTTCGTCACCGCGGCCTTCCCAAAAGGCGATCTGGGACCTGGCCTTGGCCCTCAAGTAGGTTTCGTGGCCGATGATCTTCTCGACGGTGTCGAAATCGACGGCGAACTCCCCGTAGGGGACCCTGTCGGGGATCCGCCCTTCGAGGGCCGCGAAGACCCTTGCGCGCGAGTTCACTTCTTGGCGAGCCTCCGTTCGACAAGGTCCGCGTCGGCCCATTTTTTGGACCTCGGGCTGAAGCGGAGCGTCCTCACCTCGAACCCGCCCAGGCGGACCTTCTTACTGGCGCCGGACGCGGGAAGGCGGAGCGTCGCCGTCCGGGGTTTTCCCGTGGGCTCGAAGAGGCGGACGACGATGTCGTTCCCGTCCTCGGACTTCTTGAAAGCCGTGACCTCGACGGCGGGCCCGTCAACGATGATCCCGGCCCTCGTCTTTTTGCCCCGCCCGGCCGGGCAGAAGGGGAGGACGTAAGGCCTTTCGTTCCTGACGAGCGCCTCGCGGTCGATCTCCTCGAGCCGTTCGTCCAAGGGCCCGCCGTTGATCCAGAAATGGAAAAGGCGTTCGCCCTGGTCCTGCCTCGGGATAAAGCGGTCCTCCGCGACGGCGAGCTTGTCCTCCCAGGTATCGGCAGCGTAGGCGGGCGACCGGAGGAGCGAGAGCCGCAATTCCCCGTCACGAAAATCGGACCCGTAGACGCAGTCATTGACGACGGTGAATGCGGCGCCGTCCTTTTCCGAAACCAGGGCCAGCCACTTCTG
Organism: Candidatus Aminicenantales bacterium; assembly: GCA_050015275.1. Classification (GTDB taxonomy): domain Bacteria; phylum Acidobacteriota; class Aminicenantia; order Aminicenantales; family Saccharicenantaceae; genus DATKJS01. The sequence continues at coordinate 11,750 of JBEKBS010000033.1, read as the reverse complement.
GGCGACGGCCTCGTCGCCGTTCGACGGAAGCTCGTCCGCGCCGAAGGCGACCTGGCCCATAAAGCGCGGCGCCCGAAGACGTGACGGCAAGGAGAGCTTCAGCATCCTGTCCTTCTCGGCCCAGAAAACGCGGACCTCGCACTCGAGCTCCGTCCCCCTCTTCGGGACCTTGTAGCGGAGGACGGCGGTCGATCTCCCGAACGAAAGGACGGCCTCGATGACCGTCCGGACATCGCCGTCTTCGACGACCCTTACCGGGGGGACGGGGCCGCCGGCAAACCCGGAGAACGCCGCGGCCTCCTCGGGCGTCGCCAGCCTGAGCTCTCCGGCCAGGTTCCGGAAGCTCCGGACCTTCATCCCCCATGGGTCGGCGTTGTCCTGGACGACCAGAGGCCGGAAGGACCCCTCCTTCAGATAATCGAAGCCTTTGACCTCAAACCGGTCGAGAAGGCCCGTCCTGACGTTGACGGCGGCCGTGAGGTCGGGGGTCCTGACCGTAATGGACCCGTCCTCCTCCCGGGTGGAGGGTTTCGGTCTTTCGGCGACCGGTTCGAGCCGGCAATCGAACCTGCTCATCCGGGACGGCCCGAGCTCGGCTTCGAAGACGACCTTCTTCCGCCATTCGAGGCTGAGGTTGCTCGCCTCCTTCTCGACCTGGGACGCGAGGCCCCTGCCGTTCGCCGAGAGTCGCGGGTCCCAGAAGTCGGCCTTGGCGTAGTTCGGCTCCCAGGGCTCGTACTCGCACTCGACGATGGTCCTGACCGTAAAGGGGTGAGGGTTGTAAACGAAGAACGGCATCTCGCCGGCAGCGGCCTTTGGCTCGCCGGAGGCCAGGGCGAAGAAGGCCCGGGCCTTGAGACGGGCCAGGATCTCGAGGCCGTGGTCGACCTGGCGCACGGCGGCTTCCTCGCCGGCAGGGATGGCCGAGCCGGGCAGGATGTCGTGGAACTCGGTGAAGGCCAGGTCTTCCATGACCCTCCTCAGCTCATCCTGAGGGTAGCCCATCAGCCCCTGCGACCAGGCGGCCGTGATCATCTTCTCGGCGGAGAAGAGCTCGTTCTCGAGCCGGCGATGACCCTGCTTGACCCGGCTCATGGACGTGTAGCAGCCAACGGCCCAGGGGTTGATGTCTTCCTCCCATCGGGGCAGGGAGGGGCGCTTCGCCTCGAGCTCCTCGAAATAGGCGTCGGGCGTCGAATGGACGATCTCGAGGTCCGGCCGTTCGGCCTTGAGGCTTTCGAGGTCGCCGAGGTCTTTCCGGGAGGGCCCGCCGCCGTGGTTGCCGATCCCCCAGAGATGGATGATCAGCTCCTTCCCCGGGTTCTTCGCGAGCCAGTCCTCGAGGCGCTCCCGCTCCTTCCCTCCGATGGAACAATAATGGGCCGACGCCCTGTTGGCCAGGACTTCGGACCCGTCGTGGCCGACCCAGACGAATTCGTCGCCCGGCAGAGGGCACCAGGCATCGCTCGGCCGGCAGCAAAGATAGGCGCTGTAGCCGCTCTTCGCCAGGATCTGGACGAGGCCGCGAGTGTGGCCGAAAGGGTCCAAGTTGACCGCCGTTTTGGGCTCGACGCCGAATTTCTCACGGAAATACCTTTTCCCGAGAAGGATCTGGCGGACGAAGGATTCGCCGCTCGGCATGTTGCAGTCGGGCTGGAGGTACCAGCCCCCCATGATGTGCCATTTCCCGGCCCGGACGAGCCTCTGGATCCTTTTGAAGAGGGCGGGCTCGTATTCCTCGACCCACTGGTAGAGGACGGCCTCGTTGTGGCAGAAGATATAGCCCCGATAGCGCTCGCAGAATTCGGCGGCCTGCCGGAAAGTCGAGAGGGTTTCGCCGGCGCCTTCCTCCCATTCCCAGAGCCAGACCGGGTCCAGGTGGGCGTTGGATACCAGGTGGATCTTTTTCCGCGCCATCTTCAATCTCCTCTCGCACTAAGTGGAAGAACTTGTCTCCGCGCGTTCTTAAGGGCCTCGGAGAGGGCCTCCACTCCAGGTCGCGGTTTTTCACGCCTTCCCGAAGTCGCGGACTCGGAGGGAGCCTCTCCGAAAAGCGTGGGATTCCCCAGCGAGGAATCCCACTCTGTGATCGCTCCGCCCTCCACACGCCCTCCTCCGGGAACACCCCCTGTGCATTTTTTTTTATTGCCTCAGCCGTCATCGAGGCCCGTTCTTTCAATAACGTTGCGAAGATGCTCATCAGGGCAGGATCGTCTCGACTTTTATGATCTGGGAATCCGCGGGGAGGGGGATTTCGATTCCGGCCTTCCGATATGGATGAAATCTGCCTTCGATTCGGTAGCCGGGTTTTTCGCGGCGCCGCGCCTTTCTGACGGTCATCTCGAGCCGGCCGCCGCGAAGACGCACGGAGGCCTCGACCAGCTTCAGGCCGCGAAGGAGCCGCGGCCGGAGCCGGAGGGTTTTCTCTGAGGGCCGGACGCCCAGGATGTGGTGGATGAAAAGGAAAAGCATCTCGGCCCAGACCCAGGGGACAATGCCGACCTGGGGGTAGGGAGGGACGGGCCGCGGGCCGTAAAACTCGAACCACGTGCCGGCCCTCGACCCGGGCAGGCGGCCGAGCCATTCGAGGACGCGGCGGACGTTCCGGCCGTTCCCGGCTTCGAAGTTGGCCCGGGCAACGAACAGCGAGGCGAACGGCCACGGCCCCGGGGAATCCGGTTCGGACGTCACGTGGTAGCGGCCGTAGCCGCCGCCCGTCCAGCGCTGGTTCCAGAGCGATTCGAGGGAAGCGAGAGTGCGGCGGGCGATGCGGGTGGCCGGGTCAATGAATTCCCAGGCGATCGGCAGGGCCGCCGAAGTATCGGGGTTGAGGAGATGGCGGCCTTTTTCGAAAAGCGGCGCCTGGACGGGGAGGAGCGAGTCAGGCAGGGGCCTAACGTCCGCCTGGACCCGGCCGTCGGTGCCGCGCCTCTTGATGAGCCGGCCGTTCTCGATGAGGGAGAATCGCCCGGGGCGGAACGCCGTTTTTTTCAGGCGGTCGGACGCGTTCCGCCACGTCCCGGCCCTTCGGGCGTCGCCCATCCGGCGGGCGAGGCGGGCCGCGGAATCCAGGCCCATGGAGACGAAAAGCTGGTGGGCGAGCTCCATCCCGTCGCGGATCCCGTGCGCGCTATGCCGTTCCCAGAACTCCCGCCGGTTCGAAAGAAGCCCCGACGCCGGGTGGCGGAAAACCTTCCTGAGGGGGAATTCGGCCGCTTTGAGGATCTTGTCCCGATAGCGGGAAAGGAGGCTCGTGTCCCCCGTCCAGTTGACGTAGCTCTCGAGGGCAAAGAGAAGGACGCCGTTCTGGTCGAACTCGCTCTCCTCCCACGACCGGAGCCGGCTCGAATCCATGGTCGCCCCTTCCTCGCTGACGAACCGATCGAGGAGCCGGCCGAGGATGGTCCGGGCCGGCTTGAACTGGCCGGACATGGCCAGGGCCATGGCGACGAAGGCCTGGTCCCTGACCCATTCGAGATTGTATTGCCAGATCCCGCCGTCGAGCTTGCCCGATCTCGCCATGGCCGCCCGGAGTCCGAATTTCGCCGCGGAGAAAAAGCCGTCGAGGAGGGGGTCGGAGGCGTGCCAGGATGCGGTTTCCGCCCAGTATCTTGCCTCGTCCGGGTCGATTTCCGAGCTCGCCCCGAGCGAAAGCCTGACAGCCGGCCTGGAGCCGGCGCGGGCGATCCTGTACTCGAAAATGGCCGTCCTCTTTTCCCGGCCCTGGAACCGGAGGCCTTTTTCCAGAGTGCGGCCCCTGACGCCCGTCCTGACGCGCGCCCTGCGTTCGCCGGGCTCGAGATGGCTCACCGTGATGAGGCGGATGAGCCGGGGAGTCCTGCGGTCGGGGCAAAAGAAAAGTTCGTTGACCCGGAACGGGCCGTCCCGCCAGGCAACCTCGACCCGGGGCCCCAGCCCCTCCGGGACCCAACGGGCCCGGACGGACCTCCCGGCCGGCCGATAAACGTTCCGGCCTTCGACGACCGAGATCTGCGTCGGACCGATGCCTGAAACGGGGTCGAAGGTCAGGGCGCGCCGCTTCGGCCCCAGCCGCTCGGGGTCCATGATGAGCAGGCCGGCTGCCGTGGCTCCGGGGGCTCCGGGGGGCCCGCAGACTTGGACGGCCGCCTGGATCAGGCCGTTCCCGAGAAAAAAGTATTCGACTCCGGGGAGGGTCGTCCTGGCGTCGGCGGGCCCTTTCGAGGGATCGTCGGCATAGAAGTGTTCTTTGACTTCCATCGAGACGCTTATTATACACACCCGGATGGGGTCAAATCTACGCAATGCCAGCAATTACAGTGACACACAACTAATTACCGAAATAGGCGCCGGCTCCTATTTAGTGCATTTAGTTGTATGTCACCATAATTATCAACGTAATTAAGGATGAGTTGGGGGTCAGCGCTGACAAAAATGTAATAATGCGGGTTTGACCCCTCAGATTCTTGAGGGACCGTGGAGGATCCGCGCCGGGAGCATGATGATAGCCTTGAAGAACTCGAAAAAGGCCGTCACCGTTATCCCCAGCAGCCGGAAGGGGAGGAGGAGAAGCCAGACGAGCGGGTAGAGAAGGAGTGCGAGAAGAGCCAAGGGCCAACAAAACACCAGAAGGATCAACCATAGAAGGAACTTCGTCATTGTCGTTCTCCCTCATTTTTATTATACGTCCAAACTCCCTGAAAAGTTCACAAAGGATGACGAAGGGAAAAGGGGGTCTTCCCGGAGGATGGCGTATACAGGGCCGATGGGAATGGCCGGAACGTGATAAAGCGGTTTACCCTTCCCGAAGCGTTTCTTAAGACATGGGCGGACGTAGGGGGGATGTCCCGGAGAAAACATTGAGCGCGACGCGGGCGCGGATGGAAAAGAGGGACAGGCCCATCATCCTTTTTCGAAACATATGGAACTCAGCCCGATTTCGGGTAAAATAGATCGAAAGGAGTGCTGACACCATGCCGGATTCCAGAAAAAAGCTCGATCGCAGAGAGTTCTTTTCCACGGCCCTGGCCGGCGCCGGAGCGGTGGCGGTCCTCGGCCGCCTGGGAAAGCCCGCGGTCCTTCGCGCTCAAACCTCTCCTCCCAGCGGCGTCTCCGGGCCGCTCCTGACCCGCGCCCTCGGCAAGACCGGCCTCAAGCTCCCCATCGTCAACATGGGCGTCATGAACGCCGATAATCCCGGGCTTATCCGGAAGGCCTACGAGCTTGGGATCCGCCATTTCGACACGGCCGCGGGCTACCAGCGGGGCCGGAACGAAGAGATGGTCGGCCGGGTCCTCGAGGAGCTCAAAGCCCGCGACAAGTCCGTCATCGCCACAAAGGTCGGCATCCCCCCCGACAAGCGCGAATCCCTGCCTCCGGCGGAGCTCAAAGCCGCCTTCATCAGAACCTTCGAGGGCAGTCTCCGGCGGCTGAGGACGGATTACGTCGACATGCTCTATATCCACGACGTCAGCCGGGTCGACGACCTCAGGCGGAAAGGGTTCGAGGACGCCCTGGCCGAGCTCAAGTCCCAGAAAAAAGTCCGATTCGCCGGCTTCTCCACCCATCAAAACATGGGGCCCTGCCTCGACGAGGCCGTCCGTGGCGGGTTCTACGAGGTCGTCCTCGTCGCCTTCAATTACGCCCTCGCGGGAAACGCCTCGCTTCGCCGCTCCCTCGAGAACGCCTCCGCCAAGGGCATCGGCCTCATCGCCATGAAGACCCAGTGCATGCAGTCCTGGTACAGGGACATGACCCCCGCCGATCAGCAGGCCCTCTACGCAGGGTCCATTCTCCAGACCGCGGTCCTCAAGTGGGTCCTCCGGCACGAGTTCATCCACAGTGCCGTGCCCGGCTTCACGACCTATGATGAGCTCGAGGAAGATCTCACCGTGGGACGTGATCTGACGCTCACTCCCGGAGAGAAAAAATTCCTCTCCGACAGGAACATCAAGCTGGCCATGGCCGCCTGCGTCCGGTGCGGCGCGTGCCTGCCGACCTGCCCCGCCGGAGTGGACACGCCGGCCTTGATGAGGGCCCACATGTACCTCCGCTACCCGAACGTCTTCCAGGCCCAGGACACGCTCGCGAGCCTGCCCGCCGGCCGAGGCCTCGACCAGTGCGCGTCGTGCGGATCGTGCCAGGCCCGGTGCCGGGGCCGGATCGACATCGGGAAAAGGATCGATCAGCTCAAGCTCCATTTCGCCTGATCAACATCGGGGACCGGGTCCAGGTGATCCTCGTCAGCGCTCTCGCGCAATCCCCTTCTGCTCGTCTGTCGTGGAGCACCGCCGGGCCGCCCGTCCTATCTTCTTTAATTCGGTGACAGTCAACTCATTACCGAATTAGCCGTTCTGCTTGATGATCAGCCGGTCCGGGCCGAGAATTCGTCGAGGGCGGCCCGGAGAGCCAGGACGTTGGCGGGGTCAGTATCGTAGGCCACGACGCCGCAGCCGAAGAAAAGCCCGGGTTGGCCCGCGGTGGCACCGAGGAGGCGCAGCGCCTCGGACCGGACCTCGTCCGCGCGGCCCCGGTGGACGAGCCGGGCATCGACACTGACCCGGAACGGGCGGCGCTCCTCCCGGCACCTTTTCTTGAACGTTTCGAGGTCGGCTCCCGCGTCACAGAGGAGCTGGGTCGCTCCGGTCCGGAGCAGGTCTTCCAGGACGAGCGTCGTATCGCCGCCGATGATCAAGGGCAGGGGCCTTGCCCCCGCGGCGGACAAACCCGGCATGACCAGGTCGCGATAAACGGGCAAGACAAGATCATGGAAGACCCGGGGCGAGGCCGCACCCGGCGAGGCCTTGGAATCGAAAATGGCGACATCGACGCCCTTCGCCCGGAACGCCCTTCCGTAGGCGATGGTCACCCGGCCGCAGAAATCCAGGAGTCTCGCGATCGACGCGGCGTCGTCCGCTGTCCCCACGAGGACTTCCGCCGTCCCCATCAGGGCGCAGGCCAGGGAGAACGGGCCGCTCACGGCCCCCCTGACGGGCACGTCCGGCCCCAGCTCCCGGCCGAGGCAGCCGGCCGTTTCGAGGAAGAGGGGCATCCGCCCGTCGCTTTCCGGGTCCGGGACCTTCAGCTCATCGACCCTGTCCGCGCCCCGGAGAAGGGGAGAGGCCACGGCCGGGACATCGTTCGAGTCTTCGAAATAACGGACCCGGCAGCCGAGCGCCTCGGCTTCGACATTATAGACGTCGATGCCGACGGTCAGCACATCGGGGTCGTAGATCTCGAGTTCCCTGAGAAGGGCCTCACGAAGCAGCCCGGCGTCGCGGCAGACCTCTGAAGGCGTCCGGCCGAGGAGGGCGGCCTTATGCTCGTAGACAGCAGGAACAAAGGGAGGGCGGTCGGGGATGCCGAAGCCGTGCGCCTTCTCGACCCGCTCGCGCTTGGTCATGCGAGATCAGAAGAAGATCGATGCGATCGTGTAGATGCCGAACAGGGTCAGGGCCAACCCCAGATAAAGCAGGATCTTTCTGAACATTTTGGGGCGGATCGTGAATTGGCGCCGCGAAACGAACCGGACGAGGAGAATGTACCAGATCAGGGATCCCAGCCCGCAGGCCGCGGCAAAGGCGACGGCCGTCCAGCCGGTGTTGTGGACTAGGTTGTGGCCGGTCATGGTCCCGGCCACGGCGAACCAGAATACATACAGGGTGGGGTTGGTCACGTAGAGAAACAAGACGCCGAGGATAGGCCGTTGCGCCGCCGCCGGGATCTGTTCGCCGTCCTGGGGAAGGCTGAAGGTCTTGGATTCGCGGACGAGCCGGTAGCTGATGAGGATGACGACCAGCCCCGCGGCGACCTTCATGGCCGACCTGAGGGTCGGGTTGAGGCTGAACTTGATCTGGAAAAACCCCATCAGGGCGACGACGCAATAGGCCATGTCCAGGACGGCCGTGGTGATCCCGGCCAGGAGGCCGTGGAAAAAATCCCGCTTGAGAGTCTGGGAAACAACGAAGACATTGACGGGCCCCAGGGGGATGGCGGCGAAAAAGCCGATCGCAAGGCCGATGACGACGAACATAGGCCCCCAGTTTATAGCAGAACCCTGCCCGGGAGTCAATGAATGAACGGACGGGGATTCGGCGCAGGAGGGATCGTATCAGGCGGGGAAAGGGGTGGCGGAGACGTCCGGCTGGGCCGGCCCGGCCCCCCTCACATCTTGGGCGAGGCGGCCGCCTGGTCGCCGGCGTCCTCGTCCTCCGACTCGACCTCGATGCCCAGGAGCTTGGCCGTGCCTTCGTAGACCATCTTCAGGGATTTCTTGGATTCCTGAAGCTCGGCCAGGCGTCTCCGGACCTTTTGGAGCTCCTTCTCGACCTCATCGTCGAGGTTGTCGAGCTGCCTCTTGACCTCTCCCATCGTCCTCTTATAGAGCTCTTCTTGATCCTTGCTCAGTCCCATGGGTGACTCCTTTTGTTGATATGCGGTTTCATGTCCATCGTTGGCTCACGCAATAACGGACCGGTTCGCCTTGAATTTGAAGGTGATAACGATCGGCTTCCAGACTTTGACGTTCACGCCGTCCTTTTTGGCCGGCTGGAATTTCCATTTCTTGACCGCCGTCTCGGCGGCCTTCTCCAGGCCCATATCGTCTTTCAAGCCCTTGAGGATCCCCGTCTGGGTGACATTCCCGGCTTCGTCGATGAGGGCGTTGACCGTGACCGAGCCTTCCTTACCGAAGCTCACGGCCTGGGCCGGGTAGACGGGGTTGGCCGACTTCAGGATCTTGGGCAGTTCGTCGACCGCGGTCAGGTCGACGAGGTCGCCTGTGTTGGCCTTCGCGGCCGTGGCCGGCTGGGATGCGGTATCATTGCCGCCGGCAGGCGGGCCTTGGGGTTGGGTCTGAGCCGTCTCCGTTTTCACGGGCGGCTGATCCTGGGGCGGGGGGGTTTGGGCTTGCGCGGCCTTCTCATCCCCGGGCTTGACCGCAGCCGTCTTTGTCTCGGCCGGCTTTACCTCCGGCTTCTTTTCCGCCGGCCCCTGGATGGCCAGGCGGGAAGCATCGGGCTGAGGGGGAACGATGAGCTCGTCCGCTGTCGGCAGGGCCTCGGCCTGGCGGTTCTGGTTGGCCGGGGCGGCCTTGGGCTTCGGATTCACGGCCTTGAGCTTTTCCTCGGGCAGAGGAGGCAGGGACGTATCCGGCGACTTTTCGGGGACGCTCGACTGGGTCATGGTCGTCGGGTTGTCGACGCCGGGCCCGGCCGGAGCGGCGGAGTGCTTGGGCCTGAGGATGAAGAATCCCACGGCCGCCACGATGACCAGCCCCGCGCCCACGGCAACAAAAGGCATCGCAGATTTTTTCTTGTCGACCTCGTAGATGTCCTTGAAGATCCGCGATTCGGCCGCTTTGTCCGGCTCCCAGGCCGGTTCTTTTTTCTCGGCTTTTTCCGCCGCGGGCTTGGGTTCGGGGCCGAGTTCCGGCTTTGGCGCGGGCGCCGCATGGACGGCCGGCGCCGGCTGGGCCGCGGGCTTGGATTTCGCGTAAGCGTGGGCCGGCGGGAGAGGAGCCGCCGCGGGCTTGGGTTGAGGCGCTTTCGGCTTCTCCGCCACCGCGGCGGGCATGGGCGGCGGCGTCGCGGGTTTCAGCGGTTCATGGACCGGGGCGGGCGGAACGTCCTGGGGCGTATGTTTGGTCTTTTGGGGCGCCGGGGCCGGGGCCGCGGGAGCGGCTGCTTTCGGCTTTTCCGCCACGGGCTCGACTTTCGGAGCCGGTGGCGGAGTCGCCCTGACCGTCTTTTTCTTCTCGGTCTCGAGCCCGAAATCAGCCAGGGTGGTCTTCAGGAGCTTGTCGATGTCCTCGGCCCCCGCTTCTTTCTTGGCATGTTCGCGGGGCTTCTCTTCGACGGCCGTCGGGGCCGTGTGACCCTGGGCCCTCGGCCGGGGCTGCTCGGTCCGATGGCCCTCTTTTTCGGGGGCGAGGTTGAGCAGCGTCTCGAGCCGGATCTCGTTGTCTTTCGCCGGCGCGTGGTCGGGCGCGATCTTGACCTTGGGCGGAGTGTCTTTCGCGGACCCGAGGCCGGGAATGGCTTCGGCCCGGTGGCGCTCCTCCCGTCCGGTCTTGATCTGGAGGACGCTCTCGAGGCTCAGGCCTTCCCCCCCAGCCAGCCCCGCCTCGTACCCGGGCCTCATCCGGGGAGGCGCCTCTCTCGGGTGCTTGACTTCGGGGTGAGGCTCGACCCGGCGCGGCTCTTCCATGACGGGATTGATCACGGGCAGGGGCATGGGCTCGTCCGCCGGCTCACCGTTCCCCGGCTTGGCCTCCATGGCGGGCTTGATGTCGGGGCCGGGCTTGATATCGGGCACGGTCAGGACGGCGTGGATGGACGCGATGAACTTGAGCATGTCCAGGGGCTTCTCGAAGTATTCCGAGGCCCCGTAGGTCCGGAGGGCCTCGGTCCTGTAGACCCGGTCCTTGTAAACACCGGTCATGATGAAGACGGGCACCTTCCTGGCAGGGTCCTTCGTGATCCGGTCGCAGAGCTCGAAGCCGTGGATCTTGGACAGCATGGCTTCCATGAGGACGAGGTCGGGCTTTTCGCTCTGGAACTTTTCCCAGCCGACCTGGCCGTCCCCGGCCGTGACCACCTCGAACCCTTCATTCGACAAGGTCGCGCTGAGGGAGGCCAGGGAGGTCTGGTCATAATCGATGACGAGAATCTTCTTCATGCCCATATCTCAGGTCTCACAGGCTCGGTTTGTGTCCTTGCGCACCTATTTTTCATCACCCCCAAGCCCGGTCAATCACCCCTTGAGGTGATTTCAAGGAGGATATTCCCCCCCGGCGCGCGAGGAGGCGGACTCATCCGTTTTTTGGGGTTGATTGGCGTCCACGTTTTTATTTAAAATGAACCCGCACGCTTGATGATGGAGGGATTTTCACCATGACGGAACTGCTCAGAAAAGGTTTCGGCTGGCTCCCGGATTTCCCCGACTTCCGGGACTACACCGAGGAGACAAGTGAGGTCCGGGAGATCCTGGCGCCGACCGGACCGCCGGCTTCCGCCGGCCTGCGCCCGGGGAGAAGGAGGGGGCCCGTCGCTCCGGCGTCGGCAGACCTCCGGGAGTGGGCCTCGCCCGTCGAGGACCAGGGGTCGCTCGGGTCCTGCACGGCCCAGGCCGGGGCCGGGGCCATCGAATATTATGAGAGGAAATCGTTTGGTCAGCATATCGAAACCTCCCGGCTTTTCCTCTATAAGGTCGCCCGCAACCTGATGAAAATGGAGGGGGACACCGGCGCCTACCTCCGGCTGATCATCGGGGCCATGGTCCTCTTCGGGGTCCCGCCCGAGGAATACTGGCCGTACACCGATGACGAGCGGGAGTTCGACAAGGAGCCGCCGGCCTAGACGATCAAGTATTATCGCCATGACCCGCCCGGGATCGGACGGCCCCAGGTCGTCGAGCGCCTCAAGGCCTACCTGGCCGCCGGGCACCCGGCCATGTTCGGGTTCACGGTCTACAGTTCCATCGAGCAGGCCGCGGTGACGGGCCGGATCCCGTTCCCGTCGGGCCGGGAAAAGGTCGAGGGTGGCCATGCGGTCGTCGCCATGGGCTACGATGACAGGATGACGATCCGGAACACGGCGGCGACCGGCGAGACGAAGGGAGCGCTCCTCATCCGGAACTCCTGGGGGCCAGGCTGGGGCGAGAAGGGTTATGGATGGCTCCCGTACGAGTACGTCATCCGCGGCCTGGCCGAGGATTTCTGGTCGGTCCTCAAGAAGGAGTGGATCGACACCGGCGCCTTCGAGATCTGAATC
>JBEKBS010000032.1:0-22962 GCA_050015275.1 Candidatus Aminicenantales bacterium | reverse complement strand
CCGGAGAGATCTTCCCGGCAGTTATTATGCTAACGGATGGGGAGTTTTTAAAACCGATGACTGCACAACTCTGCTCAGCAACGGGGCCATCGCGGGCTGCGCTTCTTCGCTCGTCGTGATCCTGGGCGATGAGATTGCGATTGTCTGCTTAAGTAACTCCACGGTCGGCAACGAATACACGGACAAAATCGCTTTTGAGATCGTTGACGGCTTGAGGCCCGGGTATCTAAAGAAACTGAACACGCTGATATCCAAGGCAGAGCAGTTGCTCAACGACAAACCATTTGTTTTTGTCGAACAATACGAAGGCACCTGGTCTGGGCGAATGATGGTGGACGGGAATGACATTCCTTTGACGATTCGTTTTGAGGGCTCAGGGAAGGTCGTCTGCTCATTCGACGGCCAGCCGGAAACGGAATTGCAGGATCTGCGGATCTGCGCGAAGGCATGGGGCTTTTCCTGGCCCGAATTCCCGCCAGGCTTTCTGTGGGGGCCGCCAGCAAGTTCCAACACCATCTTGAGTTGGAGGTCCAACTCTCGGCTTCAAGGATCAGCGGCATCGTGCGAGCGGTGTCGGATGAAAACAGGCCGATATTCAGTTTGCCTTATTATGCCGAGTTCACGAAATCGCACTTGTCTGCCTCGCCGTTCTCAAGGCCCCGCGGGCATGGACTCCCCGAATGATTAAATGACGCTCTTCGCGGCTATCGCGCCTGGGCAGTGGGGCTTGGCGTACGGCATGGCCGGCCGGTTCAGTCCTCTTCCCGCTCCGGCCTGGGGCGGATGAACCACCGGTCGAGGGCCACGGGGTGCTTCGCGGCGACGCGCTCGGCGTAGTTGCTCTTGGGCAGGCAGCCGGCCTCCATCCAATTGACACGAGGGCGGGCGGCTGTAATAATGGTTGTCGATTCCGTCGCGACAGGAGGGGACCATGAAAATCGGCATCCTCGGATCGGGCGGCGTGGGCCAGGACCTCGGTCTCGGCTTCGCCGGCCTCGGCCATGACGTCAAGATGGGCAGCCGCGACCCGGGCAAGGAGGAGATCAAGGCCTGGCTCGGCCGGGCCGGGAAGAAGGCCTCGGCGGGGACCTTCGGCGAAGCGGCCGCGTTCGGCGAGATGGCCGTCCTGGCCACGCGCTGGGCGGGGACGGAGAACGCCGCCCGGCTGGCCGGGCCGGAGAACCTCGCCGGCAAGGTCGTCATCGACACCACCAATCCGCTCCTCTTCCGGCCGAACGCGCTGCCGGACCTGGCCGTCGGCGGCACCGATTCCGCGGCCGAGCAGGTCCAGCGCTGGCTGCCCAAGGCCAGGGTCGTCAAGGCCTTCAACACGGTCAACCACGCCCACATGATCCAACCGTCCTTCCCGGGCGGGCCGCCCGACATGTTCATCTGCGGGAACGAGGAGGCCGCCCGGAAGCTAGTCGCGGGCATCTGCCGCGATTTCGGCTGGGGAGTCATCGACATGGGCGGACTCGAGGCGGCGCGCCTCCTCGAGCCGCTGGCCCTGATCTACATTCGGCACGCCATCCGCACGGATAACTGGAACCGCGCCTTCAAGCTGCTCGCGAAATAGCCTTCAGGCGAGGACTTTCGGCGGCACGGCGCGGGGCAGCGCCGGGCGAATTGGCCGTTTGAGTTTCTCTGGACTCCTAGTCTATAAGTAGCACGGTGGGTAACATGATCCGCACCGAGGTCCGACCAGATATGTTGCGCCCCTGCTCGCCGCATTGCCGCTTTACTTGGGCCGTTTTGGACTATCTATGGAAAAAGATACTGAAATATTGATAGGTTTTCTGCGTAGGAGCTAGGAAAACGCACTTTTAATCCGGCAATACGAACCTCTCCTGACCTTTAGGGCGCCTCCGGCCGTCGTATTGCCGCTTTACTCGGGCCGTTTTCTATAACCCTAAGGAAAAGTATATACAAAATCTATTGTTTTCCCGCGCGACAAGAGAAAACCCTGTTTTAATCCGGCAATACGACGAGGCACTACTGGTTGAGGTCAGAGGATTAAATACTCAGCCAGCGTTCGGCCTTCCGCGAGGTTTCTCGCGTCGGTCCGGGCGGAGATCTATCGGACCCGCTGGAGATCGCCCCGGAAAAGCGAAATGACACAGGGTAGACGCAGGATCACGAGCCAGACCTCGGACGAGCGCGGGATCGAGCGGGCCGTCGAGGGGGCGGGCGGCTCTGAGAACAGGCGAGCTATCACCCGCTCAGGGAGCGCACCCCGCGGGGCAGAAAGGGGGGAACAAAGTTCCCCCCTTTTTCGCCTGTTCTAGATGACGCGGATTTGAGTGCTCCGCTTTGCCTCTGATAATTGATTCCGCATTACCGGTTCAGCGTTGCCAGGTCCTCTCTGAGAATTGAGATCAGAGGTTCTTTACGCTTTCTTCACCGTCTTGGCCAAATCTTCTTCTGACTTTTTCTTCGCCGCCATCCACTTCTGCTTCGCCGCTTGCTCCCTCGCTTTCAACCCCCGCTCCAGGTCCTCCCGCTGGAGGCCGCGGTTAATAAACTCCTCGATGAGCTTCGCTTTCTTCTTTTCCCTCCTCGCTTTCCGCTCTCGGACAACCCGGACCAGCTCGTCGTCGCTGAGCTTCTCGTCACCCGGCCTCCTATTCTCCTCCAGCATCGTGTCCCATTCCTCTGCCATTCTCTTTCTCTCAGCCGGGGTCAGATGCTTCCGCCTTCTCGCTTCTTCCGTCCTGCTCTGCCGGTTCAGTTTCGAGATCTCAAACGTCGCCACGCGGTGGCCGTAGTGAGCAGGGAACTCGATGACATAGCCAAACCGGTCCGAGAGCACCAGTCCTTTCGCTCGCCTCGCCTCGGGAGCCGCGTAACCCTCGTGAGCCGGTCGCGGGACGCTCCCGTCCTTCGCTTTCGCCAGAGCCTTCTCGAAAGCTCGCCGGCATACCTTCCACAGAGCCTTCTCCATCGCCGCGTCCCCCGCAAAGCTCCAGTTCTCGATCCGGTACTCTACTCCGAGCCGGAACCGACGCCAGAGCTTAAGCTTCGCAAAGTAGGCGGCTTTCCCTTCCGGAGTGCGCCAGTGAGCGCCCTTCTTGATCTGGACGAAATTGAAGCGTTCGACGGCACGCCTCTGGCCTGTTTCCGAGGAGTTGATTCCCTCGGCATTCATATTTTGCATTTTTCTTTTTCCTTAGTTAAAGTTAGGAACAGGCATACACCCGGTCTTTTGAGTATCCGTCCATGCGCTTTGATGCAGGGACAGACCTCACGCTTTGTTTGTTTTTTTTGGTACCTTTGGTGCGCTTGGCTAGAGACTGGACTTATCTGCCCTAGACCTGGCGACTCTAATAGAGCCTAGTGGTCTTGCGCGGGCTGTGTCGTTATTTCAACCCGCACCGCTCTGATACCATAATTATTTTAATAAAATGCGCTCCAAATGTCAATCGTTTGGGACGGCTAATTTTGGCACCGGCTGGCGTCTAATGAGAATTATCAGGCTTTATCCTCGTCTCTCCCGATGCGGCGCGCATTGCGTTTCATAATTATGAAAGCCATGAGACAACGAGTTGTCCGGTTTTTGTTTCAATCCTTCCTGGCCGGCCTCACTCAACAAGAATATTTCCCATGAGTTTGAGTTGTTTAATCTTTTCTTTCAACAGCTCGGAAAATTTCGCTTCATTAGAGAATATCGCACCTACATCTTTTGGCCCAAAGAGGATAATTTGCTGTTTTGTTTTGTACTCCAATGCCTGCCCTATACAATTTGGTGTAAATCCGGACATAGATACCAGTATTCCGGCTACGCATACCATTGCCTGTGCCCCGGCGAAAATATCACGAACCGCTTTTCCTTGAACGGCCGGTTTCTCCCACTTACAGGATATCAAAAAGTATTCCGAGCCTTTATGAATGACTATATCGTGTTCTTTGCCCTTTGATTGCACACGCTTTTCAACTTCCCAACCTTCATCCTCAATTGCCTCAGCAAGAAGGTCCTCCAATCTATGGCCTCTTGCTTGTCGTGTCATTTTTTCAAGAGCCTTAAGCTTCTCAAACTCTTTTAGGCGCTCCCTCTTTCTTCTAAGGTCCTTTACGGTTTCCCTGCCCTTCTCCGTAATTCTCCATATGTCCATGGGGTATTGCTGTTCAATATAATCACCGAAAACAAGTATTCCAGCGTTGTTAGCAAAATCCTGCCGACTAATATTGGCACGTTCGCATATCATGTCCCCAGGCGGACCATCGGCATAGGGGGTGAGTTTTTCCTCACGAATGTCCACGCACGCCTCAAGGACTCTTTTTCGAATATCATTCTGCTTTTCAACTAGTGCTTGATCAACAAGCTGTTGGTTTTCACAATAAACGAGAGCCTTTATGCTCGGTTCAACCGCCATGCTGGTACAACAGGTTCCGAAGAAGCCTTCATCATTAAATTCGTCATATATTTCATTTATTAATTCCCATCCGATTCCCTTTTCAGATGCATACGCACGGAGGCCGACTTGATAGTCTATGCCGTCCTTAAAAGCCCCATCATAAAAGCGGCGCAAGATTGCTCTCTTAATTTCCTCTTTATCGTCCACGGACCTACTCCCTACTGAGACTCCCCACGCCCCTTCAAACGTCCTTATCTATGAGGCGCGCAATCCGCATTCGCCGGAGTCCCTCTTGAGCATCGGGGCTATGGCCCAGAGTCTTTTACTCCCCATCAGTGCACTAGGATTCATTTACATTTCAGTAGAAAACCGTCTCAATTTTTCATATATGTCGTTTTGTTCAAAATACATTTGTTTCCTGAAGGTATATTCTTTGAATTCCGAGCTGAGTTCGGAGGTTATTTCGTCATAATAATCAATCGCTGTCTTAACAGCAAATTTCCATTTACTCAGATGAGGTTGCGCCGTGCTTCTGATTATTTCTTGAGCTTGCATTGGAAGAGCGGGTGCTGTCACAGGATAGAAACGAAGATTTTCTGGAAGACTAAATTGGATTTCTTTTGCATAAAAGTCCATAAGAAAAAAGGTGCTATAAAGCAAATCAAAATGTTGTGTGATTTCAAATGAAGGATGAGGATAATCAGTAAGGAATTTCGGCCAGAAAAGGTTTTTCTGCATCGCGCCTACGACGTAAGGATGGAAATATGTGGCTTCTCTACACCCCTTAATAAAAATCGCGATATTACCTAGATTTAGCTCCACCTCGCTTAATAGAGTCTGGACGATCTGTGCCTTAGTGTCTTTGCTTTGCTTGTTTGCCTTTTGCCAAGCATAATAAGACACTATCACCGAGAAAACGAGAGCGGCAAGGGCTCCAGCAAATGAAGCATAGAATGCGGAGGGCAAAGTGATGAGTTTAAAAATAAATAAGACCACAATTACTAATGCAAATATGATTATGAGAATTAAGGTACCGTTAAATCTAGTTTTTTTGCTCATTGCTTACTCCCCGATCGACACTTGAGAAGATTCTAAGCCAATAATTCATACATAGCAACCCCGCGTTCCCACCGCCTCTCCCCGCCTCTGCTGGCCGTTCTCGGGCCGGCCTCCGGCCGTACGTCCAACCGCGGGTCCCGACAGGGCCGGGGTCCTTCTCGGTTCGACAGGAGGCCATCCCGTTCCGATCTTTGCCCGAGCGTCAAGCGCGAGGGTTTTAGGGACGTGCTATAATAAAAGCAAGCCTGGCGCTGGCTGGCTGGCTAGGCAAAAAGGATACCCTCCTTCAAAATCCCCTAAAAATTCACCCCGACAGCCAGCCGCCTCTCTCTCCTCTGCCCCGCGGATCGAGCGCGGAAAGCCGCGGGCACACCTCGCGGCCCGACAGGAGGGCGAGGCGGATCGAGGACGCAGACCTGCTCGTCGCCCGGCAGGGGGCTCTCCCGGCAGGAGGGCGAAGGCATTCTTCCTTCTGTGATCTCCTGGAGGGATTCCGGAACCGGGCCGCCCGGTATAAGAAAGCTTTAGCTTTCTTATTATACATCGTTCTTAATCGTTATAACTTACTCTTATCATTATAGATCGTTATAGTTTTCTCTTCTCTTTATTCTTTTCTTATTGAGGCCGTCTACGTCCTGTACTATCCCTGATAATGGTCCGGCATAGAAAATTTCTCATCGAATTTACTGGAGGTTGTTTCGCGAGGCGGAAACGTATATGGCGCAGAAAAGTGAGCCATACTTCAGGGGGAGTTGAGGACGTAGAAGTCCTGTACTACCTTCGGGCGATGACAATATACTGTGAGGCGAACTTGGTGCCCTTTCGGGAATCGAAGCTCTTCCGGATCGGGAGGAGCCACATCTCTTCCTCTCCGTATGCGATCATCCGCCGGACCGTCCGCTCGGAACATCCTAGCTTCGCCGCCATCCACTTCTCCGAGATGGCCCGCGTCCGGGGATTCCGGCTCCTATCCTTCGCGATCCGGCACTCGGTCGCGAGGAGCTTGTAAAGCCTCGGGAACTTTGGATAGCCATCCGCATCTGCCTTATCCTCCATCCCGTAGGGATAACGGAAGATTCGCTCCTTCCGGTTGTAGAGGCGGTAAGCTTCCTTTCGAGCTTCGCGGCGGGGAAGGTCCCGCTCGCGCTTTATATCTGCCGAGAGGTTACGGGGCAATCGCATCTCCTCAGATTTTCATTTTACCTTCAAGCCGCCGCCTCCGCAACTCCGATCGATCCGACGACCTCCCGGAGCCGCTCAAGGCAGAAGCCGAGCGGCGAGGAAGTTAAGGAGGGAAATAAAGAATCCAGCCGTTCGGCCAGCTAAACAAAGCGTGATAATATTATAGCAGGCCGGCCAAAGAAATCAAATCGTCAGAGGCCGCCGAGCGAGTCGACGAGGCGCCGGGCCTTCCCGGTCAGGGCGTCCCAGTCCCCCGCCTCGATGGCCTTTGGGTCAAGGAGGGCCGTCCCGATCCCGACGGCGCACGCGCCGGCTTCGATGAAGCTCCGGGCGTTCTCCACGGTGACGCCTCCGGTCGGCATAAGCCTGATCTGCGGGAACGGTCCCTTGAGGTCCCGGAAATACTGCGGGCCGACCGAGGTGGCGGGGAAAACCTTGACGACGTCCGCCCCCCTGTCCCAGGCCGTAACGATCTCCATGGGCGTGAAGGCCCCGGGCGCGACCACGGTGTGGTGGGCCCGGCAGGCCGCGATCATCCCCGCGTCCGCGATCGGCGAAACGACGAAATCCGCCCCCGACCAGATCGCCGCCGCAGCAGTCTCTGCGTCGAAGACGGTCCCCGCGCCCACGAGGACGCCCTCTGTCTTCGTTTCGGCCAGCCTCCGGATGATATCCAGGGCCCCGGGCACCGTCATGGTGATCTCCAGGACCTTCACCCCCCCCCTTTTCAAGGCCTCCGTGACGTCAAAAACCCGCTTCGGGTCGGACATGCGGATGACGGCGATGACCTTCGCGGCCAGGATGGCTTCGAGCGCCTGTTCCCTCTTCATGCGCCCCCTAACGCCTCACCCGGCCGGACGCATCCCCGGCCAAGAGGGCCCGGATGTCCTTCTCCGTCGCGAGGTTGAAATCGCCCGGGATGGAATGCTTCAGGCATGAGGCCGCGACGGCGAAGGCCAGGGCCTCTTCATCCGTCGGCAGGGCCAGGAGGCCGTGGATGAAGCCGGCCGCGAAGGCGTCGCCGGTGCCGATCCTGTCCACGATATCCCGGATGTCGTACGACGGCCCGGAGATGAAGCCGGTCCGGTTTCTCATCACGGCCGACCAGCCGTTATGGTCCGCGCCCCGACTGTCTCTGAGGGTGATGGCGACTCGGGCCAGATTGGGGAAATCGTTCATGACCTGCCCGGTCAGCCGTTCGTAATCCCCCGGGACGAGTTCCGCGGCCTCGGCGCCTGCCGCGGTCCCGAGCCCGAGGGCTTTCGGACAATCTTCTTCGTTGCCGAGGAGAAGGTCGGCGTATTTCACGACCTCCCGCATGACTTCGGGGGCGGTCTTTCCGTATTTCCAGAGCTTCGACCGGAAATTCAGGTCGACGGAAACCTTGACCTTTCTCGCCCGGGCGGCCTTGACCGACTCCAGGGTGAGCTCGGCCGCCGTCGCGCTCAGGGCGGGGGTGATGCCAGTGACGTGGAACCAGCGGATGCCCTCGAGGATTTTCGGCCAGCCGAAGTCGCCGGCCTTCGCTTCCGCGAGCCCGGAACCCTCCCTGTCATAGGTGACCTTCGAGGCCCTCTGGTTCGCCCCGCCCTCGGCGAAATAGACCCCCAGGCGGCTGCCTTGCCGGAGGACGAAGCTCGTGTCGATGCCCCATTTTTTGAGCTCGCGGACCGCGGACTCGCCGATGTCGTTCTTCGGGACGGCGGAAACGTAACGGACATGGTGGCCGAGCAGGGCCAAGGAGACCGCTACGTTGGCCTCTCCGCCGCCGAAAACGGCCTTGAGCAGCGGCGACTGGAACAGGAGCTCCTTCCCCGGCGGGGAAAGCCTGAGCATGATCTCTCCGAACGTTGCGATGACGGGCATCCCTTCTCCTTCACGTGTTCAATACCATAAAACGAGAATCCGAATCAATCCGCATGTCCTATGCGGGAAGCATTGATTATTCCGCCGGGTTGAGTACAATAGGACGAGCCCCGAGGATGGAGCGAAACCCATGGCTAACGAGACGCGCCGTTTCAAGACCCAGCTCATCAACGGACTGCTGATCGTCGCCGGCTGCGCCCTCATGGGCCTCGCTTATTCGCTGTTCCTCATCCCCCATCATTTCGTCCCCGGCGGCGTCTCCGGGATCTCGATCATCGTGAATTATTTCATCCGCCTTCCCGTCGGCGTCCTCATCATCGTCCTCAACGTCCCCATCTTTCTCCTCGGCCTCCGGACGATGGGCAAGAAATATGTCATGAGCAGCCTCCTCGGCATGGTCCTCTCCTCGCTCATGATCGATCTCTTCCACGAGATCCTCAAGGTCCGGTCGGCGACACAGAATGAGGTCCTGGCCTCGATCTACGGCGGGATCATGCTCGGTGTCGGCCTGGGTCTCGTCTTCCGGGGCCGCGCCTCGACCGGCGGCTCCGACATCACCGGGATGATCCTGAGCAAGTACACGGGGATGTCCCTCGGCTTCGGCATCATGGTCACGGACGTCCTCGTCATCTCGGCCTCCGGCCTCGCCTTCCGCAACATCGAGGCCCCGCTTTACGGTTTCATCGTCCTCTTCCTTTCGACCAAGGTCATCGACATGGTCCTCGAAGGCTGGAGCGTTTCCAAGCTGGTCATCATCACCTCGACCCGGACCGACGAGATCGCGGACTTCATCCTCTACTCGCTCGACCGGAGCGGGACGGCTCTCCGCTCGCGCTCGCTCTACCTGAGCCGCCAGGGCGAGATCATCCTGACCGTCATCCATCGAAAGCAGCTGACCGACCTGCGGGAGTTCGTCCGGACGATCGACCCGGAGGCCTTCGTCATCATCAACGACACCTACGACGTCCTGGGCCGCGGTTTCAAGACCCGCCTCATCACCTGAACCCCGGCGGCCGCCGAGCCCGTTTTCTTGCGGACCCGTTTGGGATAAGATAGCCAAGGAAAGCCCGGCCGAAAGGAGATTTCCGGCATGCCTCATGGAACCGCGGCCCCGTCGAGATGGATTCGCCCAGCCGCTCTGGCTTTCTTGATCCTCGCCCCGGCTTGGGGCCAGCCCCAGGACCCGAAGAGTCTCGGCTTCGAGAAGCAATTCGTGATCGAGATCAGGAACCCGAGCCCGCTCGCCCTCGAGAATTACCCCGTCATCCTCAACGTGGAGGAGATCCGGGCCTTCGCTCCGGATTTCAACACCTATAACTACGCCATCTTCGAAGAAACAGGCGGCGAATACCGGCTCGTCCTCTCCCAGGCCGACGACCTGAACAAGGACCGTATCCACGATGAGATCGTCTTCGTCCGGACCCTGCCTCCTGCCTCCACGACGAAGCTCAAGTGCTATTACTCCCCCAAGGGGAGCTTCCAGCTGATGATGTCCACCCCCCGGGCCTTCGCCCGACTCGGAGGGGACCCGGCGGGCGCATCGATCAGCTGGGAATCCAACATGGCCGCGTTCAAGTTCGTCCATGGGCGGATCGAGGTCTATGGGAAGCTTTACGGGGGGCTTGTCCTCACGAAGCTCCGCGGCGATGACGCGGTCCTCCAGGAATGGGGGATGAACCTTCTCGCGGGCGGCGTGTCGTCCGGGCTCGGCGGGCTCAGCCTTTGGGACGGGAAAACGAGGGTCCCGCTGACGGGCCCTTCGGGAACGGCCGGGGTCGAGATCCAACGGACGGTCCTCGCGGCCGGGCCTCTCCGGGCCCTGGTCAAAGTGGAATATTCGGGCATCCATGCGGGCGGGAGCGAATACGGCGCGGTCGTCTTCCTTTCGGCCTTCGCCGACAACGTTTTTTCCCGCGAGGATGTCATCATCAAGCCGAAGACCGGACGCCCCTCCGTCTTGAGCGCCGGGATCCAAAAGCTCGAACAAGAAGAGGTGACATTCGACAAGGACAAGGGCTTCCTGTCCGCCTGGGGACGGGGGACGGGGAGCGCCGGAGAGGTCGGGCTCGCCGTCCTCTTCGTGCCGGCCGAGTTCGCCGGCCTGGACGAGACGGGCCCCGACCGGTCCATCAAGATCAACGCCAGGCCGGGCAAGAAGCAGACGTTCTGGACGGTCGGCGGCTGGGGCCGGGGGATCGTGACGGCGGTCCCGCCAGCGGCCAAAAACTGGGCCGCCGCGGCCGGAGAGCTCGCTTCGAAGCTCCGCGTCCATGTGGGGGTCGCTTATCGGGCCGATTGACAGGCCGGCCCCGGCCGCTCTATCGGCCGGTCCCGAACTTCCCGATCTCGGAGATGAGGCCGCAGGCGCGGTCGTAATCGGCCCGGCCGTAGGCGATATCCAGCTCGTCGAGGAGCCGGGTCAGCTTCCAGGCGCCGGTGGAATCCAGCCCTGTATCGGCCGCGGCCTTCCGGGTTTTCGCCCGGCCGCCGAGGTCCCCCCAGAACTCCCCTTCGCCCGCTTCCCGGCTATCCTTGAGGAGCGTCTGATTAGCGAGCGTGGAGTAATAATCTCGAAACCCGATATAGGTCAGCTCACGGAGGATGTCCTGGGCGTAACGGCGGTATCCTTCGGACCCCCGGGTCAGGGCGGCCCTCAGCTCGGCGGGCGCTTCGAAGGGATGGATGGCGTTCATGGCCTCAATGATCTTCCCGTTCTCGGCTTTCGCCCTCGGGAGGATATCACGGCCGTAGAGATCGGCCACGGCGCCCGGGGCTGAATCGATGGGCCGGGCCTTCTCGTCCGCGACCTGGGTCACCCGGACGGGGCGCGCGCTGTTCGAGAGATAGAACTCCCACCGGTCGAAGTACCCGTCCCCGTCCGTGTCGAACATGCGGATCTCGCCGACGGCGCCGAGCCCGGCGAAATTTCCGACCTGGACCCAACCCTCCGCGGCCCCGAAGAGGTGGATGCGCTTGTCGATATCGCTGTAATAAAGCTCCCGTTTGGCCGAGGGCCTGGAGGACCATTCGCGGCGGACGTTCCATTTCTGCGAAGGACCTCCGGAATTCTCCATGAGCCGCCGCTCCCAGGGCCAGGCCAGGCCCTCCCGGCCGGGAACGTTCACGGGGTCCCCGGAGGACGCACTGGCCTGGGCTTCGTCACCGTTTTCGATCCATGAAAACCCCGTTTCCCGGGCCGGGTACGTCTCGGCCAGCTGACGGGCAGCTTTCCAGGGAATGACCACGGTTTCCTGGGGAGGCCGCCTTTGGGGATTCGTCCGGGTCATGTCCGGGAACTTGTAGGGCATCCGGCCGACGAGGTTGAAACTCATGTCATAGTGGGGAGGGGCCTGTTTGCCGGTTTGCCTATCGACATCATAGCTCGACCGGACGTTCGTGATGACGACGTCCGCGAGCGACTTGTCCCACGGCCGGGAATAGCCGCCCGAGGCAAAATCCAGGTCTTTGACAGGGTCCAGGGACGCCGGAACGGCGCTGATGCGGACGGCGGTCTTGATCGAGCCGTCCCCTTCCGTGCCGTAGTAGGCCACCGGGCATTCCCCGAGCGGCGTCCATGTCCCCCGCCCCGGATCGAATTTGTTGACATAGAAAAGATTGTCGCCCTGCGGGTCGCACCTCCGGCAGCCTTCCAGGCCTTCGTCGAACGCCAGGATATTCCCGAGGGTGCCGTTGCGGTCGATGCCCACGCCGAACCAGGAGTAGCTCAGGACTCCGTCCACGAAGAACCTGACGTCCATCTCATCGGCCACCCCGTCGCCCTTGTTGTCGATGAAATCGACCATCCGGTCGACGGTCCCGTCAGCGCCGTAATCGATGACGTAACAATCCGCGTGTCGGTCGCCCCCGTGGAGGGCGCTGCCGTCGCCGTCGTCGTCGATGATCCAGATGAGCGTGTCGACCGGCTGGCCGTGGAGGGTCACCATTTCCCGCTTGACCAGCATCCTGTCCTTGGCCTCCCCCCCGACGTCCAGGACCATGCTCTGGCCGGGCTTGAGGGCCAGCGCCTTTTTCCACCAGCGCCTGGTCTTCAGGCTGGCGAACTTGCCGTCCGGCGTCAGCATCGTCTGCCTCATCCACCAAGTGCCGAGGGCCTCCTGGCCGGCGCGGAGAGGGGCCTGATCGGAGGCCCGGCCCGGGAGAAGCGTCAGAAGGGAAAGCAGGCAAAAGCCGGAGATCAGCCGGTTTCTCGTTCTGTCACTTCCGGGCATCTCTGCTCTCCTCGAAATCCGAGTCATCATAGCGGATTCGCGCGGGTCGAGTCAATGGAACGGATGGGACAGTCAGCATTCGCTCAGCCGTGTTGAAAAACGAACGTCGCGGGTTCGCTTCCCGGAAGAGGCAGCGATCACCTTATTTCTTGATCAAAGGCTTCAGCTGCTCGATGAGGCCGCGGACGCGCTCGACCTCCCCGGGGTCGGAAATGAGGCCAAGGCATTTTTCGTAGCTCTCGACGGCCCGGGCATAGTCTCCGGTCCGGGCGTAGGCGGCGCCGAGCGAATTATAGCCGGACGGGTTCTTGGGGTCCGCGGACACGGCCTTTTCCAGGCATTTGACAGCCTTGGCGACCTGGCCGGAGTTGAGGTAGAGGAGCCCGAGGGACAGGAAAAGCGGCCCGTTCGCCGGATAGGAGCGGATGGCGTTCTCTATGATCGGAATGCCCTCGTCGAACCTCTTCAGCCTCCCATAAGTGTTGGCCAGGTTCGTGTATGCTTCGAAGAAATCGGGCTTGAGCCGGACGGCCTCGCGGAACGATTGGAGGGCGGCCTCGAAATTCTGAAGATGATAATGACAGTTCCCGGCGTTGAAGTGGATGAAAGCGAGGTTCGGGTCGACAGCCAGGATCTCCTGGTACAGGGCCAGCGCCTCCGCGAATTTTTTCTGGAGATAGAGCTCGTGGGCCCGGAGGTTCTTGTCCTCCCAGGCGGGCCTGGCCGGCTTCCTGACCTCGGGCATCAATCTCGCGTCGAAGTCGTTCTCCTTCCCGGAGGTGATGGAGACGGTCCCCTCGAGGGTCTGATATCCTTCCTTTTCGAATTTCAGGCGGTAATCGGCGGGGTCGATCCCCATCAGCACATAACTCCCGTTCTTGTCCGTCTTCATGGTATACGTCCGCTCCCGCCCCTGGTCCTTCAGGGTGACCGTCACATCCCTGAGGGGTTCCCCGTCCGCATCGAGGACCTTGCCCTTGATCTTTCCCGCGATGGCGAAGAGGAGGAGGCCAGAGATCAGGAAAATCATCCCCGCCGCTGGGAGCAGGCGGGCCGGGTGGCAGGAGGCTCTTTTCATGGATGCTCACGATTAAGGTAGAACCCATGACACGCCTCTGTCAAGCGGTTAACATAAAAACCGAACGGCATGCTATAATGTCCGATTTGAAGGACGTCCTGCCGATGCCCGCGACGAAAATCCTGCCGCCCGTTCTGGACATCAGGCCTCAGATCATCCCGCTTTTCGACCCCGGGTTCCGGCCGCTGGCCCTCGCCTATCGGAGCTATCGCTCCGCTGCCCTTCATTCAGGCGCGGGACCGGTCCGGATCGGGCTCGAGCGCGAAGACGGACTTCTCTCGACGTTCGAGATCCATGTCTCCGCCGACGGGGCCCTGGCCGAGGCCACCGCCTTCATCGTCGAGCGGATGGTCAAGTTCTTTCTCTGGTCGAGGGGCGGCTGGAAGTTTTCCGTCGCCGGTCCCCGCGAGATCGGCGACCTCATCCGGGCCGCCTATGCGGAAAACGGGCCCAGGGCCTTCGACGCCAAGTTCATGAGCCGCGTTTACGAGAGGCCCTTCGAGGTCGTCCTTCCCGGGCCCGGGGAATTCCCCGAAGCCCGGGAAACCCGATTGTCCCTGGGCGGCCATCTCGACGGCTGTCGGGTCGGCTTCGACCTCGGAGCCAGCGATTACAAGATCGCCGCCGTCCGGGACGGCGAGCCCGTTTTCAGCGAAGAGATCCCCTGGAACCCGAGCGAGCAGGCCGACCCGGAGTATCACTACCGTCACATCCAGTCAGGGCTCCGCAAGGCCGCCTCTCACCTCCCCAGGGTGGACGCCATCGGCGGGAGCTCGGCCGGCATCTACATCCGGAACCAGGTCCGGGTCGCATCGCTCTTCCGGTCCGTCCCCCAAGCCCTCTTCGAGGCCAGGATCAAGCCGCTCTTTCTGAGGCTGGCGCAGGAGTGGGCGGTCCCTTTCGAAGTCATCAATGACGGCGAGGTCACGGCCCTGGCCGGGATGATGTCCCTCGGAGAGCGGGCGGTGCTCGGCGTCGCTATGGGGTCGAGCGAGGCGGCGGGTTTCCTGGACGCGAGGGGCCACATCACGGGCTGGCTCGACGAGCTGGCCTTCGCCCCGCTCGACGGGAATCCCGGGGCCGCCGTGGACGAGTGGTCGGGGGACAGCGGCGTCGGGGCCAATTATTTTTCGCAGCAGGCTGTCAACAGGCTGGCCCTGGCCGCGGGTTTCGCGTTCCCGGACGCCGTCAGGCTCCCGGAGCGCTTGAAGGAGATCCAGCGCCTCGTCGGCGAAGGCGACGAGCGGGCCGGTCGCATCTTCGAGGCCATCGGGATCTATCTCGGCTACACCATCCCCTGGTATGAGATCTTTTACGGCGTCCTGAACCTGCTCGTCCTCGGCCGGGTCATGTCGGGTCCGGGGGGGAGCCTCATCATGGAGAAAGCGACGGAGGTCCTGCGGGCGGAGTTTCCGGACACGGCCGCCCGGGTCCGCCTCCATCTCCTCGACGAAAAGAGCCGGCGCGTGGGCCAGGCCGTGGCCGCCGCCAGCCTCCCCCGGCTCGACGAAGGGCCCGGCCCGCAAGGAGATCGATCATGAAATTCCACAATCCCAACGCCTCGGTCTTTGTCCCGGACGGAAAGGCCGCGGAGGAGGCCTTCCGCAGGATCACCCATCTCGGCATCGGCGCCCATCAGGATGACCTGGAGATCATGGCCTTCCACGGGATCGAGCAATGCTTCAACAGCCCGGACTGCTCCTTCGGGGCCGTGACCTGCACGAACGGCGGCGGCAGCCCCCGGGCCGGGGAATATGCCGCCTATTCCGATGCGGACATGGCCGCGCTCCGGAGGCGGGAGCAGGAAAAAGCGGCCCTCATCGGAAACTACGGGGTCCTCGTCCAGCTCAACTACACGAGCGCCGAGGTCAAGAGCGTCACGGAAGGGCATGTCCAGAACGATCTGGTCAAGATCCTAAAGGCCGTCCGGCCGGAGATCGTCTATACCCACAATCCGGCCGACAAGCATGACACGCACGTCGCCGTCGTCCTCACGGCCCTGGCCGCCATCCGCGCCTTGGCCCCGGCCGACCGCCCCAAGGTCGTTTTCGGCTGCGAGGTCTGGCGGAACCTGGACTGGATGTCCGACGAGGACAAGGTCCCGATGGACGTCGGCGCCCACGAGGGCCTGGCCATGGCCCTCATCGGCGTCTACGATTCCCAGGTCGCCGGCGGCAAGCGCTACGACGTCGCCACCCTCGGCCGCCGCCGAGCCAACGCCACGTACTTCCAGTCCCACGAGACGGACGAGGCCGACCAACTCTGGTTCGCGATGAACCTCACGCCCCTCGTCAAGAACGATTCCCTGGACATCGCCGACTTTGTCCTGGGCCACATCGACAAGTTCAGGAAGGACGTGGCCGATAAGATCCGGAATTATTCGGTCAAGCCCTAACATATCGTCGAGGAGGCGCGCATGGAGATCATCATCCAGCCCGACAGCCAGCAGGGAAGCCAGGTCGCGGCCCGGATCGTCGCCCGGCTCGTCCGGGAAAAGCCCCACGCGGTCATCGGTTTCGCGACGGGCAACACACCGCTCCGCCTCTACAAGAACCTCGTCCGGATGCACCGGGAGGAGGCCCTTGATTTCAGCCACGTCACAACCTTCAATCTCGACGAGTACGTCGGCGTCCCGGCCGCTCACCCGTCCTCGTTCCACAGCTACATGTGGGCCCATCTCTTCAGCCAGCTCGATATCCCGAACGGCCAGATCCACATCCCGGACGGAATGACGGCCGACATCCCGGCGACCTGCCGGAAATACGAGGAGGCCATCAAGTCGGCAGGCGGCATCGACGTCCAGATCCTCGGCATCGGGACGAACGGCCACCTCGGCTTCAACGAGCCGACGTCCTCGTTCGCGTCGAGGACCCGGATCAAGACGCTGACCGAGCAGACCCGGCTCGATGCCGCGGCGGCCTTCGGCGGCCAGGAGAACGTCCCGTCCCAAGTCATCACGATGGGCCTCGGCACGATCCTGGACAGCCGGATGTGCCTCCTGCTGGCGTTCGGGAAGAAGAAGGCCCGGGCAATTGCCCTTACGGTCGAGGGGTCCCTCACGGCCTCGGTCCCGAGCACGGTCCTCCAGCTCCACCCGCGGGCCGTCCTCGTCCTCGACAAGGACGCGGCGTCGGATCTCAAGATGGCGGATTATTACACCTGGGTCTATGACCACAAGCCGGACTGGCAGAAGTCCTAGTAAATCCTTTTCCAGGCCTCTCGGCTGAGGTCGAGCCTCCAGAGAGTGTCGGTCTGGTCGTCTTCGACCAGGGCATTCGCGCCGACGATGTGCAGACTGACCGGTACCCTGAGGGACTCGGGAAAGGCGATCCTCTTCTCCTCACTGAGGTCCGGGCCGAGGACTCTCAGGCCGTTCGCCGCGCGGTCGAGGACAAGAAGCAGCGCGCCGTCCGCCGTCCAGGAGGGCCAGAAAAGGAGCGCCGAGGCCTCGCTCGTTGTCATCGACTTCTCCGCAACGGTCTTTTGAGCGGCCAGCGAATAGACGGCTAGAACGTAAACCTCCGGGCCGCCCTCCTGCGCCCTCCGGATGACGTAGGCCAGCCGATCCCCCTTTTGGTCCCACGAAATCTGGGACCAAAGTCTCACCGGCTCTCCTGTATTGTCGTTGATATCTGTCGTCGCCAGGGTCTTGAGGTCGAGCAGTGCCAGCGTCCATGGTTTCTCCGGGTCTTTTTGGTACTTGATCGCCAGGCAATCGCCGCGCGGGGATGCCGGCGATAGCCATGAGGCCATCACGGCATTATCCAGAACGATCCTGGCGGTCCGGTTACCGAGGTCATAGAGCCAGAGGCTGAAGGTCATCGGCTGGCGGAACGTTCGCTTGCTGATGAGGACTGCATTTCCGTCCTGAGCCCAGGCCACCAAATGAAAGTAATATCGTTCGGACGGATTCCCGAACAGGGCGGGATCGTCGGGAAGGTTCTCGAGACCCGTACCGTCCAATTTGACGATCCAGAGCGGGGACTTCTCGCTTGCGACGGCCCTCACCTCAGGCCTGTTCGCCCCGCTCTGGGCCAGGACCAAGACCTTTGTCCCGTCGGGAGAGATCATCAAATCATTAATAGGCCTTTCCAGGGGCCACTCGCTCTCCCGGGGTCCCCGGCCGAGGACGCGCTTCCGGTCCTTTCCGTCCGAGTTCACGACCCAGAGTTCCTCGGCCACGTCCGCCCGGCTCTTGATATTAAAGGCCGTATAAGCGATCTTGCCGCCCGAGGCCGAGGCTATGAAATAATTGACGTGTTTCGCCTTCGCCAGCCATTGGATCCGATTCGCCGCCACGGAATATTTGAAGACCCCCCGTGGCGTTATGTAATAGGGCTCTCCTCCGGAGGAGCCCAGAAAAGACAGATAGCGCTCCGCCGGGCCGGGAATCAGAATGGCCCAGGCCGCCGTGCAGGCCAGGGCCAGAACGAGGAGGGGCGTGAACCATCGGACAAAGCTCAGGGTCAATTTCCGGGGCTGCGAGAAGTCCGACCGGACCAGAGTCGCGAGGGAGGACGCGGCGAAGGCTAGGGCGATGAGGACCTGGCAGAGGAGGAAGGTCGGCAGGGCCTTCGAGGGCGCGAGAAAGGCCATGAAGCCGCCGGCTGTGGTGTTCATGACGGCCCACGCGGCCGTCGGGAGGAAGAAGCCCACGCCGAGCGAAACGAAGAGGATGTTGAACTGCCGTTCATGGAGAAGCGACAGGGAGAATGCGACCGTCATCAGGAACCCGGATTGCAGGATGCTCCACCACGGGAACTCCGATTCGACGCTGAACCCCAGCATGACGCGGGTGCCTCCGACGAGCTCGCGGATGCCGGGCACGGCGACCCACAGGGCCACAAAAACGAGCCACAACGCCGCAAGCATGCTCAGGAGCGCGGCGAATTTCGCCAGCCAGATCGCGGCCTTGCGGACGGGCCGGGAGAACAGATAGGCCCAGGCCCCCTGCCGGTATTCCGCCTCGAAGCCCGCGGCCCCGAGGATGAGCGCGGCGAAGGGGAAGAAGAGCAAAAGCATGCCGTAGATCAGCCACTCCTGGATGTCCTTCTTTTCCCGGAGGACGAACTGGGCCAGGATGAGGAGGGCGAGGATCCCCAGCTCGAAAAAGAAGAGGAGCGCCTTCTCTTTCCATTCCTTGAAGTAAAGGGCTGTGAACATCGCGGTCTCCCTTACTTAAGCCTTGTCGGCCACGAGGCTGACGAAGATGTCCTCGAGGCTCGCCTGATGCTGCGCCTTAACCTTTTCGAAGTCCCCGTCCACG
This sequence comes from Candidatus Aminicenantales bacterium, assembly GCA_050015275.1. GTDB lineage: Bacteria > Acidobacteriota > Aminicenantia > Aminicenantales > Saccharicenantaceae > DATKJS01. Next base: position 3,930 of record JBEKBS010000032.1, on the reverse strand, counting down.
ATGAGCCGGCCGCCGTGGAGGACGAGCAGCCACTCGACGATGCGCTCGAGCTCGTGGACCATGTGGGTCGCGAAAAGAATGGTCGTGCCCGAGGCGGCCAGCTCACGGATGATGTCCCGGAGGAAGTCCTGGCGGGTCGGGACGTCGAGTCCCGAGGTCGGGTCGTCAAGGATGAGGAATTCCGGGGCGGCGGCTAGGGCCACGGCCAGCCCGAGCTTGAGCTTCATGCCCCGCGAAAGCGTCCGGATGCGGGATCTGGGATCCAGGGCGAAGCGTTCGAGGTCCGAGGCAGCCCTCTTCCGGTTCCACCGGGGGTAGAAGCGCGCGTTGAAATCCAGCAGGCCCCGGATGGTCATGTCCTCATAGAAGAACGGGTCTTCGGGGACATAGCCGAATTCCCTCTTGTAGGCGCTGTCCCGGAAGGAGATCCGGCGGCCTTTATAAAGGATGTCTCCGACGTCGGCCGGGATGACGCCCATGAGGACCCGGGCCAGAGTCGTCTTGCCCTCGCCGTTCCGGCCGAGGAGGCCGTAGACGCGTCCGCTCTCGACCGCCACGTCGAAATCCTTCAGTACTGGCTTTCGGCCGAAGCTCTTGGAGAGATGCTGGATCCGCAGAAGTTCGGTCATGCCGGCCTCCCCTTTTTCCTGTCTCCGCACGTCTTAAGGCGATCCTCGAAGAGCCCCCGGATGGCGCCCTCCCCCAGGTCGAATCTCCTGGCCTCGCTGATGGCCTCATCCATGGCCCGGGCCAGATGGGCCTTGATGTCCTTATCTCCTCCTGGCTCTGGCCGGCGGGCGACGAACGAGCCGCGGCCTTTCTGGGTCGAGACGAGGCCGTCCTGCTCGAGCTCCCGGTAAGCGCGGGCCACGGTGTTCGGATTGACGATGATCTCGGCCGCCAGGTCCCGGATGGACGGCAGCGGATCGTGGACCTTGAGCCGGCCCGTGGCGACGAGCCTGAGGATCTCCTTCTTGATCTGTTCGTAGATGGGAACGAAACTGCCCGGATCAACCCTGATCACAGTCTGACCTCCGTATCACTGTACTAATATTATAATACATTAATCGCTCTTGTCAAGCGTTATTTTCGGCCTTCCCTTTCCACCCCGTCCCGTGTAAACTGATAGCCTGTCCTTAGAGGACAGGGACGGCAGCATTCATCCTGTGAAACGGAGGTATCGATGGCGGACTTTTTGAAGCACATTCTCTGGGCCACGGATTACTCAAAAGAATCGCAGGAAGCCCTTCTCTACGCAGACCGGTTCGCGAAGACGTTCGGGGCCCGGCTTTCGGCGCTCCACGTCGTTCCCGACTTCTCCCCCGTCCTCTATGAGTCCCTGCCCGCCATCGAAGCGGAGCTCACGGGAAAGATCGAGGAAGCCGAGGAGGCCGCCGAGGACCGGATCCGGGACATCAGCAAGGCCCGCGGCATCGTGTTCGACGCCGTCCTCGTCAGGAAAGGGTCCCCGGCGAAGGCCATCTGCGAAGCTGCCACGGCGGAAAACGCGGATCTCGTCGTTATCGGCCCAGCCGGCGCTTCGGCCTCCGGCCGGACGGCGATCGGCAGTGTCGCCAACGAGGTCCTTCGCAGCTCAGCTGTTCCCGTCCTCGTGACCAAGAAAAGGAAAGGCGGACCGGCCGTCAAGAAGATCCTCGTTCCCACGGATTTTTCGGACCGCGAGGAGATCGAGCGCGACTTCGCCTGGAAGCTGGCCCAGGGCTTCAAGGGGTCCCTGGGATTCCTCTACGTGATGGAGCTCTTCGGGCACGATTTCCGGCTGACCGACGAGCTGTTCAAGGCCGTCCTCGAAAAACTCAAGGCCCGCAAGGCCAAGGAGCACGCGGATATCGTCATCGCCGAGGATGTCTACAAGGCGGTCCAGGCGGCCGACGGGATCGTCGATTACGCGGCCGCGCATCGGTACGATATGATCGTCATGTCGACCCACGTCGGGAAGGTCGCCCGCTTCTTCCTGGGAAGCACGACAGAAAAGGTGATCGCGCGAAGCCCCGTGCCCGTGTTCGCCATTCCGCCCAAGCGCGATTAGGTCCCCCGGTCCTCGCCGGCCGAATGCCCGGACGGGCGCCCCGGCGGAAGGCGCGCCATGGCCTTCGCCGAGTGGATCATCGGGGAGGGATACGAATGAAAACCATCAAGAAATCAGCGACGGTCCTGGCTCTCTCGATTTTTCTGCTCGGTCTCCTCGCCGGCGCGGCCCGGGCCGCCGGTGCCGCCGAGACGCGAGCCGCGTTCGGGTACCCGGTTGATGGCGAGGCCTGGTATTCTATCCGGGCCGCCTTCGCGCCGCCCGATGGGATGGCCGGGGCGGCCTGCAAGGTCGTCCGGGTCGAGGTCAACAAGGCGCGGTGTCGCGATTTCGTCCTTTTCCAGGACGGAAAGGAGCCGGCGACAGGGGAAATCCAGATGGACCGGCCGTTCGAAGTCAAGGTCCGGTTCAGCTGGCTGCCCAGGACCGTCTACACCGTAGACCTCATGATGGAAGACATCAAGTCGGCAAAAAAGGTCCTGCTCAGCTGGTCCGGGACGTCGCCCTCCGGGAAAGGCTATTGGGACCCGGCCTGGAAAAATTACCTCTCCCTGATCCTTTCCGAGGAAAATGGCTTTGCGCGCACGGACTATCCCGTCCACGCCACGGTCGGCCTCATCAGCAACTATATCCGCTCGGCGGACGAGATCCGTGTCGTCCGGGCCGAGCTCGAGGACGGCGATGCCGTCTATCGCGAGGTCCCGAGCCAGGTCACCGACCTCGTCACCTGGAACGACCCGAAGATCCTGTCCATCGAAGAGAAGGACGCCAAGACAGGAAAGCCCGTCGTCCGCTACCATCCGACGACATCGCTGGGCCTCGGCTTTCTGGCGGATCTCAAGCCCAAAACCAAGGCCACCTATCTCGTGTTCTTCAATAACCCCGGGGCGCCGAAGCCCCGCTACCCGAGCGATCTCAGGGTAAAGAAGGGGCCGAACCTCGGCCGGACGATCGACAATGCGTTCTATCAGATCGTCCTCCAGGAAAAAAGCGGCGCCATCTACGAGATCTTGGAGAAGACGACCGGCATCCGGCTCGAGCACAAGCTCGAAACCAACGGCGCCATCCAATGGAATCCGGACGTCTTCTCGCCGCCGCACACCTGGTATCACAGTTCCGATTGGACGGATCCCCGGACCAGAGAATCGACGGGACCCGTCTTCTATTCGATCACCATGAAGGGCGCGCTCCCCTATCCCAAAGGCGTCAACGTTGGCATCAGCTACCGTTTCTACGCCGGCTCTCCCATTGTCATGGTGGAAACCATCACCCAAATCGATGACGACCTTTTCGTCATGGCCCTGCGCAACGGCGAATTCGTCTTCAACAAGGCCGTTTTCACCAAGGCCGCGTTCAAGCGCGACGGGAAGGCGGAGATCCTGGATTTCTCGGCGTCGAAGCTGCATCCGGACCACGCCGCGGTCCTACGGCCGGACACGCCGTGGGTCAGCCTCTTCGACGAGCGCAAGGGGATCGGCTTCGCCAGTCTCTTCCTCGACCTCTCGACCCCCAATCTCAACGGCGGGCAGGCGTCGCTCGAACAGCCGTTCATTTATATCGAAAACGGGCCGTGGTACTACGTGTCGCGCGGGCTGGTCTATTCGTTCGCGACCAACAACCAGACGAGAATGCTGCCCGTCAAGGCCGGAAGCGTTTATTACGAAAGGAACGCCTGGATTACCTTTCCCTATCCCAAAGGGCAGACGCTCGGGTCGTACCTGGACCGGTATTTCAACATGCTCAAGTCCCCCGTAGCGATCAAGGAAGACATGGAAACTTTCGCGGAGAGCCCCGAGGGCTGGGTCGTCCCCATCCTGACCGAGCCCTTCGAGGAGGGCGTCAAGTCGGCCCTCGGCGGAAAGGAGCGCAAGAAATGAAGC
>JBEKBS010000031.1:20000-23998 GCA_050015275.1 Candidatus Aminicenantales bacterium | reverse complement strand
ATAAAAAATCTCCTTTTAGAGAGATGATACCGCGGGCTCAGAATCAACCCTTCCCCTCATGAAATAAGGATAGCCCGACCAGGGGCAGTGGTCAAGAACTCAAATTCCGGCGATTTCTTGGCGGCGAACATGGATTCCAGGGGGTGGTCTTTGTAAGAATAAAAAAAAGGGCGGATTGCCCACCCCGGGCATCCGCCCTTGCTTGCGAATAAAGGCTGAAGCTCCACAGACCTGCGTCCGTGGGGTCCAACTTCCTCAGGCTTTGGAGCGCCTGTCCCCGAAGCGGGGATTTAATCCCGCGGAGGGGGTTGGCCGCTCAGTGAAGCGATCAGAACCGGCCAGTGAAGCGATCAGAACCGGCCGCCGCCGCTCGTCCGAGGACGATCGGTCCCCGGATGAAATATCCTGCCTTATTTATTGCGTTTAATATGGTGTATTTTGGCAATCAATCGCCAAAAGCACCTTTCAAGCGGGCAGCGGTACGGTCGAGGGCGTCTTGATAGGATTGCGGATTGTAGTTGCTACCCCCCACAATAAAATCGTGCCCGGTTTTGGGATAGGTGACAAGTTCGAACGGCACTTTGGCGGCGGCCGCGGCGGCGGCGATGGCGCGCGCCGTCGAGATCAGGCAGCAGTCGCGATAAGTGTCCGACTCTCCGGCAAACATCAACACCGGGACCCTGATGCGCCTGGCGAATCCGGGAAACCTCGAGAAGAAACCCGTGGCCGGATACCAGACGATGTCGACCGCGACTTCATTGGGCATCAGGGAGCCATAAGCCAGCGCGATCCCGCCGCCGAGAGAGAGACCGATCAACGCGACTTTTCCGGGAACGGCGTGAGGCATCTGCCTCGCCCGCTCGATGGCGGACCTGATCCCTTCGAAGCCTTTCCCTTCCATCTTGTTGCCGTCGAAGAGCACGACATCGTAGCCAAGTGCGGCAATGGCCTGGGCAAATTCCCTGTCGTGTTTGGGGCCTGCGGTTCCCGAGACGAGGACGACGAGGCGACCATTGCCCTGTGGCGGCGGAAACTCCTGTTGCGCCAGAGCGTATGGGGCGCAGACGGCAGCTGCCAGCAGAATAGCGATAAGAGAACGACGGGATGAAGGAATGACCATGGAACTCCTCTCCTCAATCAGAGTAAAGATAAGAATTTCCTTTTTTGCCCGGCTTGGAATCGCGGGGTTCAGGCTCAGAACCAGGCCTGCCCATCACAAGAAGAGTATATCCCGGCCCCCGACAGGGGTCAAGAAATCGAAAATACCTGGACTTCTTCTCGAAGCGCTTCTCGTATTCGACCAGGAACCGGTCGAAGTGATAGAACAGCACCTGGTAGAGGACCGTGCGCTCCGGATGGCGAGGGCGAAAGACTCCCGGCCCATCGGGAAAGCCGATTCAAGAAGCGTGCCGGAAGACCCCCTGAAAATAAAAAAGGGCGGATTGCCCAACCCGGGCATCCGCCCTTGCGTTCGAAAAAGAAAGGATCGCTCAGTTTCCGATTCTGGTGACACGCACTGACATTTCAGGTGACACGCACCAAATTCAAGTAATTTGGATCATGTCACCGAAATGCCCCGTCACCGAATCGCCCAGCGATCAGAACCGGCTGCGGCCGCCGCCGCCGCCGAAGCCGCCTCTGCTGCCGCCGCCGCTCGTCCGGGGACGATCGGTGCGGGGCCGGGCTTCGTTGACCGTCAGGCTGCGACCCTTGAGGTCCTTGCCGTTCAGTCCGGAGATGGCCTTGTCGGCCTCTTCCTTGTTCGGCATCTCGACGAAGCCGAAGCCGCGCGACTCACCAGAGAACTTGTCCTTGATGATGGACGCGGTCTGAACCGCACCGAAGGCCTCGAAGGCTTCCTTCAGGTCCTGCTCGGTGGCGGTCCGGGAAATGTTTCCAACGTAGATGTTCATACATCTCTCCTTATAGATTTTGCTCCGTAATAAAGGAGAGGAGTATGACCGACCGACTGATGGGGCCCGTGCCCCTCCGACCTTTATCCGATGAGCTTTTAAGTAACAAAATAAACCCGGCAACGACCTACTCTCCCACCAGGCTGCCCTGGCAGTACCATCGGCACTGGCGAGCTTAACTTCCGTGTTCGGAATGGGAACGGGTGTTTCCCCGCCGTTATGATCACCGGGATTCTTATGCGTTTTTTTGTCTTGATAAACTTTATGGTCAAGCCTCACGGTCTATTAGTACTGGTTAGCTGAATCCATCACTGGACTTACACACCCAGCCTATCAAACAGGTAGTCTACCTGTGACCTTTAGCCCTTGCGGGAGGGAGATCTTATCTCGGGGCGTGCTTCCCGCTTATATGCTTTCAGCGGTTATCACTTCCAAACGTGGCTACCCAGCGCTGCGCCTGGCGGCACAACTGGTACACTAGAGGTTCGTTCACCCAGGTCCTTTCGTACTATGGGCAACCCCCCTCAAATCTCCTGCGCCTACCGTGGATAGGGACCGAACTGTCTCGCGACGTTCTAAACCCAGCTCACGTACCGCTTTAACCGGCGAACAGCCGGACCCTTGGGACCCGCTTCAGCCCCAGGATGCGATGAGCCGACATCGAGGTGCCAAACAGTCTCGTCGATGTGAGCTCTTGGAGACTATTAGCCTGTTATCCCCGGCGTACCTTTTATCCGTTGAGCGATGGCCCTTCCATACAGGACCACCGGATCACTAAGCCCTGGTTTCCCATCTGCTCGACCCGTCGGTCTCACAGTCAAGCTCCCTTATGCCTTTGCACTCTACGGTTGATTTCCAAACAACCTGAGGGAACCTTAGGGCGCCTCCGTTACACTTTGGGAGGCGACCGCCCCAGTCAAACTACCCGCCTAACACTGTTCCTCTCCCCGATCAGGGGAGGAGGTTAGAATCTCAGACCAGGAAGAGTGGTATTTCACCGTTGGCTCCACCCGTCCCGGAGGACGAGCTTCAAAGCCTCCCACCTATCCTACGCATCATGGACCGAAATCCAATGCTAGGTTGCAGTTAAGGTGCCGGGGTCTTTCCGTCCAGCGGCAGGTAACCGGCGTCTTCACCGGTACCACAATTTCGCCGAGCCCCTCTTTGAGACAGCGCTCAAGTCGTTACGCCTTTCGTGCGGGTCGGAACTTACCCGACAAGGAATTTCGCTACCTTAGGACCGTTATAGTTACGGCCGCCGTTTACTGGGGCTTCGGTTCACAGCTTCGCCTTGCGGCTAACCGCTCCCCTTAACCTTCCAGCACCGGGCAGGCGTCAGACCCTATACATCGATTTTATGTCTTTGCAGAGTCCTGTGTTTTTATTAAACAGTCGCTAGAGCCATTTCTCTGCGGCCTCCTCGGGCTTCCCGAGCGCAGGCTCGGTACAACCCTACTGAGGCGCCCCTTTTCCCTAAGTTACGGGGCTAACTTGCCTAGTTCCTAAAAGAGGGCTCACTCGTGCGCCTTAGGATACTCTCCTTATCTACCTGTGTCGGTTTACGGTACGGTCACCCGAACGACTCCTTAGAGGATTTTCTTGGCAGCGTGGAATCGACAAGTTCGGAAGCCCGAAGGCAACCTTCCCCGCCGTGCTCGAGGTTAAGAGCTTCCGGATTTGCCTGGAAGCTCCCTCTACCTGGCGGCCGCACATTTCCAATCGTGCGTATGCCTATCCTCCTGCGTCTCCCCATCGTGATAACGTCCCTCGGGTGGTGCAGGAATGTTGACCTGCTGTCCATCGGCTACGCCATTCGGCCTCGCCTTAGGGACCGACTAACCCTGGGCGGACTGACCTTCCCCAGGAAACCTTAGATTTTAGGCGTTGAGGGTTTCTACCCCAATTATCGCTACTCATGCCGGCAGGGTCTCTTCTCAGCCGTCCACCATGGCTCACGCCACGGCTTCGCCCGAGTGAGAATGCTCTCCTACCAAAGGCCGGATCCGAAGACCCGACCATTCCGTAGCTTCGGTAACAGGCTTGAGCCCCGTTACATTGTCGGCGCAAGAACGCTTGACCAGTGAG
>JBEKBS010000031.1:0-15000 GCA_050015275.1 Candidatus Aminicenantales bacterium | reverse complement strand
GCGGACGGGTCGAGCTGGGAATCCCTCTCGACCTGCGGCTTCGAGAGGGTCGAAGACCGGGGAAGCTATTGCCGCATCCTCGCCGGCCTTCGCATAGAGTCGAGCGGCGGCTGGAGCCGGCTCCCGCCGAAACGCATTTCGAGCCTCGAAGGGACGCTCGGAGTCCTGGCCGGCTATCTCCCGCTGCCGTCCATCCCCCTGCTGATCAATAAGGAGATGACCGGCACGGAGAAAGGCGGGTTCATGAAGGCCAACGGCATCTCATTCCTCTCCAGGAACGGGAACGTCCTGGCCCCCGCGTTCGTGGCCACCGGGAGCGCGATCATCCCGAAGGACGCCTCTTGTCTCGCGGCCAAGGCCCTGGACGTCAGGATATTCACGCCCCAGGACCTCTCCCCCGCGCTATTAAGGGCGGCTCTCGGCCTCGAGCCGTCGGAGGACCCGGTCCCGGACGGCGTCTATCTGATCAAGAATGACCTGGGGCTGGGCGGGATCTTCGTCCAGGGCGACGCGGAGGAGATGGTCCTGGCCATTGACGGCGATGCCCAGGCGATCGCCATTAGGATGGAAGACAGAGAATGGTCGCTGAGGTACAGCCCGGCCCGGAGCCGCACGGACTTCCGGACGCCGGACGCCGTCTATTCTTACGACCTCGTGCCGCTGGGGATCATCATCGTCAACGGCAGGATCGAGGCCCTGGGCGGCGGGATCGTCGAAAGCGACGGAACGGTTACGATGGTCAAGGATCGGGAGATCCCTGCCATCCTCGCCGGCGTCAGCTTGACCATCGTCTCGTCGGACAGGATCACGCTCGCCTCGCACCTGATCCTCCAGGGCGCCCGCTGGCAGGAGGGCATCCCCTACGTCAAGGAATCCCAGTCCCAGCTGGTCATCTTTTCCACCGGACGGGATTTTATCTCGCAGGCGGAGCTGGATGGAAAGATCGATGTGGACGGGGGCGCTCCTGACGAGCTCAAGGTCCAGGCCTCGCTGACCGCCGGGAACGGCGACTTCGAGATCGCCGGGAGCGGAAAAACGGTCGAGGTCCTCGGCGCCCTTCACGCGGCCGGCTACAAGGGAAACGGGAATTCGCTCCGGATCGCGCCCGACGAACGGCTCGCCGGCGGCGGGCCGAGCGACGATGTCCCTCTCACGGCCGAACCCCGGCTTTCCGTCTATTCCCTCAAGGTCCTCGCTTGGAAGGAGCACGAATGAAGGAACAGGGATTCACGCTCGCCGAAACGGTCCTGGCCATCGCCCTGGCCGGCTTCCTTGTTTACGGCGGGGCGGTTTCGTTTAAGCAGCTCATCCCCAAGTTCCAGCTTCAGACCGGCCTCTGGGAGATCCAGAGCTCGCTCAACCAGGCCCGGTTCAAGTCCGCTTGGGAAGGCCGGAAATACAGGGTCCGGTTCGAAGGGCCGGGGTGCGAACTCGAGAGCTATGATGAGGGGTCCGGGACGTGGCGCCTCGAGAGGTCCGCCCGGCTCGAAGGAGTCGAGGTCAGGGCCAACAACAACCCCACCTTTTTTCCCGAGGGCACGGTCTCGGACCTGGCGACGATCAACGTGTCCAACTCCAGGGGAGCTTATAAAATCACCGTCGCGATCACCGGGAGGGTCAGGGCGGCGAAGGTCGGCTGACGGCAAATCCGGCCTGGGAACATACGCCACTTGACCACGCCGTCGACGTTGATCGTCGGTACGGTCAGAAGGTCCCTCGGCCCGTGTTGACTTTGGGGCGCCTCTGGAATTATAAGAAGGCAAGGGAATTCAAGGGACCCAGGCATGGTCGGCCAGAGCTTTCTCCATTATCGGATCACCGCAAAGATCGGCGAGGGCGGCATGGGCACCGTCTACAGGGCCATCGACACCCACCTCGACCGGCCCGTCGCCATCAAGGTCCTGCCTCCGGACAAGGTCGCCGATCCCGAACGCAAGCAGCGCTTCGTCCTGGAGGCCAAGGCCGCGTCCGCCCTCCGCCATCCGAACATCGTCGTCATCCATGACATCGCCTCCGACCAGGGCCGCGATTTCATCGTCATGGAACTCGTCGAGGGGCAGTCCCTCGACCTCCTGATCGGGCGGAAAGGCCTGAAACTCGGCGAAGCGCTCGGCTACGGCGTCCAGGTAGCCGACGGCCTGGCCAAGGCCCATGCCGCGGGGATCGTCCACCGCGACCTCAAGCCGACGAATATCATGGTGACGGACGATGGCCTGGTCAAGATCCTCGACTTCGGCCTGGCCAAACTCATGGAGGACATCCCCGATTCCGGGGCCGGGGGCACGTTGACTCTGGGCCGGGACGGGAAACCGCGGACGGAGGAAGGCTTCATCGTCGGCACCGCGGCCTACATGTCCCCGGAGCAGGCCGAGGGGAAAAAGGTCGACGCCCGGTCGGATGTTTTTTCCTTCGGAGCGGTCCTCTACGAGATGCTCACCGGCCGCAGGGCCTTCGGCCGCGAGAACGGCATCAAAACGCTCGCCGCCGTCCTCAACGAAGAGCCGAAGCCGCCCTCCGCCGTGAACGAGGCCGTCCCTGCCGAGCTCGAGCGCGTCCTCGTCCGTTGCCTCCGCAAGGACCCCCAGAGGCGCTGGCAGACGATGTCCGACCTCAAGGTCGCGCTCCAAGAGCTTAAGGAGGATTCCGAATCGGGCAAGCTCATGGTTGGGGCAGCCCCCGCCAGCCGCGGAAAGAAAAAAACGGCGTTTTTCGTGGCGGCCGCATCCATCCTCATCCTCGCCGCCGCGGCCGTCGTCCTGAAACTTTTCATCCTCAGGCCGCCGGGGCCCATCGACTATGAGATCACTCCCCTGACCTATGATTCCGGCATGACGATCTCTCCGACGCTCTCCCCCGACGGCAACCTCATGGCTTATGCCTCCGACCGGGGGGAAAGCGGGAATCTCGACATCTGGGTCCAGCAGGTTTCCGGGGGGAAGCCTCTCCGGCTGACAAGTCACCCGGCCGAAGATTGGTTCCCCTCGTTCTCGCCCGATGGATCCCAAATCGCCTTCCGCTCCGAGCGTGACGGCGGCGGGATCTACCTCATCGACGCCCTGGCCGCGGGCGGGGAGCCACGGCGGATCGCGGACAACGGCTTCAATCCCAAGTTCTCGCCCGACGGCCGCTTCATCGCCTTCGTCGTGGTCCCTGCTTCCCTGGAAGCCCGGCTATGCAAGATGTACCTGGTCTCGCCCAGGGGTGGGGATCCCCAGCCCTTTCATCCCGAGCTTTATCCAAATTTTGTCGAAGAGGGCGGCATGCTGGTCTGGTCCCCTGACGGGAAACGCCTGATCTTCCGCGGCCGGCGCGTCGACGACCCGAAGTCCGTGGACTGGTGGGTCGCCCCGGTCGACGGGGGCGAAGCAATCAAGACACACGCCATCCAAAACCTCGGATTGACCACCATCGTTCAGTACCCCGTCGGCTGGTCCGGGAACAGCATCTATTTCATTTCGGGAACGACGATCGAAGGCATCAACCTCTTCCGGGCGTCCATTGACCCGAAGGATTGGACGGTCCGGGGGCCTATCGAGACCATCACCACCGGGCCGGGCATGAAGATGTTTCCGGCCGTCATGCGCGATGGCCGGATCTTCTTCACGGAGATGACGGTCGCGATGAACGCGTGGAGCGTTGCGGCCCGGCCCGACGAGGCGGTGGTATCGGCCAAGCCCCAGAAGCTCACCCAGGACCTGATGCAGAATTTCAATCCGTCTATATCTCGCGACGGAACGAAGGCCGCGTTCAGCGCTTTCGGCGGGGCCCAGGCGGCCAGGATCGAGGTCCGGGTCAAGGACACCAAGACCGGCGCTGAGAAGACGGTTCCCGTTCAGGAAATCAATATCGGCCAGGTCCCTCGGTTGAGCCCCGACGGATCGCTCCTCGCCTACCGCGACGTCGTCGATGGAAAAGCGGGGGCCTACATCATCGCGCCGGGCGCCTCGGCCGGCCGGGAGCTCTGCGAAGGCTGCACCGTCCTCGGCTTTCTCCCCGATAATGATTACGCCCTGGTTCGGAGCAAGCCCGGCGAGCTCGAAAAGATGGACCTCCGAACGAAGGAAAGGACGAGCGTCCTGAGCTCCGGGGAGGACGTCATCGAGGACGCGAGCCTCTCGCCGGATGGGAAATGGCTCGCCTGGCTCGCCGGTGAGCCGGACGGACGGGTGGCGATCCGGATCACACTGTTCGAGGCACGCCAGGGCAGGCCGCCAAGAACGATCACGGTCGCCGAGGCCGGCTATTATCTCGGCTCGCCTGCCTGGTCCCCCAACGGCCGCTTTCTCTATTATCTCTCCGAGAAGAACGGCGGTTGTTCACTCTTCGTCAGAGAGCTCGATCCCCGGACGAAGGAGCCGGCCGGCGACGAGCGCAAGATCGATATGTCCCCAGAGCGGCCGCTCAACCTGAACTTCCCCAAGGGCAACGGCGCAATCGGCGTGGCAGCGGACAGGATCGTCTTCGAGGCGACCGACATGATCGGGAACATTTACCTGGCCAAGCCGAAAAAACGCTGAACCAGGGGGCACGATACGCTGTCCGCCCAGCGCGTGAAATAAGGGACAGAGGATTTGTCTCCCCCTTTTGCGCAGCGTCAACGGAGCCGCCGGATCCTCATGATCTCCCTCAGCATCTGCCACGAGCCCCGGACGAGCCGGACCCGGCTGGGCCGCGAGTTGCGCCATACGACCGGGACCTCGGCGATCCGGTAGCCCGCCTTCCTGGCCAGCAGAAGGAGCTCGACGTCGAAGCTGAACCCTTTCGTCTGGAGCCTTGAGAAAAGGTCCATCGCGGCAGCGCGGCGGAAGGCCTTGAAGCCGCACTGTGTGTCCGGGCAGCCTTTCATCACGGACAGGCCGACGAGGCGGTTAAAAAGCTTGCCCATGGCCTCGCGGGGCGCGGCCTGGCGGACCCGGATATCGCATCCGGGGAGCGCCCTCGAACCGATGACCACGTCGTATCCCTCGTCGAGACGCGGCAGGAATTTATCGAGGTCATCGATGGGCGTCGAAAGGTCGGCGTCGGTGAATAGGATGACCTGCCCGGCCGAAGCGAGGACGCCGGCCTTGACCGCGTATCCCTTCCCTTGATTCGCGTCCAACCGGACGATCCGGAACGAAACGCGTCCCTCGAGCGCGGCCGCCGCGACTTCCGCCGTCCTGTCCCGGCTCCCGTCGTCGACGACGATGACCTCTGAAGCGAAGGGTTTCATCTTCAGGTATCCGAGGATCTTTTCCAGGCTCGGCCCGATGCGCTGTTTTTCGTTATAGGCGGGAATCACGATCGAGAGATAAACCTGGGGTTCGATTCGATCGCTCATGGCGGAGTCGTGAGTCCGAGGCCATTATAAGAGAAGTCCCGGCCAATCGACAACCCGGGAAAGAGGTCGAGGGGCCAACGTCACGCTTTACCCTGATGCCGCTTCCCTCTGGTTATTTTAAGAAAAGTATAAAGTGCAGGTTTGACCCCTAACCTTGCTGTTGAATTTCGGGACCGTGGCGGGATAAAATGTCCCCTCTTGAACATGACGCCCGAACCGGGAAAGGGGACCCGCATGAAAAAGACCTGTGCTTTATTGACCCTGGCCCTCGCCCTCTGGCTGGCCGCCGCGCCCATCCTTCTCGCCCAGGAGCCCTACAAGCTCCCGCCGAAGGAGGTCATCGCTATCGTCGACGCGAAGCCCACGCCGCGCGTCTCCATGAGCCCGGCCCGCGACATCATGGCCCTCATCGAATACGAGGCCATGCCGACCATCGCCTATATCTCCCAGCCCCTGCTGAGGATCGCCGGGATCCGCATCACGCCGGCCAACAACAGCCGCCAGGTCCTGAGCTTCAACACGGGCCTCAGCCTCAAGGACGTCAGGACCGGCACGGTCCGCCGGATCGCCCTCCCCGACGGGGTCAAGTTTACCTCGCTCTCCTGGGCGCCCGACGGCAGGGCCATCGCCTTCCTGCGTTACGCCGATAACGGCGTCGAGCTCTGGTCGCTCGACATCGCCGCCGGCACCGCCAGGGCCCTGACCGGACCGGCCGGCAACGCCGTCACGGCGGGCTTCGGCTGGATGCCCGACGGCAAGGGGCTTCTCGTCTCCTTCGTCCCCGACGGCCGCGGCCCGGCCCCCGAGGCGCCCCGCGTCCCCAAGGGCCCCGACGTCCAGGAGACCTCGGGCCAGTCCACCAAGGTCGCCACGTACGAGGACCTGCTCAAGAACGCGTTCGATGAGGTCCTCTTCGACTACTACGCGACATCCCAGCTCGCGATCGTCGATGCCGCGACGGGCGCGGTCAAGAAGATCGGAACCCCGGGGGTCTTTTCCGAGTTCTCCCCGTCCCCTTCCATGAGCCACATCCTCGTCGACCGGGTCAAACGCCCATATTCCTACTCCGTTCCTTATTCCGAATTCGCCCACGCGTACGAGATCTGGGACATGGACGGCCGGACGGTCAAGGTCCTCGCCGACCTGCCCCCGGCCGAAAACGTCCCGATCAACGGCGTCCCCACCGGCCCCCGCAACGCCGAGTGGATGGCCCTGAAGCCCGCGACACTGGTCTGGACCGAGGCCCTGGACGGGGGCAACCCGGAGAAGGACGCGGCCTTCCGCGACCGGCTGATGGCCCTGGCCGCGCCGTTCACCGCCGAACCCGGGGAGGTCCTGAAGCTCAAGGAGCGGGCCCAGGGGCTGAATTTCTTCGATAAGCCGGGCCTGGCCCTCGCCTCCGAATTCAGCTGGAAGAAGAGGTGGCGCACGACCTGGCTCGCGGACCTCGACCACCCCCAGGCGGCGCCGCGCAAGCTCTTCGACCTCAACATCCAGGACCAATACGGCAATCCCGGCTTCCCCGTCACGGCCGTGCTCAAAACGGGCGAGCGGGTCATCCTGCTCGAAAAGGACTGCATCTATCTCAGCGGCGCCGGCGCCTCGCCCCGGGGCGACCACCCCTTCCTCGACCGGATGAACCTGAAGACGATGAAGAAGGAGCGGCTCTTCCAGTGCCAGGACCCCGGCTACGAGACGTTCGTGGCCTTCAACGGCCCTTCCCGCAGCCAGATCATCACCAGCCGCGAGTCCAGGACCGAGCCGCCCAACTATTTCCTGCTCGACCTCAAGACCGGAAAGCGGAAGGCCCTGACCGACTTCAAGGATCCCGCCCCGGAGCTCACGGCGGTCAAGAAAGAGCTCGTCAAGTACAAGCGCGATGACGGGGTCGAACTCTCCGGCACGCTCTATCTGCCTGCGGACCACAAGCCCGGCACCCGGCTGCCCGTCGTCATCTGGGCCTATCCCCTGGAATACAACGACCGCGGCACGGCCGGCCAGGTCCGGGGGTCGGTCAACCGGTTCACGTTCTATCGCGGCATCTCTGAGCTTTTCTTCGTCACCCAGGGCTATGCGGTCCTTGACGACGCCACCATGCCGGTCGTCGGAGACCCCAAAACCGTGAACGACACCTTCGTCCAGCAGATCGTGGCCAACGCCAAGGCGGCCATCCAGAAGCTCGATGAGATGGGCGTCGGCGACCCCAAGCGGGTCGGGGTCGGCGGCCACAGCTACGGCGCTTTCATGACGGCCAACCTGCTCGCCCACTGCGACCTTTTCGCGGCCGGGATCGCCAGAAGTGGTGCATACAATCGTACACTGACCCCCTTCGGCTTCCAGAGCGAGCGCCGGACCTTGTGGGAGGCCCCGGACACCTACATCAAGATGTCGCCGTTCATGCACGCCGACAAGATCAAGACACCGCTCCTCATGATCCACGGCGAGGCCGACAATAACTCCGGCACGTTCCCGATCCAGTCCGAGCGGCTCTTCGCCGCCCTGAAGGGCTTCGGGGCCACCGCCCGGCTTGTCATGCTCCCTTACGAGAGCCACGGGTACTCGGCCCGGGAATCCGTCCTCGACGTCCTCGCCGAAATGTTCGAATGGTTCGACCGCTATGTCAAAAATAAAAAATAGCGGCCCCGATTTCCACAGAAATTGTGAATAAGTCTGTGGAAAAACAGGCTGGGAGATTTTCTAAAGACTTGAAGGGCGCGCACTTTTCATAAACTGCACAAACTTTGTGCAGAGCGCTCCGTGAACGACAAGGAGACCGACATGAGGACAAACCGACAGACCGTGATCATTATCGGGCTGGTCTTTCTGCTGGCGGCCGTTGTCCGCGGCGCCGCCGTCGAGCCCGTTCCCCCCAAGATCCTGCTCTCCAACGACGACGGGATCGAGGCGCCGGGGCTCGCGGCCCTCTGCGATGCCATGCAGAAGGTCGGGACCGTCACGGTCGCCGCCCCCCTCCAGGACCAGAGCGGAGTCAGCCACGGGATGACGACGCGAAAGCTCATCCCGGTCCGGAAAAGCGAGCGGAAGGGCGCCCAGTGGTTCGGGATCGAGGCCACCCCGGCCTCCTGCGTCCGCCTGGCCCTGGAATCCCTTCTCGCGGAGAAGCCGGACATCGTCGTCACCGGGACCAACAGGGGGGAGAACGTCGGCCTCGTGACTTTCTACTCGGCGACCGTGGCCGCGGCCAGGGAGGCGGCCTTCCTCCGGATCCCGGCGGTCTCCGTCAATCTCCAGAGTGGGCCGGACATGGACTACAAGACCGCCGCGGACTTCACGGCCGCCCTCGTCCGGGAGCTGGCCCGGAAGGGCTTCAAGAAGGGGATGCTTCTCAACATCAACATCCCTGCCCTGCCGAAGGACAAGATCAAAGGGATCATGATCACCAGGCAGGACGTCCGCCCGACCATGGAATTCTTTGAGAAGAGGGAGACGAGCGACGGGCAGGATTTTTACTGGCCGTCGTACAAGACCCTGGACGCGGGCCCCGAGAACACGGACACCTGGGCCGTGAGGAATGGCTACATCTCGATCACGCCGCTCACCCTGGACCAGACCGACGCGGCCGCGCGCAAGACGCTCAAGGGCCTGGAAAAGCTCGCCTGGAAATAGCCCCGGGCCCGGGGATTCGCCAGGCCGGCGGGCGCAATAAAATGGGCCCGCCAGGGCCTGAAGGCATGGGAAGGTGACCGATGAAAAAGAATCTTTTTATCCTTTGGCTCGCGCTAGCGGGCGCAGGACTGGTGCTGGCAGGGACTCCGCTCATTTCGCTGGCCCGCCCCGGCGGCCCCACTCCCCGACAATCCCAAGAGCCTTTCGCCTCCATGAAGGAGACCGCGCCGTTCACCTATTGCTCGATCGCCCACAAGGGGCCCCTGACGGACATATCGGCCGTCATCGGCCAGCTCATGCAGGCCATGCAGGGCCAAAGCCTATTCGCCTCGGTCCGCGGGCCCATGATCGGCATCTATGACAACACCCCCGGCAAGGTCAAGCCGGAGGACCTTTCCTGGGAGGTCGGATTCCAGGTCGCTGAGCAGGCCTCGCCCCAGGCCCCGCTCACGAAAAAAACCTGGAATTACCCGGCCGTCGCCGCCGCAGTGCACACTGGTCCGTACGCGAAGACGGGCGAGACGATCCAGCGCCTCATGGACTGGATCAAGGCCCAGGGCCTCACCGCGGCCGGGCCCATCCTCGAGCGCTACCTGAACAACCCCATGCAGGTCAAGCCCGAGGAGTTGCGGACGGAGATCTGGATCCCGGTCCGGAAGAAATAGGCCGGCCGGCTTTTATTTCTGGAACTTGTACCCTGACCAGGGCACCGTGATCAGGTGGACCGGGTTAGCGGGGTCGTCCTCAATCTTCTTCCTGAGGTTGTGCATGAAGGTGTCGATCGTCCGGGTCGTCGGGAACCGGTCGTATTCCCAGACCTCGTTGAGGATCTTTTCCCTGGTCACGACCTCGCCCGCGTGCGAGATGAGCAAGCCGAGCAGGCCGAATTCCTTGGCCGTCAGGTGAACGACCTTGCCCGCCTTCGAGGCCGTCTTCTTCTTGAAATTGAGGCGGACCCCGTCGAACGAGAACTCCTCGGGGGCGGCCGGCCGCGGCTCCCCCCTCCTCAGGACGGCGTGGACCCGGGCGACGAACTCGCTTGTCCCGAACGGCTTGATCATGTAATCGTCGGCGCCGAGCTCGAGCCCGAGGACCTTGTCGACCTCCTCCTTCTTCTTCCCCGTGAGCATGATGATCGGTGTCTGGACACCGGCCTCCCTCAGCTTGCGGCAGACCTCGACCCCGCCGAGCTCGGGCATGACGAGGTCCAGGCTGATGAGATCGTAGCCCCCCTCCAGGGCCTTGGCCAGCCCCTCCCGCCCGTCCGCCGCCCGCGAGACCTTGTAGCCTTCGGCCTCGAGAACGGTGGCAAGCGATTCCCGCATGACGTGGTCATCGTCGACGATCAGGATCTTTTTCATGACGGCCGCCTTAACGGAAAGATGAGGCTGAAGGTCGTTCCCCTCCCCGGCTCGCTCTGAAGGACGATCCGCCCGCCATGGGCGTCCATGATGTGCTTGACGATCTTCAGGCCGAGTCCTACACCCTCGGGGTTGTGATGGGCCGTCCGGGGTGAACGGAAGAACGCCTCGAAGACCCTCTCCCTGTCCCGCGGTTCGATCCCGATCCCCCTGTCCTCCACCTGGATTTCCGCGCTGTCGCTCGCGGGAACGAGCCGGATGGTCACTTCCTTCCGGCCTCCGCTGTACTTTATAGCATTATCCACCAGGTTCAACAAGGCCTGACGCACGGCGTCCTGGTCCGCTTCGAGAAGGACGGGCTCGTCGGGCATTTCGGCCCGGATGACGGGGCCGTCGCCCGCCGCTCCCGGCCTGAAAAGGTCGATCACTTCCCGGATGAGCGGCTGGAGGGGCGCCGTCCGCGGATCGTAGAGCTTGGCCTCCTGCTCGATCTTCCCGAAGTCGAGGACGTTATGGATGAACCTCGACAGGCGGCCGCATTCGCCGGACATGAGCTCGAGGAGCCGCTCCCTTTGGGATTCGTCCGGGACCTTGCCCGACCGGAGGAGCTCGGACAGGCTCTGGATCGAGGTCATCGGGGTCCGGAGCTCGTGGGAGACGGAAGAGATGAATTCGGTCTTCAGGCGGTTGAGCTCGTCGGCCTTCTCCCGGGAGGCCCGTTCGTAGGAGACCTCCTCCTGCAGCCGGATCTTCTCGAGCCCCGCGGCCAGCTCCGCGGCTAGGGTCTCGAGGAGCTCCAGGTCGTCCGCCGTGAACCGGAGGCCCGATCTCTTACGGCCGAGCGCCAGCCAGCCCGTGAGCGGCCCGGCCCCGAACGGCAGGGGCGTCACGAGCTCCAGGCCGAGCGTCTTGAGCAGGCCCCTCTTCGAGAAGTCCATCCCCTGCGAGGTCCGGACGGCCTCTTCCCTGGCCCACGCCCCCGCGGGCGGCGCCGGAAGGGAGAGGAGCGTCCGGGCGGTCGTCTCATCCAGCCCGTCGCTGAGGACGGGCCGTTGCGCCCCCCCGGCCGCCCCCCCGACCAGGACCCCGATCCTCTCCAAGGGGAGCGACTCGGCGACCGTCCGGACGAATTCGGAGACGAGGTCGCCCGGGCTCATGATCTTCTGGGCCCGCGTGCTGAAATTCAGGACGGCCTTCCGGTAATCGTAGGTCCGGCGGAAAAACGTCCTGTCGACGAGGAGCTGGATCCGCTTTCTGCCGGGCTGAAAAAGCACCGCGGCGACGGCAGCGGCGCCCAGGGTCACCCAGTCCGACCGGACCATTGAATCCCGGGCGAACACGTGCCCCAGGATTTCGGCAGACACAAGATAAACACCGACCGTCAGCATGGTCAGCAGCGAATACACCAGGCCCCTGTTGATGACCAGGTTGACGTGCATCAGCCGGAAGTTCAGGATGGCGATGGCCATGGCCACGGGGATGATGACGAAGAACGCGCTCGAGATGTCCTCGGACAGGAGCTCCCTGAACCCGAAGACCTGGGGGACCTGGTAGAACAGGATGAACGGGCCGAGTCCCGCCGCGGTCCCCAGGAAGACCCATTTGACCTGGGCCCTGACCTCTTCGGAAACCGACTTTCGGAAGGCACGAATGAGCTCGACGGCGGCGGCGATGCAGACGAAGGCGATATACGCCCGGAAAACGGGAAAAAAGCGGATCGAAAGCCGGAAGGCGTCGATGGACGGCTTGAGTTGGGAATACAGGAACCCGGCATTGAGCAGCCCGCTGAAGCCGATGGGAACCGCCCAGAAAAAATAGAACCAGGCTTTTTCCCGGAAAACAGAGAACGTCCGGGTGAAGCGCCAGAGGATTGCGGGGGCAAGGGGGTAAGTCAGGTTGAAGAGGGCCCCCGGGATCAGGCTCAGCCCCCTGTCATGGACGCCGTACACGTCCCCGCTGACCATCACGGCCGAGGCGAAGGCCAGGGACAGCCAGTAAAACAGCTGGGCGGCCGGGTCCCCGGACCGGAGCCAGAACACGCCCAGGCCGATCAGGAACCCGAAGACCCCGATCAACAGGAAGATGACGGGGAACGGCTCCTGGGAGTAATAGGGCACGAGCCTCGTTTCGACCCTCTCCTCCCGGCCGTTCCTGATCAGTTCGACGGCGACCGGCTCGCCGATCTTTTTCTGGCTCAGGATGAATTCGAGATCGCGCGGGGTTTGGACCTCCAGCGTGCCGACGCGGACGACCTTTGTTCCGGCGCCCGCCGTCAGCCCCGCCGGGATCCCGGGCCGCAGCTTCAGGTTGATGAAGCCGGCGACGCTGAAAAAAATGATGAGCGCCCCGGCAGCGACCCAGAGGATAAAGAGCGCTCTTTTCATTCCCGCATCCGGCCCCCGATAATCGGACTATACTATACTCCGCCCCGCTTTTTCAAACCGGCCCTTGAAGGCCATGGCGCGGGCTTGAACGGCATCCGGAACCGTGTTAACCTAATTTCCCAAGGGGAGCCAAAGGAGGAAAAGCCATGGCGGACAATCTGACCAACCATCCCAACATCATTACCATCGAGCGCCATATCCTCGAGGGGCAGCTCTTCCATCCCGAGGCCACGGGCGCCCTGACGAACCTGCTCTACGACCTCGCCCTGGCCGGCAAGGTCATCGCCAGCAAGACGACCCGCGCGGGCCTGGCCGAGATCCTGGGCCGGACCGGGGACATCAACGTCCAGGGCGAGCAGGTCATGAAGCTCGACAGCTTCGCCGACATCACGATCCGCCGGCTGACCGACCACACGGGACGCCTGGCCGGCCTCGCCTCCGAGGAAAATGCCGAGTTCATGCCGATCCCGGACAGGTATCCGAAGGGCAAGTACCTCCTGCTTTACGACCCCCTGGACGGCTCCTCCAACGTGGACTTCAACATGCCCATCGGCACGATCTTCGCGATCTACAAGCGGACGCGCGAGGACGGCGCGGCGACGCTGGACGAGTTTCTCCAGCCCGGCCGGAACCTGGTCGCCGCGGGCTACATCGCCTACGGGACGAGCACGATGCTGGTCTACACGACCGGGAACGGCGTCCACGGCTTCACCCTCGACCCGGCGGTGGGCGAGTTCCTCCTCTCCCATCCCAACATCCGGATCCCTTCCCCGGCCAAGTATTTCAGCGTCAACCTCGGCTACCTGCTGCACTGGAGCCGCGGCGTCCAGAGCTACACGGAGTACCTCCAGGGGCGGGAAGGAGGGGTCACGGCATTGTCGCTCCGGTATATCGGGACGCTCGTCTCCGATTTCCACCGGAACCTGCTCGCGGGAGGCGTGTTTTACTACCCGGCCGACAACAGGGACCCGAAAGCGACATCGGGAAAGCTGCGCCTGCTCTACGAGGCCGCGCCGCTGGCCTTCATCGCCGAGCAGGCCGGCGGCTGGGCCTCGGACGGCCGCCAGCGGATCCTGGACATCCAGCCCGAGTCGCTCCACCAGCGCACTCCCCTCTACATCGGGGACATGGAGCTCGTCAAGAAAGTCGAGGAGCTCATCCGCCGGCACGACAAGTGACAATGCCGCGAGGCAGGGCGCGCCCGGATAGGATCGCGGGGCTCCGGATCAGGGCGATTTCAGCTTTTCCCGGATCCTCGCCACATCGGCCGCTTTGACGAACGCCGGGATATTGAAGTAATACCAGTGGAAATCGAAGCCTCCCCCGGTCATCTCGGCCAGGGCGTCCTCTTTCGTCCAATTCTGGATGACGACACGGTACATGGCCGTGACGACCCCCACCCGGTCGGCGCCGTACTGGCAGTGAACGAGGACGGGTTTCGGCACGGCTTGGATCGCCTTGAGGGCCTTCACGATGTCCTCTTCTGAGACGTTCCAGGCCTGCATCGGGATATCCACGAGATAGAACTCCAATCCCTCGATCAGGGCGGCGTCGGAATGGTCGTGCCGCAGGTTGATGATCGACTTGATGCCTATGGCGCGGACCTCCTCGAACCCCCGACGCGTCGGCTGCTCCGAACGGTAGAAGTCGGCGTTCACCCGGTAGAAATTTTTCAGCGTCGTTGACGTGACGTGCTGAGCCCACGTGCCGGGGCGGGAGGACGTCTGGGTTGTTCGGGAAGTGCAGCTGCCGAGGACGAGCAGGGCGAGAAGCAGGCCAAGGATGGCCCTGCCGGAGCTTGACGGGGTCTCGCGGCTCTCCCGGGGTTGCGGTGATGGCTTGTTCAGGCTCAAGCTTCGCCCCGGCTGCCTTTCCGCCTGTCCCGCGCGGCTTTGATCGGGCCGCGGCAGGCCTTGACGCAGACGCCGCAGATGAACTGGCTCACGAGCCGGAGCTTCTGGAACTCCTTGAGCTTCTCGAAGCAGGCCATGTGGTCGAACTCCTCGCGCGTCTCCTTGATGGCCCCGGCGGGGCAGGCCGCGAGGCAGGCCCGGCAGGGGCCGCAGCCGTCCCTCAACGCCCTATCCGTCGAGAGCGGGAGGTCCGTCAGGACCGTGACCAGCCGGAAGCGCGCCCCGAGGCCCGGATTGACGAGAAGGTTGTTGCGGCCGATCCAGCCCAGGCCGGCCTTGGCCCCGACGTGCTTGTGGGAGACGTGGGCCCTCTGCTTCTCCCAGTCGACGATCTGCGAGGCCGCGATCGGGAGCGCCGCGAACCCCATGCCCTGGATGCGGTCGGCGAGGAGCAG
>JBEKBS010000030.1:0-26123 GCA_050015275.1 Candidatus Aminicenantales bacterium | reverse complement strand
CGGACTTGCGCAAGGCCTCCGGGTCCAGGCCGATCTCGGCCGTCTGTTTCCGCAGCTCCCGGTTGACCTCCCGGAGCTTCTGCTTGAGGACGGGGCTATCCTTCCTCTTCTTGGCGATGGCCACGGTCAGGTCGTCCTTCTGGTCCTCGAGGTCGTTGACGCGCTTGAGGCGCTTGCGGAGATCGTCGATGATCCTCTCCCGCCGCGCGGCGCGGATGTTGAGGTCCCGGATGCAGCTGCTGATGACGACGATGTAGCGGCCCCGGGAGATGGCGGCCTTCTTCGCCTTCGACAGCCGGTCGAGCTTCTGGCTCAGCTCCTTGATCTTCTTGATCTTGGCGAGGATCTGCTTTTTCTTCTCCTCGAGCTTTCCTTCGGCGATGTCGTCCTCGCTGAGGTCGAACATCTCCTGGATGGTGAAGGGGTTCTCCTTGATCCTCTCCTCCAGGGCCAGGACCTCGTTGAGGACGAGCCGCGTCTTGGACAGGGCCTTGATGATGCTCTTCTCGCGACACGAGGTCGCTCTTGCGCCTCCGCGGGATCATCTCCTTCTGCTGGGAGTCGAGGATCTTGATCCCGTAGTTGTCCATCGAGGAGAGGAAATCGTCGAAGTCCTCCTGGGAGTCCAGGTCGTCGGTGAAGGTCTTGTCGATCTCCTCGAAGAGCAGGAAGCCCTGCTTCCGCCCCTTGGAGATGAGCTGGGAGATTTCGTCCTTGTGGAGCTTGATGTCAGGAGACACGCTGCGCACCTCTTTCGACGGGGTCTTCGTTATGACGCACTCTCATGAGAGCTCTTCCCTTCCTAGGCCAGCGACAGGATCTGCTTGGTGATGTCCTGCTTCTGGTAGAGGAGGGCCAGGACCTCCTCCTTTTCGCCCCGCTTCTCCGAGCCGGCGATCTTCTGCTGGATGTCCTTCAACCTGTTCTGGAGATAGATCTTCCGGATCGCCTTGATGCACTCCTGGGCCGCGTCCACGGACGCGGCCTCCCCCGGGCCCCGTTCGAACATGGCCGAGGAAAGCTGGGACAGCAGGGTCGAAGGGACCCGGTCCTTCAGCTCATGGAAATTCCATTCCCGGTCGTTCTTGAAACAGTCGAGGATGTACTGGAAGACGGACTCGCCCTGCAGCCCGCGGAAGATTTCCTCGCTGGCCTCGGCGAAGACGTAGGGGGCGACCGACCGGTCGTCCATCAGGATCTGGAACAGGCGCTTCTCGGCCGGGCAGATCAGGCCCTGGCCCTCGGTGTCCTTGTCCGGCTCCTTCCGCTCGATGATGCCCCGCAGGACATCCTCGCCGATCGCGAGCCACTGGCTCGCCTCCTTGAGGTATTCGCCGCGGGCGACGGCGTCGGGGACTTTTTCGATCTCCTTGACGACGGCCCGGGCGACCCGGCCCTTCTCTTCGGGGATGCCCATCCGGGCCTCGCGGGCCATGGAATCGATCATGAACTTGAGCCCTGGCGATGCCTTTTTCAACAGGGCCTGGTATTTCTCCCGGCCGTATTTCTTGAGGAAGGCGTCGGGGTCGAGGCCCTCCGGGAGGGTCAGGACCTGGACGTTGAGGCCTTTTTCCAGGCAGAGCGGTACTGCCCTGGCGGCGGCCGTCCGGCCGGCGCTGTCGCCGTCGTAGTTGATGACGATCCGCGGGGCGAACCTCAGGGCCTGGGCCACCTGGAAGGGGGTCAGGGCCGTGCCCAGGGAGGCGGCGACGTTGCCGAACCCGGCCTGGTAGAGGGAGGAGAAATCGGTGTACCCCTCGACGAGGATGGCAAACCCCTGGTCCCGGATGGCGTCCTTGGTGAAGTTCAGGCCGTAGAGGAGCTTGCCCTTGGAATACAGGGGCGTGTCCGGCGAGTTCAGGTACTTCGGCTCGGCGTCGACGACCGTCCGGCCGCCGAAGGCGACGACCTTGCCCGTCAGGCTGAAGATGGGGAAGATCACCCGGCCCCGGAAGCGGTCATAGTATTCACCCGACTTCTGGCCCGGCAGGACCAGGCCGCCCTTTTCGAGGAGGGAGAGCGGGACGTTCCTCCCCTGGAAGAAGGCCAGGAGGGAGTTCCAGGAGTTGAAGGCGTAGCCGATCTTGAGCTTCTGGATGGTTTCGTCGGTCAGGCCACGCTTTTTCAGGTACTCGAGGGCCCCAGCCCCCTCCTTCGTGTGGAGGAGGTTTTTCCGGAAGAAGCCGAGGGCCAGGTCGTTCGTCTTGAAGAGCTTGTCCTCGAGCTTGAGGACTTCGGGGTTGACCCGCTGCTGGGGGAGGGGGACATGATATTTTTCGGCCAGGTGCCTCAAGGCCTCTGGGAAGTTGAGGTTCTCCTTTTCCATGAGCAGGGAGAAGATGTCCCCTCCGGCGCCGCAGCCGAAACAGTGGTAGAGCTGCTTGTCCTCGTCCAGGGTGAAGGAGGGGGTTTTTTCGGTGTGGAACGGACAGAGGCCGACCCATTTCCGGCCCCTTTTCTTGAGGGTCGTGTACTGGGAAGCGATCTCGACGATAGAAGAGGCCTGCCTGACCTGGTCAATGATCTCCATGGAGCCTTATAAAAACCCGGGGATTACCAATAGAATATAGGGACGGGAAGCCATCTTGTCAAGCCGCTTCCGGGCCCGGCGAATATATCCTCTCAAAGGTGGTTGATCAGGCTGGCCAGGTAGGCGGCGCCGAAGCCGTTGTCGATATTGACGACCCCGACCCCGCCCGGGCACGAATTCAACATGGCGAGGAGGGCCGCCAGGCCCTTGAAGCTCGCCCCGTAGCCGATGCTCGTCGGGACGGCGATGACCGGGACCTTGACCAGCCCGGCGACGACGCTCGGCAGCGCGCCCTCCATCCCGGCGACCGTGATGACGACCCGGGCCTCCCGGATCCTGTCGAAGTGATTGAGGAGCCGGTGAAGCCCGGCCACCCCGACGTCGTAGATCCTCGAGACATCATTCCCGAGCATTTCAGCCGTCATCGCGGCCTCCTCGGCCACGGGGATGTCAGAGGTCCCGGCGGTGATGATGGCGATCTTGCCCCGCCCCGCCGGGGCCGGCTTCCGGATGAGCGTCACCGTCCGGGCCGCCGCGTTGTAGGTCGCGCCCTTGAGCCGCCCCTTGATCTTGGCGTAGACCTCAGGCTCGACCCGGGTAACGAGGAGGTTCGAGCCCTTCCCGATGATCTCCCGGGCGATCCCGACGATCTGACCGGGCGTCTTGCCCAGGCCGTAAACGATCTCCGGCGTGCCCTTCATGACCTCGCGGTGATGGTCGACCTTGGCGAACCCCAGGTCCTGGTAGGGGTAATCCTTCAGCATCTCCAGGGCTTTCTCGGGGGGGAGGCGACGGGCGTAGACCCTTTTGAGGACCTCTTCCAGCCGTTTTTTCACCCCTCCATTCTACCATAGATCGCAAGGGGCCGGACCGCGTCCGGCGCCCTCCTCCCGTCTTGTCAAATCCGGCCTTCTGGGGTACAATACGGCTCACCTTTAGCGTTATCGGACAGGGAGACCACTGTGAGCGAACAAAGATTGAAAAAAGACGAATACCAGAAAGTCCTGACCGCTTTCGGCCAGGCCGTCAAGGACTTCCACAAGGGCGACTTCGAAAAAGCGGCCGAGTCCCTCGAGACGTTCATCGAAAAGTATCCCGCGGACCGCGAGGTCGTGGACCGGGCCCGGACCTATCTGGCGATCGCCCGGAAGCGGCCGAAAAAGGACGCCCCCTCCATGAAGGGGTTCGAGGATTACTACCATTACGGCGTGATCAAGGCCAACCAGGGCGATCACGACGGCGCCGTCAAGCTCCTCCTGAAGGCCCTGGAATACAAGGAGAAGGAAGGCCTGGTCAACTATCTCCTGGCCGATGTCCACTGCTTGATGGGCCAGCCCGAGCCGGCCCTGGATTACCTCAAAAAAGCCATCCAGAAAGACAAGTTGTTCTCGACACTGGCCCAGAACGAGCCGGATTTCGAGCCCCTCTGGGACGACAAGAAGTTCAAGCTCCTCACCCGGCTGGCATGAGCGCCAAAGCCATCGTCCTCGTTCACGGGGGGGGCCAGGGCGCGGGATTTGCGTCCGCCTGGGACAGGCTTTCCTCTCCTCTCCTCGGCCGGCCGCTGATATCCTATGTCGCGGATGCGGCGGCACGGCTGAGGCCTGCATCGATCCTTTTGGCCTTGGCTGACCCGGACGCCGCCTCCGCTGCGGCGCTCTCCAGGCCCGCCGGCAGGGTCCGCGTTTCCGTGCTCCGCTGCAGGAGTCGGCGAGGGCGGGCGACCCCGGGGATGGTCTCCGCCCTAGTTGACGCCTCGCCCATCATCCGGAAAAACAGGTCCCGGGATATTCTGGCCGTCCCGGCCGACCGGCCGCTCGTTCAATCGAAGACCCTGAAGGGCCTCCTGGCGTCGCACCGGCGGAAGGGTTGTTCGCTGACCATCCTGAGCTGCGGGCCCGACCTCGAACGGGACTCCATCGCCGTTTTCCGGGCCGAGGACGTGGCCCCGCTCCTCCCGGCCCTCGCCAGGGCGGGCGGAAAGGCCGGGCTCGCTTTTCTCGCGGCCATGCTCAGGGCCCGGGGCCGGCGCGTCGGGCTGACCGAGATCCCCGACGCGGGTGAAGCCCTGAGGGTCGCCGGCCGGGCTGACCTCGCCCGGGCCGCCGGGCTCCTCCGCGCCCGAAAGAACGAAGCGCTCGCCCGTCGCGGCGTGACCCTCCTCGACCCGCAGAGCACCTGGATCGACTGGGAGGCCAAGGTCGGGGCCGGAACGGTCATCTATCCCTTAGTAGTCATCGAGGGAGCGAGCGTCATCGGAAAAGGCTGCCGGATCTCCCCCCACGTCCACATCATGCGCTCGTGGGCGGGGGCGCGGGTCAAGGTCCTGAGCTCTACCGTCATCGAGGACAGCCGCGTGGAAGACGATGCCCAGGTGGGGCCGTTCTCCCGCCTCCGGCCGGGGACGGTCATCAAGGCCTCTTCCAAGGTGGGCAATTTCGTCGAGATGAAGAACACGGTTTTCGGCCCCCGCTCCAAGGCCCAGCACCTGAGCTACCTCGGCGACAGCCTGGTCGAGGAGGACGTCAACATCGGCGCCGGGACCATCACCTGCAATTATGACGGCGTCCGGAAGAACCGGACGTACATCGGCTCCGGGGCCTTCATCGGGTCCGGGACCGAGCTCGTCGCACCCCTCAAGGTCGGGAAACAGGCTTATGTCGCGGCGGGCTCCACGATCACCAGGGACGTCGGACCGGCCAGCCTGGCCATCGGGCGGGCCCGCCAGGTCGAGAAGCCCGGCTGGGTCATCGAGCGGCTCAAGAAGCTCCAGAAAAGAACCCGCCCGCCTAAATAAGGCCGGCCGGGCCGCCCTTTATTTTGGTGACACACAACTAATTACCGAAATAAGACAGGTCCCTATTTAGGTAATTAGTTGTGTGTCACCGTAATTAGGCCTTGGCCTTCGCTTTTTTCGTCGGCTTGCGGGCGGCCCGGCCTTGCTTCCCGTACTTCCGGATGAATTTCTCGGTCAGCTCGCGGGCCTCGGTGTCGGTGTACTGCCGGGGGGGCGATTTCATGAAGTAGGACGACGGGGAGACCAGCGCGCCCTTGAGCCTGTTGTTGAGGGCCAGCTTCACGCAGCGGATGGCGTCGATGACGACGCCCGCGGAATTGGGCGAGTCCTCGACGGAGAGCCGGCATTCGAGCGACGTCGGGACGTCGCCGAAATGGCGGCTCTCGATCCGCAGGAAACAGACCTTGTTGTCCCTCTGCCAGGGCACGTAATCGCTCGGGCCGACGTGGACGTTCTCGGCCGCGATGTCCAACCCCCTGTTCCGGATCTGGGAGACGACGGCGTTGGTCTTGGATTTCTTCTTGGAGTCGAGCCTCTCCCGCTCGAGCATGTTCAGGAAGTCCGTGTTCCCGCCGGTGTTGAGTTGGTACGTCCGGTCGACGAGCATGCCGCGGTCGAGGTAGAGGTTGACCAGGGTCCGGTGGAGGATGGTGGCCCCGACCTGGGACTTGATGTCATCGCCGATGACCGGCAGGCCCCGCTCCTGGAACCGCTTCTGCCAGTATTTCTGGCTGGCGATGAAGACGGGGATGCAGTTGATGAGGCCGCAGCCCGCGTCGAGGACCTGCTCGACGTACCACTTCGTGGCCATCTCGCTGCCCACGGGCAGGTAGTTGATGACAAGGTCCGCCTTGGTCTCCTTGAGGGTGCCGACGATGTCGGCGGTCGGGCCGGGAGCCTTCTCGATGATCTGGGAGAGGTACTTGCCCAGGCTATCATGGGTCATCCCCCTCTGGACCTTGACGTTCAGGTAGGGGACCGGGGAGAACTTGGTCGTGTTGTTGGGCCGGGTGAAGATCGCCTCGCTCAGGTCCTTGCCGACCTTGTTCTTGTCGATGTCGAACGCGGCGACGAACTCGATGTCGCGGATGTGGTAGCCGCCGAGGTTGACGTGCATGACTCCGGGGACGAAATCGTTTTCCTTGGCATCCTTGTAATATTCCACGCCCTGGATGAGGGACGAGGCGCAATTTCCTGCGCCGATGATCGCGACTCGGATCTTGCTCATGGATCAGACCTCCTTGGAAGGCCGGCTCTTTTCAAATTTCCTGACGTAGAAGATCCTCTGGACCGCGGTGAAATTGGAGATGACCGCGATGAAGGCCATGACGGCCAGGATGGCGGGGTCGAGGACCCGGAAGGCGATCCCCACCATCGTCCCCAGGAAGAGGAGGACCAGTCGCTCTGCCCTCTGCATCATGCCCACGCGGCAGTCGACTCCCAGGCCCTCGGCCCGGGCCCGGGTATAGCTGACCATGGTCGAGCCCAGGAAGGCGAAGAACATCAGCCACAAGCCCCAGCCGTGCCGGAAATGGTAGGCCAGGCCCGTGTAGATGAGGAACTCGGAGTATCGGTCGACGCTGGAGTCGAACATGGCCCCGAACAGGCTTCTCCGGTCGGCGTTCGTCGCCACCTTCCCGTCCAGGATGTCGAAGACCCCGCACGCGAGGATGAGGGCGGCGGCCAGGCCGGGATGATCGGCGGCATAGAAGAAGCCGACCGCGCCCCCGGCCAGGAGGCCCAGGACGGTCAGGACGTTCGGGCTGATCCTGAGGCGGACAAGGACATGCGAAAAGCGGTCGGCGAAGCCGAGCACCGTCGCGATCCAGGGCGCGGGCAGGAAACGGAAATTCCTCTTGGCTTCGGGACCCATGGCGGCTCTGGTCATCTCCTGGATGAATCCTAAATATTAATCCGAAACATCGGCCAAAATCAAGTCGTTGGGCCCGGCGGGGGGGAAAGGGCTTGAGCTTTGGCCCGGCTTCGTCTAAAATACCCTCTCTGGACCGTGAAGGATTGAGAAGATGAGATCCACCGAGCTTCGGGAATTTTTCAAGAACGGCCGGATCCTGGTGGCAAAGGAATCCTACGTCATCGTCAAGTCCCGCCGGGCCTGCGCCGACGCCTTCGCCGTCGTCCGGGACAGGAACGAGACGACCTCCATCGTCGAGCAATCCAAGCTCCGGAGGCAGAAATTCCTCGGGATCGAGGGGGATTGGCGGCTGATCACCTTCGACATGATCCTGCCCTTCGGGCTCATCGGCTTTTTCGCCCACGTGTCGGGGGCGCTGGCCAGGGAGGGCATCCCGCTCATCACCATCTCCGCCTACTCGACGGACCACATCTTCGTGAAGGAAAAGGACCTCGAACCGGCCGTGAAGGTCCTCGCCAAGCTGGGTTTCACGGTCCGGCGGCTGTCATCCCCGGCCACGGCGCCATCCGGAAAAGCGGCCTGATCCCCGGGCCGGCGGGCGCGCCGGTCATTCCATCCAGAACCTCCCCCTGAGTCCCCCAGCCTTCGTCAAAAAAAGCCCCTCCCCCGCCCGGGGGAAGGGGCTTTGAGAATCTGTTTCTGCGGGGCTCAGCTCAGAACTGGAACCGGACGCCCAACCTCATGATGAAGGGGTTCAGGATCTCGTTGACCGTGTAGTTGTTGGCATAGGGCACGAAATCTGTGTGGTCTGAGTAGATGTAGTACGTCCCTTCGTTCCTGTCGTACCGTCTGTTGATGATCGCGGCGTTGGTCAGGTTGAAGGCGTCGGCCATGATGTAGAGCCGGCCGGCTTCGCCGATCTTGATCATCTTCTCGATGCGCAGGTTCAGCTGGTAGAAGGCGGGGAGGGTCTGGTTGCCGAAGACATCGAGATAGCTCGTGACGGTATGGTAGATCGAATTCGCCCACGTGTAGTCGACGATCGTCATGTAGTGGGGGATGATATGGCCGGCGCGGGCGTTGAAGGTGAAGGAGACGTTGATGCCCATGGGCAGCTGGTAGAGGCCTTCGAGCTTGACCATCCAGTGGGAGAAGATGTACGCGTCGATCTTGCCCGAGCCGCCCCCCATGGCTGGAGCCCAGAGCTGGTCATTGAGGGCCCAGAGGTTCGTCGCGTTCGTGTAGCCGTCGCCGTAGTGATACCTCTGGTCCTGGTAGGACACGGAACCGTCCAACATCCACTTTTTGGACAGCCGCTTGTTGAAGGTGAGGTCGACGCCCCAGTAGGTGTTGTAGCTGCTGTTGAGCGTGTGGTAGGCATACGGGGTGCCCGTGTACTGGGCATCCATCATGTAGATCGTGTGTCCGGGGCCGGCGCCCAGATTGACGGTATTCCCGTTAATGTCGGTGATCGACGATGGGATCGTGCCGTCGGGGAGGCTGGCGCTCGGGCCCAGGGCCACATTCTGGCCGTCGATGCTGTAGTCACCGAACGGTCCATTGGCGTAATAGGCGTCATCCCAGCTGAAGTGGTCGTACTTTCTGTAGGTGCCGTTCAGGCCGAGACTGAAGTCGGGCAGGAGCTCGTGATCGACCGTGAACAGCAGCTCATAGGTCCGCGTGGAACCGGCATTCGGATTCATCGTATAAGCCGAAGGCGCGGCCGCCGTGGAATAGGGGGTGAAGCCCCACCACTGGCTGAACTGGGTGTCATTGATATAGACAGGATTGACCGCGCCGTTGACGATCAGGGGGATAGGGGCGTAGGTCGTCGGGTCGTTGCCCCAAACCTCGTTGGCCTGGACTTTGCCGTCGTGGTTCGAATCCAGCCACCAGAAATACATCTGGCCGCCGCCTTCAAAGTACGATGGCGCGCCGTAGGAGTTGAAGTACGAGGCCATGCCCGTGCCCATGAAGTCGCCGTACACGGACCCGCTCAGCTTGAGGATGGTCTTGCCTGTGCCGAAGAGGTCATAGGTGATCCCGAGCCGCGGAGACCAGGTATTCCAATGGTAACTGGGATTGATGCTGGGGACTTGAGTGCCGGGCAGGAAGGCCGCCAGGGCATCCTTGACCGCCGGGTCGAACTGGTCCCAGACCGCGTTGTTATCGACCGTCGCGTAATCGCTGGCGTTGATATGCGGCGTCTGGTGGTCGTAGCGGATCCCCAGGAGTAAGCTGAACCGGCCGGTCGTGATCGTGTCCTGTAAAAAGGCCGAAAGCGCTTTGACGCCCCAATCGATGTTGCTCTGGGTGGCGAGGATCCACTGTTGTATGCCGGGGGTGAATCCCGGATTGCCCGAGGAGGAGCCGGGGGCGTTATCCCACCACATGTCGGGGTAATTCAGATTGTAGATGTTCTCGAGCTGCCCGGGGGCCGTGGAGTCCGTGGTCGAGCGCCGGTTCGAATACTCGACGCCCAGCTTGATCTCGTGGCTCATCCCGAACAGCTTGTCGTTGTAGTACTGGGTGTGGAAGTCATAGTCGTACATCGGCCGCTTGGTGATGTAGTACCCCCACTCGTAGTTGACGTCGTTGGTCGCATCATAACGCCACAGATTGACAAGGTTAGGGTCATTGTGGGGGATCAGCTGGAAAGCGTTGGCGTTCCAGGCGAACTTGGCGGACAACAACCAGTCGTTCCCGATCATCTGCTCGTCCTGCAACTTGACGATGGGCGAGCCGAAATGATACGGGTCTCCCTGATCATATCCCTCGGGGTAGGACTGGCTCGATGAGCGCCCGATGAACGTTTTTTTGCCGGCCGACCACAACGCCTCGAACCGGTTCGAGGGGATGGGCTGCGCGTTCAGCTTGAAGTTATAGTTCGTGAGGATCGGGTTCTGCAGGGTTCCGATGATGGTGACCGCGTTGATGTCCTGGATGCCGTACGACATCCACAGCCAGAGCTTGTCCTTGACGACCGGGCCGCCGAGGTTGAAGCCGTAATCCTTGATCTGGTTGATCTTGTTGATGGCCGTGACGCCTTGAGCCTCCAGAGCGGGGGTCAGGTTGTTCGCCTGAAAGGCGCTGTCGGTCAGGTAGAAGCGGCCGCCGAAGGTGACCTTGTTGCCGCCGCGTTTGGTGACCATGTTCAAAGCGATGCCGCCCGTCTGGATGGTGACATCCGCGCCGCCGGTGACGACGTTCATTTCCTCGAACGAGTCGAAGTCCCAGTACGCCGGGGAGGCGCCGGTGGCGGCCGTGTCGGTGACGACGACGCCGTCAAGCGACCAGACGTTGTTGCCGCCGCCGGTCGGGTCGCCCTTGGCATAGTAGCTCGCCTGCTGGCCGGACTCGCTGCCGCCGACGTTCTCGCGGTCCATCTGGATCGAGGGCACCATCTGCATGACGTTCCAGGGGTCTCTGGCCGTCGGCAGGTCCTGCAGGATCTCCTGGGTGACGTTCTTGCCGACCGAGGTCTTCTTGGCGTCGATCGTCGGCGTGACGGCGATGACCGTCACCTGCTCTTCGATTTTGCCCTGGTCCAGCGTCAGGTCGATCCTGGACTGCGTGCCGATGACGACGATGATGCCTGTTTTTTCCTGCTTCTTGAATCCCTGGAGCTCCGCCGTCAGGGCGTATTTAGTGCTTGGCTCGAGAGAGACGAAGCGGAAAATGCCCTGCTCGTCGGTGACGGAAACCATCTGGGCCGAAAACGGGGACTTCAATGTCACGGAGACGCCCGGAAGAGGCGAGCCCTGCGTATCAGTGATATGCCCCCAGATGGTCCCGGTCCTCACCTGAGCCATGAGAGTTACAGAAAGCAGCAGGACAGAAAGTAAGATGAGGCTTTTCTTCACGTTCCCTCCTTGTGGGGAGATTGTCCACTTGACCATGGAGTGGCCGGCCACTCCCGCCCTTCCATTCTAAATGTGTTGAGCACGGAACGATTCGCTCCTCCTTTTGTTCTCGGATGAGAATCCAACGATGACCTGGGCGAAGCGGCCTTCGCCCCCCATGCCATTGTCCATAAGGGGTTTTTCTCTCTCCAGACTCCTCTACGTTCAAGGGAATTTCGGGGAATTGACCGATCATAAACCGTGTTTATGGACACTACAACACCGGGTACTATTTTTCATAACTGCATAAAAAGTGCCAACCCCAGGGAATCGCCAGAGTTTCGAAGATGGCCTGAATTCAATAAGATAAACGACACTCAAGGAAGGCGCGGAGGGCGCTTGCTGCCCTAAAATACAAAATTTTGGATATTATCTATTTATTTGGATTCCGTGAAATAGTCGATCATCCGGGAAATGGCCTGCTGGCAGACGCGGCAGAACTCGCCCTTCGCGCCCGAGCCCATGATGCAAAACACCATGGGCCGGTAGAGCCCGGTGGACGCGTACCCGGCGCCTTCGAAGGCCCCGACCTTGTCCTCAAGCGGAGCGTATTGCTTGAGGACCGCGTCCATCTTCCCGGCGATGGCCTTGTCGGCCTCCCGGTATCTGGCCTCGATCTTCTTGAGGCCGGCCTCGTTCGCGCCCTTTTTCTTCGCCTCCTCGACCGCCCGGGCCTGCTCCTCCCGGAGCTTCCGGCGGTCGGCGGCGAGGGCCTCGCGCTTCTCCTTCCCGTACTCCGTGGGGATGGTGATGCCGGGCGAGAGGAGGTCCTTCCACTTGATGTTGGCCGGGTCGAGGAGGGCCGTGATGTTGGGCTCGAGGGGTTCGACGCCCTTGGGATAGAAATCGTTGTAGGAAACCTCGGAGGTGTAATACTCGTCGGCCAGACCGCCGAAGGAATGTCCGAGCTCGTGGACGAAGACCTGGGGGCTCGCCGGATTGTCGACCGTGCTCACGCAGTAGTCGAAGGCGATGCTGCCGCCGCCGTAGCGCTTGCTGTTGACGAGGACGACGATGACGTCGCAGGGCACCTGGGCCGCGATCTCGTGCATCCGGTGGTCCTCCTCGATGAGCATGTAGCGGTCGAGGTCGAAGGCGTTGAACGAGGCGTTGAGCGTCGTTTTCCTGTAGGCCCGCTGGCGCGGCTCGTCCATGGCCCTCTCCGGTGAGGGACGGAAGATGCCGGTGATGTTGAAGCGGTCGCGGGAGCTCTTGTAGGGCTCGACCGTGAAAAGGTAGGCGGAGAACCGGTCGACGTCGGCCTTGAACTTGTCCCTGTCCTCGGCCGTGTAGCCCTCGGCGATGAAGGCCAGGTCGACCTTCTCGTGGGGGTCGCCGCGCTTCTGCGCCACATAGATGAAATCCCCGGCGGACGTCGTCTCGCGGATGATGTGATAGTCCGAGGGGTCGACGGCCTGGCTGAAGAGGGGATGGAGGAGGTGGAGCTTGTCCCGGGCCTCGATCACGAAAAGGGCGGGGCGCTTGGGGTAGGGGACGCGGAGGGACCGCTGGAAGACGCGCTTGACGCCGTTCAGGGCGGGGGTCGTCGTCCTGTATTCGGCGAGGGTCGAGTCGAAGCCCCGGCTGTAGATCATCCGGTTCGAGGCGATGTCGTAGAGCTTGACGACATAGTGCCCGTAGGTGAAGGGGTCGATGAGATGGGTCCGGGTCTCGGGCCAGATCCCTTCCTGGTAGATCTGGTCGATCGTCACGATCTCGTCCTTGGCGTCGCCGGCCTGGTAGAGATCGAACCGAAGGGCTTTGTCCAGGAAGTAATCGTCGAAAACGACCTGGGTCTGGGCCTGCGCGGCGACGGCCGCTGCGGCCAGGACGAACACGGTCATCAGCAGGCGCTTGGTCATGGTCACCTCCGTCCTTCAGGCGGGATTATACAGCAACCTATTTCGGTGACACACAACTAATTACCGAAATTAATCGGATGAATTTTTAGAGATGCAGATTTCATGACATCAGGCTGCGCGGGGGCACCCTATTTCGGTAATTAGTTGTGTGTCACCGAAATTCAATCCCGGAGGGCGAGGTCGACCGCGGCCCGGGCGTGAAGGTCCGTCGTGTCGAAAAGCGGCAGCCTGTGGTCCTTCTGCTTGACGAGGAGCGGGATTTCGGTGCAGCCGAGGACGATGCCCTGCGCGCCGCGGCCTTCCAGGCGGGCGATGATCTCCCCGAAAACGTCCCTGGAGGCGTCCTTCACCGTGCCGAGGCAGAGCTCGTTATAAAGGATGGCGTGGATGGCCTGCCGCTCCTCCTCGTCCGGGATGAGGACGTCGACGCCGTAGTCCGAGGTGAGCTTTCCCTTGTAAAACTCCTGCTCCATGGTGAAGCGGGTGCCGAGCAGGCCGACGCGCGTCATTCCCCGGGCTCTGATCTCCCGGCCCGTGACGTCGGCGATATGGATGAGCGGGATGTGAAGGCCCTCCTGGGCCTCGTCGAAGACCTTGTGCATCGTGTTGGTGCAGAGGAGGGCGAAGTCGGCCCCGGCCTTTTCGACGCTGAGGAGGGCCTGGCCGAGCAGCGCCGCCGCCCGGTCCCATTCCCCCCGGTGCTGGAGCGGCTCGACCTCCGCGAAATCGACCGAATACAGGACCAGCTTGGCCGAGTGGAAGCCGCCGAGCCTTTTCTTGACCGTCTCGTTGATGATCCGGTAGTACTCCAGGGTCGATTCCCAGCTCATCCCGCCGACGAGTCCGATAGTTTTCATGACGTCCTCTCGTTTCCTGCCCCTCAGATCAGGGCGAATCCGTAAAGCATGGGGATCCGGATATCCTTCATCCCCTTGAATTTCTCGATCCGGGCGAGGCTCGTCTCGCCCTGGTCCTTCACCTTCTGGGTGAGCTCCTCGTAGTCCTTGAAAAATTGGACAGCCTCGTGCATCTGTTTTTTCTTCACCGGGAAACGGCCGAGGGCCGCCCAGCCGGCCGCCACCTTCTTTTCCTCGGCGACGATGTATGACCATTCCGAACCAGGCCAATGGTCGAAGATGACGACGGCGGGGGCCATGCGGCGGGCCCGTTCGACGGCAGCCCCGGGGTCCCGCATCTCGTGCAGGCTGAACTCGAAGAGGACGACATCGGCCTTGAGATCGAGATCGTAGAAATCGCCCAGGACGGGGGTGAACTTGTCCTCGAGCCCCGCGGCTTTCAAGCTCTCCCGGAGCTTCTCCAGGGCCGGGGCGCTGTTGTCCACGGCCAGGACGTTGCCCGCGGCCCGGCCGTACTCGGCGAGCTGGCCGCCGCCGGCCCCGACCGCGATGACCGTCTTGTCCGCGAGATCATAGAAGGCCAGCAGGTTGGCGATGAGCGTCTTGTAGTCCGCCGCCATGGCTCCTCACCTCCTGTTCGGCCGCTCAGCGGTACTTGTCGACGACGTCCTGCATCTCGTCCATCCGGCGCTCCATCTCGGCGACCATCTTGAACTGGGTCCGGCAGCGGTCCAGGTTGTGGCCGTCGCGGTGGATCTTGAAATAGACGTCGCCGTTGAGGTGGTCGGTCAGGAAGCGGACGCCGCACTCGAGGGTCAGGAGCTTCGCGGAGAAGGCGAGGAGCCGGACCTCCTCGTCCGTCAGGAATTCGCGCGCCGCGTCCAGGTAGCCTTCGGCCAGCCGGTCGAAGAGCCTGAGGTCGAACCCGACTTGCGAGAGGTCGCGCTCGTCCTCGGCGGCCGTCGCGGCCCCGAGCCGGACCGAGTCGCCGAAGTCGTAAAGGACGGAACCCGGCATCACCGTGTCGAGGTCGATGACGCAGATCCCCTCGCCCGTCCGGTCGTCGATCATGACGTTGTTGAGCTTGGTGTCGTTGTGGGTGACGCGCTCGGGGATCCGGCCGGCGGCCAGCCCGTCCACGACGACGCCGGCGTCCTTCTCCCGCTCGAGAACGAAGGCGATCTCGGGCTTGACGCCGCCGGCCCGCCGGGCGGCGTCTTTCCCGACCGCCGCGAGGAACGCCTCGTACCGCTTCCGGGTATGGTGGAAATTGGGGATGGTCTCGTGGAGGCGCCCGCCCGGAAGCCGGCTCAGCATTCTCTGGAAGGCCCCGAAGGCGCGCGAGGCCGAATAGACGTGCCGGAGGTCCTCGACCTTGTCGTAGGTCCGGGCGCCGTCGATGAAGCGGAACATCCTCCAATAGTTACCCTCCGGGGTCACGTGGAAGGACTTGCCGTCGCGGGCGGGGACGATGTTGAGGGTTTCCCTGAGCGGGTCTCCGCTCACGGCGACGATCTGCTCGCGGGCGAAACGGGTCACCCGCTCGATGTTCTCCATGAGCTTCTCGGGCTCCCGGAAGACCAGATGGTTGATCCGCTGGTTGACGTACTTGATCAGCCGCCCGTCGGCCTCGAACTTGGAACAGTACGTGTCGTTGATATGCCCGGACGGAATGGGGCAGGACGAGACCCAGCGGCCCTCGACGGCGAAGGCCTCGCAAATGGCCTTGAGGTCCGGCATCGGCTTCTTTTCCATGATCAGCCTCGGCGTTTCCTGCCCCGCGTCCGGCAGAAACGGGGCGGCTTCTTAGGCGCCCATTCTAGACGAAGGGGTGATGGGCTGTCAATTCGCCCCATCTCCGAGCAGCAACCAGATCCGCATTTCCCTTAATTCCCTGGTTTCGGGGGTGGAAAACAGGAGTTTTAATTCGGTGACATACAACTAATTACCTTAATTCTCATCGGGGATTCAGACTAATTCGGTATTTAGTTGTGTGTCACCGAAATTGGTCGGAGTAGCTGACGAAGGCGAGCTTTTTTCCGTCGGGCGACCACGACGGCGCGTTGATCGTTCCCTGCCCGCCGTAGGCGTACGCGAGCACGCGCGCCTCGCCGCCCTCGACCGGCATGATCCGGATGTAGACCTGCTTGTAGAACGGGTGGTCCGAAGGGTCGACGTCCTTATCGAACGACAGGAACACGACCCATCGCCCGTCGGGCGAGACGTGGGGGAACCAATCCTGGAAGCTGTCGAACGTGACCTGCCGCTGTCCCTTCCCGTTCGCCCTCATCTGCCAGATCCGCATCCCGCCCGTCCGATTGGAGTTGAAGAAAATGTACCGCCCGTTCGGAGTGAACTCCGGGCCGTCGTCGAGCGCCTTCGACTTGGTCAGTCGCGTTTCCTTGACGCCCCGCACCGGGATCTTATAAATGTCGAAATTGCCATTGCGCTCGCCCGTGTAAAGGAGGGTCCGCCCGTCCGGCGACCAGCTGTGGAGATAGGAGGGGCCCCGCGGCGTTACCCTCACCGGCTTCCCGCCCTCGGCCGGCAGCGTGTAGATGATGGACGTCTCCTCGGCGCCCGGAAGGTGGTTGCTGATGCCGAGCCTTTTTCCGTTGAACGACAGGACGTGGTCGTTGTTGTTGTTTTTCGCGAACCCTGTGTCCAGCACCGCCGGCAACCCCGTGGCCAGGTCGAACCGGTAGAGAAGGCCCTCGCAGTTATAGATGAGCGCCCGGCCGTCCTTCGTCCAATTCG
Organism: Candidatus Aminicenantales bacterium; assembly: GCA_050015275.1. GTDB lineage: Bacteria > Acidobacteriota > Aminicenantia > Aminicenantales > Saccharicenantaceae > DATKJS01. The sequence continues at coordinate 9,545 of JBEKBS010000030.1, read as the reverse complement.
GGGCCTGGATCGTTTTGGGCGACTCATAGACGATCGTCCTCGTCTTGGTCGCGACCTCCAGGATTTCCAGCCGGCTCCCGAGGTAATCGCGATAGGGGACGAACCCCGTCTTCGCGGGGATGGTAATGCGGACATTCGAGAAGCGCGCCTGCTCGACGACCTGCGGGCTGTGCGAGCAGATGAAGAGACCGCAAAGGACCTCGTCGCCCAGAGCGACCCCCTCGAGCATATCGGTGATGGGGGCTTCGCCGAAATGGGCCACGGACATGATAAAGGAGCTGCCCCGGCGCTCGAGCTGGATCTGGTTGGGGCCCGTGACTCCGATCTCGTCTTCGGCGCTCCCCTCGCCGCGGGTCTTCCGGTACTGGAGAGAGGTCAGGCCGTCGCCGTGGACGACCGCGCTCACGTGGGCCGAGTCGGCGTCGAGGGAGGAGCGCGCCATCCAGCCGATCTTGCGGTGGGCGGCCGAGCCCGCGCCGATGAACTCGACCCTGGCGCTGAGGATGAAATCTCCCTTCAGGCGCTTCCACAGGAAATGGCCCTCGTCGCTCGCGAACCAAATGTTCAGCCCCGCGCCCGCGATGACATACTCCTGCTTCTGCGGGTCGTAGGTCACGGAGCCGGGGCGTTCGACCGGTCCGATGTCGCCATGGCCGTCGAAGACGCCGAGCGGTCTTTCGCGGCCGTCCTGGACGCGCTGAGACGGCCGGACCGGGGTGACGAAGAGGACAAGGACAAAGGCAACGGAGGCAATAGAGATAAAGTGGGCGACGGGAGGAAAGAGGAAGCCGGTTGCAATTCTATGCGATGGCCCTAAGCTGCCTTTCATGCTGATCTGCCCTCGCCTGATGGATACCGCGAGGCCGGATGATAACCCAACAGCAGGCCGCGGTCAACCCGCGCTTCCCTCTTATTTCGGTGACACACAACTAAATCCCTTAATTCCTGTTGGCGGCGATCGTCGCGACTCTCTCAGAATTTTGGTAATTAGTTGTGTGTCACCGAATTAGTAACCGAATTGACACCCAGCGCTTCACTCCCGCCGCCCGTCAGCAAGGAATTTTGACTTCGGATTTCGCTCCGTGTTATAAATCAACAAAACTCCATGAAAGGGTATATTGCCTGGGTCACCGGCCATCCCCTCTGGTCCGCCGCGGTGCAGTTCGGCCTCCTGGGCACGGCGGGAGAGGTCCTGTCGCTCATCGTCCGCCGGAAGCCGCTCGCCGCGCTCGGCGGCTGGTGGCAGGGGCTCCTGAAGGTCGCGGCCTGGGCCGTGTTGGGGGTCGTCATCAAGTACGGATTCACCGGCATGAAGGGCTTCGTGGACGCGCTCATCTCCAAGAGCCTGCTCCCGCCGGCCGCGCACGGGTCCGTCCTCTGGGCCTTCCTGGTTTCCGTCTTTACCAACGTTTTTTTCGGGCCGCAGATGATGTTCTTCCACCGCCTGGAAGATTGCCTGATCGCCTGGAAGTGGGACCTGGCCGGCCTGAAAAAGGCCTGGCTGACCCTGCTCTGGTTCTGGATCCCGGCCCACACCGTCACCTTCTCGCTCCCGGCGGAATACCAGATCGGCCTGGCGGCGCTCTGGTCGGTCGCGCTGGGCCTCATCCTCGGGTTGACATCGGCCAACGCCGCTCGCGTATTGGGAGACGAGCGGCGCCCGGGTAATTCGGTGACACACAACTAAATCCCTTAATTCATGCCGCCCCCCTGGCGATGGCCGTGACTCTCTCAGAATTTCGGTAATTAGTTGTGTGTCACCGAATTATGAGGCGTCACCGAGTTAGCCCGACAGAGCACCTGGAGAATGTGTCGGAAGATCGGGCGATTTGTGTTAATAGTATGTGCCTATCCCGCTATGTCCACTACAGAAAAGCGTAAGGAGAATAAGATGAAGGAACAACGCTCCCGCGGCTCTCTCATAGGATTAATCGTCTTTGCGGCTCTTGCAGCCATGGCCGTTTCCCAGGCGGCTTCCCCGGGTCCGCTGCCTCTCCAAAAAGCCGCCCCGGCCTCGGAACCGGACAAAGCCGCCATCGCCGACACCCGGACCTACCTCCAGCGCCTGGAGAAGCTCGGATTTGCCGGGGTGGTCCTTGTCGCCAAGGGCGGGACACCCCTCTTCGCCGAGGGCTTCGGCCTGGCCGACCGCGAGCGCGGCCTGCGCTGGACGCCGGCCACAGTCTCCTGCACCGGTTCGATCACCAAACAATTCACGGGCGCGGCCATTCTCAAACTCGAGGAGGACAAGAAGCTGAGCGTCACCGACCCTATCACCCTTTACTTCAAGGACGTCCCGGCAGACAAAGCGCAGATCACACTCCACCACCTCCTGACCCATTCCTCGGGCCTGTCCGACCCGGAGGACATCGGCGACTATGACCCGGTCCCTCTCGCCGATTACGTGCGCAAGGTCCTCGCCCAGCCCCTCCTCTTCGCTCCCGGGGCGGGATACACCTACGCCAACGCGAACTTCAGCCTCCTCGGCGCGATCATCGAGAAGCTCTCGGGCATGAGTTACGAGGCCTTCGTCCGGGAGCGCCTGTTTCTCCCGAATGGGATGTACGAGACGGGTTATCTCCTGCCGCAATGGGGAGACGGACGCATGGCCCAGGGCTACCGCGCCGGGGAGCGTTGGGGCACTGTCCTGGGGCACCCCATGGCCGCGGACGGCCCGCACTGGGCGCTCCGGGCCAACGGCGGCATCCACACGACCGCCTACGACATGCTCCGCTGGGCCCAGGCGCTGCTCGAGGGGCGGGTCCTCTCGCCCGAGTCCATGAAGAAATACTGGGCGCCTCACGTCAGCGAGGGCGGCGATACCTTCTACGGCTACGGCTGGTCCATCGCCAAGGCCCCGGACGGGACGAAGATCGTCACCCACAACGGCGGCAACGGCATCTTCTTCGCCGACCTGGCCATCGTCCCGGACGCGGGGCTCGTCGTCTTCCTCATGACCAACGTCATCGCCGAGAGCCGCGTCGCGAATTCCCTGCTCGAACAGCTCGGCATGCGCTTCCTCGCCGGCCACCCCTATCCCTCGATCCCCGAGATCGTGGGCCTGGACGAAGCCGCTCTGGCGGCATTCGCCGGGTCGTACCGCCTGCCCGGCGATGGGGGAGGGTACCGCCTGACGATTGACGGCAAGGCCCTCTTCATCGAAGCCGAGGGCCCCAAAGCGTTCGCCCTTCTCAATTCCGTCCGGGAGGCCGAGCCGGGGCGCTTCGAAAAGCTCAACCGTCTCATGGATAAGATCATCACCGCCAACAGAAAAGGCGATTTCGCCCCGCTCTTCAAGGCCTACGGAGGGCGCAGTCCGATTGAGCTCCTGAAGACTCATTGGGGTGAACGCACCAAGGAAATCGAGGAGGGCCGCGGCCGCATCCTGCGCCACGAAGTCCTCGGCACGGCCAGGACCCAGGATAGGGACGAGACCGTCGTCCGCTTCCACTGCGAGAAGGGATCAGCCGACAGGACCTATGTCTGGGACCTCAAGGAAGAGGGCCGGCTCCTGGGCATGTCGGTGCGCGGCCTCGCCGTGCGAATGCGCCTCTATGCTTCAGGCGAGCGGGATTTCTTCACTTGGGACGGAGGGATAAGGCCTCCCAAAGCGGTCCATTTCGAAAAAACTCCCGACGGCAAGATGGGTCTCAAGCTCGAGGGCGCAAAAGATGTGGCCGTGAGGTGATTTCTTTCTGAATAATTAAGGAGAATGAGATGAGGAGAGCAAGGCTCCGCAGCCTTCGCGCAGACATGATCTTTCTCGCGGTCCTGGCCTTGATCCTGGCCGCATACACAGCCCGGGACGCGGGCCGGAATGAGCGCCGGTTGACGGCGGGCGATTATTCTGTCTCTTTCTCCTCGAACGGCGCGGTCGCCTCCATCGAAAAAAAGAGCGCCGGGCCGGGGGAGAAAGGAAAGACAGCCTGGCTCTTGAAGAGCGGAAGTCAGCCCGGTCGGCAGACCGGCCAGCAGCCAAGCCGAGGCGGTGAGGATATCGCCGGCGAGATCCTGCTCGGTGACAAATCCTTCCCTCTGACGGCGCCGTCCGCAACCGAGAAACTGCCCGACGGCCTGCGTTTTGTCTACGATCTCCCGACGACGCCACGGCTGCGGGTCGAGCTCCTTTATCGCCTGACCCTAACCGAAAAATCCGCCTGCATCGCGCGGGAGATCACCCTCATCGCGCAACCCTCGTCCGCCGCCCCGTCCGTCTCTCTTTCTCAGGCGAAGTTCGAAGCTGACCTCACTGTCCGTCTGCCGCTCGCCCCCATCCGTCTCACCCCCGAGACCTGGCTGCCGCTCAAGGACGGGACGGGGAAGCCGCTCACCGTCTCAGCCGACCATCGGGCCGCTTACCGTTTCGCCGGCGCGCTCCGCTCCTCCGGCGTCCCGCTCGCCATCCCCATCGTCAGCTTAGAGGCCGGCGCGCTCACCTCCGATAAACTCACCTCCGCCAAGGCCGCCGCCATTCCCCTCGCCGTTCCGCCAGCCACCGCAGCGTCCGCCCCTGCTCCCTCCGCTCCGCCCGCCTCCGCGTCCACCCGCATAACGGTTCTCACCGACCCCTATTTCTCGACGCTCTTTTCCGAAGACGCGGTCGAATGGACCTATCCCAAGGCCGTCGGCCTCGAAAATGGCCGGGAAACCCGCTCTCTCTCCGCCGTCTTCCATTCCGGAACGCCCGACGACGCCCTCGCCGAATTCTTCGCCCGCGCTCTCCCCGACGTTCCGCCCGGCCCCGCCTGGCTCCACGACATCGCCATGGTCGATTACGACTACCTGAGCGACGGCGGCCGCGGCTGGTTCAAGGACATCGACGCCCTCGCCGCCGCTCTCCCCGCCGCCGACCGGTCCAAGGTCCTGCTCTGCCTCCACGGCTGGTACGATTTCGTCGGCCGTTACTCGTTCGACCGCGCCTCGAAAACCCTCGATCGCGCCTGGACCGCCTTCTCCAATTACCCCAACGTCAAGAAGGATTTCCCCAATAGCGTGCCCGTCGCCCTCACCCTCGAGCGGATGCACGAGCGGCTCGCCTACGCCCGGTCGCGCGGTTTCCGCGTCGGCCTCTACTTCGCCGACGGCATGAACGCCGGCGAGGACCTCCCCGAAATCTACGCGCCCGAGCGCGTCCTCTACCGGGGCGGCTGGCAGGGGCCGGACACCAAGGGCAAAACCTTCTGCCAGAATCCCCTGCGGCCCGAGGTCTACGGCTTCTTTCTTGATTACACGAAGGCCCTCCTCGGCGAATACGGCGGCGAGCTCGACGCCCTGGTTTGGGACGAAACATTCCACGTCCCCGAGGGCAGCTTGGGCACGGACGCCTGCCCCGGCTACGCCGACCGGGCCATGATGCGCCTCGTCCGGGACATCACGGCGGAGGTCCGCGCCTACAGCCGCCGCTCGGGCCGCGAGCTCGCCTTCATGGCTTCCGACTGCATCGGCGTCTTCAACTGGGTGACGAAGCCGCCCTACGCCCTGGTCGCCGACGGCACCTACCAGGACACCCACTGCGCGCCCGAGGCCTGGTCCTACGGGATCTTCCCCAACCTGCGCAACGTCCTCTGGTCGTGCAACTGGGAGCCGGTGACCCACTTCGATTACACGGAGTTCGGCGCCCGCGCCTATCAGACCCCGGTGGCCATCTCCAACGGGTGGGGCGACGACATCGGTTTCGCCGAGATGTCCCCGGCGATGAGGCGCAAGGCCCTGGATCTATTTGAATGGAGGAAGCGGTTCCCGGCGCGCCTCCGCTGGCTCGAGGCGCTCCCTGTCTACGAGGGCAAGCCGAACCTGAAGAGTGTCGCGGACGCATCCGGCGCTCAGATGCCCTTTTTGAGCTGGGACACCGAGGGCGGTGACAAGGTCGACACGAACCTGCTCCGGCCGGAGAGCGCGGTCAGGGTCCAGTTCTTGGACGGCGGCGCCTGGAAAGACGCGAAGATGACGAGCCGCCGGGTCGAGAATGGGGGAGAGGCGGTTGTTTATGAACTCGAGGCAGGGAAGGCGCGGGTCGAATGGAGGATAGAGACGGGGCCGGGGGCGGGTGAAGGCTCAGCCCCAAATTCCGGCCAGCATGACAGCTACAGTGCACTCAAGTTCACTTTCTCGTCCTCGGCCCTGGCCATCTCTTCCGCCCGCCTCATCTTCCCCTTCGACCCGAAGGCCACTTCGACGACCGTCCTCCCGGCCGACTGGCGCGACGACGGGACATTCCGGCTCCCCGCGGTCCTCAACGCGCCCGACTTCGGCCCGATGATCCTCGCGGAATCGTCGGGCCGCGCCCTCGCCGGCCGTCTCGAAGGCAGCCGCGCCGCTAAGATCGTCGACCTCACGCTCGATCTTCCGGAGATCGCCCCGGGCAAGCCCGTCTCGCTCACGCTCTCCCCGCTCCTCCTCCCGCCGCCCCCGGGGCTCCAAGCGACCGACCTCTGGCCTTCAGCCCGGCGCGGCTGGCTCAACGCTCTTCAGCCGTGTTCCCGCTGGGGCGAACAGGACAAGCCGTTCAGCTCTCCTCCCGGGATCCTCGGCAACAACGTCATCAGCGACCCGGCCAGCATCTCGGTCTGGTTCTACGCCGACCAGGCCTTCTTCACGCCCGAGATCGCCCCGGGCATCTCGCTCATGCCGCTCGTCCGCCGGACGATCGACTACTGGCTCGACCAGCGCATGCGCCGCGACGCCGCCGGCCGCCTGACCGGGGAGATCACGGGCTACTGGGACTACGGGAATTTCCTCGACGCCGAAGCTTCCCCTCTCATCGCCGCCTGGGATTACGCCGAATCGACCGGCGACCTCGCCTGGCTCGGGCGCCGGATCGAGCGCCTTGAGCTCGCGGCCGATTTCCTGGCCCGGCGCGACGTCGACGGAGACGGCTTCGTCGAGGCCACCCAGAGCGGCGACCGCGGCACACTCGTCCAGCCCAACCGGTCCTGCGCCTGGTGGGACGCCCTCAACTGCGGCCACAAGGACGGCTACACCAACGCCTTGATCTACCGCGCCTGGCGCTCGCTCGCGGACCTCGAGCGGAAGCTCGGCCGGACGGAGAAGGCCGCGGAGTACACGCAGCTCGCGGACAGGCTCAAGGCCGTTTACGCCAAAACGCTTTACAATCCGAAAACCGGGTGGCTCGCCTGGTGGAAGAGCCGCGACGGGGAGCTCCACGACTACGCCTCGCCGACCCTCAACGGCCTCGCCATCGAGTACGGTCTCGTCGAGCCTGGCCGCGCCCGCCAGATCCTCGACCGGCTCTGGGAAAAGATGGCCGAGGCCGGGTTCACGCGCTTCGACCTCGGGGTGCCGCCCATGCTCATCCCGGTCCATCGGAGCGACTATCTCCAGCCCGACGGGATCGGCATCCCGAAGCGGGAGGACGGCACGGACACTTTCGGCTGGTACATGAACGGCGGGATCACGGCCGGCCAGGTCCTCCATTTCCTGGCCGCGCACTACGTCCTCGGCGAGAACGAGCGGGCCGACCGCGTCCTCCGGGCCATGCTCGAGCGCCAGCGGCGCGGCGAATTCCAGAACGGGGTCCGCGACGCCGGCGGCCAGGGCATCGATTGGACGAGCTGGGACGGGAAGCCGACCGGCTACGAAGGCTACCTCGCCGACAGCTTCCGCTTCCTCCAGGCGGTGCTGCTGCGCGAAGAATCTTTTAGGACGAGGCTTTATAGGCCGTTGCGCGGCGATGGGCCACCTCAATCAAATATTACCCCGGACCCCATCTCCGGTCCAAAAAACGCGTCCCCGCAAGCCATTGTTTCACATCGTGCCCCCGACGCTCGCCTCCGAGCGGACATCGCTTTCCTCGAGGACGCTGCGAAAAAGACGCTCGAAGGCTGCGTCATGAAGGCCTCCGACGGGACGCTTCTTTACACGCCCGACGGCAAAGCCAATTACGCAGCCCTCTGGACGCGGGATTTCGCGTACATGGTGGAGAACGCCGGCGACCTCATGGCGCCGGACAACATCGAAAAATGCATCGAGTACCTGATCAGAGGCTGCCGGGGAGACGGCGCGGTGCCCGACCACGTCCAGGCCGACGGCCTGCCGGTCTATGCGGCCGGGGCTCCGGATAATCTGTTAGGAGAGACGGGCATCGACAACGCCCAGTTCCTCGTTTTCGCGGTGACGAGCTATCTCGAGATGATCGCCCCTGAACGGCGCGCGCCCCTCTACGCGAAATGGTCACCTCATCTTATAAAAGGAATGAACTGTATCCCTCTGGCCGCGGACGGCCTCGTCTGGAACGACCCCGTCAAGGCCCACTCGCCCTACGGCTTCACGGACACGGTCGGCAAGACCGGGGAGCTCTTCATGGAATCGCTCCTCTACTGGCGGGCCTGCAAAATGCTGGCCCGATGGGAGGGCTTATATGGAAGCGGGAAGACCCGGGGCCGGTTGACGGCGCGCGCCCGGGCCATCGAAAAGGACATCGGCTCGCTTTGGGACAGTAAAACGGGGATGTTTTTCGCCGCCTCCAAGGACTGTCGGCAGACCGATATCTGGGGCAACGCCTTCGCCATGTATATCGATTTCCCGCTGGCGGGGAAAAGGGGCCGCATCGTCGATTGGCTCGTGTCCAACTATGACCGCTACGTTTGGCATGGGCAGGTCCGGCATCTTCCGAAGGGCGAATACTGGGAACGCCAGCTCATGTCCGTCGAGAAAGAGAGTTATCAGAACGGCGGGTTCTGGGCGACGCCCGCGGGCTGGGTCATGTCGGTCCTGAACGGACGGGACCCGGCGCTGGCGAGGCGGATGTTCAACGATGCGTCAACGCCGGCACCCGGAAACTCGAGAGCTACGTCGCGAGCGCCACGAACCCCCTGGGCGCGGCCCGGAAGATTTTTTGATTTAGCCAACTTCCCTCTCGAGCGCCCTCCGGACGAGTTGGTTCAACGAAATTCCCTCGCGGGGAGACCTTTTTTGCACAGACTGGATCTGGAATGACAGTTCAGATAAGTTAGCCAGACGTCAATTCAATGGAACTGGATTCCTCAAGCTGTCGGATCGACCGGTTCGAGGAAAGGAAACCGGTGGAAATCGGTGTCGCGCGTATAGATCTTCGCTATGCCGTGCTCCCTCATCAGGATCGCCGTATGGGCATCATAGACAAGGTTGCCGCGCACGTGTGCCGATTTCCGGATCGTTTCCGCCGCGATCTCGGCATGCCTCTCCGTGGGCAAGAGAAGGCCGAAGGTGGGGGCGGCAAGGACCGCCTCGACGAAATCCCAGGCCTTGGGCGCGGTCCACGGCTTGCGGAATACGCGAGGATGGGTGATTACGCGGAGGAATTCGTACATGATCCCCCAGGTCGAGTACCAGGGCGTGCTCAGGCGCCGCCATTCCTCGATCTCCCCCCGGCAGCTCGCATGAAAAGGGGAGTCCTCGTCCGCCGCGTACACGAAAATATTGGTGTCGACGACGAACATCAACGCCCCTCCATGGCCTCGTAAAGGGCTTCCCGGTCGGCGACCTCGACCATGGCCCCGCCGCTCTTGAAAGAGGGCAGAGGCGGGACCTGCCCGGGGCCTTCCTTG
>JBEKBS010000029.1:0-26758 GCA_050015275.1 Candidatus Aminicenantales bacterium | reverse complement strand
GCTTGATCCTCGCCGTCTTGGCCACGGCCTTCTTCTTGGCCGGCGGCGGTGGCGGTGGAGGCGGAGGCGGAGGCGGCGCCAGGAACGCGCTGTACACCTCCACCTTCGGCAGCTGCCCGGTCTTCATGAGCGGGATCACGATGAGGAGAAGGATGAGCATGGCGTGAGCCGCCACGGAAAGAGGGAAGACGGCGGCCCTGAGTCCCGTATTCCTGTCCGGCCGGAAAAAGGCATCTTTGAACACTTGGCCCTCCATGACTTGGGATGCGGGAGCCCCGGCCTGCCGGCGGGCGATCCCGGCCCGGACGCGGCCGGAGAAGGCAGCCCAGTATTCCGCTTCGTGCGGAATGGAGGGAGACTGTCTCGGAACGCTCTCGAGGCCCCGGAGAAAATCGAGGTCGTGGCGGCACTCCGGGCAGGCCTTGAGGTGTTTTTCGACCGCGGCGCGATTCCCGCCCTTGAGCTCGCCGTCATGGTAGGCGCCGAGGAGTCCCTGGAGTTTGCGGTGCCTCATCTTAAGCTCTCCTCTCCAGGGAATCCGCCAGGAGCGCCCTCAGCTTCTGCCGGGCCCGGTTGAGCCTGGACATGACGGTGCCGTGCGGGAGATCGAGCGTCCGGGCGATCTCCTCGTAGCTCAACCCCTCATCGAACCTCAGGACGAAGACGCTTTTCTGCTCATCGGGAAGCGACGCGATCGATCGCCGGAACTTCTCCTCGAACTCGGCCTGCTCGAGCCTCGCCTGGGGCAGGTCCTGGGCCGGGCGGGAGTCGTCCCGCCGGCCGGCTGCCGCCTCGTCCAGGAGAGGCCTCTCCCTCCTCCGGGCTTTGAGATAGTTGAGGCTCGTGTTCACGGCGATCCTCCGGAGCCAGGGATAGAAGGGCCACCGGGAGTCGAACTTGGCAAGAGCGAAGTAGGCCTTGATGAAGGTTTCCTGGGCCAGGTCGTCGGCCGACTGGTGAGCGCCCGTCAGGTGCCGGCAGAGGGCATAGATCATCTGCTGGTATTCCCTGACCAGGCTTTCGAAGGCGTCCACGTCTCCCTCTTGGGCTTTCCGGACGAGGACGGCATCCTCCTGATGCTCGTGCGGCTTGACCGGAGTTCCCATCCCTTCATACACCTCCCGGAAGGATTTATTCCCTTTCAGACCTCAAGCGTAGCTGTGGAGGCCCGAAAGCAGATAGTTCACGCCGAAATAGGTGAAGAGGGCCGCCAGGAAACCCACGATGGCGATGATCGCGGACCGTTTCCCTTTCCAGCCCATGACGATCCTGGTGTGAAGGTAAAGGGCGAAGACGAGCCAAGTGATCAGGCTCCAGACTTCCTTTGGGTCCCAGCTCCAGTACGTGCCCCAGGCCTTGTACGCCCAAACCATGCCAAAGACGAGTCCACCCAGGGTAAAAAGCGGGAATCCGACGGCGACGCAGCGGTAGCTGACGGAATCCATCTTCTCTTTTTTCTCGTCCGAATCGGCCGTCAGGTAAAGGATGCTCGTGATGAGGGCGACGGCGAAGAACGCCTCGCCGAGGAGCGTCACCGAAACGTGGAGCCAGAGCCAGTAGCTCTGCAGGGCGGGAACGAGCGGCGTCGCCTCTTTGGGCATGAGGGGCGAAGACGCGAGGGCGACGAGACCGACGACGATCAGCATGAGGTACGGCCCGATCCGGGGGATGCGGAACTTGCGGTCGATCAGGACGAACGCCAGGACCATCGCCCACGAAAGGAACGAGAGCGATTCGTACATGTTGGTGAACGGGGCGTGGCCGCTCTCGAAGGTCCTCACGAGCAGCGCCGCCGAGTGGAGCACGAGGCCCGCGAAGGCCAGCCCGAGGCCGGGCTTCGCCCATCGGTCGTTCCTGGAGAACGCCACGGCCAGATAGAAAAGCGCGGCCAGGATATACAAAACGAACACGATGGTGAACAGGGTCGATTCGATCATCAGGACCTCCTCAAAGAATCGATGATGGCCTCAAACTCCGCCTGGAAGCTCTCGCGGCTCTTGGCGGCGACGCCTCCGGCCGTGACTTCCGTCCGGTCCCGGCCCTCTTCCAGGACGGCCCTGATCTCCCGGGGCGGCCAGTAGAAGGCCAGGAAGAAGCCGGCCGACACGAGCAGGCAGCCGACCCAGATCAACCAGACTCCCGGGTCACGGGCTGCCTCGAGGACGGAATATTCGGAGCCGCTATACGACTTCAGGACGAAAGAGAGATCCGTCGGCTGTCCCGAATGCATCTGCTCGAAATCCGGGTAATTGGCGAAGATCCAGCCCGAGAAAACCTTCTCCGGGCCCTTCCAGCCTTCAACCTGAGCGGCGGGGTTGTTTGGCTCCTGGGACCTCGTTTCGACCTGGCTGCCCTCCCCGATCACGAAATCGGGGACGAAGCGCTTGACGGAGATCTGGCTGACGTCCTTGTCGTCCACCGCGGCCCGCTCGCCCACGCCCAGCTGGACGGTGCGGGCGAACGAGGGGTCGTTCTTCTTTTTGACCGTGACCTCGAGCTTCGGATTGTCCCAGTTCGAGCCGTAGCCCGTCTGATAAAAGGAAAATCCCCTGTGGGTCAGGGGCTTATTGACCAGGATGGGCTTGGTCAGGACGGAAGCGCCGTTCTCGATGACCGTCACGGTGCTTTTCCAGGCCTTCACCATGCCCTGGGGATAATACTCCGTTTCGAAGCGGTCGAGACGGATCTCGAACGGGGCCCGCGGGACCTTGACCGTCTGGCCCTCCGAAAGGTCGAGGTGGGTCCGGAAGCCGGCCAGGCCGCTCACGATCCCGCCGGCGATGATGACCAGCAGGCCGAGATGGACGGCGTCCGAGCCGAAATGCCCGAGCTTTTTTTTCTGGGCCAGCAGGCACAGCCGCTTCTCCGCGGCCTGGCTCCTGACCCGGTAGCGGTGGGCCTTCAGGGTCGCCTCGAGCCTCATCCTCACCTCTTCGGCCGGGGCGTTCTTCCCGAGCCGGCCCTTGACCTTCAGGGCCAGCAGGCCGGCCGTCTCCGTCCCGATCATCGGCTTGAACGCCCGGCGGCATTTCGCCGGGAGACGGGCGAGCGTGCACACGATCGTGTTGACGGCGAAGAAGAAAAGCAGGGCCAGATACCAGCCGGAATGGTAAAGCCCCGTGAGCTGGAGGCCGGAAAGGAGGCCGGCCAGCTGTCCATATCGGGCGGCGTAGGCGGCCGGGGGCTCACCTTGGGGGATGAGCGTCCCGATGACCGAGGCGGCGGCCAGGAGGATCAAGAGGACGATGGCCAGTTTGACCGATGAAAAGAACTTCCACAATGATCGCATGACAACTTCCGTCGCCGGGCACCGGCTCGGCCCGGCCCGAGCGGAATCAATGATATCGGATTCATCCGTATTTGACAATTCCCGCTCCGCCCTTTTCCGCCCGGTCCCGAGGTTGGCTTCCGACGGCGGAGCCCGGGCCACAGTACAGGCCCAGACAGAACATGCTGAACGGTAGGATGGCCAGGACGAAAACCGTCACGGCCGTAAAAATATAATCGCGTTGGCTGAGGAAGTCCCTACCCGTTTCTATGATAGATTCGCGAGGATCGCCTTCGCAGTCTCAGCGACCCGCGTCATCGTCTTCTCATGGATGCGGACGTCGTTTCCCCGCCCTGTCCCACAGGCATGGATGGGATACACCTCCGTGAATCCGCACATGCCAAACATTCGCAGCTGTCGGGAAAGGACACTGCCGAACGACTGTTCATCGGGGTTCCCCTGCGTCAGAATGAAGACGAGCTTCTTTCCCGCGGGGAGCCGTGTCGCCCCCGGATTGGTTCGAAAATCGGGCGCAAGGTACGAGTAGAATCGATCCAAGAGCCCTTTGGCCTGGGCGCTGATTTCGCCCATGTAGACGGGCGCCGAAATGATGACCAGATCGGAAAGCCGGATGTCTTTCAGGACCGCGCTCAGGTCGTCCTGGGCAACGCAGACATCTGATGTGGTCTTGCATGACAGACACGCTTGACATCCACGGTACGAGAGCCGATTGAGCTCGTAGGTCTTGGCGCATGCGCCGTGCTCTCCCAGGAGATCCAGAAGCGTTCTTACGATCGTCGCGCCATGCCCTTGCGGTCTCGGACTGCCAATAACGGTTGTGATCTTCATTCCCGTCCTCCAGGCCGCCGCTCACTGGCCAAATGGCACAAATAGATCAATTTGCAGGCAATCTCAAGCGCTTCTCCGGGTCCCGCGGCGGGCACATCGGTCTTAAAATGTCTGGTCAGCCGCTCATCGAAAATTGCCAGCGGAAACCACTCCCGGAGTTTTGTGACGACGATCTTGAAGTTCACCGGAGTGGAAGGAGTCACCTCGCGGCCCAGGAAGGTGTAGTCAACGTGGTTCTGGAACATCTCTACGCGTGGATCAGAGGAGCTCCTGTCGAAGATCCTCACAAAGTCCTCAGCTAGGAACGATTCTTGGGTGGTTTTTTGAGTGACCCGGCGCATAATGGGGATGCCGCCTGTCAGCACCGTCGCCGGCACGTTGAGTTTCATTTTCGTGGTTGAGGTCTTTTCCTGCGTCGTGCTCTGCTTCCTTCCCCTTATGATCAGGAATGCGTCGTCGGCTTTAACTCTGACCTCCCCGCCACGCCTGTCCCAGAATATAATTTCTCTCTCTCCGAATCTCGTCGCGTGCGCCACGAATCTGGCCGAGCGGTTTCGAAGCTCTGAATCCCTGCAGACGAAGGCCACAAGTCCCGTATCCCTCAGGCTCTGAGCTGCCGAGTCCGCTGTGTCGGTGTTAGGGTAGGAGGCGATGATCCTGGGAATTTCTCCGGCGAGCAGGAGGCGCGTGTCAAAGATCTCTTTGCCGATGAGGGAAGCCACCCTCTTTAAGGGGTCTTCACCGAGCGTTTTCGGGGGAGCTACGGCAACATAGGCCACGTCGTGTTGATCCCGTTGTTCCTTTCCCAACTTGCCCTTCAGATCATTTCACTATTCTGGTGATCGGGAAAATATTAGCATCGTTATGGAAACCCGTCAATGAAGGCCATTGGACTTACTAGGTATCGCGGATTAGGGAGGGGCTTATCCCCCTAACAAAAGCCAGGAGCACGGGCCAGTCCGAACTTGTGACGGGCCAATCGGGGAAAATTGCGAGAGCCAGCGAGAGGAATTGAACCTCCGACCTACTGATTACGAATCAGTTGCTCTACCGACTGAGCTACGCTGGCTTCAACAGGAGAGGTCAAAGTATATAGAAATTAAACGATTTGGCCCGGCCTGTCAAGGCGCGATCCACCGCCCGTTTAGAAAAAGATCCGCTCGCCGCAGCTACTTCAGCTCGAAGCGCAGGGTGACGGTGAAGACGACGCCGCGCGGCCGTCCGTTGACGACCATTGGCTCGTAGATCCATTGACGCACGGCTTCGACAGCGGCCTCGTCGAGAAGGGGGATGGACCGCAGGACCTTAACCCCCACGACCCGCCCGTAGAGGTCCGTTGTCGCTTCCAGGATAACCGTTCCCTGGACCCGGGCCTCCCGGGCGATCTCGGGATAGACGGGGTCCACCCGCTTGAGGAGCCGCGGCATCCGCACCTCCCCCGCCGGCCGGATCGGCGACGTTTCGTCGCCGATGATCTGAAGGAAAGCATCGTCGAGGAGATTCCGGGGATATCCGCCCGCCGCTCCATAATCGACGCCGCCCTCGACGCCATCCTCCGGCCCTCCCCAGTCGAGTGGTTCTTCCGCAATCGCACTCGGGATGGTCACGGGCGCCACAAGGAGCGCCGCGGCTCCCGTCCCGACCGCCGGGACCGGCCTGATCCGTGTCCTCGCGGCCGCGGGCCGGCCTTTCGCCCGGGGGGGCGGCGGCGGCGGGGAGGGTGGAGCGGGCGCCAGGAAGACGCCCGTGAGCCCGACCCGGGGCAGGTCTCCGCTCCGGACGAGCGGGATGGCCACGAGCAGGAGCGCAAGGAGCCCGTGCGCCAGGACCGAGAACGGCAGGACCGCCGCCCTCATGCCGGCGTGTCTTTCCGGGACGAACAGCACATTCTCGAACATAATCGCCTCCTTTCGACCGGGTTCCGAAAGCTTCCGCTTCCACCCTTTATACAAACCGCCCCGACGAATATTCCTGCCAGAACTAAGGGGGGGGTAGAGGGGGTGGCGGGAACGTGATAAAGCGCTTCAGCCTTCCCGAAGTGTTTAAAAATAAATTAGCGGACGCAGGGGGGATGTCCCGGAGAAAACATTGAGCGCGACGCGGGCACGGATGGAAAAGAGGCACAGTCCCTGGAACAATATACAGAGACTCGTTTCAGATATTTACCAGAAGTGCGGCTCCGAGCCGCTCCGCCACGCTTCTGCTGGTCGCTCCTCAGAATCCGCTCCCTGCTGGAGGGACTCCCCCCGAGTCCGCAACCTCAGAAAGAAACGATAAGGGGACGAGGCCAAAATCCTCTTTGCAAACGGGGTCGAATCGAATACAATAGCACTCTGTTTCAGCCGCACGGTTGAAGCCGCTATTCCGCATGGGCCGCGAGTACCAAGAACCATGAGCATGATCATCAAGAAGCTCGAGCTGCAAGGATTCAAATCCTTCGCCGAGAGGACCAAGATCGTTTTCCACCCCGGCATCACGGCCATCGTCGGCCCCAACGGCACCGGCAAGAGCAACCTCGTCGACGCCATGCTCTGGGTCCTGGGCGGCCTCCGCCAAAAGACGGTCCGGGGCGACCGGACCGAGGACGTCATCTTCAACGGGAACGCCAAGAAGCCGCCGCTCAGCATGGCCGACGCCATCCTGACCCTGGGAAGCGAAGAGGAGGAACTCGCCGTCTCCCACCGCGTCTTCCGGTCCGGCGAAAGCGAATACCGGATGAACGGCAAGACCGTCCGTCTCAAGGACATCACAGACGAGCTCTGGAAGCATGCCATCGGCGAGAAGGAATACTTCGTCATCGAGCAGGGGGCCATCGGCAGCTTCGTCACCTCCAAGCCGACCGAGAAGCGGGCCCTCATCGAAGAGGCGGCCGGGACGGCCTACTACAAGGACAAGAAAAAGCAGGCCCAGAGCAAGCTCGAATCGACCGGGCAGAACCTCATCAGGCTCGAGGACATCATCCTCGAGGTCGAAAAAGCCAAGAACTCCCTCCAGCGCCAGGCCCAGGCCGCCAACCGCTACCGGCGGCTCCGCGAGCGCATCCGGGAGCTCACGTCCCACCATTATCAGAGGAAATTTGCCCATCTCGAGCGGGCCCAGAAGGAGGCGGCCGGCCTCTACTCCGACTCCCTTTCCAGGGAACAGGCCATCATGGCCCGGATCCGGAGAGAAGAGAGAGACATCGCCGTGAAGCGCCAAGAGCTCTGGGAGCTCGAAAAGTCGCTCAAGGAGAACCAGGAGCGCGTCTACGGATTGAAGTCCCATATCGCCCGGGCCGAGGGCGATATCGAGCGCGAATCCAAGCGGGTCGAATTCTTCGAGGAAAAAAAGAAACGGTCGGAATCAGACCGGAACGAGCTCCTGGAAGACGTCCTGCGCCTTACTCAGGAGATCGAGGAAACACAGGGCCGGCTGGATTCTCTCGCGGGAGAACTCGAGACGAGCCGGGTCGAGGCCGGCCGGTCGGCGGAGCTCCTCGAACAGGCGCGCGGCGAAAAGGCCCTGGCGGAAAAGGAGATCGAAGCCCTCCGCGAAGCTTACCTCCGGGCCCTCGAGGACACGACCGAGACGAGAAACGAGAGCGTCAGGACCGAAAAAGAGCTGGAGCTCCTGGTCCGCCAGGAGGAGAAGCTGGCTGCCCAGCTCGGCGAGCACTCCCGCGAGCTCGATGAAAACGTATCCAGGACGGTCGACCTCGAGAAAGAGATCTCCGGCCACGTCGCCCTCAAGGACTCCGCGGCGCAGAGGAGGGAGAGCCTCGGGGCGGCCCTGGACGCGGTCCGGACATCGTTCGCCGGGATCCAGGCTGAGCTCGACGCGTGGAAGGTCAAGCGGGACGAAACCGCCTACCATCTCCAGGCCCTCAGGAAAATCGAGGAGAAGGAGCGCGGCGAGGTCAGGACGGACGAGATCCCCGGGGCCCTGGGCATCCTGGCCGACCTCATCCGGACGAGCCCCGAGGACGCGCCGCTTTTCGACGCCTTCTGGAGAGAGGAAGCCGGGTCGCGGGTCGTCCCGGCCGAAGAATTCCTGAAGGGAGCTCCCGAAGGTCTCAGGGGGACATACCTCCTCATCCCGGCCAAGGGCAAGCCCGCGGTCAGCAGGGACGTCATGGGCCGGCCGGAAGTCATCGGGCTCCTCAAGAGCCGGCTCGAGGCGCAGGACCGGATCAAGGAGAGCCTGTCCCGGCTCGAGGACGCCGTCATCGTCCGGGCGATCGGGGACGCCGTCCGGATCTGGCTCGACCACCCGGAACTCAATTACCTGACCCCCTCGGGCGACCTCCTCCTCTCCTCCGGGCTCCTCAAGCTCGGGGACAGATCCGGAGGGATGATCGCTCTGGTCTCGGAGATCAGGAAACTCGAGGAAGAGGTCGCCCGGGCCGAAGCCGGGATGGCCCCTCTCCTCTCCAAGCTCGAGGCGACGGCCGGAGAAAAGGCCGGTCTCGAACGGGACCTCGAGAACGAGAGGGAGCTCCACGGCCGCGCCGAGAGGGCCCTTGAGGACCGGCAAAAAGAGCACAAGTTCAGCCGGACCGAAGGCGAAAGGATCCGGGCGTCCCGGGACGTCCTGGGCAGGGAGCTCGAGCTCCTGCACGCCGAAAAAGAGAAGCTCGGCCGGGCTTTCGGCGAGCTCGGCGAAAAGGTCCTCACCCGGGAGGCGGAAGCCCGGGCCCTCAGGGAGAGGATCGATGAAAAAGAGCGGGCCCTGGCCGGGAGCCTGGAAAAGGTCTCGGCGACCGAGCGGCGCTCCTTCGAGACCAAGGCCGGCCTCGACCTTCTCCAGGAGAAGATGAGCGGCCTTGCTGGCCAGATCCAGGGAATAAAAAAGCGCAAGGAGGCGGCCGGGGCCAAGATCACTCTCCTCGAGGAGGACGCCCGGCGCAGCGACGACGACAAGGCCCGGCTCAAAGAGGATATTCAGGCGCTCCGGGAGAAGGCCAAGGCGCTCGCCGCGGAACAGTCCGGGGCCGAAAGCGCCCTGTCGGAGGCCGAGGCCGGGCTCCAAAACGTCCGGAGGGAACTCGACGAGCTGGAGGCAGTGGTCCGGAAAACCCGGGAGGATGAGGAGGCGGCCAAGGACGAGCGCGTCAAGCACGAGATCCGCAAGGCCGAGGTCGAGCGCGACCTCGTCAACCTCGACGAGATGTGTTGGCAAGAGCTCAAGAAGACCCTGGCCGAGCTCAGGGCGGAAGCCGAGGCCGGGAAGCAGACCCCGGCCGCTCCTGCCGCGGCGGAGGACGCGGAGAGCGAGGAGCTCGGCGAGGCCGGGGACGAGGAGGCCGAAGAACTCCCGGTCGAGTCCGCGGAGAAGGGCGGGAAGTCCGAGGTCCAGCCGGAAGCCGCAGGGCCCCGCCGGACCGCGAGAAAATGGCGTCCGGTCGCCGTGATGGCCGACGACGAGGTCGAGAAAGAGCTCGATGACGCGAGAGAGAGCCTCATCCGCTACAAGGCCGTCAACCTGATGGCCGAGGAGGAGTACCTCGAGCAGAAGAAGCGCTATGAATTCCTCGTCCAGCAGCGCCAGGACCTCCGGGACTCGATCCGCGCCACGGAAGAGGCCATCCTCAAGATCGACGAGGAGAGCAAGGTCCAGTTCCTCAAGGCCCTCGAAGAGGTCAACAAGAACTTCCAGGAGATCTTCACGGCCCTCTTCAAGGGCGGGAACGCCGAGGTCAAGCTCCTCGAACCGGAGAACCCGCTTGAGAGCGGGGTCGAGATCGTGGCCCAGCCGCCGGGAAAAAGGGTCCAGAACCTGAGCCTCCTCTCGGGCGGCGAGAAATCGCTGACGAGCCTGGCCTTCCTCTTCGCCCTCTTCCGCTACCGGCCGTCCCCGTTCTGCTTCCTGGACGAAGTGGACGCGGCCCTGGACGACGTCAACCTGACCCGATTCCTCGACCTCCTGAAGATCATCAAGCACCAGACGCAGTTCATCCTCATCACCCACAACTACAAGACGATGGAAGTGGCGGACTACATCTACGGGACGACGATGTCGGAGCCCAATATGACCAAACTGCTGTCCGTGAAGCTCGAAAAGAAGGGCGGCGGCGAGGCAGAGAATCAACAGCCGTAAAGCGGGCGCCGCCGGACGAGCCGCGGACGACGCCCGATGGCGGACCGAGGCTGAATGGAGGGTATCATGTCGTTCTACCTCTGGATCATCCTGGCCTATCTCCTGGCCCTCACGGCCCTGAACTTCATCCGTTCCCGGCGCATCAAGAGCCAGGAACAGTTCATGCTCGCCGGACGGAGCCTCAAGTGGCAGGTCATGGTCTTCACCCTGATCTGCACCTGGATCGGCTCCGGCACGTTCATCAGCGGCGCCGAGTTCGCCTCGAAGGCCGGGTTCTCGGCCCTCTGGCTGGCCGCCGGCGCCTGGGTGGGGATCATCCTCATCTATTTCCTCGCCGCCAAGATCCACACCTTCGGGCAATACACGGTCGGCGACGTCCTCGAGGTCCGGTACGGGCCGGCCGCCCGCCTGTTCGGGGCCATCGCCCTGATCCTGTCCTTCGTGTCCATCGTCTCCTATCAGTTCGTGGCGGGCGGGTTCATCCTGAACGTCATCACGGACGGCAAAATTTCCGAGTCGACGGGGACGCTCATCGCCGCCGCCTTCGTCATCCTCTTCACGACCCTGGGCGGCATGGTCGCCATCGCCTACACGGACCTGCCGAACGGGATCATCATCGTCCTGGCCTGCCTCCTGGCCGTGCCGTTCGTCGTCGCGGCCGCGGGCGGCCTGCCGGCGGCCAAGGCAGCCCTCCCTCCCGGCTACTTCGCCGTCGTCAACAGCCAGTTCGGCGCCCACCCCTGGCTCAAGGCCATCGGCTATTTTCTGTCGACGATGTTCCTCCTCTTGGGCGTCCAGAGCATGTACCAGAAGTTCTACAGCGCCAGGTCCGCCAGGGACGCCAAGAAGGCCGTCGCCTGGTGGACGGTCGGGACCATCTTCGTCGAGACGATCGTCGTCGTCATCGCCGTCTTCGGCTTCAGCAAGCTCAAGGGCCAGATCGACCTGAGCCTGCCCAAGGCGGGAGGCAAAGTCGTCCTGATGGCGGCCCGGCAGCTCGTCCCCGCCCCGGTGGGTGTCCTCCTTCTCGGCGCGGCCTGCGCGGTCGTCATCTCGACGGGAATGAACTACCTCCTGTCCCCTTCCACGACGCTCATGCGGGATATCTACCAACGATTCCTGAAGAAGGACGCCGACCCGAAGAAGATGGTCGCCCTGCAGAAGGTCCTGGTCGTCGTCGTCGGGGTCCTGGCTTTCCTCCTCGCGACCCAGCTCAAGAGCGTCCTCGAGATGAGCTTCTTCGCCTACACGATCTACGGCGTCGCCATCACTCCGGCGCTCATCGCCGCCCTGGCCTGGAAACGGGTCACGAAGGCGGGCGGGCTGGCCTCGATCATCTCCGGGACAGTCGTCTGCCTCGTCTTCTTCGCGCTGTCCAAGATCCCCGGAATCCCGGCCCCGGACGGCGACCCCTGGGGGATCCCGTTGATCTATCCGGCGTTGATCGCGTCGCTCGGCGCCCTCGTCGTCGTCAGCCTCCTGACCCCGAAGCAGAAGCCGGAGGAGCTGGAAAAGTTTTTCCCGAAGCATAATAGCTAGGCACAGTCCCTCTTTCATAGAGGACGGCTGAAGGGGAATGTCCGGAACGTCATGTGCGGCTTAGCGCAAGACGCACTCTGGAGTGGAGGACATTCCCAAAGCCGTTCGATTTGAAAGGATACGATAATGAAACCGGGCGTCGTTTTTGATCAACGCTTCGCCGCCCATGCCATGGGGCCTGGTCATGTCGAGAGCCCCGAGCGCATCCGGGTCCTGATCCGGATGCTCGAGGAGGAGGTCCCGGGCCGATATCTCAGAATCGAGCCGCGCCCCGCAACCGAAGCCGAGCTGGGCTGGGTCCATGAGCGGGCATACATCGATTTCTTGCGATCGACGGCGGGCCGGGACGGGGTCTTCCTCGACGCGGACACTTCGGCGGGCCCTAGAACTTTTGAAACGGCCCTCCTCGCGGCCGGCGGGGTCCTCCGGGCGATCGACGCCATCATGGAAGGCCGGGTGGGGAGCGCCTTCGCCCTGGTCCGGCCCCCCGGCCACCACGCCGAGGCGTCGCAGGCGATGGGTTTCTGCTTTTTCAACAACGTCGCCGTCGGCGCGGAATATCTCATCCGCCGGCATGGTCTCCGACGCATCCTCGTCGTCGACTGGGACCTCCATCACGGCAACGGCACCCAGCACGCGTTTTATTCCCGTCGCGAGGTCCTCTATTTCTCGACCCACCAGGTCCCCCTTTATCCGGGGACCGGCGCCGTCCGCGAAACCGGAGCCGGGCCCGGGCTTGGCTACAATTTGAACGTGCCCCTGACGTCGGGCAAGGGAGACGCCGATTTCCTCCATGTTTTCCGGAAAATTCTGGGGCCCGTCTCGGCCCAATTCAAGCCGGAGTTCATCCTGGTGAGCGCCGGTTTTGACATCGCCGCCGGCGACCCCCTGGGCGGAATGGCCGTCAGCCGGGAGGGGTTCGGCCTCCTCACGGATGCCCTCTCGGGCATGGCCGCAAAGTCCGCCGCGGGGAGGATCGCCTTCGTCCTCGAAGGCGGCTACGACCTCCCGGCGCTCCGGAACGGGGTCCGGGAGGTCCTGGACAGGCTCGGACGCCCGACCGCTCCCCTTCCCGAACTGGCCGCATCCGAGAAAACCCGGCTGGAGCTCGGTCCGTGTTTTCAGATCTTCCGAAACTACTGGGATCTTTGATAGCCCCGGCTTTCTCGCGTCTCCAAGGCTTCCCACGCCGCGGTGGCTTTCACTGGTCCGGCGGATTGTCCTCTTGGGAGAAAAACGTCCTTTTTATAGGACAAAAATTAAATAATAACGGTCTTTTTATGGGGAGGGACCGTTGGCATAGTTCTTGCTTATCTTTAATGTTGTATAAGGAGAGCAACAATGAGAAGAGCACTCATCTTTGCCGCAGCTCTTACGCTTATCATCTCGGCGGGCTGGTCCCAAGAGCCTCAGCAGCCCCCCGATCAAGGCCAGCAGGCCCAGCAGCCGCAGCCGCCGCAGCAGCCAAAAGAAACGAAATACACGAATGACTCCGTTGCCAGGATGAGTTATGTCGAAGGGAAAACGTTCGTCCAGCGGGCTTCTGACCTCGGTTACGAGGAAGGGGTGCTGAATATGCCCGTCAGCGAGGGCGACCGTCTCGGAACGGCCGAGGGCCGGATGGAGGTCCATTTCGGCCGGGGCAATTATGTCCGGCTCGACAACGACACCAAGCTCGACATCCTGAACCTGCCCAAGAAGGGTGACGACATCGCCCGCATGCGCGTCTGGTCGGGCAGCATCTACCTCGTCGTGGGCAACCTCGCCAAGGAAAAAGGCATCGAGATCCACACCGCCGACTCGTCCTTCTACATCCTCGACAAGGGGATCTACCGGATCAATGTCAGGGAGAACAGGCAGACCGAGGTCCTCGTTTACCGCGGCCTGATCGAAGCGGCGGGAGAAGGCGGCTCGACCCTGCTCAAGGCCGACCAGAGGCTTGAGATTTCGGAGGGCAAGTTCTCCGGCAAACCCTCCTCGTTCATGGACGTCGCCAATGACGCGTTCGACCGCTTCAACGAATCGCGGAATTCCCAGGTCGGACAACAGTTCGCCAAGGGCAAAAGGTATCTCCCGGCCGAGCTCGAGGACTACGAATCGGAGCTCGACGAGAACGGCCAATGGACTTACGTCGCCCCTTACGGCAACGTCTGGGTTCCTTCCGGCATCGATGCGGATTGGCAGCCCTACTGGGACGGGCGCTGGGTCTGGCTGGGCATGAGCGGCTGGACCTGGCTTCCCTACGAGCCGTGGGGCTGGGCGACCTTCCATTACGGCCGCTGGCACTGGGGCATGGACCTTGGATGGTACTGGATCCCCACAAGCATATGGGGCCCAGCGTGGGTCAACTGGTGGTGGAATGACTCTTACTTTGGCTGGGGCCCGATGAGCTATTGGGGATTCCCTGCCTTTTACGCTGGCTTCAATTTCTTCGGCGGATATTACGGCGGATACTATGGCGGGTACTTCCCCTACTATGGGCACTATTATCCGGCCGGTTCACGGCCTCTGACCGTTATCAACAGGAACCAGCTCAGAGACCCCAATATCTCCCACGTGGCCTTGAGGGACCCGACCACCATGAAAAGCCTGCCGAAGATGACCTTCTCCGCGCAAGCACCGAACCTGCGGCCGGCGGGGACCAAGATCTCGGTCCAGCCGCTCAACGGCAGCCGGGTCATGCTCCGCAAGGACGCGGGCTCCGGCAGCCTGGTCCCGAACCGCGGCGCCGGCAACGAGTCGATCAGCCGGCCTGCGGGCCAGGGCAAGACATCGGGCTCCCCGAGCGTCAAGGGTAACTCCGGAAAATCGGCGCCGGCCAGATCGTCGGGTTCGTCCGGCAGCTCTTCCTCCGGGGCCCGCAGGATCCGGAAAAAGGACGACTCTCCGTCTCCATCTTCATCCAGGATGTCCAGCGACTACCGGAGCTCCTCCAGCGGAGTGTCCGCGAGGGGAGCGGAGTCGAGGGCCATCCGGACATATCCGTCTTCGCCGTTGATCAGCCGGCCGGCCGGCTACGGAGACGGGGGCTCCGGGAGGTCCAGGTCATACCTGGGCGGGTGGTCGTACGGAAGGGGCTACGGCTACGGCTCGTCGTCGGGCAGGGTTTCATCGGGCCGAACTCCGTCCCATGGGAAGACGAGTGTTTCCCGCGG
The DNA here is from genome assembly GCA_050015275.1 of Candidatus Aminicenantales bacterium. Lineage (GTDB taxonomy): Bacteria > Acidobacteriota > Aminicenantia > Aminicenantales > Saccharicenantaceae > DATKJS01. The sequence goes on along the minus strand of JBEKBS010000029.1, from coordinate 11,872 downwards.
CTCCAGCTCGCGGGGAAGCTCCAGTTCGCATTCGAGCGGATCTCGAAAAAAGTAACTGACCCCTTTCCCATACGGGGGGGCGTCTCTTTCGGCTGAGCCGGTTCGAAAGGGACGCTCCCCTTTTTTATCAGTGCTCTTCGCTGGCCTTTTGCGCAGAATAATAATCCAGGCACCTGAGGTGGTCGGCGTTCGTGCAGTAGCGGTTGGGAAGGAGCTCGGGAACGTCGAAGAAGACTTCGCGGAACGGGTACAGACACGTCGGAGTTGCCAGGAGGCCCGTCTTGCGGTCGATCTCCACGAAAACAAGGTTCGGGGGGACTTCGAAATCCTCGGCCATGGCCCCGGGGCCGGCGGCTTCGTCCGCTTTTTTCCTGTCTGCGATCACCCGGCCGAAAAAATCCTGCCAGACCGGCAGGGCGGCCGCGGCCCCGGTCTGCCTTTCCCCCAGCGAGAGTTGCTTGTCGTTTCCGACCCAGACGCCGGCGCAGAGGGTCGGAGAGAAGCCGATGAACCAAGCGTCGGAGTACTTGTCCGTCGTGCCGGTCTTCCCGGCCAGGGGCCAACCCAGAACGCTGGCCGCGGCGCCCGTCCCTTCATTGACGACGCCCTGCATGAGGTAGGTCATGACGTAGGCCGTCTGGGGCGAGAGGACCTCTTCGGATTCGGGCCGGGTCACCTCGAGGACGTTGCCGTCCTTGTCCTCGATCCTGGAGATGAAATAGGGCTTGAACCGGACGCCCTTGTCGGGGAAGACAGAGTAGCCGGAGACGAGCTCGGCCAGAGTGACCTCGAACGCCCCCAAGCTGAGGGCCAGGTAAGGATAGAGCGGCGACGTGATGCCGAACCTCCGGCAATAGTCGACCCCGACCTGGGGTGAGATGTAATCGAGAAGCTTGGCCGTGACGACGTTCCGCGATTCCTCGAGGCCGATGCGGAGGGTCACCGCTCCCTTGTACTGGCGATCATAATTCCTCGGGGACCAGGGCTCGCCGTTCCAGCGGTCGATGAAGGTCGTGGGCTCATCAACGATCAGGCTTGCCGGGGTGAAGCCGTTCTCGATCGCGGCGGTGTAGAGGAAGGGCTTGATGGCCGAGCCGGTCTGGCGGGGCGCCTGCATCGCCCGGTTGTACTGGCTTGCCCGGAACGAGTACCCTCCCACCATGGCTTTGATCTGCCCGGTCTGGGGCTCGATGGCCAGGAAGCCGCCGTTCCGGATCGGGTTCTGGCTCAGGGAGACCTGGGCCTCCTTCCTCCCCTCGTCCAGGGCGTTGACCTTGACCTGGATGATGTCGCCGCGCTTGATGAGGGAATCCAGAAAACCGGCCTTGGTCCAGGCGATGCCCTTGTTGGCCATTCTCCCGGTGATCGTCTTGACCCGGACGGACGCTTCCGTCCGGCCGGCCGAGAGGACGATGGCATCGTAGACCTCGCCGGGCTCGAGGGGCTGGTTGTCCCAGCTCAAGAGCCACTGGTCTTCGAGCCCGGCCTGCGGCCTGGCGACGAGGCTTTTCTTGGCCTCGAGGCTGGACGCGAGGAGGTTCGGCTTGTCGGTCCGCCAGCCGTTCATCTGGTTCTCGACGTCCCGGAGCCCCTTCCGCAGGGCGGACTCCGCATATTTCTGCAGCGTCGGGTCGAGGGTCGTATAGACCTTGAGGCCGCCGTCGTAGAGGGCGTCGCTCCCGTAGTTCCTGTCGATGTACTTACGGACCTCTTCAAAGAAGTAGGCCGCGAACTCGTCGCTCGTCTGCCTCAGCGGGAGGACGCTCAGGGGCGTCTTCTTGGCCGCCTCGGCCCGCTCTTTGCTGATGTATCCTTCCTCGGCCAACCTGTTGAGGACGTGGTTGCGGCGCTCCAGGGTGACCTTGGGATTATTGTAGGGCGAATAGCGGGCCGGCCTCTGGAAGATCCCGGCGATGAGGGCCGCATCCTCGAGGCCCAGGTCCTTGACGCTCTTGCCGAAAAAGAGGTTCGCGGCCGACTCGACTCCCCAGGCCCCGTGGCCGAGATAAAAATGGTTGCAATAGAGCTCCAGGATCTTCCGCTTGGAGTACTGTTTCTCGATCTCGCGGGCCAGGAACATCTCCTTGAGCTTCCTGCGCATGCTGACGTCGCTGTGGAGGAACAGGTCCCTGGCCAGCTGCTGGGTGATCGTGCTCGCGCCCTGGGGACGCTTCCCCATGGGGATCTTCATGATGTCGTCCCTGACGGCCCGAAGGATCCCGCGGTAATCGATGCCGGCGTGGCTGAAAAAGCGTGAGTCCTCGGTCGCGACGATGGCTTTGATCAGGATGTCGGGGATCTGCTCGTAGCGGACTTCGATGCGCCGCTGCTCGGAGAACTCCCTGATGGGCTCGCCGGAAGCCGCGTAGAGGGTCGTGATGATCTTCGGCTTGAAGGTCTCGAGATCGGAGACGGAGGGGAGGTTATCCTTGATGGCGAAGTAGGCGCCGAAGCCCGCCCCCATCACGAGGGCGATTCCCACGATCGCGAGGAAAAAGAAGGCCCGGGCGAAATCGCGCCTGTTGAATCTCCGGAACCTGATTTTCAGGGATGGAATGGCCATGATCGCTAGAACTCAATCATAGCAAATCGGGTTGCAAAAGACAAAGGCAGGACGGGTCCCGTCTCGGTGCGTCCTTGCTCAGAGCTTCAGGGATGGCCTGCGGCATCCGTGCCCGCCCCTCGTCCCTATTGCGGTGACACACAACTAATTGCCGAAATAGGGACAGGTCCCCAATTGGTGTTTGTTGTCAAGGTCCCGATGATCAGTGCGTTTTTTTTTCGATCGTTAGGAAGGATGGCTAATTCGGTAATGAGTTGACTGTCACCGAATTACTGTCACCGAATTACTTGGGGAGGAGCTTTTCGACATGTTCCCAGATGGCCCGGCCGACCGCCCTCCGGTCGCCGCTCCCGTCCAAGTGAAAGATGTTTCGGCCGCGGAGGCCTCGGAAGATCTCCCTGACCCTGGCCAGATAATCCTCCCGCTCGAAGAGCTCGTCCCGGGTCTTCCGTCCGGCGATCCTGGCCAGGCCGGCCCCGGCGTCGACGTCGAGGACGATGACCAGGTCGGGCCTCGCGGCGAAAGCTTCGTTCATCCGCCTGACCCTCCCCGGATCGATCCCCTTGGCGCCCTGGTAGGCGATCGTCGAGAAATAGTACCTGTCCAGGACGACGATTTTCCCCATCTCAAGGGCCGGCTTCAGGTTCTTCTCGACGTTTTCCCGCCTGTCTTTGATGAAGAGATCGAGCTCCTCCCCGGGCGTCAGCGAGCCGTTCCGGGCCGCCTTCCTCTTGATCTCCCTGCCCCACGGTCCCCGGGTCGGCTCGCGGAAAAAGACGGCTTCCCAGCCCCTAGACCTGAGGCGCCTCAACAAAGACCGGGCCTGGGTCGTCTTCCCGGACCCGTCGATGCCTTCGAGGACGACGAGAATGCCTTTACGGAGCTTCATGGGGGTCGAAAAATCATCTTAGCCGCATCCCGGGGGGAATGCAACAGTTCGCCGGCCGTCCGAGTTAGAACAAGGTCGGGAAATTGAAATTCCCAATGGGATATGGTACTTTAAACTCTCGAGTTCCGGAGGTTTAACATGAAAAAATACGCGTGGGTCGCTTTATCATTCTTCTTTCTGGGCCTGGTCGTGGCGGGCTACATCTTCGTCTATCTCCCCGACAAGAACGCGCCCCAGTCCGGCATTTTCGACAAGAAGCCGTCCGCGGTCCCATCGTCCAGCCTGTTCGCCTCGGCCCCCCCGGAGGTCAGGGACAACCTCGATTTCGTCACCATTTCGGAGAAGGTCGGTCCGGCCGTCGTCAAGATCGACGCCGCACGCCGCGAAAAAGTGAGCCCGTTCGGGATGGATGAGGGCGGACCGTTCGAGGACTTCTGGGACCGTTTCTTCGGCCAGCAGCGCCCTCGCCAGCAGCAGGAACAGCCGGTCATCGCCCAAGGCACAGGCTTTTTCATCAGCCCCGACGGCTATATCCTGACCAACAACCACATCGTCGAAAAGGCCGAAAAGGTGACCGTCAACACGGTCCAGGGGAAGGAATACGAAGCCAAGGTCGTGGGCACCGATTCCATGACGGACATCGCCCTCCTCAAGATCGAGGCCAAGGACATGCCCTTCGCCGAGCTGGGGGATTCGGCCAAGATGAAGGTCGGCGAATGGGTCCTGGCCATCGGAAACCCCTATGGCCTTGCTAATACCGTGACCGCCGGGATCGTCAGCGCCAAAGGCCGGGATCTCGATCCCGGCGATCCGTCGACCCTCCAGGACTTCATCCAGACCGACACCGCCATCAACCGCGGCAACTCGGGCGGACCCCTCATCAACATGAGGGCGGAGGTCATCGGGATCACCTCGAACATCTTCACCCCGACCGGCGGGAACATCGGGATCGGCTTCGCCATCCCCTCCAACATGGCCCGGAAGGTCGTCGTCCAGCTCAAGGAAAAAGGACGGGTGACCCGGGGAAGGCTGGGCGTCCAGGTCCAGAACATCTCCGACGGGATGATGAAGCAGCTCAAGCTCAAATCGAAAGAGGGGGCCATCATCGCCATGGTCGACCCCGATTCCCCGGCTGAGAAGGCGAACCTCAAGCAATATGACGTGATCACCGAGATCAACGGCCAGCCCGTCAAGGACATGAGCGATCTCCGCATCATGATCGCCGATATCGCGCCCGGCCAGAAGGCCGTCCTGAAGATCATCCGGGACGGCAAGGAGACAACGGCCACGGCAGTCGTCGAGGACCGCGAGGCGGCCTCGGAAAAGGGACAGGTCGCCGCCCCGGACAAGAACATCGGGCTCTCCCTCCAGCCCTTGACCTCGATCCTGGCCCGTCGCTACGGCCTCCGGACGAACGAGGGGCTTCTGATCACCGAAGTCCAGCCGTTCAGCGAGGCGGCCAGAAAGGGCCTCGAGCCCGGCATGGTCATCCTCGAGGTCAACCGGAACAAGGTCACCTCGGTCCGGGAGTTCGAGACGATCCTGAAGAAATCCGCGGCCGACGACGAGATCATCCTCCTCGTCCGGATTGAATCCCAGAACGGGACCCAGGACAACATCGTCACCCTCAAGGTCCGATGAGGTTCACCAAGCTCCACTCGCTCGGCAACGACTTCCTGGTCATCTGCCCGAACGAGGAGTTGGACTTTCTCCGGGTCGGGGACTTCGCCCGTCGGATCTGCGACCGCCACAGCGGGGTCGGCGCCGACGGGCTCCTCCTCGTCGGCCTGGAGGATGCGGCCCGGAACGAGGCGAGCTTCCGGATCTTCAACGCCGACGGCACCGAGGCGGAGATCTCCGGGAACGGCCTCCGCTGCGCGATGGCCTGCCTCGTCCATCAGAAACGCGTCTCGTCCTCCAGGGTCGTTTTCAAGGCCACGGCCGGGAACCGGGCCTGCGAGATCATCGGGAGCCGGGGGATGGTCTATGAGATCAGGACCGATATGGGGGCGCCCCGCTTCGGGCCAGCCGAGCTCCCGTTCGACGACGGACAGCCGCACGAACGGCTCATCGATTATCCCATGTCCATCAACCAGAAGATCTTCGAAATCACCTGCGTCTCGATGGGCAACCCCCACTGCGACATCTTCGTCGACCGCTTCCCGGCCCGGATCGAATGGCACCAGATCGGCCGCGAGATCGAGTCCCACTCGTTCTTCCCCAATCGGACCAACGTCGAGTTCATCCGCGTCCTCAACCGCGGCGAGATCGAGGTCCTCTTCTGGGAGCGCGGGGTCGGCGAAACGCTCTCTTCGGGGACCGGCTCGTCGGCGGCGGCCGTCGCGGCCATCCTCAAGGGCCTGACGGACCGCAAGGTCAATGTCCTGACCAGCCTGGGATCGCTCACGGTGGAGTGGCAGCCGGAGGGCGAGGTCTTCCAGACCGGGCCGTCCGAGGTCATCTTCGAAGGGGAATACCCGGTTCAATAAAGGATGGTTTCTCCGGGACATCCCCCCTGCGTCCGCTAGTTTATTAAGAAGAATAGTTCTATTTGAAGTGTTCGTAGCCCCGGATTTTCAGGGGCTTCTTTCTGCCTGCCGGATCGACCGCCATGATCCTTTTCCCCGCAGTGATCCGCCCGATCTCCGTGATCTTGAACCGGGGCCCGAGGCGGCGGAGGCGGGGGACGTTTCGGGGCCGCACGGTGAAGAGGAGCTCGAAGTCCTCCCCCCCGTCGAGGGCCAGCGGCAAGGGTTTTTTCATGAAGCGCCGCAGAGCCCCTGAGATCGGGACCCGGCCAAGCTCGACCTCCCCCCCTACCCCGCTTTCCTCGCAGATATGAGCCAGGTCCACGGACAGGCCGTCCGAGATATCGATCATGGCGGAGGCAAGCCTTCTCCGGGCCAGGAGAGATCCCAGCTCGAGCCGCGGCTCCGGGTCCAAGAAAGCTTTGAGCAAAGGACCGACGGCCCTGTCTTTTCCGGGACGGGCGCCCTTTTCGAGAAGCCGAAGGCCGGCGGCCGCGTCGCCGAGAGTGCCGGAAACGAAAACCAGGTCTCCCGGCCTTGCCCCGCTCCTCGGGACGAACAGCCCCGCTTCGCCGGTGACCGTCACCGAGATCAGGATCTCCCGGGCCTCCGAGATGTCCCCTCCGACCAGAGCGACGCCCGCCTCGCATGAGGCCTCTTGGAACCCCGCCAGGAACTCGAGGAGCCATTCCCATTCCGTGGATCCCGGCAGCGCCAGGCCCAGGACGGCGTGAAGGGGCCGGCCCCCCATGGCAGCGATGTCGCTTAGGTTGACATTGAGGGATTTCCGGCCGAGCAGCCGCGGCGGGTGGAAGGACCTGCGAAAATCATACCCCTCGACCAGGAGGTCCTTGGTGAGCAGCCATTCCCCGGGGCTGCGGATGACGGCGGCGTCGTCGCCGATCCCCAGCCGGACGCCGATCCCGCCGCCGCCCAGCCGGCGCCGGATTTCCGCGATGACGCGCCGTTCGCCGACGTCTTTCAGGCGCATGGGCGGGCCGCTGCTATTTTCGCGGTCTGGCCTTTTTCTTCCCGTAGGACCTCTCCAGGGCGTGGCTGAGGACTTCCTTGACATCCTCGACATAGATGAACTCCATGTCCCGGATGACTTTCTTCGGGATCTCGAACAGGTCCTTCTTGTTCGCCGCCGGCATGATCATCTTCTTGACGCCGGCCCGCTGGGCCGCCAGGACTTTCTCCTTGACCCCGCCCACGGGCAGGACGTTCCCGCGCAGGGTGATCTCGCCCGTCATGGCGACGTGCCAGTGGACCTTGTTGTTCGTGCAGACCGAGATGAAGGCCGTGGCGATCGTCACTCCGGCGGAGGGCCCGTCCTTGGGGATCGCGCCCTCGGGGATATGGATGTGGAAGTCGTTCTGGTAGAACATCCGGCTGTCGATCCCGAACTCCGAGGCGTGGGCCCTGGCGTAGCTCATGGCCGCCTGGGCGGACTCCTTCATGACGTCGCCGAGGGACCCTGTCAGGGAGAGGTTCCCCTTGCCCGGCATCTTGGTCGCCTCGACGAACAGGATCTCTCCGCCAGTGGCCGTCCAGGCGACGCCCGTGGCGACGCCGACCTGGTCCTTGTGGAGGAGCTGGTCCTTGAAGATCTTCGGCGGGCCGAGGTAGGTTTCGACGTTCTGGGACGTGACGAGGGTCAAGCCCTTCTTGCCCTCGGCGACTTTCCTGGCGACCTTCCGGCAGACCGAGGCGATCTCCCGTTCGAGGTTCCGGACGCCGGCCTCGCGGGTATAGAGGGAGATGATCTTCTTGAGGGCGCCGTCGGTCATGCGGATGAGCTTTCCGCTCAGGGCGTTCTCGGCGACCTGCTTGGGGATCAGGTGCCGGACGGCGATCTGGAGCTTTTCCTCCTCCGTGTACCCTGGCAGCTCCAGGACCTCCATCCGGTCGCGGAAGGCCGGCTGGATGGGGTCGAGGAGGTTGGCCGTCGTGATGAACAGGACCTTGGAAAGATCGTACGGGACCCCGAGATAGTGGTCGCGGAACTGGTTGTTCTGCTCCGGGTCCAGGACCTCGAGGAGGGCCGAGGACGGGTCGCCGCGGAAATCGGCGCCGATCTTGTCCACCTCGTCGATCATGAAGACCGGATTGTTGGACCCGGCCCTCCGGATGCTCTGGACGATGCGGCCGGGCATGGCGCCGACGTAGGTCCGGCGATGGCCCCGGATCTCGGCCTCGTCGTGGACGCCTCCGAGGGAGATGCGGACGAACTTCCGGCCCAGGGCCCGGGCGATGGACCGGCCGAGGGACGTCTTCCCCACGCCGGGAGGCCCGACGAAGCATATGATGGGGCCCTTGATCGTTTTGGAGAGCTTGCGGACGCCCAGGTACTCGAGGATCCTTTCCTTGACCTTCTCGAGCCCGTAGTGGTCGTCGTCGAGGATCTTCTTGGCCTTGTGAAGGTCGAGATTATCGATGGTCGCCTTGTCCCAGGGCAGGGAGAACATCCAGTCCAGGTAGGTCCGGACGACGGCCGTTTCGGCCGATTCCGGGTGCATCTGGGCCAGCCGGCTGATCTGCTTCTCGAGCTCTTCCTTGACCTCGTCCGAGACCTTGACCTTCCGGAGCTTGTCCTGGTAGGCCTTGATCTCCTCCTGGATCTCCGTCCCTTCGCCGAGCTCCTTCTGGATCGCCTTCATCTGCTGCCGCAGGAAGTACTGCTTCTGGAGCTTGTCCATCTCGCCCTTGGCCTCGGTCGAGATCTTGGACTGGACGTCGAGGAGCTCGAGCTCCCTCGTCAGGAGCTCGTAAACTCGCTTCAGCCGCTGCAGCGGGTCCACGATCTCCAGGATGTCCTGGGCCTCCTGGACCTTGAGCTCGAGGTTCGAGGCGGTCAGGTCGGCCAGCCGGCCCGGCTCGTCGACGTTGGAGGCGATGATGAGGGCCTCCGGCGCGATCGTCTTGCCGAGGGAGGCCGCCCGCTCGAGGCCCGACCGGACGTTCCGGATCATGGCCTCGCTCTCGAGCGTCTTCTCGGTCAGTTCCGGCTCGTTGACGACCGCGATATCGGCGTTGATGAACGGGCCGTCGTCCTCGAACGATTCGACCCGGGCCCGGATGAGGCCCTGGGCGAGAATCCGGACGCGGCCGTCCGGGAGCTTGAGCATGCGCAGGATCAGGGCCACCGTGCCCATGTCGTAGACGTCCTCCCGCTTGGGGTCCTCGATCTCCATGTCCTTCTGGGTCAGCAGAAGGATCATGCGGTTGGTCGAAAGCGACTGGTCGATAGCGTTCTTCGACTTCTCCCGCCCCACGAACAGGGGGGCGATCATATAGGGGAAGATCACGATGTCCCGCAGGAGGAGCACGGGCAGCTTGGTCGGGATGTGCAGCTTCTGGTTGTGCTCCTCGACGAGGCTGTCGAACGGCTCGCCGTTCTTGTTATCGACTTGGGCCATGAGATATCTCCATTTTCATCCTTCGTGGCGGCGGTTCTTGATGTCCACGTCCCTGGTTTTTCGCGGCGGCTTTCCGAGAACGATGGTCAGGATCCCGTTCTCGAACGAGGCATAAGCCTTATCCGGGTCTATGGCCCCCGGCACCGGGACGTCCCTCTGGAAGGCGCCGAAGCCTCTCTCCAGCCTGAGGTACCGGGCTCCCTGGTGGCCGGGGATCTCCCGCTTCAACCCCTTCACTTCCACCCGCCCCGGGTAGACGAGGATCTTGACGTCCTTCTCGTGGATGCCTGGGAGCTCCATCTCGACGACGATCTCCCCTTCCTTCTCGTAGATGTCCACGGCCGGGGACAGCAGATCGCCGAGCCCCGGCAGGGGCCGCCGCGGTGGAGGGGTGGCAGAGGCCGTCTTCCGGACCTCGGTTTCCGTTTTCCGGATGCGGGAAACGGGTTTGATGCGGCGGATCATCTGAGCGCCGGGCTACTTTTCCTTCATGAGGTTCTCGAGCTCCTGCTTGAACTCGGCCACGTCCTTGAATTCCCGGTAGACCGAGGCGAACCTCACGTAGGCGACCTTGTCCAGGGTCTTGAGCCTGTCCATGACGAGCTGGCCGACCTCCGAGACGCCGATCTCCTTGTCCGGCCGCTCCTGGAGGAGGGATTCGATCTCCTCCACGATCTCTTCGAGCTGGTTAATCTGGATGGGCCGTTTCTCGCAGGCCTTCATCATCCCCCGGAGGAGCTTCTGGCTGTCATAGGGCTGGCGGGTGCCGTCCTTTTTGACCACCATATAGGGGATCTCTTCGATCTTCTCGTAGGTCGTGAAACGGCGCTTGCAGGAGAGACATTCCCGGCGCCGGCGGATGGAGAGGCCTTTTTTGCTCTCCCGGGAATCGATGACCTTGCTCTCGAGAAAGCCGCAATAGGGGCACCTCATAGCTTCTCGCTCTCTCCCATCCTCCTGATCTCAAAAAGGGACAGACCCTCTTTGCCTAATATAACATAACCCAGGACGCATGTCACCAGGACCTGGATGGCGTGCATGACCAGGGTCATGCCGACCGCTAGGTTGGCGTCCACGTGGAGGAGAGAGGTCATCCCCAGCTTGCTGAAGTAGTCGTAACCCCCGGCCATGCCCGGCGTCGGGATGGACGCCCCGACCATGGTCATGAAGACGAAGGGGACGAGGAGAAAATAAGGGACGTGGACATGGAAGGCGAACATCAGGATCCAGTAGTAGAGGATGACGCCCAGCCAGACCACGAAAGAGAGGAAGGTGTACATCAACAAGTTCGCGGGCGAATGAAAGAACTTCAGGCCGTCGATGAATTCGTGGACGAGCTCGAGGGCCCGGCGCCGGAACCGCTCGGGGAGCGGTTTCAGGAGGAAGCCGATGACGCTCAGGGCCTTCTCCCGGAAAAAATAGAGGAGCACGATGAGCGCGAGGATGCTCGAAGCGAAGGCGACCCCGACGATGCCCCAGAAGGTCAGCCGGCTGTAGGCCTCCGGGGCGACTTCGAAGAGCCCCGGGAAAAGGGGCCGAGAGAGCAGAAAGATCCCCACGAAGAGGCACATCGTGAAGATGTCGAAGATGCGCTCGACGACAACCGTGCCGACGGCGAAGCCTTTCCGGATCCCCTCTTTCTGGGCCAGGTAGAGCGGTTTGGCCAACTCGCCGATGCGGCCCGGGAAAACGAAGGTGATCGTGAACCCGACGATATTGGCTGTGACCATGTTCGAAAAACGGACACCCTTCTTCTCGTGGATGAGGAGGTAGCGCCAGCGGATGGCCCGGGTGAAGAAATGAAGGGCCGCAAAGGGAAAGAGAAGGAGGAAGAGGGGCAGGTTGACGCCCCGGATATACCCGGCGACCTCGCTCCACTTGACGCTTCGGGCGAAAAAGTAGAAGAAAACGGCCGTCAAGGCCACGATGACCAGGACCTTCAGGACGTTCTTCTTCATGGGTTGCCGCCCATCTTACCATGAACGGAAGGCTCGCTCAACAGACTCTAAATCTGGGCCGGGACGGGTCCTGTCCCCGAGCGTCCCCGTCCGGCCTCCGCTGCACCCATTCCCCCGTGGGCGGAGGGGCAACTGCCCCCCTCCTGAACCACCCCTCTCCGCACTCAGCTGCTCCCTGGCTGAAGGATGCAGCCGAGTGCTCCGACCACAGGGAAGCCGCCCCTTGGAACCCCCAGCGCTCTCGCGCAATCCCCTTCCACGTCGGGCGGGCGGGGACTGGCTCCAGGCCACCCGTCAACTGTCTTTATTAAATTAGACATTCAAACTTGAAAGTTAGGGTGATTTTAATTAATATAGTGGTCCCTGCTGGGAAGTCGTCCAACGGCAGGACTCATGACTCTGGATCATGCAATCAAGGTTCGAATCCTTGCTTCCCAGCCAATCTTGTTTTCGCCTTTTCCCCTGATTTTTCGTGAGTTTTCATTTCGTTCGTCTTTCAATCCTTAAACCGTAGT
>JBEKBS010000028.1:0-30967 GCA_050015275.1 Candidatus Aminicenantales bacterium | reverse complement strand
TCCCAAACGCCATTTCTGGTTCCTCAGGGGGTCGTACTTTATCATAAGGCTCCTCCTTCCCTAAATGCCCTAAGCTTATCCAATAGAGCCTTAGGTGTAAACCATGTCTGTCAGTTTTAGAAGCTCATCCCTCCCCGCCGCGGCCCGAGAGTCCCCGTCGTGTATAATAGGGCTCATGAAGTATTTCGTCCGGACCTTCGGCTGCCAGATGAACGAGAACGATTCCGAGCACATCGCCGGGATCCTGGCCCGGTCGGGCGCGGCCCGGGCCGCGAGCGCCGAGGAGGCCGACGTCATCATCGTCAACACTTGCGCCGTCCGCGAGAAGTCCGAGGAGAAGCTCTATTCCTATCTCGGCCGGCTCTCCTCGCTCAAGAAAAAGCGGGACGTCCTCATCGGCGTCGCCGGCTGCGTCGCCCAAGTTTATCGCGACAACCTCTTCAAGAAAAGGCCGTTCATCGATTTCGTCGTCGGCCCCGACAACTATCTCAACATCCCGTCGATCCTCGAAAAAGCGGCGGCCGCGCGGTGCCTTGCAACGGGCCGGGGGCGCGACTGGCGGGAATTCGGCCATCCAATGACCGTCCGGGAAAGCCCGACGAGCGGGTTCGTCACGGCCATGGAGGGGTGCGACAACTTCTGCGCTTACTGCGTCGTCCCGTTCAGCCGGGGCCGCGAGAAATTCCGGCCCTTCGGGAACATCGTCCGGGAGGTCGAGGACCTGGCCGGGGCCGGCTACAGGGAGATCCAGCTCCTGGGCCAAAATGTCAATTCGTATCGGGACCCCGAGTCCGGGCGCGGCTTCGCCGACCTTCTCGACGGGGCCTCGTCCGTCCCGGGCATCGACTGGGTCCGCTTCATCACCTCCCATCCCAGGAATTTCGGGGACGACCTCATTGCGGCCATGGTCAGGAACCCGAAGGTTTGCCGGGAGCTCCACCTTCCTCTCCAGTCGGGCTCGACGGCCGTCCTGGCGAGGATGAACCGCGGCTATACCTGGGAGGACTACCTGACCCTGGTGACAAGGCTCAGAAAGGCGCTTCCCGGCATCCTTCTGATGACCGACATCATCGTCGGTTTCCCCGGGGAGACGGAAGCCGATTTCGAGGAGACATGCGACGCCCTCCGCGAGGTCCGGTTCGCCGGCATTTTTTCCTTCCGCTATTCACCCCGGCCCCTGACGGCGGCCGCGCGGATGACCGACGACGTCCCCCTCGAGGTCAAAAGGCGGAGGCTTCTCGCTCTCCAGAGCCTCCAGAAGTCGATCCAGCTCGAGGTCAACCGGTCCTTCGTCGGCCAGGAGCTCGAGGTCCTCTGCCTTGGCCAAAGCCCAAAGGGCGGCGGACGCCTGACCGGACGGACCGAGGGCAATCTCGTGGCCAACTTCGAGTCCCCGCGCGACGTGATCGGGCAATTCGTCACCGTCCGCATCACCGGCTGCGGCCCCTATAGCCTCCACGGCCGGCTCGCCGGCTAGGTTTCGTTGCACTTTGGGGACTTTTCCGATATAATCATTCGTCCCTGGAAGTCCTCCGGCGGAAAAAGAGAAAAGCGGATGAAAGTCAACGTCTGGAATACGATTTTGCAGCTCAGCAAAGAGCGCGATGTCGAGCCGCGCGTGATCATCCAGGCGATCGAGGAGTCCCTGAGGGTCGCGGCCGGGACATTCTTCTCCCGGAACGAGGACGTCCGGATCCTGTTCAAGCCCGAGAAGGGTGAATTGCGCGTCTACGCCGTCAAGCGCGCTGTCGGGACGCCCGGGAACCCGGCCGACGAGATCTCGCTCGAGGAGGCCCGGATGCTCCGGAAGGGGGCGGAGGAGGGCGACGAAGTCGAGATCGACCTGCCCGCCGACACCCTGGGCCGGATCGCCGCCCAGGCCGCGAAGCAGGTCATCTTCCAGAAGGTCCGGGACGCCGAGCAGGAGAAGATCTATGAGCAGTACGCCCCGCGGCTCGGGGAGATCGTCACCGGCGTCGTCCGCCGCGTCGAGGACAACGCCCTCATCCTCGAGATCAACCGGACCGAAGTCACCTTCCCGCTCCGGGAGAAGCTGCCCTCGGAGGAGTTCCAGCGGGGGGACATGGTCAAGGCCGTGATCAGTCAGGTCACCCGGGGGCCCAAGGGCCCGCAGATCATCATCTCCAGGACGAGCCCTCGCTTCCTGGCCAAGCTCCTCGAGAACGAGATCCCGGAGATCGCCAACGGGACGATCGAGATCAAGGACATCGTCCGCCAGGCCGGCGATCGGGCCAAGGTCGCTGTCGCCAGCCGGGAGCGGGACATCGACCCCATCGGGGCCTGCATCGGCGTCAAGGGCGGAAGGATCCTGGCCATCTCCAAGGAGCTGGGCGGCGAAAAGGTCGACATCATCGAGTGGTCGCCGAACACCGCCGCGTACGCCAAGGCCGCGCTGAGCCCGGCCAAGGTCGGGAAGCTCTCCGTCATCAACCCGAACGAAAAAACTATGGAAGCCGTCGTGGCCAAAGACCAGCTGTCCCTGGCCATCGGGAAGAAAGGGATCAATGTCAAGCTGGCTTCCAGACTCGTGGGCTGGAAAATTTCCATTACGCAAGAACAAACGCATGAGTGATCAACCCAAGAAACCAACCGTCAAGAAAGCGGTCAAAGAGGCCGCCCCCAAACCCCGTCTGAAACTGACCATCTGGGAAGGCCTCGCCCTCCGTGACGTGGCCGAGCGGATGAAGCTCAAGCCCAAGGACCTGATGGACAAGCTCGCGGCCAAGGGCTTCGCCGTCGACCTCGACGATTTCGCCGATGAGGCCATGGCCGCGGCCATCACCAAGGTCACGGATTTCGACGCGGAGTTCACGACGTTCGAGCAGGCCATGCGTCAGCAGTCCGAGGCCCGGACGGCGGAGCTCGTCCCCCGTTCCCCGGTCGTCACGATCATGGGACACGTCGACCACGGCAAGACGACGCTCCTCGACGCCATCCGGTCCTCGAACCTCGTGGGCAAGGAATCGGGCGGCATCACGCAGCACATCGGGGCCTATCGCTTCCCCGTCAAGAACCGCTCGATCACCTTCGTCGACACGCCGGGCCACGAAGCGTTCACCCAGCTCCGGGCCCGCGGGGCCAAGGTCACGGACATCGTCGTCCTCGTCGTCGCCGCCGACGACGGGGTCATGCCCCAGACCAAGGAGGCGATCGACCACGCCAAGGCGGCCGGAGTCCCCATCATCGTGGCCCTCAACAAAATCGACAAGCCCGAGGCCAACCAGGACCGGGTCAAGCAGCAGCTGTCCAAGGAAGGCCTTCTCGTCGAGGACTGGGGAGGCAAGACGATCAGCGTCTCCGTTTCCGCGCGCGACAAAAAGAACATCGACGACCTTCTCGAAATGATCCTGCTCCTGAGCGACATCCTGGAGCTCAAGGGGAACCCCAAGGTCCCGGCCCAGGGGGTCGTCCTCGAGGCCCGGCTGGACAGCCAAAAGGGCCCTCTGGCGACCGTGATCGTCCAGAACGGGACGCTCGTCGCTGGCCAGGCTTTCGTCTCGGGGACGGCCTCCGGCAAGGTCCGGGCGATGTTCGACGACCGGGGGAAGACCCTGAAGACCGCCGGCCCGTCGACTCCCGTCGAGGTCATGGGCTTTTCCGAGGTCCCGGAGGCGGGCGACTTCTTCCAGGTCACCAGCGACATTATCTCGGCCAAGAAGATCGTCGAATTCCGTCGATCCCGGGTGAAAAGACAGGAACAGGCGCGGCCCGAGCACTTCACCCTCGACGACCTTTTCAAGCGGATCGAAGGGGGCAGGGCCAAAGAACTCGCCTTGATCGTCAAGGCGGATGTCCAGGGCTCGGTCGAAGTCCTCGCCGAGATCATCCCGCCCCTCGGCACGGACAAGGTGAACATCAAGATCGTCCACCAGGCGACGGGCGCCGTCACCGAGGCCGACGTGCTCCTGGCTTCGGCTTCGAACGCGATCGTCATCGGCTATAACGTCAAGCCGAGCCCGAAGGTCCTCGACCTGGCCAAGAAGGAAGAGGTCGAGATCCGGGTTTACGACATCATCTACCAGGTCACGGACGACATCAAGAAGGCCGTCATCGGATTGCTCGAGCCTGTCATCAAGGAAATCTACCAGGGCCGGGCCGAGGTTCGCCGCGTCTTCCAGATCCCGAAGGTCGGGGCGATCGCCGGCTGCTACGTCCAGGACGGCAAGATCACCCGGAGCTCCGAGGTCCGCGTCATCCGCGGCAAAGAGGTCATCCATCAGGGGCGCATCTCCTCGCTCAAGCACCTCAAGGAGAACGTCAC
Organism: Candidatus Aminicenantales bacterium; assembly: GCA_050015275.1. Lineage (GTDB taxonomy): Bacteria > Acidobacteriota > Aminicenantia > Aminicenantales > Saccharicenantaceae > DATKJS01. Next base: position 26,685 of record JBEKBS010000028.1, on the reverse strand, counting down.
GGAAGTCAAGAAGGATTACGAATGCGGCATCGGCCTCGACAAGTTCAGCGATATCCAGGCGGGCGACACGATCGAGGCCTTCGTCCGGGAGAAGGTCAAAGCGACCTAGCCGCTTCGCGGGAGTCCGATGATCGTCGGTGTCCTGACCCTCGAGATATTTTTCCCCTACGCCCGGTCCCTCAAGGACAAGAGGCGGATCCTTCACGGCTTCAAGGAGCGGCTCAAGGGCCGCTACAACGTGGCCGTGGCCGAGCTCGATTACCAGGACAAGTGGCAAAGGGCCCTCCTCGGGGTCGTGACGCTCAACAGCCAGGCCGCCGTCGTCGGGGACCTCCTCAACAGGATCCTCTCGGACGCCCGGGGGCTCGAGGAGGGGGAAATCGTCCACCACGAGGTCCGGTATCTTTAGCGCGCGTCCGCCGAAGGAGAAGGAGCGATGTCGAAACCGGGGCTGAGGACCCGGCGTGTCGCCGAGCTCATCCAGGAAGAGCTCGGACGCCTGATGATCCGCGAATTCCAGGACCCCTCATCGGGGCTCGTGACCGTGACCCGGGTCGAGGTGACTCCCGACCTCCTCAACGCCCGCGTCTCCCTGAGCGTCTTCGGGGCCGCCGACCCCCAGGCCTTCCTCGACCGGCTGGAGAAGAGCAAGGGATACATCCGGAAAACCCTTGCCTCCCGGGTCAAATTGAAGTATAATCCGGCACTATTTTTTTCCCTGGATGAGGGTCCGGAGTATGCGGACAAAATCGACCGGCTGATCGAACGGACAAAGAAACATGACACCTGACCCCCGGCTCGAGATCGCTGCCCGGATCCGGAAGTCCCGGCGGGTCGCCGTGACCTCCCACCTCCGTCCGGACGGCGATTCCCTCTGCACGGGCCTCGCCCTGAGCCGGATGGGCGACCTTATGGGGAAAGAGGTCTCGGTCGTCAATAAGGACAACACCCCTTTCCCGTTCTGCCATTTTCCCGATGCCGAAAGGATCCGGATCGGGCAGATCGACCCGTCGCGCTTCGACACCGTCATCCTCCTCGAGTGCGCGGACGTCTCGCGCTCCGGCCAGGAACACCTGGACGGCGCGTTCAAGGTCAATATCGACCACCATTATTCGAACACCCCCTATGCCGACATCAACTGGATCGACCCCGGCGCCTCGGCCGTTGGCGAGATGGTCTTCGACCTCAGCCGTTACCTGGACGTCGCCCTGACCCCGGAGATCGCCGACCACCTCTACTGCGCCATCTTCTCGGACACGGGCTCTTTCCAGTTCTCCAACACGACGGCCAAAGCCCTCGAAACATGCACGAGCCTGGCCCGGCTCGGGGCAAGCCCCATCCGTGTCTCGGAGCGGCTTCTGAACAACAACCCGCCCGAGAAGATCAAGCTCCTGGGGCAGGTCCTCTCGACGCTGACCATGAACACGAAGGGCAACATCGCCATCATCAGCATGTTCCAGCGGGACCTCGAGGCGCTCGGACTCAAGGAGATCGACACCGAGGACATCACGACCCTGGCCCGGTCCATCAAGGGCACGGAAATGGTCATGTTCTTCAAGGAAATGGACAAGGACACGTTCCGCGTCAGCCTGAGGTCGAAGGGCCGGGCGAACGCGGCCCGCGTGGCCGAGCATTTCGGCGGCGGCGGGCACGTCCACGCCTCGGGCTTCACGGTCTACGGTCCTTACGAGCGCCTGATCCATGAGGTCCCGAAGACCGTGGAAGACCTGCTCGACAAGGATGCCGCCGGAGCTTCGACGGCCTCCGAATAGCGGGCCCGGCCGCCCCCGGATTCCCATGGACGGACTCCTCATCATTGACAAACCCCGCGGCTGCACCTCGCACGATGTCGTCCTCAGGGTCCGGAGCCTCCTCAAGCTCAAGCGTGTCGGCCACGGCGGGACCCTGGACCCCGACGCGACGGGCGTCCTTCTCGTGGCTCTCGGCCGGGCCACGAGGTTCTTTCCCTACCTTTCCGGACAGGACAAGACCTACGAAGGAACCATCCGGCTGGGTTTCGCCACGGACACTTACGATGCGTCCGGCCGTCCGGCATCGGAAGAGAAGGCGGACTCACCGCCCTTCGAAGCCGTTGCCGCCGCCATGAGAAGCCTCGAGGGGGAGATCCTCCAGGTCCCTCCCCCCTATTCCGCCAAGAAGATTGGCGGAAGCCCGGCCTACAAGCTGGCGCGGGCCCGGAAAGAATTCACTTTGGAACCGGTCCGCGTTATTGTCCGCTCGTTTGCCCTCCGGAATTACGCCCCTCCCTTCGTCGAATTCGAAGCGGTGTGTTCGTCGGGGACCTACATCCGCTCCCTGGCCCATGACCTCGGCCTCAAAATCGGCGGCGGCGCTCATCTCCATAGCCTGCGCCGAACGTCGGTGGGGCCCTATACCGTCGGCGAGGCGGTCTCTCTTGCCGGAATCGAGGAGGCCCTGGCTGGGGTGCGGCTCCCGGAGCTCGTAATCCCCCTGGAGGAGCTGCTTCCGGGGTCGCCGGCCGTCGCCCTCTCGAAGGAGGCCACGGCCCGAGTCCTGAACGGCGCCCCTCTCTTCCCCAAAGATTTCGTCCCGCTCTCGGGCGAAACGCTCTCCCGGGCCGACGCCGGCATCTTCAGGGTCATCGGCCCCTCAGGGAGGCTTCTCGCGCTGGCCAGGCCGTCCGCCGACGGGGACCGTCTCCTTCCCTTGCTTGTCGTTAAGTGAAGGCCCCGCCCGAGGAACGCCGCTCCGCGCGGCATCCCAGAAAAAAAAGGGAAATCGAACCTTGAATTTTGGGCCGAGCTATTGTATGTTATTCGGGTTATGCGTCTGAACAAGGGTCAAATCGAGCATCTCGCGTTCGTGATCCTGCGGAACCTGACCAAGGAAGGCAAGATCATCGTCGAGGACAGGCCCCATCTGCTCGACGAGGTCACCCTCCTCATGACCGACGAGTTCCAGAAGGAGGACCGCCTCGACCAGGAGGTCCGGGAGATCCTCAACAAGCACATGGAGAAGATCCGGAAAGAGAACATCGAATACCAAACCATGTTCCGGATGATCAAGACCAAGCTGGCCAAAGAGAAGGGAATCGTCCTTTGAGCAACCGCCTGTCCAGAGAAAAGATCAATTACCTCTCGCGCCAGGTCCTCAACATGCTCGAGAAGAACGACCAAGTCGAGTTCATGGACGACCCGAACGAGATCCGCCTGATCATCCTCCGGACGATCGAGGACGAGATGAAGCTCTACGAGGCCCTCGACAAGAAGGCCATCGACAAGATCCAGTCCCAGAAGAAGGCCATCGAAGAGGGAAGCCGGGAGTGGGAGATCCTCTACCGGAAATACTACAACGATGAGCTCGCCAAGCTCGGCAAGCTCAACGACTGACTCGGCCTTCGCGACCGGGCCCTGACTCCCCCTTCAGCGGCTCCCCTCTCCCGCCTCCCAAGCCGGCTGTCTCTTGCCGGGAAACGATCGTGTTCACGTCGGGGGCCATCGCCCCCCCAACCCCCGAAAATAAAAAGGGCCAAAGAGACGGCTCTTTGGCCCTTGGTTCGTCAGATGATGCCGGGGCTCAGAACAGCATCCGGAAGCCGAGGCCGAACCTGTTATTATACTTGAAGGAGCGTCCGACCGGGGCCCGGAATTCCAGGAACAACGAACCGAACTTGGTCCAAGTCTGGAAAACGTTCGTGCCGACCTGGGCGACGATGTCCGCGCCGGTCGTCGTGAGGCTCTGGGACTTCGTGCTCAGTCCGAGGCCGATGCCCGCGTAGGACTTCTTGTAATGTCCGTTGATCAGGGCTTCGGCCAGGAAGGCGAAGTCCCAGGGGCTGCCTTTGAATGGCATCGCTCCGCCTGCGGTCAGCGTGAAGCTCCACTTGTCGGGATCGACCCAGTAGAACATGCCGCCCCGCAGGAACGCGCCCAGAACGTAAGTGCTCCCCGAAAGGTCGCTCTTGTAGCCGGCCGACAGCATGGGGCCCACGGCCGCCTGCCAGAAGAATTTCTTCTGGGTGACTTCGAAGGTCAGCCGGTTCTGGTCCGTGGAGGCCGACTTCGCGCCGTCATTGTCATAAGCCGTGGCGCTGATCGTGTAGGTCCCGGCCTTGGTGAAGACCTTCTCCCAGACAAAGGGCTTGCGTGTCGTGACGCAGGTGTCGATCACCTTTCCGGACGAGTCCAGGAGCTCGAAAACGACCTTGACGACCTGGCCGTCGGGGTCCGTCGAGCCGGAGGCGTCGAAGGTGATCGGACGGCCCACGTAATCTTCGCAAGGGAGGCAGGACGTCCAGAGCTTGCAGATGGGCGGGATGTTGATATAGGTCTTTCCGACGCAGGGATTCGTGGCCGCGATCCCCTCCATGTTGACCGCGGCGCCCCTGAAGCTGTACTCGCCCGGCTTGTCAAATTTCGTCTGCCACTTGGGCGAATCGGGGGTCAGGGCCTGGGTGGCGATCTTCTGACCCTGGGCGTCATAGACTTCGACCGTCATGCTCTTGGCGTTCTGCGTCCCGCTCATGTCGATCGTGATCGGGTCGTTGATGTTGGCCCTTTCGGGGACGACCACCAGGCTGCACGTCGCCGGGGGGATGGCCTGGGTGATCGACCGGAGAGCGATGTTGCCGCAGGGCTTGGGGATGACGAAGTCGTAGATCTTCCAGTCCTTCTTGACCTGGACGGAGAAAGCCGGGAGCGGGCTCTTGCCGGCCCATTCGATGTCCTCGGCGACCTTGACTTTGCCCTGTGACTTGAACAGCATCCACATCAGTTTATCGCCGACGGCGATCGGCTCATCCTTGAACTCGGCGGTCTTGAGCTGGTCCATGAAAGGCTGGTAAAGCTCCGCATAGCCCGCCTGCTCGAAGCCGGACCGGATGTCATCGGCGTACCGGTCGAAAAGCATTTTCATGACCTCGGGCGTCGGGACCTGGCCCTTGACCTGGACGAAGGTGTAGAGCCCGATCCTTTTGAGCTTCTTCGTCTCCGCGAACGACGTGGCCGTCAAGACAACGAGCAGCGCGATGACGAGAAACAAGAATAGTTTTTTTTGGTTCATTTATTCCTCCTCCTGAAGTCAGTTTTCACGGGGACATTTATTATGAACGACTTCCAAGCTTATTGTCAAGGGGAAAAAACTCACTGCACAGGGGTGCGGGGCGGCGAAGCAAGGAAGGCGGGAACAATCCGCCGGATCAGGCCGGAATCACCTGGGCACGAGGACAATGCCTCGAGAAGGGCCTCTTTCCCCTTGAAGCCGCAGTCGACCAGGTCGCGGAGGAACTTCAGGCCCGCCGGGATGTCCACCTCCGGGTGGCACTGGAGGCCCCAGACCGGGGCACCCTTGAAACGCATGGCCTGGACCGCGCAGACGTCCGACGAAGCCAGGACTTCGAACGTGCCGCCGATGTCGCGGGCCTCGTCGAAGTGGATCGAGAACGTCAACGGCTCGTCTCCGGCCGGACCGAGGAGGTCGCTCTCGACCGCGAGCCGGATCGGGATCCAGCCGATCTCCGGGCTGGAGCATCGGGCCACGTGCCCGGGCCCGGCCAGGGCGAATGCCAAGAGCTGGTGGCCCCAGCAGCTGCCGAGGACCGCGAGCCCGCTCCGGACGGCCTCCCGGACCAGGTCGGCCTCTTCGAAGACCCAGGGCTCGGGCTCCAGGATGGACGCTTCGGATCCGGTCAGAATCACGTGGCTGAACCCGCGGAGGTCGGGGAACCGGTGGTGCCGGGCCGTGAAGGCCTCCCACTCCGCGGAAAGATAGCGGCTCCAGTGGCCGACCGGCTGATAGATGTCGGGGAATATGGAATTGTCGATGATGGCCACCCGGATCGGGCGGGAGTCTCTCGTCATTCGGGGCTCCTTGCGAGTCCACATTATAATCACCCCCGGGCGAAAAACAACAAGAAAACCCTTTGTTTTCGGCTCTCCCTCTGATATAATGATTCGTCCTGAAGGAGAAAGATCCGTGTACGCCGTCAATGAGGAAACCGAGCTCCATGTCATCACTCCCGACGAGCCGGGCATCTTCGGCCGTGTCCTAGGGACGCTGGCCAACGCCGGAGTGAACGTCCGGGCGCTTGATGTCTATTCGGAAGCCGACCAGGGCCATTTCCGCCTGGTGACGTCGGACCCAATCAAGGCCGAGACCGCCCTCAAGACGCTTGGATACAAGGTCAAGGCCAAGAAAGTGGTGACCTGCCTCGTCTCCGACCGGATCGGCGCGGGAGCGGAGATCGGGGCCCTCCTCGGGAACGCCGTGATCGACATCCAGCATTCCTACGGGTCGGCCTCAGGAGAGGGCAAGACCTTCCTTGTCTTCCAGACGAGCAACAACCGGAAGGCCATCGAAACGCTGGAATAGCCGGGGCCTGATAAATCCGTTGACAAGAGGGGCGGATTATTTTAAAATAGCAGTCCTTAGAGTTGCATCAAGGAGGCTTTCATGGCTAAAGCTGAACCCAATGTCGTTCCGCTCTGCGACGTCCTGCTGGTTCTTCTGATCATCTTCATGGTCATCACGCCTCTTGTCCAGAAAGGCATAGATGTCAAGCTGCCCGAAACCCAGTCCGACTCCTCCGGCGGCGGCCAGCCGAGCGGGCTGATCGTTCTGACCCTCAAGAGCGGCGACCGCGTCGAAATCAACGGCATCGGCTACGAGCTTCGCGGCCTGCTCGAAGAGCTCCGGCGCCTGTACTCCACACGCCAGGACAAGACCATCTTCATCCGCGCGTTGGCCAAGTTGCCCTTCAGCAAGGTCATGGAAGTCATCGATATCGCCAAGGGAGCGGGCATCGACAATCTGGCCCTCATTCCGGAGTACATCGAAGAATAGGCCGGCCTTGGTCAGCGGCCCTTGAAGGGGCCGATCACTTCCCTCGAGATCACCAGCCGTTGGATCTCGTTCGTCCCCTCGTAGATCTGGAGGAGCTTAGCGTCCCGGACGAGCTTCTCGACAGGGTAATCCCTCATATAGCCGTACCCGCCGAATATCTGGAGCGCCTCGAGCGCCGTCCGCATCGCCACATCCGAACCGAAGCACTTCGCCATGGCTGATTCCGTCCCGCAGGGCTTGCCGTGGTCCATGAGCCAGGCGGCCCGCCATACGAGGAGCCGGGCCGCGTCGACCTCCATCGCCATCTGGGCGATCTTGAAGGCCGTCGCCTGGAAGGAGGCGATCGGCTTGCCGAACTGGACCCGCGTCTTCGCATAGTCGATGGCATACTCGAGGGCGGCCCGGGCGATCCCCACTCCCGCGGCCCCCACGGCCGCCCGCGTCTTGTCGAACGTCCGCATGGCCACGATAAAGCCGAGGCCCTCCCGGCCGATGAGATGGTCCGCCGGGACCCGGGCGTCCTCGAAAAAGAGCTCTGCAGTGTTGGAGGCCCGCTGGCCCATCTTATCCTCGACCTTCCCGACCGTGACCCCGGGCGTCCCCCGCGGGACGCAGAAGACGCTCAGCCCGCGGGCGCCTTTCTCCGGCGCGGAGTTGGCGAAGATGACATAGAGGCTGGCCACCCCCCCGTTGGTGATGAAGCACTTGGAGCCGTTAAGGACATACTCGGAGCCGATCTTCCTGGCCGTCGTCTTGATGGCCGACGTGTCCGAACCCGCTTCGCGCTCGGTGAGGCCGTATGAGGCGAAGGCCATGTCCTTCGTGAAGGGTCCGAGGAACCGTTTTTTCTGCTCATCGGTCCCGAAGAGGACGATGGGCGTAAAGGCCAGCGAGTTGGCCATCATGGTCGTGTACATCCCGGGACAGCCCCGGGCGAGCTCCTCGCTGACGATCGCCGTCTCGAGGTCGCTGAGCCCGCCGCCGCCGAATTCCGAGGGGACCGTGCAGGTCAGGAATCCGACCTCAAAGGCCTTCTTCATGACGTCCTCGGGGAACTCGTGACCCTGGTCGTATCTCGCGGCCTTGGGCCTCATCTCTTTTTCCGCGAACTCGCGGGCCATCTCCTGAAGGGCGATCTGGTCTTCGGTCAGGTTGAAGTCGATCATGCGTCCTCCCCGGGAACCTGAAAGATTCTATGGATTTTAAGGGAAAAGCAGCCGCAGTGTACCGGATTCAGACGGCCCTGTCAATTTGCGGAGGGCCGGGTGCGAGGAGGATCTCGTCCCGCCGGAGGAGGAACACCGGGTCCGGGATCCCAAGGGCTTCGGCAACGATGTCCTGGGGGCGGAAGCCACGGCGCGGGGCCGGCGGCAGGATCAGGAGGACCCTTGGGCCCCTGGACGCAATCTTGACGTCGGCCGCTTCGGGCTTGTTCTCTATGTACGAGGCCAGGCGGCCCTTGAGCCCGGAGAGGTTTGGAGTCACCTCTGCCGCGCTACCCTCCTCCCGCCGGGAATCCCGCCAGGCCGTCCGGAACTCGTCCCTTTTCCAGTCCATGGAATAGACGAGTCCGCTGATCGAGCCGGTCAGCGATGGCTCTCCCGGCCCGAGGCGTTCGAGGCGGAGAAACCGGATCCCGCGCGGAAGGGACCGGTTCGTCCGGGCCAGGAACTCGGCGCCATCCAGGCGGAAAGACGCCCTGAATTCCAGGACTTCCCGCAGCCCTTCCATCCCGAGCGGAAGGGCTGGTCCGTAAGAAAAATCCATTTTCGGATGGAACCCCTGGGTCTGGCGAACCTCGACTCCGGCTCTCCGGAAACTCCGATGGAGGACGTGGATGAGGTCGATGTGGGAGAGGTAGCGGGCCTTGCCCTTCTTGGAATAGATGACCCTGTACTTAAAGGTCTCCTCCGACCTTTCGCCGAGCGGAGGCCGGGCCGCGGCCAGGGCCGGCTTCCGGAAGGGGGCCGGCTCCTTTTTCCAGAACCGGATGTCACAGCCTTCGCAGTCCGCGCACGACCTCTCCAGGCAGGTCGGCGAAGGTTCAGCCCGGAGGGCCCGCTCGAGCTCTCTGCGAAGGTGGGATTTCCTGATGCCGGTGTCAACGTGGTCCCAAGGAAGGGCGGACGACGGGTCGATAGACCCCAGGTAGTCGCCGGGGTCGACCCCCTCCTCGGCGAAGGCTTGCTGCCAGAGGGCGAAATCAAGCCGGTCGCCCCAGCTGTCGAACCGAGCACCCTTGGACCAGGCCCGGAAAAGAACCCGGTTGAGCCGCCTGTCCCCTCGTGAAAACACGCCTTCGAGAACGGAGGTCTTGACCGGGTGGTCCTTGAACTCCACGGACCTTGATCGGCCAAGCTCGGACCGGACAAAGAGTTGCTTTTCAGCGAGCGACCTTTCATCCTCCATCTTCAGCCATTGGAAAGGCGTGTGGGGCTTGGGGATGAACGATGACAGGCTGAGGTGGATCCGGGGAGAAGTGCCGAGGATGGAGCGTCCGAGGTCAAGGCTGCCCCGGACCATGTCCACGATTCCCTTGAGATCCTCGTTGGTTTCCGTCGGCAGGCCGACCATGAAATAGAGCTTGACGAGCTTCCAGCCGCCGGAGAAAGCGGTTGTCAGAGCCGCCCGGATCTCCTCGTCGGTGAGCTTCTTGTTGATGACCGCCCGGAGCCGCTCCGTGCCCGCTTCCGGGACGAGAGTGAAGCCCGTCTTCCGCACCTTGAGGATGCTCTCCACGAGCCCGGGAGAGAGGCCGCGCGGCCGCAAGGAGGAGAGGGAGAGCGATATTTTTTCGCGGGCCAGCTCGTCCATGAGGCACCGGACGGTCTCCTCGAGATGAGGATAATCGCTGACCGAGAGAGCGGAAAGCGAACTGTCTCCATAGCCGGTCTGCCGTAGACTGCGGACCATGGTCTTGATGACGAGGCCGGGGTCTTTTGTCCGGGGCGGGAAATAGAGGGTGGCCGCCTGGCAGAAGCGGCAGCTCTGAAGGCAGCCCCGGGCCGCTTCCATGGCTACCCGATCGAAAACCACCCTCAGGCTGGGGACGATGATCTTCTCGGGGAAAAAAGACCGTTCGAATCCTCTCAGGACCCTTTTAGCGATCCGCGGCGGGGCTCCGTCACGGGGACGGGGAATAAGGAGCGGCGGGGCACCACGCCTCTCCGGGACATAAAGGGAAGGAACATAGACACCCTCGAGGCGGGCCATCTCTCTGAGGAGCGCGGGCCGGCCGAGCCCCCGGCTCCGGAGGGAGCGCCAGGCCGCGATGACCTCGGGGAACGCCTCCTCTCCGTCGCCGAGGACGATGAGGTCGAAGAACTCGGCCACGGGCTCGGGGTTGAAAGCCGCCGGGCCTCCGGCGATGACGAGCGGATGGCGATCGTCCCGGTCGGCCGCGAGAAGAGGGATGCCGCCGAGGTCAAGGACGGTCAGGATGTTGGAATAGTTCAGCTCGTAGAGGAGCGAAAAGCCGACGATGTCGAAATCGCGGAGAGGAATCCCGTTCTCGAGCGATGCGAGGGGAACGCCTGCCCGCCTCAGCTCCCGCTCGAAGTCCGGCCAAGGGGCGAAGACGCGCTCGGCCAGCACCGACGGATCCCTGTTCAAAAGCGCATAGAGGATCTTTTGGCCCAGGTAGGACATCCCGATCTCGTAGACGTCGGGAAAAGCAAGGGCGACCTTGACGGCCACGGTTTCGGGCCTCTTCTTGATCTCGTTCCACTCCCCTCCCACATAGCGGCCGGGCTTCTCGACCTTGGTCAGGATCCTCTTCAGCGAGGCGTCAGACATTCGCAAACCGTCTCATCTTCACGTTCAGGATCAGGCCGCAGGCGACATAGTTCGAGATGAGCGAGGACCCGCCGTAGCTCACGAATGGGAGCGGGACGCCCGTCACGGGGAACAGCCCGATGATCATGAGGATATTGATGAGGAATTGGAAGGCGATGAGCGTGGAGGCCATGAAGATGATATACACGCCCGCCCTGTCCCTGGCTTTCGCCACCGATAGGAACATGCGGGCGAGCATCAGGAGATAAAGGAGGAGGACGATGAAGACCCCCAGGAACCCGAATTCCTCGCCGATCACGGAGAAGATGAAGTCCGTGTGGCGGGCCGGCAGGAAGCGGAGCTGGATCTGGGATCCCTTCATGAAGCCTTTGCCGGTCAGCCCCCCGGAGCCGATCGCGATCTTGGATTGCATGATCTGGTATCCCGACCCGCGGACGTCCTGGCCGGGGTTGAGGAGGGTGGTCAGCCGCTTTTTCTGGTAGTCCTTCAACGCGAAGTTCCAGCCTCCGACGCAGACGACCAGGGACAGCACAAGAAAGAGGACGACCGTCTTCTTCTTCAGCCCGGCCAGGATGAAGGCCCCGCCGAGGACGGCCAGGAACGTCAGGCCGGTCCCCAGGTCCGGCTGGATGACGATCAGGAACAGGGGGACTCCGGCCAGCACTATGGCCAGCGCGCCGGATTGGGTGTTCAGAGTGCGCTCTTTATAATCGGCGAAGAGACGGGCAAGGACCAGGATGATGATGACCTTGGCCAGTTCCGAGGGCTGGATCTGGAAGAACCCGAACTTGAGCCAGCTTTTCGTCCCGGCGACGAGACGGGAGAAGGCCAGGCTTCCGGCTAGGGCGGCGACGATCAGGATATAGAAATAGATCGAAAAAGAGACCAAGAACTTGTAGTCGATCGCGACGACGAGGAAAACGGCGAACAGGCTGATCCCGAGCCAGACAAGCTGCCTCAGGTAATAGCTTTTGGCCAGGAAGTGGGAAGAGCTGTAGATGAACAGGACGCCCAAGAGGGTCAGGAGCAGGACAAGCCCGATGAGCACCCAGTCGATCTCTTGGATAAGCCGCCTGTCGACCATCATTTCTTATAGATGTCCTTCCAGAGGCTGAACATCTGGCCGGCCACGGGGCCAGCGACCGCGCCGCCGCCGCCGCCGTATTCGATGAGGACCGTCACGACGATCCGGGGATTCACCCGGGGGGCGAAGCCGGTGAACCACGAATGGGTCTTGACGGGCTTGCCGGCCTTGGCCATCATTTCCGCCCTTTCCCGGCTGATGACCTGGGTGGACCCCGTCTTGCCGCAGGCGTCCAGACCCTCGACGCGGGCGCCTTGTCCCGTCCCATGGTCGTTGACCGACCTCCACATGCCTTCGATGACGCTCTCGAACGTCGAGCGCTTGAAGGGAGGGAGCGCGGCGGCTTCCGGGGGAGGGCCAGCCTTGGGGTTCGTCAGGTTCAGGACGATGTGTGGCACGATCCTCGTCCCCCGGTTCGCAACCATCCCCGTCAGGGCGGCGATCTGAAGGGGCGTCACTTGAAGCTGCCCCTGCCCGATGGCCACGGAGATGGTCTCTCCGGGGAACCAGGGGGTCTTCAGGGCTTTCATCTTCCATTCGGAGCTCGGGACGAGCCCTTCCTTTTCCCCAGGGATGTCCAGGCCGGTCTTCCGGCCCAGCCCCATCTCGTCCGCCCCCTTGGCGATCGTATCGATCCCCATCTGGCGGCCGAGCGTGTAGAAGTAGATGTTGCAGGAATTCTTGATGGCGTTGGCCAAGTCCATGCTTCCGTGGCCGGGCGCGAACCAGCAGGCGCGCCGGGTTCCGTAAATCTGGAGGGAGCCGCTGCAATAGACGGTCGTCTGGTCCGTCACGTAGCCGAGGTCCAGCCCGGTGAGGGCCATGACGATCTTGAAGATCGAACCCGGCGAATAAAGGCCGCGAACCGCCCTGTTCTCGAGCGGGGACGCCGGGTCATTGATGAACTGGACCCACTCCTCCGGAGTGAACCGGGTGATGAAGCGGTTCGGGTCGAACGTGGGAGAGCTGGCCATGGCCAGGATTTCGCCGGTCGAGGGGTCGAGAGCCACGATGGCCCCTTCCCTGTCCCCGAGCAGCTCCTCCGCTTTCGCTTGGAGCCGGGCGTCGATGGTCAGGGTGATCTCATGGCCCGGCACCGGGTCCTGGGTCACCTGCTCGTTTCTCTTCCGGCCCAGGCTGTCGACGATCTCGAGGACGGCGCCGTCCGTGCCCGTCAGCTGGTCATCGTATTGACTTTCGATCCCCGCCCTGCCCCCCATGTCGCCCAGGCGCGCCCCGCGACCGGGGTTGTCCCGGATCTCCTCCGGGGATCGCTCCTGGAGGTAGCCGAGGATGTGGGCGGCCGTCGTCTTTTTGGGATAGAACCGCTTCGGTTCTGCCGCGACCTCGAGCTCGGGGTACTCCAGGCGCCGGCCCTCGATCGGGGCGATCTCCTCCGGGGCCAGGCCGTCCTTGATGATCACGGGCTCGAAGGGCGAGAGGTTCTTGTATCTTTCGATCCGGCTCCGGAGCTCTTCTTCGCTGATCCCCAGGAGCTTGCTGATCGCGGGGTAGGTTAAGGCGGCGGTCTTGAGGTTGTCCCGGCTCAGAGAAACCCTGAAGCTGGCCCTGTTATCGGCCAGGATCTCCCCCGTGCGATCACGGACCAGACCCCGCGGGGCGCTGACCACCCGGGTCCGGGTCCGGTTGGCCTCGGCCAGGCCCCAGTATTTCTTGTAGTCCAGGATCTGGACCTTCCAGTAATAGCAGAGGCCGAGGAGGACGAGGACGGCCACGGCGCGGAAAACGCCGTTGGCCCTCCGGACAATGAGCGTAAGGTCCTCGTAGATCTTGTCGCCGGGCATGATGGAGCTCAGGCGCGGCGGGCCTGGATCCTCCGCGCGATGTTCAGGATGAGGCTCCCCAGCAGGGCCGTCAGCAAGGGCTGAAGGACGATCAGTCCGTGCCGCAGGTCCACATGTTCCCTGAGGACGAGAGCGTTAAGCAGGACCCAGAGGATGAGCTCGAGGGAGGACATCACCAGGAGGAAGGCGGCGTTCCTGAGGAATGGGGTGACGTCCATGCGCCGGGAAACATAGCCAGTCCAGAATCCGAGGAGGGTCTTGGTCAGGCCCGCGACACCGAAAACGCCCAACGAAAAGGAGTCCTGGATGAGGCCGCACACGGCCCCCAAGGCCGCGCCGAAGATCTCGCCTTGGCCGACCGAGAAGGTCACCACGACCACGGAGAAGGCGTTCAGGACGAACAGCGTCGACGGGCCGAACCCGCCGAGGAGCGAATAAAAGAAAAAGGCCGTCGCGGTGGCCAGCCCGGCCCGCAGGATGTCCTTCAGGACGGTTCCCTTCACTCCGCGCCTCCGGAAACCCTGGGCAGGATGGCCACGGCCTCGAGCGTGGAGAAACTGAAGAAGGGCTTGACGACGATTTCCTTGAAGACGGAGGGCGTCGGCTTGATGGAGAGGATCTGGCCGACCCGGATACCCGCCGGGTAGATCTTGTCGAACCCCGTCGTGATCAGATCTTCCCCTTCCTGTCCTCCCTTGACGCTGGACAGGATGTATTTCAGGCCGCATTGGGCCCCCTGCCTCCCGGACACGATGCCGACGACCCTGTCCGTGGCGGAAATGACGCTGACACTGCTCTCCGGGTCCGTGATGAGCTGGACCTTGGTCTCTTTCAGGGACACGGGGGCGATCGTCCGGCCGACCAGGTTTCCAAAACGGTCGCAGACGGCCATGTCCGGCTTGACGCCGTCCAGGCTGCCCTTGTCCAGGATCAGCGACCGATAGTAATTGCCGGCGTCCGCCCCGACCACGCGGGCGGTGATCAGGGACTGCCGGAAGGCGGCCAGGCTCGCCCGGACCTCGGCCTCTGATCGGAAAAGGAGGAGCCGGTCCTCGAGAAAGCGCTTCTCCTGGCTGAGGAAAAACAGCTCTTGCTTCAGCTGTTGGTTTTCCTGCCGGACGCGGCGGAGGTCGAAATAGCCTGTCCAGACCGATCGGACGCCCCGAAAGCCCGAGACGACGCCCTTCTGCAGGGGCGAGAAAACGAAGAACGCGGCCCGCCCGAAGAGCTTCTTTTCGCTGCCGAGCGGGACCTGGATGGAGATCAGGATCAGGTGAAAGAACACCAGCCCCGCGAGGACGACGAAGTGAGTCCGTTTCCACCACATGGGCATGGAGCCTCTCGAAGCCGCCGGGCCCGGAATGCTAGACCAGAGATATCTTTTTCAGAAGGTCCAGGTCGTCGAGCATCTTCCCCGCCCCGAGGACGACCGTCGTCAGGGGGTCTTCCGTGATGAAGACCGGGAGCTGTGTCTCCTCCCGGATCCGCTTGTCCAAATTCTTGAGCAGGGCCCCGCCGCCGGTCAGGATGATCCCCCTGTCGATGATGTCGGCCGACAGCTCGGGCGGCGTCCGTTCCAGGGCGATCCGGATGGCGTTGATGATGGCCGCAACGGTGTCCTCGATCGCTTCCCGGATCTCCTGATCGTCGACGACGATCGTCCGCGGGATCCCCTCCCGGAGGTCGCGGCCCTTGATCTCCATGGTCATGGGCTCGTCGAGCGGGTAGGCCGAGCCGATCTGGATCTTCACGGCCTCCGCCGTCCGCTCCCCGATCAGGAGGTTGTATTTCTTCTTGAGGTAATGGATGATGGCCTCGTCCATCTCGTTGCCAGCGATCCGGATGGAGTGGTTGAAGACGATGCCGTTGAGCGATATGACGGCGATGTCCGTGGTCCCGCCGCCGATGTCGACGATCATGTTGCCCATGGGGTCGGAGATCGGCAGGCCCGCGCCGATGGCGGCGGAAATCGGCTGTTCGATGAGGTAAACCTCCGACGCCTTGGACCTCAGGGCGACGTCCTTGACGGCCCGGCGCTCGACCTGGGTGATCCCCGTCGGGATGCCGATGACGATCCGCGGCCGGAGCAGGAAGCCGCGGTTGTTCATCGCCTTCTTGATGAAGAAATCCAGCATCTTCTCGGCGACCTCGAAGTCGGCGATGACCCCGTCCCGCATGGGCTTGATCGTGACGATCGTGTTCGGCGTCTTCCCCAGCATATCCTTGGCCCGGGAGCCCACGGCCTCCACTTTGCCCGTCAGCTTGTTGATGACGCAGATCGAGGGCTCCTGGACGATGATCCCCTTGCCTTTGATAAAGACCAGCGTGTTGGCGGTCCCCAGGTCAACGGCGAGGTCGCAGAAGAGCCGCTCCTTCAGCCAGCTGATGATGCTCATATTCGCTCTCTTTCAACCGATTCCTTATTTAGCACAATTCCTTCGCCGAATCAAATCCAAAATGGGGGGGGCGCCGGGCGGAGGCGCTTGACTTTGTTTCCGGACTTCAAATATACAATAGGAAACTTCGGAAAGGAGCGCGCGATGAGCCATCAACCCTACGTCCCCGAAAAAACCGACCAGAGGGAGTTCACCCTCCGGGCCATCCTCATCGGCCTCGTCATGACAGTCATTCTCGGCGCGGCCAACGCCTACCTCGGCCTGCGGGCCGGAATGACGATCGCCGCGACTTACCCGGCCGCCGTCATCGGCATGGCCGTCCTCAGGATCATGAAAGGCTCGATCCTCGAGGAGAACATCGCCCGGACGGTCGGGTCCATCGGCGAATCCATCGCCGCGGGGGCGATCTTCACGATTCCGGCCTTTCTCATCTCGGGGGCCTGGACGAAGTTCAACACGCTCGAGGCGTACCTCAAGTCTTCGGCCCTGATGTTCGTCGGCGGCCTCCTGGGCATCATGTTCGTGACCTTCCTCCGGCGGGTCATGGTCTCCGACCCTGACCTCGTCTTCCCCGAATCCGTCGCGGCCGCGGAAATCCACAAGGCCGGCCAGAAGGGCAGCCGGGGGTCGAAGTTCCTCTTCCAGGCGATGGGACTCGGCTCCCTCCTCTATGCCCTGGGCGCCATCCAGATCTTCAGCGCCAGCAAGGACTTCATCATCAAGGTCGGCAAGCTCGGGGCGAGCTTCGTCCGCCTCGGCGCGGCCAAGGACGCGGCAAAGCTCGGGACCGGCGGCACCGTGGCTGTATCCGGCCCGGGCGTCTACCCCGCCTACATCGGCGTGGGATACATCATCGGGCCCCGCCTGGCCTCCCTCAACTTCGCCGGCGGGGTGCTGGCCTGGGGCCTATTCGCGCCGCTCCTCATGTATTTTCTCGGACCTCAACTCATCGAAACGTTTTACGGCGCCGGGGCTCCGGCCGCCGCCGCCAGCTGGCCGGACATGGTCACGAGCGTCTGGAAATTCATCATCCGGCCGATCGCCGTCGGCGGGATGCTGGTCGGCGCCGGCTACACGCTCTACAGGATGAGAAAAAATCTGGCCGCCGGCATCAAGAGATCGATGGGGGACGTCAAGAAGGCGGCAGGCCAAGCCGAGGTTTCAAGCCGCATCGAAAAGGACCTCAACATCAAGATCGTCCTGGCAGGCCTCGCCGCGACATTCGTCCTGATGGTCTTTGTTTACAAGATCTTCGCCGGGACCTGGCCGCCGGCGGTGCTCGCCGCCGGCGTCATGGCCATCGCGGGCTTTTTCTTCGCCGCCGTTTCCGGGAATCTCGTGGGACAGATCGGGTCATCCAACAACCCGATCTCGGGGCTGACTCTGTCCACCCTGATCATCGCGGCCCTCCTCATGGTCCTCGTCGGAGCCACCGGGACAAGCGGCGTTGCCGCCGTCCTCGGGGTTGCGGCCGTCGTCTGCGTCTCCTCGGCGGTGGCGGGCGAAATGCTCCAGGACCTCAAGGTCGGACACATCCTGGGTGGCACGCCCTGGAAGATGCAGGCCGGCAACATCATCGGCGTCCTTGTCGCCTCCCTGGTCATGTACTTCCCGCTGATGCTCCTCAACGGCGCCTTCACCTTCGGCAGCAAGGAACTGGCCGCCCCGCAGGCCGGCCTGATGGCCGCCCTGTCCCGGGGGATCATTGAGGGCGAGATGGCCTGGCCGCTCGTCATCGTCGGCATGCTCATGGGCTTTGCTCTGATTCTCGTCCAGGTCAAATCACCGATGCTCGTCGCGGTCGGAATGTACCTGCCGCTCGAAACGACCTTCGCTATTTTTGTCGGCGGCATGATCAAGGGGATCGTCGACAAGACTATCGCCAAACGGAAACTCAACGCCGCCCAGGCCGCCCGGGCGACCAACGTCGGCATCCTGCTTGCCGCCGGCCTCATCGCCGGAGAAGCGTTGACCGGTCTGCTCCGGGCCGCGTGGAAGTTTTTCTTCCTCCAGAAGATCCTTCATTTTGACATCCCGACGATCTTCAAGAGCGGCAAGTACTTCGGCGTCATCGACCTCTACGTCGGAGGTCTCGCCGTCCTTGTCCTAATCGCCATTTACCTGGTCCGCGTGCCGCTCCGCAACGCCGGTGCCGCAGACGAGCCGCCGCCGCCATCGGCGGTCATCTAGGAAGGATGCGGACTCTAAGGGAGTCCGCTGCTTTTTCTAAAGTGGGGATGACCCCCGGTGCCGTTCTACGGTCGGGCTCTAGGAGCGAACCAACGGCGCCCAAAAACGGCTTTGGGGAAGGGCCGGAACGTCATGCGCCGTTTAGCGCAAACCGCGCTCTGAAGGAGAGGCCACCCCTTCGACTCTTCTCATGGACGCACCGGGGCAGAATCCGGCGACCTTTTCCGGCGGGGGCTGGAACAGAGGACCTGAATCACGTAAAATAGTTGTTGAGGAAGGAGCTATGGCTGTTCTTGAGATCCTCACCATCGGACACCCGACCCTTACCAAAAAGGCCGAGCGGGTCGATAGGATCGACCCCGATCTTATCCACCTCGCCAAGGACATGGTCGAGACCATGCGCCGCGCCCCCGGCATCGGGCTCGCCGCGCCCCAGGTCAACGTCAGCAAGCGTCTGATCACCCTCGACCTCTCCATCGGCGAAAACGAGGACGAGCTGATCGTCCTCGTCAACCCTGAGATCATCCGGGCCGAGGGGGAGGTCGTCTGCGAAGAGGGGTGCCTATCGGTCCCGGATATCCGGGAAAAAGTCGCCCGCCCCTACCGGGTGCTCGTCAAAGGCCTGGACCTCCGGGGGAACGAAGTTGAGGTCGAGGGAGAGGACCTCAAGGCCCGTGTCCTTTGCCACGAAATCGACCATCTCGACGGAAAGCTGTTCACGGACCGCCTGTCCCCCCTCAAGAGAACCCTGCTCCGGAAGAAATTGAAAAAAACGGCCGACGCCGGTCTGAAGCTATGAGGATCGTCTTTTTCGGGAGCCCGGCCTCGGCCCTCCCCTCTCTTCAAGGCCTTCTCGAAAGAGGGCATTCCGTCGGCCTTGTCGTCACCCAGCCCGACAAGCCGGCCGGGCGCGGCCGGCGGATGACCTCGAGCGCCGTCAAAGCGTTCGCCCTCGAGCGCGGCATCCCCGTCCTGGAGCCCATCCGAATCCGGACGGACGGAACCGTCCTCGGCAGGATCCAGGACGTGGGTCCGGACGTCAACGTCGTCGTGGCCTACGGCCAGATCATCCCGGCCCCGATCATCTATGGCCCACGACACCATTCCCTCAACGTCCACTTCTCCCTCCTGCCCAAGTATCGAGGGGCGGCCCCGGTCCAATGGGCCGTCCTCACCGGCGAAACGGAAACCGGCGTTACGATCATCGAACTCAATGAAAAAATGGACGAAGGGGACATCCTGGCCCGGGCCGCGACGAAGATCGGCCCCCGGGAGACGGCCGGCGACCTCGAGGCGCGGCTGGCCGCCATGGGGGCCAGCCTCCTCCTCCAGACGCTTGACGGATTAGGGGCCCTCACGCCGTTGCCGCAGGACCACGGGCTGGCTTCCCTGGCCCCCAAGATCCGCAAAGAAGACGGCCGGATCGATTGGTCGGAGAGCGCCTCGGCTATCGACCGGAAGGTCCGGGCCCTGGCGGACCGTCCCGGGACATACACTCTCTTCCGGGCCCGCCGGCTCCAGCTGCACAGGGGGCGAACTCTCGATGCTCCCGGGGGGACCCGCAAGCCGGGCGAGGTCCTTGCCGCCCTCAAGGACGGCCTGAGGGTCGCCTGCGGCGGAGGGAGCATGTATCTTATCGAGGAGCTCCAGCCGGAGGGCAGGACAAGGATGCCTGCGCACGAATTCTCTCTTGGGGCGAAGATCAAGCCGGGTGAACTTCTTGGCGGAGACTGAGACCGGGCGGGATGGCCCGGCCTATTCTTCCAGAATATAATTGTAAGGGTTGACGGGCTTCCCGTCCTTGTGGACTTCGTAGTGGACGTGCGGGCCGACGGCCTTGCCGGTCATCCCGACATACCCGATGACGTCCCCTCTCTTGACCATCTGGCCGGCCCCGACGGCGAACCCGCTCATGTGTCCGAACACGGTCGTGATCCCGTTGCCGTGGCTGAGGACGATATGCTTCCCCAGGTACTTGTCAGTCAGGACCTGGAGCACGATCCCGTCAGCGGGGGCGACGATGGGATTGCCGGAATTGGTGGAGATGTCGAGGCCCCAGTGCATCTGCTCACGGCCCGTGAAGGGGTCGGCCCTCACCCCGAAGCCGGAGCTGACCCATCCCGCCACGGGCATGATGGAGGGGGTCGTAGCCAGCCTGAGCCTCTCGCTCTCGAAGACGCCGACCAGGCTGTTGAGGTTGTTTTCGACGCTCTGCGACTTCTGGATGAGGCCTTGGATCGAGCTCTGGGGGAACCCCTGGGGTCCGCCCGGCGAGACGCTTCCGCCGGAATCGGCGGGCTCTGGCTCCGAGGCGCCTCCTCCCAGGCCGGCCGGCGCTCTGAGGACATCGGGTGACTTGAGCCCAGCCATGACGTTGAGCTTCTTGACCAGGTTCTCAGAGTTCGTCACCCGGGCCTGGAGCTCGTTGATGGACCTTTCGTAATTGGCGATCTTGGCCTTCTGCTCCGCCGTCTCCCGGGTAAGGGCTTTGTAGCGATGGCGGACGACGTTCATCGAAACATAATCCGTTAGGAAAATGGCCAGGACCAGAGCCATAACCGCGCCGCCGCCCGCCAGGATCCTCAGGGTCCGCCGGGAAAAGCTCAGGGTCCTGGTGCTCGTCTTCGTGTGGGGGACGATGATTACGGACAGGAATTTTTTCGCCATGAAGCTCCCCCTAAGTACCACGATAAAAAAACTCTGTCAAGCGCTTTGTGGCCGGCATTCTCAGCCTCCTGCGAGGACCGAACCTCCGTTGACGTTCAGGACCTCTCCCGTGATGTGGCGCGCCAAGTCCGAGGCCAGGAAGAGGATGGGGCCGGCGATGTCCTCGGGCGGGGGGATGCGGTTGAGCGGAATGGACTTGCGGACTTTCTCCCTGTATCCGGGCTCGCTGAAGACGCCGGCGCACATGTCCGTGTCCACCCACCCCGGGGCCACGCTGTTGACGCGGATGTTGAAAGGCGCAAGCTCGACGGCCAGGGACTTGGTCAGGGCGTGGAGGGCCCCCTTGCTCGCCGCATAGTGGGAGTGGATGGCCTCGCCCCTGACAGCGGCCGTGGATGTCACGTTGATGATCGAGCCCCTTCCCTTTTTCTTCATCGAGGGGACGACGGCGTTCGTGGCATAGAAAACGCCGTCAAGGTTGATGGCCATGGTTTCGCGGTAGACCGACTCGTCCATCCTGCCCATCTCGAGATAGGTCCAGACCCCGGCGTTGTTGACAAGGGTGTCGAGCTCTCCCCAGCGGGACAGGATATCGCCGATCATATTGTCCACCTCGTTCCTGGACGAGATCTCAGCCTTATAAACCAGGCATTCCCGGCCCAAGGCCTCGATGTCTGACCGGACCTCCGTGGCGGCCCCGGGGTTGCTGACGTAGCTGATGGCCACGTCGCACCCTGCCCTGGCGAAGAGAAGGGCCGTGGCCCGGCCGATGCCTCTCGAGCCCCCAGTGATCAGGGCCTTTCTGCCGTTTAGTCGGATCATCTGGCCTCCTTCCGGAAAATCCGGGGTCGGCTCCCCTGCTCCCCCCTGGAGGGTCTACCGGGTGTAGCCTAAGCTCGAGCCCTTCATCTCATCGAACTGGAGATATTGGTGGATCTTCTCAGCCTGGGGAGCGATCTTATCTCCGAAAATCGCGAAATACTCGTCAGGCCCGGGAATGGTTCCCTTAATGGCGATGATAGCCGCCAGCACGGCCGACCCAAGATAAACTCTGGCCCCGTCCCCCAGGCGGTTGTCGAAATTCCGCGTCGAGGTGGACATGACCGTAGCCCGGGGAGCGACTCGGGCCTGGTTGCCCATGCAGAGCGAACAGCCGGGAATTTCCATCCGGGCCCCGATCGCGTTGAAGATGGCATAGAATCCTTCCCTCATGAGCTGGGCCGCATCCATCTTCGTCGGCGGAGTCAGCCAGATCTTGGCCTTGGCCGGGCCGGCACCTTCGAAAATCCGTCCGGCCGCACGAAAATGCGCGATATTGACCATGCAGGAGCCGATGAACACCTCGTCAATCTTGTCGCCAGCGACGTCTGAAAGGAGCCTGACATCGTCGGGATCATTGGGACAGGCCAGGATGGGTTCCTTGATCTCGGCCAGGTCGATCTCTAGGACGGCCTTGTATTCGGCATGGCCATCCCTTTTGAGAAGGACCGGGTTTTCCAGCCATTTCCGGCAGGAGTCGATCCGCCGCCGGAGGGTTTCGGCGCTCTGGTAGCCTTCCTCGATCATCCGTTCCATCAGGGCAACGTTGCTTTTGACGGATCGGATGACCTTCTCTTCTTTAAGGGAGATGACGGACGCCGCCGCCGACCTTTCGGCGGACGCATCCGTCAGCTCATAGGCCTGGTCCACCGTCAGGTCCTCGAGGCCTTCCATCTCCAGGACGCAGCCGTTGAAAACGTTCTTTTTGCCCTTCTTCTCGACCGTCAGCAGACCTTTTTCGATCGCAAAATAGGGAACGGCATTGACCACGTCCCGCAGGGTGATTCCCGGGTTCCGACGGCCGCTGAACTTCACGAGGACCGACTCAGGCATATCCAGGGGCATGAACCCAAGGGCGCCGGCAAAGGCCACCAACCCCGATCCGGCCGGGAAACTGATTCCGACGGGGAAGCGCGTGTGGGAATCGCCGCCGGTCCCGACCGTGTCGGGCAGGAGAAGCCTGTTGAGCCACGAATGGATGACGCCGTCGCCCGGTTTGAGGGCTACGCCCTTGCGTTCGGTCATGAACGCCGGGAGCGTCCGGTGCATCTTCGCGTCGGCCGGCTTGGGATAGGCGGCCGTATGGCAGAACGACTGCATGATGAGATCCGCCTGGAACTCAAGGCAGGCCAGCTCCTTGAGCTCATCGGCCGTCATGGGCCCGGTCGTGTCCTGGGAGCCGACGGTCGTCATGTGCGGCTCGCAGGCCGTGGCGGGCAGAACACCCGGGAGCCCGCAGGCGCGTCCGACGATCTTTTGAGCCAGGGTGTAGCCCTGGTTCGGCTTGGGCTCCGGGTTCACGATCGTCGTGAAGAAATCAGCTTCGGGGAGGCCCAGGGCCCTGCGGGCCTTGGCCGTCAGCTGGCGGCCGATGATGAGGTTCAGCCGGCCGCCGGACCGGAACTCGTCCTTGATCGTCGGGGGCTTCCACTCGAAGCCCGCCAGGACTTTCCCGGCCGCATCGAGGACCTTCGCGGCCCCGGCGTCGATCGTGATGACGTCGCCGGTCTTTATCTTCGTGACCTCGCACATAATCGGCAGGCCGCCCGAATCTTCCGTGGTGTTGAAGAAGATGGGCGCGATCAGGCCGCCCATAACGATCCCGGCCCTCCTCTTATTCGGGACGAACGGGATGTCCTCACCGATGTGCCACATCAGGGAGTTGCAGGCGGATTTCCTGGACGACCCCGTCCCGACCACGTCCCCGACGAAGACGACCCGGTGGCCCTCTTCACGGAGCTTGCGGATGGTCTCGTTCCCGCCGGGGAACCGCGTCTGGCCCATGGACTGGGCATGGAGCGGGATGTCGGGCCTGGTCGGCGCTTGGCCGGCCGGCGAAAAGTCGTCCGTATTGATCTCCCCGTCGATCTTGAAGACCTTCAGGACGATCCGTTTCGGGAAGTCAGGGCGGGAAAGGAACCACTCCCCTTTCGCCCACGATTCGAGGACGGACCGGGCCAGCGGATTCGTCCGGGACATCTCCAGGACGGTGTCGAAGTGCCCGTAGATGAGGACGGTCTTCTTCAGGGCCTCGGCCGCCGCGGCGGCCAGGTCCCGGTCGTTCAGGAAGGCCACCAACGGTTCCACGTTGTACCCGCCCAGCATGGTCCCTAGAAGAAAAACGGCGTCGGGCCGGGATACAGCCGGGGACGGCGCTTTTCCCTGGGCGACCCGCGTCAGCCAGTCTGCTTTGACCTTGGCCGCCGGGTCCACGCCCGGGGAGACCCGGTTCCGGAGGAGAATCAGGAAGACCTCCGTTTTCCCAGCCTCGGGCCTTTCCAGGAAACGGCAGACATCCTCGACCTCAGCGGGCGTCAGAGGGAGGGCCGGGAGTCCGACCTTGGCCCGTTCTTTTTCCTGTTCGAAGTATGATTCCAGCATGATATGGCTCCTGATGGCTTTATTCTAAGCATCATACTGTATAAATGGTTTGGGCCGTTTTGTCAAAACCCGAAGCCGCAGGACACCTCGAAAATTCGATTGATTTCGGTCTCGAAAAGAGATAACATATTAGCTCTGTTTTTTATCTGAATGTCCAATAACGGAGGAAATAAGAATGGATTACGCCGCCATTGCCAGAGCCAAGGAGCATTTCGGCAAGCTCCTCGAGGTCCAGATGAGGCGGATGGAGAAAGTCAAGGCTTCGCCGGATTGGATCGACTACAAGAAAATCGCGCCGATCAAGATCGGCATCCTCCCCGGCGACGGCATCGGGGTTACCATCGCCGCCGAGTCCAAACGGGTCCTGGGGTTCCTGCTCCAGGACGAGATCAAGGCGGGAAGGGTCATCATCAAGGACATCGACGGCCTGACGATCGAGAACAGGGCCGCCCACAAGCAGGCCATCCCGGACGACGTCCTGGCCGAGATCAAGAAATACCACGTGACCCTCAAGGGCCCGACGACAACGCCGCGCAAGGGAGACCCCTGGCCGAATATCGAGAGCTGCAATGTGGCCTTGCGCAAGGAACTCGACCTCTTCGCCAACGTCCGGCCCGTCCGCGTCCCCCGGCAGGGCATCAACTGGATATTCTTCAGGGAGAACACGGAAGACCTGTATGCCCTCGGCCCTTATGGGATCGAGGTTGACGCGGACATCGCCATCGACTTCAAGCTGATCACGGCTCCCGGATCCGACCGTATCTGCCGGCTGGCCTTCGAGCACGCCAAGAATAACGGCCGGACAAGGGTCACCTGCGTCACGAAGGCCAACATCGTCAAGACAACCGACGGCCGCTTCCTCGAAAACTTCTACCGGATCGCCAAGGAATATCCCGGGATCGAGTCCGACGACTGGTACATCGACATCATGACGGCCAAGCTCGTCGACGAGAAGCGCCGCCGCGACTTCCAGGTCATGGTCCTGCCCAACCTCTACGGCGACATCCTGACCGACGAGGCCGCCGAATTCCAGGGGGGCGTCGGCACCGCCGGAAGCGCCAACATCGGCAAGCAATACGCCATGTTCGAGGCCATCCACGGCTCCGCTCCCCGCATGGTCATCGAGGGCCGCGCGCAATACGCCGACCCCTGCAGCATGATCCGGGCGGCGGCGATGCTTCTCGGCCATATCGGTTACGCCGAGAAAGGCAAAGCCCTGGAGATGGCCCTCGACATCACCGGGCAGTACGAGAAAAAGATGTCCATCACGGGGCGTTCCACCGGGGTCACGGGCACCACCTTCACCGATTACGTCATGGAGTGGCTGAAGAGCCCGAAGCTCAAGGAGACCTGGGAGGGCTACGTGAAGGGTTGACCCCCCACAACGGGGCCTGCCTGCTGAGGCAACCGAGGCGGCCCGGCCCGATGGCCCGGCCGCCATTCCATAAAAAGGAGAATGTACATGCGCAAGAAGATCGCCCTCATCGGCGGCGGACAGATCGGACAGAACCTGGCCATGCTCGCCGCCCAGAAGGAGCTGGGGGACATCGTCATCCTCGACATCCCCGAGCTCGAAAACCCCGCTAAGGGCAAGGCCCTCGACCTCATGGAGATGGCCCCCCATGGCAACTACGACGCCAACATTACCGGCACGTCAGACTACAAGGACATCGCCGGGGCCGACGTCGTCATCGTCACGGCCGGACGTCCACGGCAGGCCGGGATGACCCGCGAGGACCTGCTGGCCGTCAATCTGGCCATCATCAAGCAGGTCGCCGAAGGCGTCAAGCAGTACGCCCCGAAGGCGTTCTGCATCATCGTCACCAACCCCCTCGACGCCATGGTCTACGCCTTCTCCAAACTGACGGGCTTCCCCAGGCACCAGGTCATCGGGATGGCTGGGACCCTGGACACCGCCCGCTGGCGCGCCTTCATCGCCATGGAACTCGGTGTGTCCGTATCCGACGTCGCAGGCACGGTCCTCGGAGGCCACGGCCCCGATATGGTGCCCCTGCCCCGTCTCACGACGGTCGGCGGCGTCCCCCTGACGGAGATCGCGACCAAGGAGCAGATCGACAAGCTCGCCCTCCGGACGCGCGAAGCCGGGACCGAGATCGTCAAGCTCTTCGGCAAGGGCTCGGCCTTCTTCAGCCCGGCCTGGAGCGCGATCATCATCGCCGAGTCCTACCTCCACGACAAGCGGCGCGTCCTCCCCTGCGCCGCACTCTGCGAAGGCGAGTACGGCGTCAAGGGCCTCTTCATCGGAGTCCCCTGCCTGATCAGCGGAAAGGGCATGGAGAGGATCTTCGAGATCAAGCTCAGCGACGAAGAGAAGGCCATGCTCCAGAAAACGGTCGGGGTCGTCCAGAAGACGGTCGAAGAAACCAAGCTCTGATCCGGATCCCGAAAACGACAGGAGGCCGGGGGCGGCATCGCCGTCCCCGGCTGATCCTCTTGTTCGGGGCCCCGGCGGCAAGATCCGACGGCGTCGGAAGCCCGGGCATCC
>JBEKBS010000027.1:0-41914 GCA_050015275.1 Candidatus Aminicenantales bacterium | reverse complement strand
GTCTCAAGGGCCGGCGACCAAGCCATAGAAGATAAAGCTGGCTATGGCACCGGCGATCAAGCCGGCGATCACGCCGATGACCGTCCCCCCGGGGATGCCGAAGAACAGGCCAAACAATAGGGCGAACAATAGGGCAAAGGCCAAGACGACCAAGACCCTAACCATCTGACTCGAGGCAACGAGGATCTGATTTTTCGGGGTCTCGTTTCGCGAGTTTTCTTGGCCCTGCTTCTCGATGTCGTTCAAGTTCTTCCTGCCTTGTCCGAACTTATTCTACCAACTATAATGTCGGAATTCCAGGCTTATTCCGGGGATGAGCGGACACGCCCTGAACCTGAGCCTCCTACTGTTTTTCGCTTCCGAAGCTGTAGCGGAGGTGCACGGCGAATGTGCGAGGCGGGATCACGTGGGTGCCCCCGAAGACGGACTCGATATTGTAGACTCCTTGCTTGTTGAACGCGTTGAGCAGGTCGGCCTGGATGGACAAGGGGATGCCGTGTTGGGACAGGTTGACGCCCACGGAGAAATTTGCCACCGTCCGCGCTGCGATGCGATTCGGGTCGAGGCCGGTCCCGCTGTGCACGACGATGTAGGGGACGGCGAATGCGTTGTTGGGGTCCGAAGCAATGTCCGCCGGCCCGACATCGCAGACAAGGCCCGAGTCATAGCGGACGCTGCTCCCCACCCAGAAGCCGCTCTTCCCGATGTCATAGAGAACTCCCAGCTGCGCTTGGAGCGCCTGGTCGTGATCGATGAGAAACGGGCCGGCCGTGATGGTCTCGACGGCGGCCTGGTCGAGGAAGAGCCCTCCGACGTTCGGCGGCACGTAGATGGCGTGAGTGTGGCCCAGAGACAGGAAGCCCTGGAAACCGTGTGTCTGCGCCAAGTCAAGCCGGACGTCCCATCCATCGTACCGGCCGGAGGCAAACGCGAGCGGGAAGACGATCCCGGTGTTCTCGAACTGATCCTGATCGCCCGCTCCCTTTGATCGACGCCACCAGTAGTCAACATCGAGACGAACGTGACTGCCGAGCGCCTGTTGCACACCCACCGTGGTGGCATTCTGCCGCTCACCGGGCACGAGCAACAGCCCTCCTCCGAGGGCCCGGGACTCCTGCACGAGAGGCGGGACGAGACTTGCAGCTTCGGGAGAGGAGCTGAGCAGGATGTTTTCGTACTCCGGCGTATAGAAGACGCGGTTGTAAGAAGCGCGCAAGACCGTTTTCGTTTTCTGGATGAAGTAGGCGGCGCCAAGGCGGGGCTCCGGGACGGACTGGCTCATCGGAAGATTGTTGTGGTCGTATCGGAACCCGACGTTGAGAGTGAGATCCTGAAGCTTGATGTTGTCCTGGATATAGACGGCATAGTAGGTCCCGGTGCGCTGACCTTGGAAATTGAACAGCGACCCGCCTCGCGTCAAGTCATACGGCGCAAGATTCGGGTTGTAATCTGGCGAAGCGGGATCGTTCAAGGTGGGGTCCGTGATCCCGAAGCTGAACCGTTCGTCGATCGGGAACCTCTTGAAGACGGCGCCCACCTTGACCTCGTGGGCTCCGTGGGCCCAGGTGAAAGAGGGTGCGAGGCCGTAGTTGTCGAGCGACCGGTCGGACTCGGCCAGGACGGGAGTGTCGTTGAGCGACGGGAAAAGATGGAACGTCGAGAAACGGGCGAAGGCGTTCAGGTCGAACGTCGCGGAAGAGGAAAGCACATGCGTCCAGCCAAGGTTGAGGTTTTCGTCCTGGCTCTTCACGGACTCGTCCTGACCCGCGGCCTCCTGGGTGTATGTATTCGGCACGTCCCGGTCCGTACGCCCGGCGAGGAACGTCAACCGGAGCATATCGGTCATTTTGGGCGTGGCATAGTCCAATCGCAAGAATGCCCGTTCTGTATTGCCCGCATTGTGGAGGTTGTCCGGGTTGACCGGGTCGAGGAATCGGTCGGACCACGAACCCGTCACAGATGCAAAGACGCCCCAGGTCTGCGACCCTCCCATCACGGACGCGCCCTCTTCGAAGGTCCCAAAACTGCCCAGGCCGCTCTGGATATCCGCTTTGAAAGGGCTGCCGAGCCCCGATTTCGTGGCGAGGTTGATGACGGCCCCGACTTTTTCGCCGTACTCAGCCGGTACGTTCCCGTAGATGACTTCCATCGACTGCGCGATCCCGGGGTCGATGGAGTTCGAGAACGTGACGCCCGTTTGATCGGAAATCGTCTGGCCATCGATCACGTACTCGCTCTGACTGTGCGCCCCTTGGAAATGGTAGCGCCCGTTTTCATCCTGGGCGAATCCGGGAGTCGCCGTAATCAACTCCTCCATCGCTCTCGACGAGACGGCCGCGGGCGCGCGCGCGATATAGGACTTGTCAATGTCCACGTGCGACGTGGACGTGTCGGTTTCGAGCTGGCCCGCCGCGGGCTCGCCGCCCGTAACGACCACCGTCACCGAGATTTCGGCGAACTTGAGTTTGACCGTCACCTCCGTGGGGGCCACAGAGCGTACGTTCACCGTGACAAGGAAGGGGGCGAATCCATTAAGGTCCGCGTGCAAATGGTAGGGGTTGAAGGGGACGTTATAGAATCGAAAGGAACCGTCCGTCCCGCTCGCGGCTTCGGACTTGTAGCCGGTGATATCGTTGTGCAAAAGGAGCCGCACACCCGGGATGGCCGCTCCATCAGGGCCGATCACGTGACCGAAGATCGTTCCCGAGGACTCGGCTAGGGCGGCCTTGGGCATGAAAAGAATTAGCAACACGATCGTGGACGCGAAACATCGATGCGCCACAAACTTGGACATTTTATTGACTTTCATGACGATTCCTCCCTCCTGTCCACGCGGTCTGACAGCCGTGTCCAGGGTTTTCCCGACGATAAATGGTGGGAGAGCCGACTATAAAAGGGGAGGGGCCCGGTCGGAATAAGGGCCGCGATAGGGATCCGAAACGTCCGCCGCGGTCTCAAGAGGAATTGGCGTGGGGTTCAACGTGGGCGCCGATACATGATAGAGGGAAGGCAGGATCAGACCTGAATGGAGAGAGAGACAAAGGCAAAGACCACACTCGTCGTGCGCGGCATGATCCTCATGGTGGTGATAGGCGAGCGCCGTGACGCAGAGAGGAAGGCAGAAGATCAGCACCGCGGCGATTTTCTTCTTCATCTTGCGAACGGCCGTTCTCTTAAGCCTGTACCATCATAGACTTTACGTTGAAGATGTTCAAGTTTGGGGACCCGCCCCCCTTATTTCGTCGAACCAAGGAAGGAAAAGACCTCCTCCTGCGATCTTGCCCGCAAGAGGCGCTGACGCTCGTCCGCGTCCTTCATGAGGGCCGAGATGACCGAAATGACCTTTAGGTATTCGGTCGTCATCTCGGGGGGGGCCAAGATCAGGAAGAACAAATGGGCGGGATTGCCGTCCAGGGAGGCGAAGTCGATCCCCGCGACGCTCCGCCCGAAGACGATTTGGATCTTCGTCACGGCTTTCGTTTTGATATGGGGCATGGCGAGGCCGTAGCCGAGGCCGGTGCTGGTCAGTTCTTCCCGTTCCACCAGGCCGGCGATGATATCCTCCCGGTGTTCCGCGGGGACCAGGCCCTGGTCGATGAGGACTTGGGTCAGCTCTTTGAGGACGCCGAGTTTGTCGGTGGACTTCAGATCGATCAGGATTTGTGGCCGGTTCAGATAATGGGTGATCTTCATGTTATAAAATCTTCCTGAGATCCTCCTCTTTTTCCCGGAGAGTGATGGCCATGATCCTGT
The DNA here is from genome assembly GCA_050015275.1 of Candidatus Aminicenantales bacterium. Classification (GTDB taxonomy): domain Bacteria; phylum Acidobacteriota; class Aminicenantia; order Aminicenantales; family Saccharicenantaceae; genus DATKJS01. The sequence continues at coordinate 38,161 of JBEKBS010000027.1, read as the reverse complement.
CGTTGGGCAGGATGGTCGTGTCCCCTTTGAGCAAGACCGCCTCGTCCTGGCGGATGGCGGCGATCAGGATCGTGTCCGGCGGGAGCTTGAGGTCCTTGACTTTCTGATGGACGGCAGGCGAAGAATCGTCGATTTCGGCCTGGACGATGATCAGATTTTGAACGGTCAGGAGCGGGATGAGGGCCCCCATGTTCAGCTTGTGGCTGATCTGGACGCTGATCATGCTGGTCGTGTTCACGACGATATCCACGCCGAGGCTCTCGAAGAGCTTTTCGTTCTTCGGGTCATTGATCACGGCCATCGTCTTGGGGACCATGAACAGGAGCTTGGCCAGCTGGCAGATGACGAGATTCTCCTGGTCCAGGCCCGTCACGGCGATCAGCCAATCGGCCCGGCCGGTGCCGATGCTCTTCAAGGTTGCGATCTCGCAGCAGTTCCCATGGAAGATGGCCTCTCCGAGTTCCTTGTTGAACAGGTTGTAGCGAGAGATGTCCTTTTCGATGAGCAGGACTTCGTGTCGGTCGGCGATCAAGGCCTTGGCCAGGTTGTAGCCGATTTCTCCGCCGCCGGCGATGATGATGTACATGGCGTCCCCTTCCTAGCGTTTGGGTTGGACCCCTAACTCCCGGCGCACAAGGTCGAGCTCCAGCTCGGTCGGGCAGATCGTCTGGATCCCGAGCTCCCGGTAGGCCTTGGCCTTGATGGGGTCCCGTACCCGGACCAACACCTTTTGCCGGCCGAACCGGCGGAGGGCCAACTGACCGGCCATCAGATTGGATAGGTCGTCGGAGGTCAGGACCACCACGACGTCGGCGGACTCCAGGCCCGCGAGACGGAGCGTATCGTCATCCGTGATCCGGCCGTTCACCTGAACGCCGTTGAAACCGTCGCTGAGCCCGGCGAAGGATTCCGGGTTGGAATCGACGACCGCGACCTGCCAACCGCTCTCGGATAACAAGGAAGCCAGCAGCGACCCTACGCGGCCGCAACCGAGAATGACAGCTTTCATCTTGTCGGCCTCCTCTTTCTCCGAGTTACTCGACGCGTCGGTCGAGGACGACCTCGCAGGGCGCTTTCCGCAAGATCGCCTCCGATGTCCGGCCCATGATCCTATCGGGAAGTCCGATCATAGGATGGATGCCGATGACAATCAAGTCGGCCGCCTCCTCCTTGGCCAGACGGATGACGCCCTCGCTGATCTGTCGGGCCTTCTCCATGACCGGCTTGCAGGGGAGATTGCTGTGCCTGACGATCTCTTCGGCCCGCTCGAGCACGCCCTTGGCCTCGGCCGTGGCTTTGTCCATGGGCGCGTCGAGAGGCATGGTGAAAGGCACCTCGATGACGTAGGTGACGAAGATCTCCGCTTTTTGTTCCTTTCCCAAACGGCAAGCCAGCTCCACGGCCTTGTAGCCATACGTCGTTCCCTGCACCGGGACGACGATCTTCCTAATGGCCGAGACCGCCACCATAGCTTTGGCGACCGACTGCGAGACTTGGCGCGGAGGATGCATCATCCACCAGAGCAGGGTGCCCATGGAGATGGAAAAAACGGTGGCGCACAGGACGCCGAGGATCGTCACTTGAGGAGCGGTCGTCATGACTCTTCGCTATGTCCTTATCGTCGCCCGGTTTCGCCTGAGCATCTTGTATCGAAGTGAGGCGGTCGTCACCCGGTAGAGGCCGAAGGCCAGGAACGCCAGGCCGACGACGAAGGCGGTGACCGTCGGGATCCTTGTCAGGGCGTGGTAAAGGATGATAAGGCCCAAGGGGATCATCAGGACGCCGAGGAGGATCTGGGCCACGTCGGTCGCGGTCAGCCTTTCAGGAGGCGGGATCGGCCTGCGGCGCACCTATTTCTCCTCCCAGCGTGATTTCAGCCCGCGTAGCTTGTCGCGCCTGATCAAGGCGGCTTTATAGATCTCGAGGGATTCATACTCTTCGGCGGCCTTCAGGACTTCCATCTGTTCCCGCTCCCAATCATGGACCGTGTTGCGAAAGATGGGGAGCTTGTTGCGCTGCCGGAACGTGATGTAATAGATGACGCAGATCAACATCCAGAGGGGCCCCACGATCCGGCCGATCTGGTGGGTGATGACGACCGTCGAAAAGATGGCAGCCACCCCGAGGAAACCGATGAATCCCAGGATGGGCACATCGATGACCAGCCCATCCTTGCGCTTCCACTTGAAATTCAGCGGGACCTTATAGGGGCGGGGCGTGTAAGGGTCCAGGAAGCGCAGACGGATGAGGGAAATGAAGACGAGCATGTAACCGAACGTCGCCCCGAAGGCATAGAGGTTGGCGAGGGTATCCAGGACACGGGGGGTCAAAAAGGCCGCCATCGTCAGGACGATGCCGACCCAGCCGAAACCGATGATCGCGTTGCTGGGCGTCCGGAAACGGGGATGGACATGGCTGAACCATTGGCTGACAAGCTTGAAGTGGCTCATGGAGAAGATGAGACGCGAGTCGCCCATGACGCCGGAATTCGAGGAGATCAAGAGGATCGTGGCCCCCAGGAAGGCGGCAAAAGGTCCGGCGATCACCCCCAGATAGGGAATGTGCGTCGCCAGGTAGGCGATCGGGTCGGATTCGTGGGCCCGGAAGTCCTGCCAGTTCAGGATCCCCAGGCCGACGGTCGAAAAGCTGATGGCCAGGATGAAGACGGTAAAAATCAGGGCCACGGACGTCCTGGGGATGACGGTGGCGGGCCTTCGGGTCTCCTGGGCCGCCTGGGAGATGCTTTCCAGCCCGACAAAGGAAATGATCGCCAGGGAGAAGCCGTACATGAATTGCTTCGTCGACGGGAACTGGTGCTTCCATTGATCGATCAGCAATTCCGGGCGCCAGGCGAGGATAAAGCCGAAGCTGACGATCGACATCTCCATGAGCAGGTCGATCACCCCGATGACCTCGTTGAGTTTCGAGGACTCCCGGACTCCCCGCACGTTGAGCACGCGCAAGAAGATGATCACGGTCAGGGTTTCGCCCAGCCATAGGAGATTGACGTTGGGGAAGGGGCCGAGGTTGACGTTGAACTTGGCCAGGGTGATCCCGAAATAAGGAAGGAAAAAATTCACGTAGCCGGTCGAGGCTGTGGCAAACAGGGCGATGTCGATGGTGTAGTCGAGGAGCAGGGCCGCGCCGGCCAAGAACCCGCAAAGATCGCCCAACCCTCTCAGGGAATAGTAATGGCCGCCGCCGGCCACGGGATAGGCGGAGGCCAATTCGGTGAAGGAGAGGCCGATCATGATATAGACCAGGCCGGCCAGGGCAAAAGCGAGCGGGGCCGCGCCCTGAGCCGCGCCGATGACCAGGCCCAAGGCCACATATATATCGGCCCCGACGTCGGCATAGCCCCACATGAACGATCCCCAGATCGTGACATCGCGTCTCAGCTCGAGCTTCTGGGGTTGGGCGACGGTCGCGGTCGTGGCTTCGGCAGTTTTCATATGCTTTTATTTCTTTCGGATCTCTGGCTTTCTTGGTTATTGTCCGGTCATACCGGTAATAGTTGAATTAATTTATCATAATGGTTTTTTGAAGTCAAAGCCCGCCTGGCCGCCGCCTCAAAGGAGGTCCGGACCCCCTGAGAACCCTCCTGATTTTCTCCGACGACAGCCATTATGCTAGAATTGATCCCGGTGATAGAGAAAAGCTCCCCATGGTCCCGCTTCAGTGAAAATAAGGAGATGTCTTGAGCATGCCGTCCGCGGAAAAAGCTAACCGGCGTTATTTTCTCGAAGCCTACCGTACCGGCAAGCACGGATGGGGGGTCGAAGTTCCCTCGCCTTATGCCGTAAGGTTCCTCAAACGGCTGAAGCGCGTGATCCCAGGAGGCAGGCTTCTGGATGTCGGCTGTGGGGAGGGGCGCCACGCTATTGTCGCCGCGTGGATGGGATTCAAGGTTGTCGGGATTGATTTCGAGCCCTCAGCCTTGAGGCGGGCCCGGCGTTTTGCCGAGGCCAGAGGAGCCGCCGGAATCGTCTTTCGAAGAGCGGATGTCCTTTGTCTTCCACCTTCAGATCCGCCCTTCGATGTTGTCCTTGACTATGGGTGCCTCCATCATCAGAGAAAATCGGACTGGCCGGCCTATAGATCCAGCATATTAGGATTCATGGCTCCGCGAGGCTTCTATGTCCTTTCTGTCTTCAGCCCGAAGTTTCCCCTTTTTCGCGGCCGCAACAGACGGTGGCATATTGCCCAAGGAGCCTATCGGCGGTCTTTTACCCGGCGCGATATCATGGGCCTATTCGGCCGGGACTTCGAGGTCGTTGAGATACTTGAAGAGAACGGCGGCCGCCATGGCTTCTGGCATGTCTTGTTCAGGCGCCGGCCCGGAACCCTTACGCGCGCGGGCCCCAGGTCCAATAGTAGGCAACGTAGGCAAAAAAGTGGTTGGGGCCGTGAAGATCCCGGCCGGCCGAGAACATGAGGACCTGGCCTTTCCCCGTGGACAGAAGCGCGCCCAGATTGAAGCCGGTTTCGCCGGCTTCTCCGAGGGCCTTCGGGGAATTGCTGATGACTTCTGCGCCGACGGTTATCGATTTGGAAAGGTCGCGCTGCACTTCCCAGCCGAGCATCCAATAGTTCCTGTTGCCCGGACCCGGGTTGATCCAGTAACCGCCTCCGCCGTAAGTTGTCCACGCTCCCCAACTTTTTTGCATCCAGATCGGCAAAAAAACCTGAACTGTACCGCTCCCTAAGCCGCGGCTCGGGCTGCCGGCCGGCAATTCGATATGCGGGAATGTCCCGATCTGCGGCACGGAGCGGGTTTCGCCGACAAACCGGAACTTGACCCCGAATTCGATGTCGCCGGGGCCGTATTGGAACGGGAGCCCTCTCGGCTTGGCATAGGCCATCGGCATAATCAAGTGGAGCTGGACGTTCTCAACAGCCCCGTAGTTGACCTCGATATGGGGCAAGGTGCCCGAAACAGTATCGCCCGTGATGAAATGCTGCGAGGCCAAGTAGAATTCCCAGCAGTGAAGGTCCACGGGAACAGGGTCATCGGTAAAAAAGGGCGGCCCCGCCGAAAGAGCCGAGGCCAGGGCCAGGGCGAAGAGGACTCTCGAAAGGAACTTGAGAACCGTTCTCATCGGGCGGGTCCTGTCGGGAAAATTATAAGCGCTTACAGCCGTCCGGTCAAACACAGCCAAGGCGGAGCGGGAGTGGCCGGGCGATCAGAAGTCGGACCGCATTGACACGGGCCTGGGGCCTGGCTACACTGAGGGCAGGTGGATCCACGAATTCCTTTTAGGTGTTTTTTGACCATGAGAATATCCGTTGCGGGAAAGGTTTTGCTGGCGGCCTTCCTCTCTTTAATGGCGGGGGACCGGGCCTGGAGTCGGCCTCAGGACCCGGTCGCCGCCCAAGCCGGGCCGGTCCCAAGATTTTCCCATGTCATCATCGTGATCGGCGAGAACAAGGAATTCGGTGAAGTCGTCGGCAACCGCAAAATGCCCAACTTCAACGCATGGGCCGTCCAATACGCCCTCCTCACGCGCTATTATGCGATCAGCCATCCCAGCCTGCCGAACTACCTGGCCCTCCTCAGCGGCGATTCCTTCGGCATCCGCAACGATTGCCTCGACTGTTTCGTCAGGGCCCGGAGCCTGCCCGATCTCCTGGAAACCGGCGGCCGTTCCTGGAAGGCCTATGTCGAGGGTCTGCCATCGGCCGGCTTCCTGGGGAGCTTTTCCGGCAGGTACGCGATGAAGCACAACCCGTTCGTCTATTTCGACGCCATACGCCGGGACCCGGCGCGCCTCAACCGGAGCGTCGTTCCCTTGACCCAGCTGGCCGGGGACCTGGAAAAGAATGGCCTGCCGGATTACTCTTTCATCGTGCCCGACATGTGCGATTCTTCCCACGATTGCGGGGTCGAGGTCGTGGACGCCTGGCTCGGCCGGGTCGTCGGCTCGATCCTTCGGTCACCGGCCTTCGACGCCGAGAGCCTTCTGGTCCTGACGTTCGACGAGGGGACGACCGACGAGGCCTGCTGCGGCCGGGCGCCGCTCGCGAGGGGAGGAAACATCCCGACCGTCCTCATTTCGCCTCTGGTCAAACCCGGGTATCGCGACCCCACCCCGTATTCCCACTATTCCCTGCTCAAGACGATCCTGAGGTCCTGGGGCCTGGGCGATCTCGGGCACACCTCGGACCCGGGTGTCAGCCTGATCCTCCAGCCCTGGAAGGGCCGCTGACGCTCGGCCCGCTCCGCCCGGATCAATCCGTCCAACTCCGCCCGGTAGCAATTCTCGGGCCCATCCTGTAAAATGCATAAGCTTAGATGCCTCAAGGAGGTCCGGATGAACAAAAAAGCGAGACTGATCGCGCTCTTGGCCGTCATGGCCGTGATTATGGTCGGGGCCGTGGCGGCCCAGCAGAAGTCCGACGACAGGGCCATCGATCCCGTCTGTGGGATGACGGTCGTCAAGGCCAGCGCCGCGGCGACCTATGATTACAAGGGCACGAAGTACTTTTTCTGTTCCACCGGCTGCAAAGAGGCCTTCGCCAAGGACCCGGAAAAATTCCTCAAGAAAACGGCCGCAGCCGAAAAGAAGGATGTCCATGAGCCCATGGCCGGACAGATGGGCATGCACGCGAAGATGTGCGGCGAAATGCGCGCCATGCCCATGATGGGTCGGATGATGGGCATGCCTCACGGCGGACCCATGGGGATGATGGCAGGTCCGATGGGCTCCGGAGTGAACCGTCTCCTTCTCCGACGTGACGTCGAGTGGACTTTCGAAAAGACGGCCGACGGGGTGATTATAAAAATCACTTCCAAGGACCCGGAAACCGTCAAGACGATCCAGGAACGCCTGGCCATGGCGAAGGAAATAAAGGAGACGATGATGGCTCCGCCGGCGGCCGGTTCCGGCGCCTGCTCCTGCGCGAACTGCCCGATGAAGAAGGAGCTCAAGAAATAATATCCGGATCCCGCGTCCCGCACACAAGGCCCTCTTTTCCGCCCGGGGATAGAGGGCTTTCCATTTGACACGCGTTCTTGCCCGTGCTACATTTTTCCCGGCGAGGGGAACGATGAGCGAAACCGGGAAAAAAGACGCCTTTTTTGAAACGCCCGCCTCGCGGAAGCTCGTGGACCTCATCGAGCGCAACGCCGACGAGCTAACGGCCAACTATGTCCTCTCCATCCAGCGCGACCAGCGGATGCCCAGGTATCAGGGGTTCGACCAGAAGGAGATCTTCAAGAGGGCCTACCGGGTCTACAGTCAGCTCGGCAAGTGGATCTCCCGCGAGACGACGAAAGATGAGATGCGGAGCTACTGGACCGACCTCGGAAGGCAGCGCCGGAAGGAAGGGTTCCCATTTTCCGAGATCGTCCTGTCGCTCTGCCACATCCGCCGCGAGCTCTGGGAGAAGGTCCAGGCGGCGGGGGTCCTGGACACGGCCCTGGACCTCTACCAGGCCATGGACCTTCACCAGCGGGTCATCGTCTTTTTCGACCGGGCGATTTATTTCGCGGCCATCGGCTACGAAGAGAAGAGCTGAGTGCGGGCGGGCCTTTACATCCATTACCCCTTTTGCCGGGCCAAGTGCCCGTACTGCCATTTCTACAGCCTCGCGGACCGCGGCGATCTCCACCTCGACTGGTGGGAGGGGCTGAAAAGAGAAGCGGACCGGCAGGCCGCGGAAAAGCTCGAAATCGACACAGTCTACATCGGGGGAGGGACGCCGTCGCTCCTTCATCCCGATGACCTCCATGCCCTCCGGGAACTCATGGCCGGCCGATTTTGGCTCGAGGCGGTCGAGTGGACCCTGGAGGCCAATCCCGGGACCCATGACGAGGCGTTCATGCGGGGCTGGAGGGAGGCCGGCGTCACCCGGGTGAGCATCGGCGTCCAATCTTTTGATGACGGGACCCTGCGCACGCTCGGCCGGGACTATGCGGCGGAGGAAGCCCGGGAGCTCTTTGCCCTCTGCCGGGAGGCGGGGTTCGCGAGCGTCAGCATCGACCTGATGATAGGGGTCCCGGGCGAAACTCCCAAGAGCGCCGCGACGACCCTCGAAGAGACCATCCGCCTGGCCCCTGATCACGTCTCTCTTTATCTCCTCGAGAACGTGGACGGCCTGCCGTTCGAAAAGACCCTGGAGAGAGCCCCGGTCGACGAGGACGTTGCGGCCGACATTTACCGGAGGTGCCAAACCGGCCTGGAGTCGGCCGGACTCCGCCAGTATGAGATCTCCAACTTCGCCCGCCCGGGAAGGGAATGCCGTCACAACCTGAAATATTGGCGCTACGAGGCTTTTCTCGGGCTGGGCCCGTCCGCCTGTTCCCACCTCGGGGACAAGAGGTGGTGCAACAGGCGCGACCTTGGAGAATGGGCGGAGGCGTTGAGCCGGGGCGAGGCGATCCATGATGAGCTGGTGGAGCTCACCCCGGACACGAGCGCGATGGAAGCCCTGGTCTTCGGGCTGAGGCTGGCCGAAGGCGTGGACCTGGCCGCTCTCCGGGAGCGCTGCGGGGTGGACCTGGAGACGAAATTCGCCCGGGAGATCCATGAGCTTTCGGAAGACGGGTGGCTCATCCGGGAGGGGAGCGCCATCCGGATCCCGCCCGACCGGTTCCTTGTCTCCAACCACGTCTTTTCGCGGTTCGTTTAGGATAGACTCTGGAGATGAAGTCGAAGCCTCATCGTCCCCCCAAAGAGGAGGTTGATATGCAAGAAAAAAAACCTTCCCCGAAAGACATTGCCCGGACAGCCCTGGAGCGTCTCCGCGGGCTCGCCGACCCCGTCAAAGCCGAAGGTGTCCAAAGGTATTTCAAGAACACCGTCAGGGCTTATGGGATCGCGGCGCCCGATATCAGGGCCCTGGCCAGGGAGCTGCATCTTTCCGTCAAGGACACCTGGACTGTCGCGGACGCCGTCGCTTTTCGTGAAGGTCATGAATTGGCTGGCCGCCGACCTGCTTGATAACTGGGCTTCGGTCGATGTCTTCTGCACCGACGCCCTGGGCGCCTTTCTCGAGAAATATCCCGCTTTCGTCGAGAAGATCAAAGCCTGGGCCTTCCATCGGAACCGTTGGGTCAAGCGGGCTTCAGCCGTCTCTTTCATCAAGCTGGCCAAGAAGCCCGAGTATCTGCCGGCGATCTACGAGATCTCGGCCTCGCTCTTCCCGGTCGACGACGACCTCGTCCACAAGGCGAACGGCTGGCTGCTCCGCGAAGCGGGAAAGCGCGACCCCAGGCGGCTCGAGGAGTTCCTCCTCCGGAACGGGCCGGCCATCCCCAGGACGACGTTGCGCTATGCGATCGAGCGCTTCCCCAAGACGAAGCGGAAGTCGCTCCTTACAAAAACTAGACACTAATGTTCCGCGGGAAACAAAAAGCCCCCTCCGTCCGTATGAAGGAGTGGACGGTCCGGGATCGCCTGTGATATCATCTTCGCTCGGAATGTTGAAGGGAACGGAGCATACCGTCCCCTTGACGATTGAGGGACAGAGTCTCGTGTCCCCGATTTTCCGGATTTTTCGGCATTCCCGCCGAACAGGAGGTCAGGTGAAAACAAAAGGAATCGTGGCGTTCGCGTGTGCTTTGCTGGTCGCATCGACCCTGTCTTTCGGGGCCCAGGAGGCCCGGGTCCTCCGCTTCCCGGCGGTTTCGAGTGACCAGATCGTCTTCAGTTACGGGGGGGACCTCTATTCCGTGCCCCTGGCCGGCGGGCTGGCCCGCAGGCTCACCTCTTTTTATGAAGGCTACGAGGCCTTCGCCCGCTTCTCGCCCGACGGCAAGTCCATCGCCTTCACCGGCGAATACGACGGGAACCGGGAGGTCTACCTCATCCCGGCCGAGGGCGGCGTCCCCAAGCGTCTGACCTACACGCCCTCGCTCAGCCGTGACGACATCTCCGACCGGATGGGGCCCAACAACCTGGTCATGGGCTGGACCCCCGATGGGAAAAGCGTCATTTTCCGGTCGCGGATGCGCGAGTGGAACGACTTCAACGGCCAGCTCTACCTCGTCCCGGCCGCGGGCGGCCCGCCGGACGAGTTGCCTCTCCCCCGCGGCGGCTTCTGTTCCTTCTCGCCCGACGGCAAGAAGCTGGCCTACAACCGGATCTTCCGCGAGTTCCGGACCTGGAAGCGCTACCGGGGCGGCATGGCCGACGACATCTGGATCTACGACTTCGCGGCCAAGAAGGTCGAGGACATCACCAACAACCCGGCCCTGGATATCTTCCCCATGTGGAGCGGGGACCGGATCTATTTCGTCTCCGACCGTGACGAGGCCAAGAGGGTGAACCTCTATGTCTATGATCTCCGGACGAAAGGGACGCGGAAGCTGACGAGCTTCACCGATTACGACATCAAGTTCCCGTCCATCGGCCCCACGGCCATCGTCTTCGAGAACGGAGGGTATATCTACAAGTTCGACCTGGCCACGGAGAAAACGGACAAGGTGCCCGTGGTCATCTCTGACGACGCGATCGGGGCCCGGAGCCGGATCGTCAAGGTCGGGGGGCAGGTCACGAACTTCGAGATCTCCCCGGACGGCAAGCGGGCCCTGTTCGGGGCCCACGGCGACATCTTCACCGTTCCCGCGCAATACGGGAACGTTCGCAACCTGACGGGCACCCCGGGCGTCCACGAGCGCGACCCCAAGTGGTCGCCGGACGGGAAATGGATCGCCTACATCTCCGACAAGAGCGGCGAGGACGAGATCTACATCGAGGCCCAGGACGGGACCGGCGAGCCGCAGCAGCTGACGAAGGGCGCCGACACCTACAAGTACCAGCTCTTCTGGTCCCCCGACGGCAAGAAGATCATGTGGAGTGACAAGCTCCAGCGCCTCCTCTACGTGGACGTCGCGACGAAGGAAGTCGTCGAGGTCGTCAAGGCCGAGCGCTGGGAGATCCCGCAGTACGTCTGGGCACCCGACAGCCGCTGGATCGCTTACAGTAAGCCGGAAGTCGAGACCCAGATGAAGGTCTACATCTACTCCCTGGACACGAAAAAGACCAGCGAGGTGACGGACGGCTGGTACAATTCGGGCGACCCGTCCTTCAGCTCGGACGGCAAGTATCTCTTTTTCGTCTCGGACCGGGACTTCAATCCCGTGTACAGCCAGACCGAATTCAACCATGCCTACCTCGCCATGTCCAGGATCTATTTCGTGACCTTGGCCAAGGAGGCGAAGTCGCCCTTCGAGCCGAAGAGCGACGAGGTCGCCGTGAAGAAAGAGGAGGAGCAACCGGCCAAGAGCCCCGCTCCGGCCAAGCCGGGGTCAAAGCCCGAAGCCAAGAAGGAGGCCGACGCTTCCCAGCCCGCGCCCGTCAAGGTGGACATCGAGGGCCTCAGGGGCCGGATCGTCGCCCTCCCCATCGAGACGGCCAACTATGGCCAGATCAGCGCCATCGGCAATTCGGTCTATTATTTCCGGCTCAAGGACGGGGAGAAGGAGCCCTCGCTCATGCTCTATGACCTGGGCGAGCTCAAGGAGAAGGATCTCGGCAAGATCGGCGGCTATGAGATCTCGGCCGACCGGAAGAAGATGCTCGTCGCGAAGGACCGTTCCTTTGCCATCATTGACATTCCCAAGGGGCCGGTCAGCCTCGAAACGAAGCTCGACCTCTCCGGAATGGAATGCACCGTGGACCCGCGCCAGGAGTGGAACCAGATCTTCGAGGAATGCTGGCGCCAGATGAAATACTTCTTCTATGCCCCGAACATGCACGGGGTCGACTGGGACGCGGTCCGTCTGCGCTACAAACCCCTGGCCGCCTCGGTCGCCCACCGGGCGGACCTGACGTATGTCATCGGCGAGATGATCGGCGAGCTCAGCTCAGGCCACACCTATGTCGGCGGCGGCGATATGCCCCGGCCGAAGAAGGTCATGGTCGGGATGCTCGGAGCGCAGTTCGAGCGCGACGGGAAGACCGGCTATTACAGGATCACGAAGATCCTGAAGGGCCAGAATTGGGACCCGTCCCGCCGCTCTCCCCTGACCGAGGTCGGCGTGAACGTCAGGGAAGGGGAGTACCTCATCGCCGTCAACGGGACACCCCTCAACAAGCTGGCGGACATGTACGAAGCGCTCAACAACACGGCTGGCAAGCAGGTGACCCTGAAAGTCAACGCCGCGCCCGAGGAGAAGGGGAGCCGCGACGTCGTCGTCGTCCCCGTCGAGACCGAGAACGAGCTCTATTACTACAACTGGGTCGAGGGGAATATCGACAAGGTCACAAAAGCGACCAACGGCCAGGTCGGCTACGTCCACATCCCGAACATGGGTGTCGAGGGGCTCAACGAGTTCGTCAAGTACTTCTATCCCCAGCTCCGGAAGAAGGGGCTCATCATCGACGTCCGGGGCAACGGCGGCGGGAACGTCTCGCCGATGATCATCGACCGGCTCGTCCGCGAGCTGGTCTACGTCGAGGTGGCGCGGAATTCCGTCCCGGTCCCCGACCCGGCGGCCGCCGTCCTGGGGCCCAAGGTCGCCCTGTGCGACGAGTTCTCCGCTTCCGACGGCGACATCTTCCCCTACCGCTTCAAGACGCTCGGGGTCGGCAAGATCATCGGCAAGCGGACCTGGGGAGGCGTCGTCGGCATCCGGGGGTCGCTGCCCCTCCTGGACGGCGGCTTCCTCAACAAGCCCGAGTTCGCGCCCTATGACAAGGACGGCAAGGGCTGGATCATCGAAGGACACGGCGTCGAACCCGATATCGTCGTCGACAACGACCCGGCCCGGGAGTTCGCGGGCATCGACGACCAGCTCAACAAGGCCATCGAGGTCATCCTCGAGGAGATGAAGACAAAGGCGAAGGAGCTTCCGCCCGTTCCGCCTTATCCGATCAAAAAGTAGAGATGATGGCGGAAGACAAGGTCAAGACCGTTTGCCTCGAGTGCGGGGCGACGAATCTTTTCCCTCTCGCGTCGGAGGGGAAAAAGGTCGTCTGCGGGCGGTGCAAATCCCCCCTGCCGGCTCCCGGCGCAGTCCTCGAGCCCACGGACCCGCAGGTGTCCCGGCTCTTCCAGAATTCCAGCCTGCCCGTGCTCGTGGATTTCTATTCGCCGACCTGCGGGCCTTGCCACATGATGCATCCCGTGCTCGAGCGCCTGGCGAAACGGCGGGCCGGGGACTTGGTCGTGGTCAGGATCAATGTTGAACGAGACCAGGAGACGGCGCGGCATTTCGGCATCCAGGGCGTGCCGACGTTCGTCATTGTCCGCGGCGGGACCGAGCGGGACAGGATGTCCGGCGCCGTGCCGGAGGAGGATTTCGCCTTCTGGGTGGCGAGCCGGACCTGACGGGAGGAGGGGAGGCGGTCCCGGCGCGCCCTTTCCGCGCCCCAGGGCCTCCTCCGGAGCATGATTGAATGAAACATAAGAAGGCGGTGGCGTGGATCTTTGGGCTGCTCAGCGTCCTGGCCGCCGGTTTCGGATCAGGGCCGGAGGACGCTCCGGGAGGCATCCGGGCGGCCATCCTCGTTTCGGCCGACGTGGAGTGGGCCGTCGTCAGGACGCTCTTCCCGGCCGGCCGTTATGACGCGTCGCCGTTCGGCGAATTCATCGTCCGGGATATCGTTCTCCCCGACGCCCGGACCGCTCGGGTCGTCATCTTCCACGGGGGATGGGGCAAAGTCGCGGCTGCCGCCTCGACCCAGTATGTCATCGACCGTTGGGACCCGGCCTTGCTGTTAAACTTGGGTACGTGCGGCGGGTTCGAACGAGCCGTCGCGCGGTTCGATATCGTCCTGGCGACGAAGACGGTCATTTACGATATTGTCGAGAGGATGGGGGATTCGGAGGGGGCCGTCGCGGAATATACCACCGTGATCGACCTCGGCTGGCTGAGAGGAGCAGACCCGCCGGCTATCCGGCGGGGCGTGATTGTATCGGCCGATCAGGACGCCGTCCCGGACGCCGGCGCCTCGCTCGGGCCCAAGTACGGAGCGGCCGCGGTCGATTGGGAATCGGGGGCCATCGCCTACACGGCCTCCCGGAACAAGAAGCGGGTTCTCATTCTGCGTGGCGTGACCGATCTCGTCGGTCCGCGGGGGGATGAGACCTACGGGCACATCGAGATCTTCCGGCGGAACACCGAGGTCGTGATGAAACGGCTCTTCGCGGAGCTGCCCCGCTGGCTGTCGCGGATTCCGGATGAGAATCCGGATCCGCGGCGCGCCGGCCGGTCCTAAGAGGGAGATCTCTCGGAGGAGAGAGAATGCCGAAGAGGGGACTCGAACCCCTACTCCCGGATTAATGGGAACTAGCCCCTCAAGCTAGCGTGTCTGCCAATTCCACCACTTCGGCATACTGGCTTGGGAGGTTTCCCTCCCGCCGGGCTCCGGCCCGGCTTCCCATCGCCTATCCGGCGCTTATTTCTTCTGTTCCGTGCCTGTCGCCGCCGCCTTTTTCTGCGGTTCGGTCTTCTGCGCGGGCTGCTGCTGGGCCGGGGCCTGCTTCTTCGGCTCGGGCTTCGCGGCGGCCGCCGGGACCGTCGTCTGGGCCGGGGCCTTGACCCCGCCCACGACGGAGTTCGTGCCCTTGGCCGACAGGATCCAGAGGCCGAGGGAGGTCAGCATGAAAACGATGGCTGAAACTGTCGTGACCTTGGACAACAGCGAAGCCTGGCCCCGGGTGCCGAACTCGGTCTGGCTTCCCGTGCCGCCGAAAGCTCCGGCCAGGTCGGCCGCCTTGCCCGACTGGAGAAGGACGGCCAGGATCAGGATCATGCAAACAACGACATGGACGATGACGATTAAAGCGCTCACTTTTCTTCCCTGTCAGCTCGAAGGGCTTCCCGGGCGATGCCGATGAACTGATCGGCCTCCAGGGAGGCTCCTCCGACAAGAAATCCGTCGATATCCTTTTCTTTGAATAACGAGTATGAATTGGCCGGCTTCACCGAGCCGCCGTACAGGATTATAGCACATGAGGCCGGCCCATTTCCATACCTTTCTTCAAGCCGGCCCCGGATATGGGCATGCGCTTCCCCGGCCTGGCCGGGCGTGGCCGTCTGGCCCGTTCCGATCGCCCAGACGGGCTCGTAGGCGATGACGATCGAGCCCGCCCCTTCGGCCGACAGGCCTTGAAGGCCTGCCTCGAGCTGGCGGTCGAGCTTTCCGGCCATCCCCCCGGCCTGGCGCTCCTCGAGCGTTTCGCCGATACAGACGATCGGCCTCAGGCCCGCCCTCAGGGCCGCCAGGAGCTTCTTGTTGACCGTCCCGTCGGTCTCGCCGAAGTACTGGCGCCTCTCCGAATGGCCGACAAGGACGTAGCTGCAACCGATGTCCCGGAGCATGGGTCCGGAGATCTCTCCGGTGTAGGCGCCCTTGTCCTCCCAGAAGAGGTCCTGGCCGCCGAGGGCGACGTCCGTGCCGCGGACAAGCCGGGCCGCTTCGCTCAGGGCCGTATATGGGGGGATGACCAGGAGAGACGCCCCGGCGACTCCGGGAGCGGCCTTCAGGATGGCCGAAACGAGGTCCCGGGCCTCTGCGGCCGTCGCGTGCATTTTCCAGTTGCCCGCGACCAGGGGGGAATTGCGGAGGCCCGCCATCTATTTTTCCAGGGCGTCGAGGCCGGGGAGCGACTCGTAGGCGATGTATTCAAGGGAGGCGCCGCCACCGGTCGAGATGTGGCTGATCTTGTCCATGACACCGGCCTTCTTGACGGCCGCGATCGAATCCCCGCCGCCCACGATGGAGACGGCGCCCGAGGCGGCGACGGCCTGGGCCACCTTGACTGTGCCGGTGGCGAAGGGCTCGATCTCGAAGATGCCCATCGGGCCGTTCCAGAAAATGGTCCTGGCGTTCTTGATGATCCGTGAATAGGCCTCGACCGTCCTGGGACCGATGTCGACACCCATCATGTCCTCCGGGAAGGGGAGAGTGTCCACCGTCCGGGTCGCCGCTCCGGCGTCCGCCGCCGCGGCCAGGACATGGTCCAGGGGGAGCAGGAAATCGACCTTCTTCTCGGCGGCTTTGGCCAGGATCGCGAGGGCGGTCGCCTTCTGGTCGTCCTCGGCGAGGGACTTGCCGACGCCGAAGCCCTGGGCCTTCAGGAAGGTATAAGCCATGGCCCCGCCGATGAGGATATGGTCCGCCTTGTTCAGGAGGCTCTCGATGATCTCGATCTTGTCGGAGACCTTGGCCCCGCCCATGATGGCGACGTAGGGCTTTTCTGGGGAGTGGACGGCCTTCCGAAGGTAGTCGACCTCCTTCTTCATCAGGAAGCCCGCGGCCTTGACCTTGACGAAGTCGGCGATCCCGACGACCGAGGCGTGGGCCCGGTGGCTCGAGCCGAAGGCGTCGTTGACGAAGATATCGATCCCCTCGGCGAGCCTCCGGGAGAAGCCCGGGTCGTTGGCCTCCTCTTCTTTGTAGAACCTGACGTTTTCGAGAACGAGCGCCTCACCCTCCTTCAGGCCCTGTTTGAGCCGGTCGACTTCGTTCCCGACGACGTCGGGCGCCATGATGATCTTGTTCGGGACGAGCTCGGCCAGTCGCTGAGCGGCCGGCCGGAGGCTCATCTTGGGGTCAGGCTTCCCCTTAGGCCTTCCCAGGTGAGAGGCGATCACGAGCCGGGCCCCGTGGCCGAGCAGATACTGGATGGTAGGCAAGGAAGCCCGGATCCGGGTGTCGTCCCGGATCGCGCCCTTCTCGTCCAGGGGGACATTGAAGTCCACCCGGAGAAAAACGAGCTTCCCCTTGACATCAAGGTCGGTGATGAACTTCATCTCCGCCTCACCTCGAGATGTACTTCGCGAGGTCGGCCAACCGGCAGGAGTACCCCCACTCGTTGTCGTACCACGCCATGACCTTGGCCAGGGTCCCGTCGATGACCTTCGTCGAGAGTCCGTCGACGACGCCTGAGCGGCGGTCGCCCATGAAATCCACGGAAACGAGGGGCTCATCCGTGTAGCCTAGGATGCCTTTGAGGGGACCCGCCGCCGCTTTCACGAAGGCGGCATTGATGTCCTCGGCCTTGGCCGGCTTCTTGAGGACGGCGACTAGGTCCACCATCGAAACATTGGGCGTCGGGACGCGGATGGAGATGCCGTCGATCTTGCCCTTGAGTTCAGGCAGGACGAGGCCCACGGCCTTGGCCGCTCCCGTGGTCGTCGGGATCTGGGAGATGGCCGCGGCCCGGGCCCGCCGCAGGTCCTTGTGCGGCGCGTCCAGGATCTTCTGATCGTTCGTGTAGGAATGGATGGTGGTCATGAAGCCCCGCTCGACGCCGTATTCGTCGTGGAGGACCTTGACGACCGGAGCCAGGCAGTTCGTCGTGCAGGACGCGTTCGAGAGGATATGATGCTTGGCGGGATCGTAGCTTTTTTCGTTGACGCCGAGGACCAGCGTGATGTCGGGGTCGCTGGCCGGGGCGGAGACGATGACCTTCGAGGCGCCGCCCTTTTCGATGTGCTGGATGACGTCCGGCCGCTTCGTGTACTTGCCCGTCGATTCGATGACGACCGTGACGCCCAGGTCCTTCCAGGGGAGCTTGCCGATCTCCTTTTCCGCCAGGACGCGGACCTTCCGGCCGTTGATGATGATCGAGTCCTCGGCAGCCTTGACGTCCTCCGGGAACGTCCCCAGGACCGAGTCGTATTTCAGCAGATGGGCCAGCGTCTTGGCGTCCGTGATGTCGTTGACGGCCACGTACTCGATCGCGGGGTCGTTCCACGAGGCGCGCAGCATGTTCCGGCCGATCCGCCCGAAACCGTTTATCCCTATGCGAAGAGCCATGTGAAAACCTCCTCTTAATGGACGGAAAAAGTGCATCCATAAATAGCATAAACCCGTCGATTATTCAAGGCCGGATAGGACGGGCACGCCCCGGAACACGGAGGGGGGCGGGGGGCCAGAGCTCTATTTTTTCTTGCCGCGTTTCTGCTCGTACATGAGGCCGTCGGCCCGTTGCACCAGGTCGTCGATGGGGAGGGGGAGCTCCGGGTCATAGACGCTGAGCCCGGTGCTGAGGGCGAGCCTGAAACGGCCCTGGGTGTCCGGCCGGGAGTTGTAGTGATCGAGCTTTTCCTGAAGCCTCCGGGTGAAGACCTCAGCGCTGACCTTGGTCGCCTCCATCGCCAGGACGACGAACTCGTCGCCGCTCATCCGGGCCAAGATGTCGGAATCCCGGAAGCTCTTTTTCAGGATGTTGGCCAGGTCGGCGAGGACCCGGTCTCCTTCCTTGTGGCCGAACGTATCATTGATGGCCTTGAGATTGTCGACGTCCGAATACAGAAGAAAGACCCTTTTGTTCAAACGGGCGGCGACCTTGAGTTGTTGTTCGGCGAGGTGCATGAACCCGCGGCGGTTGAACAGGCCGGTCAAGGGGTCGGTCAACGTCAGGGCGCGGATCTCCTCCTCCATCTGCTTCCGCTCGGTGATGTCCGTCAGGACGGCCATGGTCCCGCCGTACTGGGCCCCGGCGAAGCGCGGCCCGCCGCTGACGAGAAGCAGCTTGCGGCTCCCGTCCTTGTGGAGGAATTCGAGCTCGTAGCGGTCGGCGACGCCCTTGGCCCGGCGGTCGTCCGCACTGCGGAGGACGGGATGCTGGTCCATCGGGATGAACGAGATGACCTCCCGGTCGACCATCTCGCCTGGAGTGTAACCCAGCAAGCCGGCCGCGGCGGGATTGACGAAGGAGAACTTGCCGTCCGAATCAGTCAGGACCAGGCCTTCGGTCATGGTCTGGACGATCCCGTCGCTGAACCTCTTGATCTGCTGGAGCTCGTCCTCGGCCCGCTTGCGCTGCGTGATATCGATTAAGGTCACGATCAGGCCGCCGGTCTTGCCGTCAGGGCGGGCATAGGTGGACTTGATAAAAATGACATGATGGTCAAGGCTGTCCCAGGCCTTGATGGGGGACTCGTACACCTGGACGCCTGGCTTCTCGAGAAGCAGGCGGTCGATATCCCTGTCCCTGTCTGCTAATTCCGGGGTCGAGAGATCATCGAACGTTTTTCCGAGGATCTTGTCCATGGAGAGGCCCATCAGCTTCTCGAAGGCGGCGTTGCACCCGGAGATCCGGCCCTGCGGGTCCTTTAAAAAAGCGGGGTTGGGCATGACATCGAGCATGACCCTGAGGAAGTCGTTCTGGTTCTTGAGGGCCCGTTCCCATTTCTGCTGTTCATCCGCCTCGTGCGAGGCTCTCTGCCGCCTCCAGAAAAGGCTGAGGCTGAGGCCGGCCGCCAGGACAAAGACGATGATGACGATCGATATGACCCTGATCCACCGGCTCCAGCTCGCGTTGATTTCCGAAGCATCGACCTTGGCTTCGATGAGCCAGGGGGAATCCGGGACAGCTTTGATGGCGCCGACGACTCTGTGCGCCCTGTAGTCATTCCCCTCGATGATCCCTTCTTCTCCAATGGTCGCTTCGATCCCGGGCCGCCGGAACCTGGTGATCGGCAGCCGGAGGTTCATGGCGACGTTGCTCTTGTAACGGGGCTCGCTGAGGTATAGGAAGTTTTCCCCCTTCCGCTCGATGAGCAGGACCTCCGAACTCGGGCTGGCCGAAGGCCATTCCCGGATCAGGGGATAGAGGGTTTGGCCGGGGTCGATATCGAACGCCATGACGGCGATGGGCTCAAAGCCCGTGCCCTTGGGAGCGAGGACGGGGAAGGCCAGCGGGATCGATATCCGTCCTGAATCAGGATCTCGATTGAGGTCGCCGAAAACGATGTTCACGGATGTCCAGGCTTCCTGGCTCAACCGGACCGACTCACGGGTTTGCACGTACGGCGGAGTGTCGGGGACGGAATAAAGGACTTTTCCCCCAGGGAGAAGGATGGCGATCCTGGCAAACTCCTTGGGGAAGTTCCTTTGCAGATGCCCCAGTCCTTGCTGGATTTCCCGCTTGAGTTGGGCAGACGCCGGGTCCTTGAGCAGCGCCTGGACCCGGGGGGCGAAAAAACGGCTTTCAAACATGTTCTTGGCCGAGAAAAGCCGTTCCTGCTTCCATGACGAAACCTGGAGGGCCTTCAGGTCGGCGATTGTCGCCAGCTCGGTTTCCTTGGAGCTCCGGGCGAATTCTTTGAACTGGGCGGTATAGAAATAGGACAGGGAGAGAAGCCCGATCGTCAGGAGGATGAAAACGATGACCGGCTGCCAGGGGAATTTTTTCAAACTTGACGTCTCGGGCACCTGAAGGCCTTTCACCTCGACCTGCCGCCGGACAGAAGGGCAGGAGGTCGAAAGAAACCAAGACTTGGAAATGTTATTAGCACAGGCCCGCCAGCGTTGTCAATGAACTGAACGCCGATGACGCGCTTCCGGGGATAACGCCACGGCCCGATTTGTGCTAAAATCGCCTCAGCGTCGGGCGGCAGAGCCGCCGAAGGAGTTCCCATGAAGATCTTGACATCCCGGGAGATGAAGGAGATCGACCGGACCACCATCGAGGACATCGGCATCCCGGGCCCGGTCCTCATGGAAAACGCCGGCCTCCAGGTCCTGAAGGCCCTCAGGACCCGGTTCCCCCGGCCCGCGGACGAGCGGATCGTCATCGTCGCGGGGAAGGGGAACAACGGGGGGGACGGGCTTGTCGTCGCCCGCCATCTCTTCAATGCCGGCGCGAAGCCGGAGGTCCTTCTCATGGCGCCGCGCGACGACGTCAAGGGGGACGCCGCTTTGAACCTGGCCATCGCCCTCAGGCTCGGGGTCCCGGTCACCGAGGTTCAGACCATCGAGGACTGGAAAAAATGCCGGATGAGCATCCTCCACGCCACGGTCATCATCGACGCCGTCTTCGGGACCGGCCTGCTCAGGCCCCTGGCGGGCCTCTACGCCCGGGCCGTCGAAGACATCAATAAGGCGGGGGGGTTCAAGCTCGCCGTGGACATCCCTTCCGGGCTTTCCTCCGACACTTTCGAGGTCATCGGGCCCTGCGTCCGGGCGGACACGACGGTCTGCCTGGCGGCGCCGAAGATCGCCCATCTTTTCCCGCCGGCCGAAGAGTTCGTCGGCGATCTCTTCGTAGCGGCGATCGGTATCCCGCCGGCCCTCTTCGAAAACCCCGGACTGAAGCTCGAGCTCGTGGAGGACAGGACGGTCCGTCCATTTTTCAAGAAAAGGAAAAAGGACTCCCACAAGGGGACCTACGGACATCTTCTCGCCGTCGCGGGTTCTCTGGGGAAAACGGGGGCGGCCGCCCTGGCCGGGAAAGCCGCCCTCCGGATGGGCGCGGGCCTGGTCACCGTGGCCACGGCCGGGAGCGCGCTGGCCGGAATCGCCCGTTCCATGATGGAACTGATGACGGAGCCGCTCCCCGAGACGCCCGCCAAGACCGTCGCCCGGGAGGCCCTTCCCAGGGTTCTCGAGCTCCTGAAAGGCAAGAGCGGCATCCTCCTCGGCCCCGGCCTCTCGGCCCACCCGTCGACGGCGGATTTCGTCCTCGCCCTTCTTCCCAAGATCAAGGTCCCCGCCGTCATCGATGCCGATGGCCTGAACATCATCTCCTCCGACCCGGAGGTCCTGGGCCGGCTCCAGGTCCCCGCCGTGCTCACGCCGCACCCGGGCGAGTTCGCCCGCCTGACCGGCCGCTCGAATGACGATGTCCTGAAATATCGCCTGGAGCTCGTCCCTGAGTTCGCCGAGAAATACGGCGTCCACCTCGTCCTCAAAGGCTACCGGACCCTTACGGCCTCGCCGGACGGCCGCGTCTTCGTCAATCCCACGGGAAACCCGGGCATGGCCACGGGAGGTTCGGGCGACGTTCTGAGCGGCATGATCGCCTCCCAGATCATCCAGGAGAAGGATTTCCTCGGCGCCGTCCTCTCGGCCGTTTATATCCACGGCTTGAGCGCCGACATCGCGGCCGGGGAGCTCAGCGAAAAATATCTGACCGCGGGCGACATCATCCGTTTCCTGCCGCGGGCCTTGAAAGGCCTGGAAGGGGAGTGAACCCCGTGCCGGAGAAACTCCGACCGGCCGCTCCGGACGAACAAACCTTCATCACCCGGTCCGAAGAGGAGACCCTTCGCCTGGCCGAACGGCTGGCCTCCGGTTTTTCAGGTCGGGAGGTCGTCCTGCTCTTCGGCGAGCTCGGGGCGGGGAAAACCGTCTTCGCCAAAGGCATCGCTTCGGGCGCGGGCGTCCGGGACATCCGCCGGGTCTGCAGCCCGTCGTTCACGCTCGTGAACATCTACGATGGGAAATACCGCGTCTTCCACATCGACCTCTACCGCCTCGAGCGCGAAGCGGATATCCTGGATCTGGGCTGGGAGGATTACCTGGGAGAGGGGATCGTCATCGTCGAGTGGGCGGAAAAGCTGACCTTCCCTCTCGACGGGATCTCGGTCCGGATCGAGCCCGGGCCGGACGACGGGCGCCGGATCACGATCGGCCGCTGACGGCCGGGCCTTCCTTCGTCACCTCGCCGGACGCGAAAAATCCTCCAGGGCCTTCCTGAGCTTCTGGGCCGCGTCCGGGACCTGGAGGACATTCCCCTTGAAGATCTCCTGCGGGCCCACTCCTTTGAGGCCGTAAAAGTCCTGGTTGGCCTTCGCGTCCACGTAGAGAGAAGCTCCTTGGAGAGACAATCCGGCGTAGAGGCCACGGCTCCGCGAATACGCGTAGATCTCCGCCTTGAGCTCGGCGTCCGTGCTGGCCTCGGCCGACCGGCCCAGCGGGCCGGCCGAAACACCCGCGTCGGCGCCCAGGGTGAACTTCCCCCGGGTGATGTTCTCGATGCTCCGGGGCGTCCTGAAGACGAGGATGACGTCGGCCGACTCGACGCCGATCTGCCAACCGATGCTCCCGCCGGTAAGGCCGATGAAGGACGGATTGCTCCAGACGCCGTCCTTGCCCCGGACGAGGAGGACCCCGTAGCCGTGCCGGCCGCCGATGATGTAGGCCGCCTTGATGACGTTGGGGATGATGGCGATCCCGGCGCTTTTCTCGAGGAGCTTCTCCGGGATGCCCTTGTCGGACTCCTTCATCATCTCCCCGAGGACCCGGGTGGCGTCGTCGACCTTCTTGATCTCATTGGCCGGCGAGTCGTTCCCGGCCGGGGACCCGGCCGCCAGGCCCGGGCGGGCAAGGACAAGAGCCAGGACAAGAGTGATGCCGAGCGTTCGTCTTCTTTGATCAGTCATCATGACCTCCTCAGGGGGCCACGCCCCGCAGGCTTTTTTTTATCAGGCGGGCGGCCGTTTCCGGGTCCGCCGCGCCGAGAATGGCCGAAACGACAGCGACTCCATCCGCTCCGGCTTCACGGACCGCCCGGGCGTTCCGGTCCGTGATCCCGCCGATGGCTACGACGGGGATGCGGACGGCGTCTTTGATCCGCCGGATCCCGTCCGGCCCGAGGACGGGAAGGCCCGTCGTTATCGTGGTCGTGGCATAGGCTGGCCCGGCCCCGACATAATCGGCGCCCTGGTTTTCGGCCTCCAGGGCTTCCTCAGGCGTGTTGACCGAAACCCCGATGAGGGATCCTTTCTGGAGCGCCTTCCGGGCGAGAGCCGGGGGCATATCCTGTTGGCCGAGATGGACGCCCGCCGCCCCGCAGCCCAAGGCGACGTCCACGCGGTCGTTGATCAGGAGAGGGACGCGGCGCTTCTTGAGAACGGCCGCGGCCCGCCGGCCGAGCTCGAGGAAAGCCTGGAACGGATAATCCTTGGCCCGGAGCTGGATGATCGTCGCGCCGCCCCGGACCGCCGCTTCGATGACGGGCACGAGGTCGCGCCCCGACGCGAACTCCGCGTCGGCGATGAAGTAAAGGGTGTAATCGACTGGCATCGACCCCTCGGCGGTTCCATTATAGTGGATTCAACTCCCCGCGGCAATCAGGCGACCCGTTGCGTAATTAAAGGCTCGAGGGGAATGGTCGAAACGTGATAAAGCGGTTGAACCTTCCCGACGCGTTTTTAGAAGGGGACTTCGGAGATGGCTTTCGCTTCAGCCATCTCGGATGCCCCTCAAATAATCGATCGTCCGGCTCGGGCGCCTTTCAGCTGTCCATTTGACATCCCGGGGGATTTTATTTTTTAATGAGGGGGGCCGCGGATTGGACATCTCGCCCGAAAGGACACGCGCATGGCCATCGACCTGAGATCCATCATCGTCGACGTCCCGGACTTCCCCAAGCCGGGGATCGTCTTCAAGGACATCACCCCCGTCGTCCGGAGCGCGGCGGCCTTCAACTTCGCGATCGACGAGCTGGCCGCCTGGGCCAGGACCCGGACACCTGCGGTCGTTGCGGGCATCGAATCCCGGGGCTTCCTCTTCGCCGCCGGCCTGGCCCGGGAGCTCCGGCTCGGCCTCTCCCTCATCCGAAAGCAGGGCAAGCTGCCCCGGAAGTCCGTGAGCGTCATCGCCCCCAACGAGTACGCTGTCGAGCACTTCGAGATGCACGAGGACGCGGTCGAGGCCGGGGAGCGCGTTCTCATCGTCGACGACCTCATCGCCACCGGCTCGTCATCGACGAGCGCCATAGGCCTGGTAAAGCTCCTCGGCGGGATTGTCGTGGGGTTCGGGGCGGTCGTCGAGCTCGAGTACCTCAAAGGCCGCGAAAACATCCGTCAGGCCTACCCGGAAGTGGACGTCCATACTCTGGTCCGGTTTTGATCGTCGAGGAGATCGGCCCGAAGTGAAGGATGGGCAAGGAAGGGAGATCATGATCAGGGAAAAATGGGCCGTTGCCGCCGCCGCCCTTTTCCTGGCCGCGGGCTGCGCCCGGATGCCGGCCCCTATGGCCAGGCCCCGGCTCGTCCCGCCCGATGCCGGCTGGGTGACGAGGACCCTCCGGAAAATGACCCTCGAGGAGAAGATCGGCCAGATGATCGCCGTCCGTTTCACGGGGGCCTTCCGGAATGCCGATAGCGAATACCTCCGGGACCTTGAGTCCCTGATCGTCAAGACGAAGATCGGCGGCCTCATCCTCTCCGGCGGCGAAGTCTATGAAACGGCCGAGCTCACGAACGCCTTCCAGAAGCTGGCCAAGGTCCCGCTCCTGTTCGCTTCCGATCTCGAGCGCGGAGCGGGCACCCAGCTCACCAACGCGACACTTTTCCCGCCGCTCATGTCGCTCGGGGCTTCGGGTTCGGAGGAGCAGGCCTACGAGATGGGCCGGATCACGGCCCTCGAGGGACGGGCCGTGGGCATCCACATGACCTACGCGCCGGTCGTCGACGTCAACATCAACCCCGACAACCCGATCATCAACACCCGGTCCGTGGGCGAAGACCCCGCCCTCGTCAGCCGCATCGCCCGGGCCTTCATCCGCGGCTGCCAGGAGAACGGGATGATCGCGACGGCCAAGCATTTTCCCGGCCACGGCGACACGGCCCAGGACTCCCACCTCCTGCTGCCGACCATCACCGCCGGCCTCGACCGGCTCGAAAGGGTCGAACTGGCTCCCTTCAAGGACGCCGTGAACGCCGGCGTGCGGGCGGTCATGACCTCCCATCTTTTCGTCCCCGCGCTCGACCCGACGCCGAACCTCCCGGCGACCCTGTCGCCGGCGATCCTGACCGGCGTCCTGCGGAAGAAGCTCGGGTTCCGGGGGCTCATCGTCACGGACGCCATGGAGATGGCCGGGATCACGAACTCTTTTTCGCCCGGGGACGCCGCCTTGAGGGCGGTCCTGGCCGGCGCGGACATCGTCCTTCTGCCGCCCGAGCCCGCCCGTGTCGCGGAGTATCTGGCCGCCGCCGGCCGGGACGGGAAGATCCCGGCCCAAAGGATCGACGAGTCCGTCCGCAGGATCCTCGAAGCCAAGGCCGGCCTGGGCCTCGACCGGAACCGCTTTGTCAGGATCGAAGACATCCGCCGCAAGGTGGCCCCCCGGCCCTTCCTGGACCAGGCCTATCAAACCTTTGAAAGCGCCGTGACTCTGGTCAAGAACGAAGGGGACCTGATCCCGCTCACCGGGGCGGACCGGAAGATCGCCGTGTTTTCTCTGAGCAGCGATCAGGGGGATTACTTCGCGGGCCGGGCCTTTGTCGCCGAGATGAAAAAGAGAGATCCCGGGATCCTGGGATTTTTCGCCGACGGCGACACGGGCCAGGACGAGCTCGACGCCGACGTGGCCCGGTCGGCCGGCGTGGACACGGTCGTCTTCGCCCTGTTCTCCCGGCTCACCTCGAGCAAAGGGAGCGTCGACCTGGAGCCCAAGCACGCCGCCCTGGTCCAGAAGCTCGCGGCGGCGGGAGGGCCGGCCGTCGTGGCCGTTTCCTTCGGCAGCCCCTACTTCTTGCAGCACTTTCCAGGGGTCGCGGCCTATGTCTGCGTCTATCGCAACACGCCCGAGACGCAGCAGATCGCGGCCCGGGCCCTTTTCGGGGAGATGGACATCAACGGGAAGCTGCCGGTTTCGCTCCCCGGGCTCTATCCGATCGGCCACGGGATTCCCTTGAAAAAAACGTCGAAATGATCATGAGACTGGAGCTTTATCCGATATCCGGCGGAGAGAGGCAGGCATGAATTATAAATTTCTGGGTCGAACGGGACTCAAGGTTTCGAGCCTCTGCTTCGGGACGATGACGTTCGGCGCCGAGGCGGACGAGGCGGAATCCTCGGCCATGTTCCGCGCCTGCCGCGACGCCGGCGTCAACTTCTTCGACTGCGCCGACATCTACGCGGACGGCCGGTCGGAGGAGATCCTGGGCCGGCTGATCAAGGACGGCCGCGAGGAGGTCGTCATCACGAGCAAGGCATATTTCGCCACGTCCAAGGACGTCAACGCCATGGGCGCCTCCCGCCGCCACATCCTGGCCTCGATCGAGGGCAGCCTGCGGCGCCTCGGGACCGACCGGATCGATGTCTATTTCGTCCACCGGTTCGACGACCGGACGGCGCTCGAGGATACGCTCAGGGCCCTGGACGACCTCGTCCGGCAGGGAAAGATCGTTTACACGGGGGCGAGCAATTTCGCCGCCTGGCAGGCGGCCAAGGCTTTGGGGATATCCGTGAACCGGGGGTGGGCGCCGTTATCCTGCATCCAGCCCATGTACAGCCTCTTGAAGAGGCAGGCCGAGGTCGAGATCCTGCCGATGGCCCAATCCGAGCGCCTGGGCGTCATTCCCTACAGTCCGCTCGCCGGCGGCCTCCTTTCGGGGAAATATGGCGCCGGCCGGCGGTCAGGGACCGGTCGCCTCACGACCCACAAGATCTCCCAGACGCGCTACGGAGAGGCCTCCAGCCACGAGGCTGCCGGGCGGTTCGCCGCCTTCGCCCGGGAACGCGGGCTCGACCCCGTGGGATTGGCCATCGCTTGGGTGGCCGGCCATCCGGCGGTCACGGCGCCCATCATCGGGGCCAGGGACATGGTCCAGCTGCGAGCCTGCCTCGCGGCCGTGGACGTGCCGATGACGGAAGTCCTCAGGGCCGAGATCTCCGCGCTCTCGCCCGAGCCCCCGCCCGCGACGGACCGTAACGAAGAACGGACGGCGTTCACGTTCGGGGTCCGCTGATCTTTTCCGGGCTCCGTCCAGGGCCGTCCGGAATTTGACTTATCCCGGGGGCGTGAACTATATTGCGCCATGTCAAGGAGCGGAGCCATGAACGCGGGGAAAATGACCTCCACGCCGGCCCGGATCGCCGCGGCCGTCCTCATCGCCGGTGTTTCGCTTGCTATGGCCCTTGAGCCCCCAACCCGGGAACAGGTCGAGCGCTACAGGAAGGACGGCACGCTGGCCGCCCGAGTCGCCCAGGCCAAGTCCTTCGGCAATCACCGGCTCGCCCCGCGCTTGGTCTCCCGGCTGAGGGAGAAGATCGTGCCCAAGGCTCGCGTCCCGGCTCTTCGGCGACGGGCAGGGGGGGGCGCCCTTCGACAGCCTGAGAAATTACTACCGCCGGTCCTCTTATGATCAGCTCGAGATCCAGGGCAATGTCCTGGGCTGGTACACCACCCCCTATGCCCGCAGCACGGTCACGCAGACCGACGCGGGGCGCGAGGCGGTGATCAAAGAGGCCCTGAGCTACTACGACCAGCAGGGCCACGACTTTTCCCAGTACGACAACAACGGCGACGGGGCGATCGATTACTTCTGTGTCTTCTGGACGGGGCCGCACGGAGAATGGGCCTCGTTCTGGTGGGGGTATTACACGGGGTTCTCCGATTCGAGCTTCCGGCTGGACGGCAAAAGGCTCTCCCAGTATTCCTGGCAATGGGAGCTTTACGGCTACCCAGCCGGGAATTTCAGCCCCCAGACCATCATCCACGAGACAGGCCACGCCCTCGGCGTTCCCGATTATTACGATTATGACGACAGCGTCGGCCCCGGGGGCGGCGTGGGCGGGCTCGATATCATGGACGGCACGGTGGGCGACCACAACTGCTTCAGCAAGTTCATGCTGGACTGGATCAGCCCAACGGTCGCCCCGTCGGGCCCCCAGTCAGTAACGCTCCGGGCCTCGGGACTCTATGGCGACGCCCTTCTCTTCATTCCGGGCGCCGTCCCGGGGAAGATCTTCGACGAGTATTTCATGGTCCAGAACCGGCAGCGGGTCGGGAACGACACCGGGCTCTTCACGGCGTCCGACGGCCTCCTCGTCTGGCACGTCGACGCCCGGCTCAATGGCTCCGGGTGGGACTATCTCTATGATAATTCTTACACGGCCCACAAGCTGTTGAAGCTCATGGAGGCCGACGGTCTCGAGGAGATCGAGAAGTACGGATCGCCGGCCGACGCCGGGGACTACTACCAGGCAGGCATGAGCTTTGGCCCCACGGGGACTCCCAACACGGACCGCTACGACGGCACTCCGACGGCCATGGGGATCACGGACATCGTCGGGGCGACGTCGCCGATAAGCCTGGACGTGTTCGCCGGCGACCTGCCGCCGACCTGCGCCATCACCAACCTCACGGACGGCCAGACGATCTACGGAACCGTTGAGATCGATGCGACGGCCAGCGATGACGTCGGGATCCAACGCGTGGAGTTCTTCGCCGACGGCGTCCTCCTGGGGACGCTCGCGTCGGCCCCTTATTCATTCACGCTGGACACGAAGACGCTCTATAACGGAACGCATACCCTGAGTGTCGTGGCCTATGACCAGGTCCTGCAGACCGCCACGGCGAGCGTTTCCGTGACAGTGGAAAATTACTACGCCCCCGTGAACGTGACCGGCCAGAAGGTCCTCAACCGGAGTGCTCTTTTGAAGGAGTACATCAACGTCCTGACCTGGAAGGATGATCCCCGGAACGCAACCGACTCCAAGTTCAGGGTCTATCTCGTCAGCGGCGGGCAGAAGCAGCTCCTGGCCGAGGTCACAAGGGACAAAAACTTAGGCCCCTACACCTACCTCCATCGGAACGTCAACGGCAGCCAGACGTATACTTATAAGATCGCTGCCGTCGACGCCGGGGACAGGGAAGGGGACAGCGCCGCGGTCACGGTGCGGTAGTCCCCGTTCCCGCAGGGATCCCGCTTATTCGTAGACCAGGATCTCGACGCGCCTGTTCTGGGCCCGGCCCTCGCGCGTGGCGTTGTCGGCGACGGGCACGGAGCTCCCCAGGCTGATGACCTGCATCCTGTAGAGCGGGATGTGGTACTGCTTGTAGAGGTAGAGCATCACCTCCTCGGCCCGCTTCTGGCCAAGGGGAACGTTGACGCTGTCCGAGCCCGTGTTGTCGGTATGCCCCTGGATCTCCAGGTAAAGGCCTCTGTTCATGGCGATGAGCTGCTGGACGAACCTGTCCAGGGCGGCCTTGGCGTCGGCGCTGAGCTCGAAGCTATCGAAGCCGAACTTGGCGTCGCTGCTCCGGAGGGTTTCCTTGTAGATGAGGTTACCGCGGATCATCTTCTTGACGTCGTCGATCTTCCCGTCCACGGCCTGGAACTGGGAATCATGCTTGGCGATGACCTCTCCGATCGTGGCCAGCTTCTCGTCGTGCTCCTTGATCCGTTTCTGGTTGGCCTCAACCTCGGTGGCGACGTTCTCGACCTTCTTGTCGATCGTCGTCATCTCCCCCTGGACGTATTTCTTCGTGGCGCAGCCAGGCCCGATCACCAGGGCGATGAAGACCACCAACCCAAGATAGAGAGCGATCCGGTTTCTGTTCATTTTAACCTCCCTTAGTGTCCGGGAAGGGCGGGATCTCGGCCCACGGACGCTCCCCATGAACGCCCGGCCCGGGGCACTTGACACTATCTTAATCCTTTTTCCTTGGATTTTCAACCCCGCGCCGTTTGGAGGGTCTCCTGGGGGGAGGGGGGGCCGCGCTTGTTCAGTAACCCTCCCGGGTCCGGACCTTGTACCTTGGGTTCGCCGTGACCACCCTGATCCTCCGGTAGTCTCCGCTCGGCTCCTTATAGGAAGTGTACCCGATGAGGTACTGGTGGCTCTGCTCCTTCTTGAGCTCCCGCAGGGCCCCGTACATCTCCTCGGGCCGATTGACGAAAACGGCCTTCCCCCCGGTCGCCCGGGAGAACCGGTCGAGGGTCTCGACGATCCCCGCGGAGGTCAGGGTCTTGGCCCGCTTAAGGGCCTTGAGGAGCTGCTCGTCCAGGGGGATCTTGTAGCCGATCGTGTAGATGGGCACGTCAACCCGGCGGGCGATCTCCACGGCCTCGTCCGGGGTGACGCGGCTGTCGTTCTCGACCCCGTCCGTGATCAGGAGGAGGGCCCGCTTTTCGTTGTGCCCCCGGTTGGCGAACTCGGGGGACACGGCCACGGCGTCGTTGAGGGCGGTCTGCCCGTAGGCTTTCGTCGCCTCCAGCGTCTTGAGGAACTCGGCCCGATCCGTCGAGAACGGGGCGGCGACCTCCACCTGGCCGTCGGCGAAGATCAGCAGGGAGACCTCGTCTCGGGGGCTGAGGACGAAGTTGACCAGGCTCCGGAGGCCGGCCTTGGCTTCCTCGAGCTTGTTGAGGACGGCCATGCTTCCGCTCACGTCCAGGAGGACCGTCAGGCTCAGCGGGGCGTCGAAATCGTGCTTGAAGTACGTGATGGGCCGCTTCTCGTTGTTCTCGTAGATCGTGAAGTCCTTGTCCGTCAGGTCGTTGATGTACTTGCCCCCGCCCGTCTGGACCGTGACGGCGATGGTGATGGCGCTGACCGTGACGTCGACCCGGATGTCATCGGCTTTCTTTTTTTGCTGGCGGGGAAAAGACGGGCCCGCGGCCGCGAGAGCCAGGGCCAGAAAGAGGGCAGCGAATTGGAGTGTTTTCTTCATCGGACAGCCCATCGTCACAACCGTTTCAGCAACGCCTGGAACCTGGGGTTGTCGCGCAGAGGGTCCAGGTTGCTGTCGTGCTCGAACCAGCCGCGCTGGGTGAGTCCCCGCTCCACGGCCCTCTCCAGGACGTTGATGGCCTTCTCGATCTCTCCGGCCAACGAGAAGATGCAGCCGACGTTATAGAGGACCATGGGTTCGTCGGGCTCGCGGGCGATCGCCGCCCGGGCCCATTCCAGGCCCTTCTCCCGGTCGCCGAGGATCAGGAGGGCGTTGGCTCCCATGTAGCGGGCCCTCGTATCGTCCGGGTGGAGCCGCAGGATTTCCTCGGCCTTCCGGAGGCCGCGGCGGCGGGCGGCGGTGGCCATCTCCGTCCGGCCGAGGTCGTCGTAGATCTGGGCGACGAGGGTCGGGGACTGGTAGTCTTCGGGACGGAGCGCCTCGGCCTCTTCGTACAGGAGGGCCGCCTTGGGGGAGTCTCCGCTGGCGAAGGAGTGCCGGGCGTAGAAGTACCGGGCCTCGAACAGCCCGGGGTCAAGCCGGATCGCCTTCTCGAAGGCCGCGACGGCCTCGTCGTTGCGGCCAGCGACGGACAGGGCCACGCCCCAGGACGCCTGGGCTTCGGCCAGCTCCGGGTCCAGTTCGAGCGCCTTCCGGCTGGCCGCCTCGGCCCTTTGGATATTTGCGGGGATGCGGGCCACATAAAGATAAAAGAAACAGTAGCAATCGGCGACTCCGGCCCAGGCCCTGGCGTAGGCCGGGTCGATCTCGATGGCCCGCTGGAACATCTCGAGCGCCAGTCCCACCCCCCGCCGCCGGTATTGATAGTAATATTTCCGTCCTCTGAGATATTGGTCATAGGCCTGGACGTCGGAGGTCGAGGGCTGGCCGAGCGCCTCGTGCTCGCTCCGGCTGAGGCTGACCTTGAGCGCGTCAGCGATGCTGCGGGCGATCTCCTCCTGGATGGCGAAGACGTCGGCGAGCTTCCTGTCGAACGTCTCGGACCACAAGGCGAAGCCGGAAGCTCCGTCCACGAGCTCCGCGGTGACCCTCAGGCGGTTGCCGGCCTTGCGCACGCTGCCCTCGAGCAGGGCCCGGACCCTGAGGCGGCGGGCGATCTCCCGGCTGTCGAGGGCCGTGCCATGGAACCGGAAGGAGGACGTCCGCGAAACCAGCCTGATCCCCGCGACCCGGGCCAGCGCGCCGATGATCTCCGCGGCGATTCCCTCGCAGAAATACTCCTGGTCCTTCTCCTGGCTGAGGTCGACGAAGGGCAGGACGGCCACCGAGGCGTCCTCGGCTCGGGCCGTCGTCTCGTCGAGCATCCGGAGGCTCTCGAGCTCTTTACGGAGCTCCAGGGTGGCGGCGAACCGGTCACTCGGGCGCTTGGCAAGGCAGCGCTCGAGGATCCGGTCGAGCTCGGGCGGGAGCTCCGGACGGCGGGCCGAGGGGAGCTCCGGCTCGTCCTTGAGGATGGAAGCCAAGAGCTCGGTCGTCGTGTCGCCGCCGAATGGTCGGCCGCCCGTAGCCATCTCGTAGAGCACAACCCCGAAGGAGAAGACGTCCGAGCTCCGGTCCACGGGCCGGCCCTGGGCCTGTTCGGGCGACATGTAGGGAAGCGTGCCCTCGACGAGGCCGGGCCCGGCGATGGTCATGGTGTCGCCTCCCAGGGGGCGGGGGACGGGGACTTGGACTTTCGCGATGCCGAAATCGAGGATTTTGGGGCGCCCGTCAGCCGTGACGATGACGTTCCGAGGCTTGAGGTCCCGGTGGATAACCCCCCGCTCATGCGCGGCGGCGAGGGCGTCGGCCATCGGCACGGCCAGGTCCAGAAAGCGTTCGAGGGGGAGCCCCTTGTCGGGGATTATGGCGTCGAGGGTGCGTCCGCGGACCAGTTCCATGACCAAAAAACGCTGGTTCTCCGACTCTTCGACGGCATAGACAGTGACGATGTTGGGGTGGTTGAGGGCGGCCAAGGCCCGCGCCTCGTGTTCGAGCCGGGACAGGCCTTCCGGGGAGGAGGCGATCCAGTCGGCCAGGAGCTTGAGGGCAACCTCACGGTTGAGGTGCGTGTCGAGGGCCCGCCAGACGACCCCCCCGCCGCCCTGACCTAACTGCTCCAGGAGTTGGTAGTGGAGGAGGAGGTCACCGGGCTTGATCATGAATAATCTTTCCCTAGAGAGAATTTTGTCGTCAGACGGACAAGAATTATCATCTTTCCCGCTGGATCCAGCATCATGCAGTGTCTATTGGATTATACGCGTCGCCGGGGAAAAACGTTTCCCGGCAAGGCATATTCTACCATCCGGGACGCCCACGCGGCAACGGGATTGGTCCGGATTCTTTTAAACCCCGCGTTAGGCCGGAAAGGGGACGTGGAAGGGAGCAGCCGCTTCTTTATTTATCGGCGTCTTTCTTCTTTTTTATTTTCACTTCGCCCTGGTCGATGATCTGGATCGGCCTGAGGAGGGGCTGGAGATCAAACTCAAACGTGTCCTGCTCTAAGATGTGGAATTCGGGGAGGTTATCATCGAAGAGCTTGAGGGTGTATTTTCCCGGCCTCAGCCCTTCGAAGAGGAAGCGCCCCTTTTCGTCCGTGACCCGCTGATACGTTTCGTCTCCCGCCCGGAGTTCGACGGCTGTCCCGCAGAGAGGCGCGCGTTCGACAAGCTGGCTGGATCAGTTTTTAGGCGAGGCTCACTTTTATCGAAAAATAAGGAACCGGGACTCTCTCCTAGAAGCGCAGTCCGAGGCCAGCTCCGAGAATCCAACCGCCGAGTCGGAGTTGAAGTCCGTCCGGCGTTGTCGAGGAAGCGTGGGTCCAGTCCAGGCCGACCTCCGCAAAGGCCGTCCTGGAGAAGCTATAGAAGCCGGAAACGCCCGCGCGGGGTCCTATGCCGGATCCCGACACTTCCAGGCCCATCGCCTTTTCCTTGTAACCGATCCTCGAGAACCCGACCTCCGCCCGCGCTCCCAGGCGAGGCGTGATCCTGAGGCGGAATCCCGCGCCGAAAGAAAGAATGTTCTGGAACGATTCAGCTTTCTCGTCGACGAGCGGAATCGTCCCCGTTCCGCTGAAGAAGCCCCAGGCTCCCCAGAGATACAGGTTCCGATAGATGTCCGCTCCGACCTTGAGTTCAAAATAGGGTCTCCGTTCGCCGTAGATATTCCGGTATTCGGCATCCGCCGGAAAGAGCAGGGCGGTCCGCGCAAGAACGGTCCAGTGGCCGGAGGGAACTGTTGCTGTCGGCGAATCTCCGGCCGCAGGTAAAGCGGAGAGGGACAAGCCTATGAAGATCCCCGCGAGGAGAATCACCGTCCTTATGTGTCGTATCATCTGGCACCTCACTTCTATCACGGTTCCTCAGATCGTTATGTCGGCCGACCGACCGACGACGTTTCCGGCGGCGTTCACGGCCTCGATTCTATAGGTGTAGACGGCCGAGTTTACCAGCCATTTATCCTGGTAGGCAAATGCCGATAAGGCCGGCCCGGACGCCGGGATCTCGGCCACGACCTGGAAGTTTCCGTTCCCGGTCTTCCTCAGGACTAAGAACCCCGACACCTGGATCGGACCCGGGTTCGCCACTGTCACCGACAGGCTCCCCATGTACCGGAGAGTCGCCCAGGCACGGACTTCGACCCTTGCGGCCTGGAGGGACAGGAGGACGTTCGTAACGATGACGGGGGTTTCATCGGAGGCCGTCTGGCCGGAGGAATCCGTGGCCACAGCCTTGATCTGGTGGGTTCCGTTTGGCCAGAGCGTCGTGTCCCAATTGAAGGTGTAGTTATCTCCCATGCCCTGGTCGGTTCTGGGGACGGCGTTCGGTCCCAGCCCTGCGGCGGGCGACACGGGGGCCGCCCCGGGATCTTTCGTGGTCCGGGATAGGGACAGTCCCCGCGGCTCGGCAGCCAGGACGGCCGTTTCCCTCCATGATATACCGGTAGCGGTGATAGTCGATCCGTTGCGGGTTCCCATCCCCTCAACGAGTCCCGCGACGTAGGCCTGCCTCGCCGACGAATACCCCACGGCCTGGATCGTCCCGTTATCCAGAACAACGAAATCCTCGATCCTCGTGCCGCCGAGGTCCGCGATCGATGCGACTCCGGTTGCGAGATCGTAAATGACAATACGGTTGTCGATTCCCGATCTGCCGGCCAGGCAAAGGATGCCGCCCGTGATCGTAAGCCGGTCCACGCGGTCGAGATTGGGAACCTGGATCTGCTGAGCAACGGGACGGAGTTCGAGAATGATGTCGGTCCCATCCGGGCCGCGGACTGCGCCGGCCGCAGCGCTCCCGGCCGAAGAGCCGAGAGCCGTCCATTCGAGACCCGGCACCCAGGATGGACGTTTTCCGTCCCCGGGTGCGAACAGCGGGGCGTAGCGTGGATCGGCCTTGCCGATGAGCGGATGCTGGGCCTCGTTTTCGTCAAGAAAACCCGAGTCGCCGGGAATCTGATATACCCCGGCATAGACGCCCTGCGTCTTGTCGGCCATGCTGGCGAGGACCGTCCCGTCCGCCATCTCGAGGAACCAGTCGGTTTTCACGGGCCGGGAGGCCGGCTCGTATACCGCGCCGTTCGAAGAGACGCTCCGGAGCCATTGCTCGCCCGAACCGGAGGACTTACCGGCTAGGAGAACCGTTCCGTCGCGCCTGACGAGCCATTCCTCTATATTGGCCGCATCGCTGTAGATTTCCTGCGCCGGGCCGCTGTCGCCGAGCCTGCAGAGCGAGACGAAGGCACCGTTCCGAACGATGCCGTACAACCGGCCCTCTCCGTCGGCCTGGACGGCGGGGCTGAACTTGTAATCGTGTTCGAGGGAGCCTGGCCCCACGTGGAGTCCGGTCCGGGATCCATCACTGGGGTCAATCAGGGCTAGGAGATACGCTGATCCGTCATCACAGAGCTGGGGGGTCCGGAAGAGGACGACGAGGCCGTCGCCGGGCCCGGACTGGACGAATGCCACCTCGGGGTCATCATCCATCACTCTTGACGGAAGACCCCGACTGTCCAGCTTCCTCAAGCGGTGGCCGTCGATGAACACCGCTATCGATCCGGCGGTGGAAGCCGTTGCGGCCGAAGAATTCTGACCGCTTTCGATTTTTTCTGCCCCCATCGTTTTGGCCACGGGGGGGCCGGGAAGGATATCTTTGGGGGCCGGAGCCGACTGGCCAGGTGGTTTCGCCCCCTGGGACGCCGTATCCCCCGCGACTTCGCCGAGTTTCACGCCGTCGATGAAGAAATCCACTTCGGCAACCCGGACGTCGTCCGATGCATTTGCGAGTATAGTCGTCAGGCCAAAGACGGACTCGCCGTGTGAGGGAGAGACGATCGTGATCTTGGGCGGATTATCCACGTTGTTGGTTACCGCCTGGTCCGTGAAGCTCTCCAGCACTCCGCCGTCTGCGGCACCGACGGTGCCTTTCGTGTAGCTGACCTTCACAACATCACCATGCGCAATAGCCGCGCCGTCAACCGTCAGGTCGATCGTCTTGGCATCTTGCCCATCCAGCGCCGCCGTCGAGAATGCCCGTACCGTTCCACCAATCTTGAAGCTGAACTCACCTTGCTCGCCGGCGGGTGGCGCCATCGCCTTGTTGAAGGTGATGGTGATGACCGTTCCTGCCACGTCGGTCGCTGCTGATACGAAGATCGGAGCTCCCACCGCCGCCGTCACGCTAAAGCCTGCTGAAGCTTCAATGGGCACGCCCAGAGGTATGTCAGCCAGCACCTGGTAAACTCCTGCTGCCACCGCTGGGACTGTCAGAGTGATTCCAGCGGGGATCGCACCGGCAGCCGTGGTCGTCACCAGCACCCGAGGCTCACCAGAGTCGAGGGCACCATTGCCATTGCTGTCAAAACCGACGGCACCGGCAGTATTCGGCGCAAAGCCGCTGCCGGTAACTGTTATTGCCGTCCCTGATGTTCCCGAGGCGGGACTCAATGTTATGCCTCTGACGAGGACCGTGAAGCTTGCCACAGCTTCAACAGGCACGCCCAGAGGCATGTCAGCCAGTACCCCATAGGTGCCGGGGGCCACCGCTGGCACAGTCAAGATGATTCCAACAGGGATGGTACCGTCAGCCGCGGTCGTCACCGCCACCTGAGGCTCGCCAGGGTCTATGGCGCCATTCCCATTGCTGTCGAAACCGACCACACCGGCAGTATTCGGCGCAAAGCCGCTGCCGGTAATTGTTATTGCGGCACCGGCTACGCCTGACGTGGGACTTAAGGCTATACTGGGCGAAGGTACGGTGAAGCTTGCCGAAGCTTCAACCGACCCACCCGAAGGTATGTCAGCCCGCACCCCATAGGTGCCAGGTGCCACCGCTGGCACGGTCAAGATGATTCCGGCGGGGATAGCACCGGCAGCTGTGGTCGTCACCGCCACCTGAGGCTCGCCAGGGTCTATGGCGCCATTACCGTTGCTGTCAAAGCCGACCACACCGGCAGTATTCGGCGCAAAGCCGCTGCCGGTAATTGTTATTGCGGTACCGGGTCCCCCCGTGGAGGGACTTAAGGTTACACTGGGCGAAGATACGGTGAAGCTTGCCGAGGCTTCAATCGACCCACCCGAAGGTATGTCAGCCCGCACCCCATAGGTGCCAGGTGCCACCGCTGGTACTGTCAGCGTGATTCCAGCGGGGATAGCACCGGCAGCCGTGGTCGTCACCGCCACCTGAGGCTCACCAGGGTCTATGGCGCCGTTGCCATTGCTGTCAAAACCGACCACACCGGCAGTATTCGGCCTAAAGCCGCTGCCGGTAATTGTTATTGCGGTACCGGGTACGCCCGAGTTGGGACTTAAGGTTACACCGGGCGAAGATACGGTGAAGCTTGCCGAGGCTTCAACAGACCCACCCGAAGGTATGTCAGCCAGCACTTGGTAACCTCCGGCTGCCACCGTTGGGACTGTCAGAGTGATTCCAGCGGGGATAGCGCCAGCAGCCGTGGTCGTCACCGCCACCTGAGGCTCACCAGGGTCTATGGCACCATTGCCATTACTGTCAAACCAGACCACACCAGCAGTATTCAGGGCGAAATTGCTGCCGGTAACTGAGAT
>JBEKBS010000026.1:0-31849 GCA_050015275.1 Candidatus Aminicenantales bacterium | reverse complement strand
GGTTGTTTGTAGCGCGTGAAGGCGTGATGTATCCCCGAGTAGATGAGGGCCTTTTGACCTTTATTGACAAATTCCCGGATGATTGTCTCAGCCATGACCGTGTCGGAATCGCCTTCCGGAAACACTTTTTTCATAAGCTCGGGATTTTTCCTGTCGTCTTCGGATTTGATGAAGCTCCAGTCGGTGGTGGCGTTGAGATTGACGACATGGAAGTGCGGGGCGCCCTGAGGAAGCTTGCGGTTCACCTCCCAGGCTGCGCGGTATATATCCATGTATTCTTTGTAGCCCCAATAACTAGCGAAGTCGAACATGATCTCTCGGGCAGCCTGTTCGTCATACACCGGGGCATTGATCAGCTTGTCCACACGCTCTTGGTCCTGGTGAATACCGAACTCGATCCCCAGATTATAGATCCCGGCTTTGTAAAGGAGAGGTATCATTCTCTGGATGAGAA
This sequence comes from Candidatus Aminicenantales bacterium, assembly GCA_050015275.1. Lineage (GTDB taxonomy): Bacteria > Acidobacteriota > Aminicenantia > Aminicenantales > Saccharicenantaceae > DATKJS01. The sequence continues at coordinate 31,395 of JBEKBS010000026.1, read as the reverse complement.
GGACATCGTGCTGGATGCGATGATACTCGCCTACGAAGACGATCTGATGATCCTTGAACTTGGTGAGAATGTAATCCTCCGGTGTCTTATAGTTCTGTTTTAGATAGGAGAGCAGGTCCCCCGCCAATTTTTGATCGAGGATCGGAAGTGGCAGCTTTTTGACTTCGGGTTTCTGGCCCAAGGCCAGAAGAGACGCCAGGCAGACGAACGCGGTGATTGATACATAATACAGGGTCCGATTCTTTAGACGCATGCTTCTCCTCCCCAGAAATAAATTTGGCCCTTCCACTATTGGATACGGAACAGATCCAGATAATGTTCCGAAAAAAAATTTCTTTTGGGTAGTCCAGGTCCGATGAGCGCGGCGCTGCCAAGCACCCCGTTTGCATAGATCGGCGCTTCATCCACCCGAGGCGGGAGCGGAAGGAGGACTAGGCCGGCCGCTGTCCGGATCGATCCGGAGGTCACGACTAGAGAGAGGACGGAAGAACTCCTCCTCCGTCATTTCCCTTTACTTTTCGGGGAGGCTGGCGTATCGAATTAATAGGTGAACATAATGGTGAACAGAAAAACGCTTAGGACGTGTTTTAAGCCTCGAACACCCCGGGGGCCGTACTCGGGCCTGAGTTCCTGGGCGTTCGTTGTGCTAGGCATGGCTAGGCACGAAATTCGGGTGTTTTTAGAGGAGGAAGAGGATGTTTAAGGAATGGAACGTCGAGCGGGTCAAGTATCTTACCGACGCCCAGCTGAGGAGCTTTTTCGCGGCGGTCGAGGCGGAACGGCCTAAGACGCCGATAAAAAAGACGCTCAAACTGCGGGACCTCCTCCTGTTCAAGATGATGTACTTCTACGGCCTCCGCGAGGGCGAGGCAGTGAGGCTGAAGCTAGCGGATCTGATATCGGATAAGCGCCAGGTGTTCATCCGGAGGTTGAAGCGCCGCGGCCACGAAGGCCGGGCTTATGATATTCCCGACGAGATTGCCCGGCTCTTGAAACGATGGCTGAAAGAACGGGAGGCACTTGCCTCCGCCGGCGAGAATCCTTACCTCTTCATTGGCCAGAAGGTCCGGGATGGCCACCTGACGGAGGATCTGATTTACAGCTTTTTCAAGAAATACGCTAAGCGGGCTGGACTCACCAGATATTCGCCACACTCGCTGCGCCATTCCTGCGCCGTCCAGATGGCCCGGAAGGGCATCTCAGCTTTTGCCATTCGGGATTACCTAGGCCATGCTACGGTGCTTTCTACGCAAGGCTATGTCGAGCTCCACGGCCCTGAGCGGAGGGAGAGGGATAAGGCGATCGCCGAGACGTTGAAACTGTGAGCTTTCGAAAACGCTAATATAGAATCCTCGGAAAAGGACCCTCTCTATTAATGGGCCTCGCCGGTGAGCCGAAACTCCTTGACGGGGCCACCAGATAGAGGCATGATTTCGTTACCTGTCAGAAAGGAGACGGCGAGGCGCCAGTGGGGAGCCAAAGGCCCCGATTGGACTCAACAGTTGAGAAAGAGGAACGATGTTGACGGCGATAATCGCGCTCCGTGCAGGAGACAATCTATCGGATATAAGATTATAATGAGCTTTATATCGAGGAACAAATGAAAACAAATCGGATGAATATTTGCTGCCTGATACTTTGTCTATGCTTGAGCGCACTTTCCGCCAGCGCCCAAACTGCGCAGGAAGTTGCCAAGAAAGCGTACCGATCGACAGTCCTCTTGGTCATGGAAGATTCCAACCGCCAGCCTCTTTCCCTCGGTAGTGGTTTTTTTATTGGGGATGGAGAGATAGCCAGTAATTTCCACGTTATCAAGGGCGCTGCTGGGGGTTATGCAAAGTTAATCGGTGAGGAAAAAAAATACGATATCGAAGGCATCACTGCAATTGATCTACAGCGAGACTTGGTAGTGCTAAAAACCTCCAGTGTCGGTTCGCAGGCACTCCCTATTGGCAATAGTGATGCTGTTGAGGTCGGCGAGACTGTTTATGTAGTGGGCAATCCAGAGGGATTAGAGGGCACGTTCTCACAAGGCATCATAAGTAGTATCCGAGACATTGACGCAGACAAAATTCTCCAGATCACAGCTCCAATTTCACCCGGCAGTAGCGGCGGCCCTGTTTTAAATGCTAGAGGAGAAGTTATTGGCGTTTCATTTGCTACTTTCAAAGTTGGGCAGAATTTGAATTTCGCTATTCCTTCAAGATATTTGAAGACATTAGTAGCCAATTTAGAGTCATCTGCGTTAGCGCCACAGGTTAAACCTCTTGCGCAAACGAAAATCGAAAAGCCTCAAAAATCGATTGTCGCCGACCTCGGAGGACGAATTGCTGAGGGCGTTATCGGGCAAAGCTTTATGTGGGATGAATATTCGGGAGGATATCTCTCCTTCACAATTAGTAATCATCTCAATCAGCCTGTGACTAACGTCAAATACATAATTGTGTTTTATGGAGTCAATGGAGATGTGGTTGATTCTTTCGATGGCGAATTTTTTGACATGGACGGTAAGATACCAGCCGGTCTTGGGAAAAGAATTACTAGTAGAAGTGGATATGTGCGTCCGCAGGTGGATGATAGTGTGAGAAGATTAACAGCCAAGGTGGAAATACGAATTCTTAATTTTGAAATCGTCCACGAGGCGCCATAGGGAGGGAGTGTAAGGAAAACTGTGTAAACCTCCTTGAATAGGTAAAATGAATCAAGGAGGTTCCATTGGCTCTTGACCGGGACGAACTGAAAAAAGTGCTCCCCGGATTTCCCATTATACCTGGACCGATTTAGGGAGAGGGAGCAGTTCACCTATTGATTTGCACTTCACGCGCGTGAGCTATATGCTGGGTCTTCTCCCAAAATGGGAAAAAACCTGAGAATACAGATTCGATAACTTTTTTTAGCCGGCTTGGATCAGATAAAATAATAGTATCGATATCGCGTCGCAATAGCCGCCCGATAAGGATCCAATCATAGCTGGGGAGCGGCGGCCGTAATACCCACTCTGTTACCTCATTTGTATGCGTCCACTCGGGAACACGGCTATTTGGGCGAGTCCATTCAATTTCTAGTTTATTTGCTTTAACGAATACGTCCCATGAACGTTCTTCGCGAGCTATCAGCTTGCGAAAGGATTCAAAAGAATTATTTACTTCTGTACGACGGCGCCCACCGATCTGCCATGCCAAGCCCATCCTAAGATAGCCAGGATTTCTGTCACTTGTTCCGTGCATCCCGATATTAAATTGCATTTCATAAAGGCCGCCATGATTAAATGTATACCAGTGCCGTCGCTCAATTCTGCCTCCACCAAATGCCTCTGGGTACCGGGGGTTTATCCCCATAGCCGTGCGCCGAGCTTCTTGGAGGCCTCTGAGACAAGGTAAATCATTTAGGAATTCCCGAAGCTCTCGAATCAATGGATCGAACGTACGGCGTCTTTCTGCTTCTTGTTCGTTAATCGTATCAAATAGCCGATCATTAATAGTTGGTGGCAGTAATGGCACAATTCACCTCCTGCTAGGAAGTTGTTCTATTAGTCTTTTTACATAAGGCTTATACAATTCATTCCAACCTTCCCCGCCTCCTCAATGTATCACCTGGAAAATGGTGTTTTCAAGCCCGAGGACCTTTGGGGCCGTCCGCAGCTCCGAATATTTTTTTTGGGAAATGCTTTACTTTTTTGAAAAAATGGAGTACGTATAAGGGGAAAGTGTTCATTATCTGAACACTATGAGATTGATGAGATTCTTTAAAGTTCTTAGCCGGAACGGGCTAAGAACCCATTAGCGAAGAGGGGCAAAAGCTTAATTTGGAGAAACATCGATGATGAACTTTGCCTCGTTGATTGAGCTTTACTCGCGGAGGACGCCCCGGAGCCTTATCGCCCGGCTCGCCTCGACGTTGGGCGCCGAAGCTACGGCCCGGCTGCTCCAGAACTTTTCTGGCGAGATCCTTTATGTCCCGCGGAAGAGCTCGTTCTTCCGATTTGCGATGCCATATATCGTCAGAGATGAGCTCAAGGGGCTGAAGCCGCGGACCGCGGAGTTCAGAGAGAAGGTGGATTTCCTAGCCTCCGCCTATGGAATAGATAGGCAGAGGATCCGTTCGTTCCTAAAGAAACAGTGATGGTCCATGTGCCTTTTAGTATCCAACGGGCGGAGGCGAATCCTCGCCTCTTCGCCCGTACCGGAGACAAGTCCACCGAGTGTCCATATCCGTGCTCCTTTTCAAATACACGGCGGGCAGGTATTGCTCTTCTGCCTGCCCGCCGACTTGTTTTCAGAACGCGAGAATCGATGAATCTCTCGTTCTCGACCCAGAGCAGAAGGATTAAGAAATATGTACTGTACGGCGATTAAAGCCGATGGCACAAAGTGTCAAGCGCTGGCCCTCGCGGGAGAGGACCAGTGCCTCTTCCACAGCCGGAGCGATAGGGCCAAGAAGGCCCGGCTTGCTAGCCGGCCGAAGAAGGCCATGTCCCGGAGGGAGCTCCTCCGGGAGCTGACCGCCGACTTCCGCAACGTGGCCCACGCGGAGATCGATGAGAACGAAAAGCTTCGCATAAGGGGGAAGCTCGCCGCCCTGATCCACGACCTGATCAACGAGGTGGAGAACCTGAGGGAGATCGAGGCGATGGCCAGGGAGTTGAAGCATGAAAGCTCGTGACCTGAGGAAGGCGCTCTCTGACTCCCGACGTAGGGTTCCGGAGATCAGCGTTGAGACGATCGATGACCTCCGACCGCTAAACGGCTACGTTCCTACCGTAAAGCAGCGCTTGGCTCATGACGCCCGGGAGCGCTACGTCCTCTTCGGTGGGGCGATGGGCGGAGGGAAGTCGGCGTGGCTCGTAAACGAGGCGATCTTCCACTGCCTGAAGTACGCGGGGGCGAGAGTCTACCTGGCTAGGTACGAGCTTTCATCCTTTAAGAAGACGACTTTACTGACCCTTCTGAATTTCCTCCCGACGGAGCTCGTGAAGAAACATAACCGGAGCGACGAATCTATCAAGTTCCAGAACGGCTCGGAGATCTATTACGGGGGCCTGGGCGACGACCTTAGGAAGATCGAGAAGCTCAAGTCGATGGAACTCAGCGCCTATGGGATCGACCAATGCGAGGAGGTCTCGGAGAGCTTTTTCTTCATGCTCAACAGCCGGCTCCGACTGAACATTCCAGGAATTAAGTTCAAAGCCTGGATGACGGCCAACCCTAGCTCCTCCTGGGTCCGGTCCCGGTTCATTGAGAAGACTCTGGAAGACCATCGCTTTATCCCGGCGCTCCCGAATGAGAACCCCTATCTCCCGGCCGGCTATGAGGAGGAACTGAAGAAGGTCCTCCCCGAGGAGCTATTAAGAGCCTGGGTCCTAGGCGACTGGAGTGTCATTGCCGACGAGCATAGTGTCTTCAACTATAACGAGGTCCAGGAGGCCATGAAACGAGACGCCGGCCGGAGCGGCCCCGAGTGCTACGGCGTAGACGTGGCCAGGTTCGGAGGGGATGAGACGGTGATCGTGAAGAAGGCCGGGAACAGGATTACGTTCGAGGACCTATTTGTTCAGAAAGACCTGATGGAGACGGTCGCCCGCATTATCCGAGCGGTCGGGTCGGATAGAGCCGTGCCGATTAAGGTCGACTCCGTAGGGACGGGCGCCGGCGTCTATGACCGCCTTAAGGAGCAAGGCTATAACGCGATCGAGATCATCGGCTCCGCCTCGCCCAAGAAGAAGAACCAATTCCGGAACAAGAGGGCCGAGAACTACTGGAAGCTTCGAGAGCTGCTGCCGGACCTGAGTCTTCCGGGTGACGAGAAATTGAAGAGCCAGATGGCGGCAATTCGGTATCGGATTCTGAGCGACGGGCTGATCTTGATCGAAAGCAAGGAGGAGCTGAAGCGCCGGGGGCTCCCGTCGCCAGACCGGCTGGACGCCGTCGCGTTGGCCGTAAGCGACGAAAAGCGGATGACCGTTGAGGAGATGCGCCATCTCCTGCCGCAAACGGTCGTCCCTGAGTTTAGGCGACGAGTGAAAGAGGCAATGGGCTACGAGGAAACCGTCATCCCATCGACTGATGCCTCTCCCATCGATCATGAAAAACGTCTTGCCCAGCATGGCCTGACGCTGGAGGACGAGAAGAAGATGTTGAATAAGGGGATCTGTATCCCCGGAGTAACGAAACGGCCTGAGCCCGACCCCAAGAAGGTCGACGCTCGAAGCCCCTCCGAGATCATGGACGACTGGTTCGGAGAGCAGGGCTGTACAAAGGCCAAGAATTAAATGGAGATTATTATGGAAAACGATTTGGTGACTATCTTTGAGAACAAGGGCAAGATTGTCTGGTGACTCCCCAAGGATTTTAGCGTCACGAGCAGTGAGATCCGCATTGACCCGGGCGAGACGAAGGAATTCCTCAACGAGAATAACGGCTCGATTTATGCCCGGTATGAGAAGGTGGAGCTCTTGCCGGAAAGGGATGAGAACGGCGACCTCCGCCACCGCGTTGTGACCCATCGGCGGAGCGGCTGGAGGCCGCCGGAACATAACGGCTTGAGCCTCATCGTCCAGAACGACGTCGGCAGCCCCTCCTCCCGTTACATCTACCGCGAAGGGGATTTCACGATCGTAAGCCCGGCCGGGATCGAGATCGAGCTCTACAATGTTGACCCTCGGTTGAGCGTCGCGCGGTTCAAGCGTCTCGTTTACACGTCGGAGACCGAGGAACGCCTATTCGACCCCCGGGTTCCGGACGGCTACCGCGTTGCCGTGAAGCGCGAAGAGTTCCAGCGCATCCTGAGGGATGAGGCCGAGCTTCGCAAGCTCGAAGAGTTGAAGGTTGCCGTCTATTCCCATTCGCTCCGTGAGGTTCAGGATCTCGAGGTTCGACGCCTCCGCAAAAAGGGCTGAAATCAGTGTGCAAAACATGCGTAAGGGTCAGAAGTCCAGGGGGCCCGTATAACCGATCCGCAAGGTCCATCCCGATCCGGAGCGCGAGGCGGAGAGCCGCGAGGTTATGTCTTCATCGAGTTCTCCTCTCCGGACGAGGTTCAGCGAGCGATCGATGAGATCAGCGGAGTCCGAAGGCTCCAAGTCGACTTCGCGCTCCCGAAGCGATCGACTGACCGATCCGCCGCCTGACGCGCTCCGGGGGATCGGCGGGAAGCCGGGAAAAACACCCTCTAGGACACGCTAGGAGCTGAGATCTCCATGGACCCCGTACGTTTCCCTGCCCCCGGCTCCCCTGGAGACAATCACCCCCAAAAAAATCATATAAGTAAAGTCTTGATATGATTTACTTTACGACACTTTATTCGTATAATAAAGAAGTGTTAAGGAGAACGAAATGAGAAAAGGAACTCATCATTCTGAAGCGACTCGGAGGCTTATGAGCCGCCAGCAGTCCGGACCGCTCAACGGATTCTACGGGTGGCAACATTCGCCCGCGACGAGAGCCCGGATGAGCCGGGCGGCAATGCGCCTTTGGGAGGGGTCGACGTACCGCCGCCGTCAAGCCGAGGGCTTCCGCCGCTCTATCGAGCGGAAAAGAGCGGAGGCGACGCAATGAAAAAGACGAAGCCCTCGGAGTCTCTGGACCGGAAGGCTCTGGAGGAAGAGCGCAAAAAGACGATCCAGCGGATCGCCGACGATGAGGACGATTTCATCGACGACGATGGCGTGGTCCGCGGGAAGGAGACGAACTTGGACGGCGGGATCGGGAAGCTCGCGAAGGTCCTGAAAAAGATCGAGGAGGAAGACAATGAGAAAAAACGAGACTGAAAACGTCTCGGCGATCGGTTGGGTCCGCGTCTCGACGGCGAAACAAGAGCGATTCAGCCCGGAGGATCAAAAGGCCTCCATCCGCCGGTACGGTCGGGCACACGGCTTCGGAGATTCCTTCGAGATCGTCTCCACCACCGAGTCCGGCTGGAAGAAAGGGAAGCGGGATGACTTCTACCGGCTCCTGAATCGAATCCGGGAGGAGCGCATCTCCAACCTCATTACTGTTAACGGCGAGAGGCTGAGCCGCGATCCGAGAGGCCTCTGCGACGTAGTGGACTTGATCCGAGAGGTTGGCCTCTCGCTCCGTTATTCGGAGACCGGCCAAGTCTTCGACAAGAATAATATCGACAGCACCGAACAGCAGATGGGGAACGAAGTGTACCACGCGAGGAAGACGGTCTCTGAACTCAAGATGAAGGCCCGGAGGTCGATGGAGAACCGGATCGAAAAAGGCGTGTATCCGCTGAACCGGTTGCCGTACGGTTATGAGCGGGCCGCGATCGCGGGCGACTCCGGACACCGGAACATCGTCCCGTCCGCGGACGCCCCGCTCGTCGGGAAGGCCTTCGCTCTCTACGCGACCGGCCACGAGAGCGAGTTCAGCCTTTGGATGAAAATGAAGGCCGCGGGTTGCCCCCTTTCCGTCTCCGCGCTGAATCAGTTGCTCCGGACGACGACCGTGATTGGATATTTCCCGTGGCCATGGCCGGAGTCAAAGTTTGTCGAAAAGAATCATACCGCGGGCGAATGGATCCGCGGGGCGTGGGAGCCGCTCGTCGAGCGCGGCCTTTGGGACCGCGTTCAAGCGATCGCGAAGGCCCGGACCCGAAGCCACCCGTTGACGGAGAAGCAGACGTGGATGAGATACCGCGGGATGCTGAAATGTCAATGCGAGTCGAAGACTCCGACGCGGCATTTTGACATCAATGGTAAATTTTTCTCTGGAGTCGTCCACGGGAAGGCAATATTGTACGTCCCGAATCATAAGGCAGATAAAAAGGCGGAGTGCTGTTCTGAAAGGTCGATCCGGGCCGAGGACGTTGACCGGGCGGTCGAGGAGGCCCTCCGCCGGTTCGAGTTCCCGCCGCAGACTTATGACCGGCTCCGGGCCTCGCTCCTTGCCGCGAAGAAGGAAGATTCGCGGGATGTCCGGGCGGAGGAGACGCGGCTCCGGGCGGAGGTGAAGACGGTTGATGAGATGATTGAGAAGGCCGCGATGAAGGCTTGGTCCGGGACCTTCTCCGCCGAAGAGATCACCCGCGCCGTCCAGAGCCTCCGCGACCGTAAGGAAAAAGCAGAGGCCTTACTCGCCCTCCTCAATTTCGATAAGGCCCGGTTCATCGATGACTCTCTCTCAATGCTAGAGCTGGTGAATGATATCGGCGGGAGTTACCGTCGGGCCTCCGAGCGTCACAAGGCCGAGCTTCTACGGGTGCTTTTCCGCGAGATCGAAGTCAAGGACGGTCGGCTGATATTCCATCCGGATGGACCCTTCGAGATGTTCTTTTCCCTCTCGGAGAATCCGGGCGGACGGCTGGCTGTGCAAAGCAAAAAGGATACCCTCCTTCAATATCCCCTTTAAATTAATTTTCCCAACCCCCGACAGCCAGCCCTTCTTCCCCCCCCGTTTGACAATCCCGCCTCGCTCCTTTATAAGGGGTGCTTCCGATGGCCTTACGATGATGAGCGAAAGCTCGAACGCCTCCTTCGTCCCGGAAGCCTCCGCCCAGACATTTTGGAACAGGGATTTCCTGCTGAGGATCTTCTGGCTTTTCTTTCTCCCTATGGCTGTTTCGCCGTTTTTCGGCTGGATATCGGATATCATGGGATACCGGCGGATGCACGTTCTCGCCGGGGTCTTGCTTCTTGTCGCGACGGCCGTCCTCATGGGAAGAGCGCCGGTCACGGAAAAATATGACACGGGGGAGGTGCCGCATGTGTCAGGCTGACAAAGATATGAGCGAGATCATCGGGGACAGGAGGTCCATCCGCCAGTTCAGGCCGGAGCCGGTCGCACGCGAGCTCCTCGAGAGGCTCGTCGACCTGGCGCGGCTCGCCCCGTCGGCGGCCAACCTGCAGCCGCTCGAATTCATCCTCGTTGATGACAAGGGGCTCTGCGCCGAGATCTTCGCCTGCCTGAAGTGGGCGGCCTATATCGCGCCCGAAGGCAACCCGAAGCCGGGGAACGAGCCGGTCGCCTATGTCGTGACGCTCGTGAATTCCCTGATCAGGGAAAAAATGTACGAGTACGACGTCGGTGCCGCAATGGAGAATATGGTCCTGGCGGCCCTCGGAGAGGGCGTCGGGAGCTGTTGGCTCCTGTCGATCGACCGCGATCGGCTGAAGAGAATCCTCGGCATTCCCGACGGGTATCGGATCGACAGCGTCCTGGCCCTCGGCTACCCGGCGGAGGATCCGGCCGTCGAGGATCTCGAGGATTCCCAGAAGTACTGGAAGGACGCGGCCGGCCGGCTCCATGTTCCGAAGCGGACGCTGGCGTCGGTGCTTCATCTCAACCGGTTCTAATTCGGGGACACAATATTCAATTCCGATTTTCGTCTCTGTATTTCAGGAGGAGAATTCTATCCCCTGTGGGAAACGGCCTCATTCGGAAATTCGTACGGTGTCCCCAAATCAGCTGCCGGCGACGGTCATCTCGGCGACCTTGATCGTCGGGCCGGTCACCGGGCTGAAGAAATCGAGGTCGTTCCCCACGGCCTCGATATCATTGAGGATCCGCCCCAGGTTCCCGGAGATCGTGATCTCCGAGACGGGATAGGCGATCTCACCATTTTCGACCCATAATCCGAAGGCACCCCGGGAGATGTCGCCGCTGACGGAGTTCAGCCCGTGGCCCAGGGTCCGGATGACGATGAGACCCTTCTTCGTCCCCGCGATGATTTCCCGGGGGGCGACCGGTCCGGGCTCGAGATAGAAGTTGTTGGGGCTGACCCCGCTCCCGTCGGCATTTCCCGTGGACCGGAGCTTGAGCTTGCGGGCCGCATAGGTGTTGCAGAGGTAGTTCTTGAGGATGCCCTGATCGACCACTTTCGTCCTTCGCGAGGGGAGTCCGTCCGAATCGAACGGCCTGGTCCCGAGCCCGCCGGGCATGAGCCCGTCGTCGACGACCGTGACGAGCCCGTTCCCGATCTTCTGCCCGAGCCTGCCGGCCAGGAACGTCGCCTTCTGATACACGGCCGTCCCCGATATGCAGCCGAAGAGGAACCCCATGAGCCACGACGTTTGGGTCGGCTCGAAAATGACCGGGACATTCTGCGTCCTGATCTTTCGCGGCCGGAGCTGTCGGACGGTGCGCTCGACGGCCTTCCGGGCGATCTCCTCTGGCGCGGCCAGGTCCCTGAAGTGACGCTTCGAGGAGAACCATGAATCCTCGACCTTGTTGTCCGTGTCGCCGGCCTGGAGTCCGACGCTCAGTTCGCAGTACGTCTGGGCGTACTCGCCGACGAATCCGTTCGAGTTGGCCAGGACAGAATGGAGCTCGTTCGTGCCGAAGTTCGCCCCGTAGGAATTCGTGATCCGGTTGTCCCCGAGGGCGATCCTCTCGGTCTCGCGGGCGAGGCCGATCTTCGTCTTCGAGTCCAACCCCGCGATGGCCGGGTCGAAAAGGTCGAGCTCCGCGGCATCGACGCCCTTCTTCGCGAGCGGCGCCAGGCCGGCGAACTCGTCCGGGCTGGCGAGGGCGGCCCTCTTCACGGCGCTCCGGACCAGCCGGCGGAGCGTTCCCGGCGCGAGGTCCGAAGAGCTGGCGTAAGCCGTCCGCTTGTCCTTGATGATCTTAAATCCGCAAACGCGCGACCCGGCTTCGACTAGGTGTTCGATCTTGCCCCTGCGGACGTCGACATCGAATTCCCGGCCGTCGACGACCGAGACCTCGACTTCGTCCGCCCCGAGCTTCCGGGCGTCCCCGACAAGGCTCTCCGCCAGGGCCCGGAGGTCGGCCGGAAGGGCCGGGCGTCTCCCGCCCTTCATCTTTGGCCTCCGACCGTCATCTTCGAGATCTTGAGCGTGGGACAGCCGTCCGAGACCGGCACGTCCTGGCCGTCCTTGCTGCAGGTCCCGGTCTGGAGGCCGAACTCGAGGTCCGACCCGGCCATCTCGATCCGCTTCAGGACGTCGATGTTCGTCCCGATGAGCGTGGCCTGCTTGACGGGGGCCGTGAGCCTCCCGTCCTCAATGAGGTAGCCCAGGCTCACCGAGAAGGTGAACTTGCCCGAGTCTTCGACCTGCCCCCCGGAGAGGCTCGCGACATAGAAGCCCCTCTTCACCGATTTGAGGATCTCCTCGGGCGCATGCTCGCCCCGGTCGATGTAGGTGTTGGCCATTCGGGGGATGGGCGCGTTGCTGTAGTCCTGACGCCGGCCGTGGCCCGTCAGGGGGCGGTTCATGAGTCCGGCCGAAAGCCTGTCCTGAAGGAAGCCGCGGACGACGCCCTTCTCGATGAGCAGGGTCCGGCGCGGGACGGTCCCTTCGTCGTCGACGTTGTAGGAACCGCGGAAGGCGGGGAGCGTCGGGTCGTCATGGATCGTCACGAGCTCGGAGCCGACCTTCTTCCCCATCTTGTTCCAGAAGACCGAGGTTTTTTTCCGGATGAAATCCGCCTCGAGGAGATGGCCGACGGCCTCGTGGATGAGGACCCCGCTGTGGCCGGGGGAGAGGACGATGGGCATCTCGCCGGCGGGCGCGTCCCTGGCCTCGAGGAGGATGACGGCCTCGCGGGCGGCCTGCTCGCCGATGGCCCGCGGCGTGAGAACGTCCCGGAAATATTCGAGGCCGACCCGGCCGCCGCCGCCCCAGAACCCGAATTCGCGCTGGCCGTTCTTCTCTGAGATGGCGACGCAGACGAGCTTGACCATGGGCCGCGTGTCACGGACGAAAAGGCCCTCGGAGTTGAGGATCGCGATGCTCGAAAGGCTGTCCTGGAAGTAGGCCTTGACCTTGGCGATCCGCGCGTCGGACTTCTGCGCCGCCCCGTAGGCCTCCTGGACCAGGGCGATCTTCTTCTTGAGGCCGGCCTTGTCGGCGGGGGAAGAGACCCGATAGGCATAATTCGCGAGGTGCTTGTCCCTGAGCCGGGCCGGGCGGGACTTGACCTTTCCGGAAGCGATGGCGGCGGCGGTCAGGGCCGCTTTTTCGACCTTCTCGAGGGCGAGGGCGTTGGTGTAACCGAACCCGGTCTTGTCGCCGGAGAGGACGCGGATGCCGAGGCCGAGGCTGACGCTCTCGGCCGTCTCCTTGATGATGTCCTCCTCCATGTTGACGAAATCGTACGTCCGGTATTCCATGAATATTTCGGCGAAATCGCCGCCGCTCGACAGGGCCAGGCCGAGGACTTTCCTGAGGTCGGCCGGGTCGAGACGGAAGTGGTCGACATAAGGCAGGGGAGCGCGTGGATCGGAGGATTTCGGGTGTCTGACTTTCACGGCGCCGTCCATTCTGGCATAATTCCCGAGCCCAGGCAAGCTCATGAAAAGGGGACGGTCTAACGGGACATAAAGATAGAAACGTCCCCCTTTTTCGGATATAATTCCAGCAAATGCCAGACCTCGAATTTGACGAGATGATCCGGGCCGCCCTCCTCGAGGACATGCCCGACGGGGATGTCACCTCGGAGGGCATCATCCCGCCTTCCGCCGTTTCCGAAGCCGTCCTGCTGGCCAAGGAAGCCGGCGTCCTCGCCGGGCTCCCCGTGGCCCGGCGGGTTTTCGAGCTTGTCGACGGCCGCATCGCCTTCCAGGCCAAATCGGAGGACGGCCTGCCTTTCCGCAAGGGCGATATCCTGGCCCGTCTCACGGGGCCGACCATGGCGCTTCTCAAGGGCGAACGGACCGCCCTGAACTTCCTCCAGCGGCTCTGCGGCATCGCCACGGCCACCCGTCGGTTCGTCGATGCCGTTTCCGGGACGAAGGCCCGGATCCTGGACACGCGGAAAACGACCCCCGGCTTACGCCTGCTCGAGAAATACGCCGTCCGGATGGGCGGGGGCCAGAACCACCGGTTGAGCCTTTCCGACATGGCCCTCATCAAGGACAACCACCTTCGCCATGTCGGAAGCATCACGGAAGCCGTCCGCCGGGCCAGGGAGAATGTCCGGTCCGGGGTCAAGGTCGAAGTCGAGGCCGCGAGCTTCGAGGAGGCCCAGGAGGCGCTGGCGGCCGGCGTCGACATCGTCATGTTGGACAACATGGCCCTGGACGAAATGAAAAGGGTCGTCGATTCTTACGCCGGCCGGATCCCCATCGAAGTCTCGGGCAACGTCACGCTTGAGAGGGCCCGCGAAATCGCCGCGATCGGCGTCGATTTCATCTCCGTGGGAGCGTTGACCCATTCGGCGAAGGCCCTGGACATCAGCCTGGAATTCCTGAGTTGAGAGGGACATGAGCGCGAGAGAAACCGACCTGCAGACCGACGTCCTCGTCATCGGTTGCGGCATCGCCGGAGCGAGTGTGGCCATGGAAGCGGCCAAGGCCGGCCTCCAAGTGACGGTCCTCGCGAAGACGTCCGACCTCGAGGCCTCCAACACGGAGCACGCCCAGGGCGGGATCGTTTCCCTCGGGCTTGACGACGATCCCGAACTCCTCAAGCGGGACATCATCGAGGCGGGCGACGGCGTCAACGACCCGGAGGCGGTCGATATCCTCGTCCGCGAGGGCCGCGATCTCGTCGACAGGATCCTGATCAAGGAGCTTCGCATCCCCTTTTCCCGGAGCGCCCCGGATTCCCTCGACTATGCCCAGGAGGCGGGCCATTCCCGGCGCCGCATCCTGCACGTTCGCGATGCCACGGGCCGGACCGTCGAGGAGAAATTCATCGCCGCCCTCAAGCGCCTGCCCAACGTGACCTTTTTCCCGGACCACCAGGCCGTTGATCTCCTGACCGTCCCTCATCATTCGAAAAACCCCATCGCCTATTACCGCGAGCCCCGATGCCTCGGGGCCTACGTCCTCCACAACCCGGCCCAGACGGTGCAGAGGTTTTTCGCCCGCCACACGGTCCTGGCGGCGGGCGGCTGCGGGACCGTCTTCCTCCACACCTCCAACCCGCCCGAAGCCATCGGTGCGGGCTACGCCATGGCCCTGCGCGCCGGGGCCAGGATCGTCAACATGGAGTACGTCCAGTTCCACCCGACGACCCTTTATCGCCCGGACGGAGATGGGTTCCTTATCTCTGAGACCGTCCGCGGGGAGGGGGCCAGGCTCAAGTCGCGGGACGGCCGGACGTTCATGAGAAAATACAGCCCGGCCGCGGACCTTGCCCCGCGCGACGAAGTCTCCCGGGCGATTTACGAAGAGATGCTCAATACCAACGCAAACCACGTCTGGCTCGACCTCGCCTCCTATGCCAAGGTGGACATCAAGAGGCGGTTCCCGACGATCTACCGGACCTGCCTGGGATACGGAATCGACATCACCCGAGAGCCCATCCCGGTCGTCCCGGCCGCCCATTACTGCTGCGGCGGCGTCCTCGTGGACGGCTGGGGGAGGACCTCGCTCAGAGGACTCCACGCCGTTGGAGAGGTCTCCTGCACCGGGTTGCACGGGGCCAACCGCCTGGCCTCGACATCCCTCCTGGAAGGCCTGGTCTGGGGGACGCGGGCGGCGCACGACATCGCGGAGCATTTTGACGCCTCGAGACCCTTCAAGCTGTCGGACATTCACCAATGGTACTACCCCAGAAAGGAAGAGGAGTTCGACCCGGCCCTCATCAACCAGGACTGGCTGACCATCCGCTCGACCATGTGGAACTACGCCGGGATCATCCGGACCCACAAGCGCCTGGAGCGGGCCAAGTCCGACCTGGAATACCTGCGCCACCGGATCGAGAGGTTCTACCGCGAGGCCCGGATGGATGCCAAGATCATCGGCCTCCGGCACGGCATCGAGGTCGCCTTGATGATCACCCACGCCGCCCTGGCCAATCCCGTCAGCCGCGGCGCCCATTTCATCCAGCAATAGCCCTCCCGGGGGTGGCGGGAAATAGTAAGTTGTTTTATAATAACAGAATATATCTGACCGTTTGGAGACCGTGATGGCTGACAAGCTGGACGTCAAGAGCACGCTGAACCTGCCTCGGACCACGTTCGCGATGAAGGCCTCCCTTGCCCAGAAAGAGCCGGAGATGATCAAGAAATGGGAGGACGAAGGCCTTTACGAGCGTGTCCTCGAATCGAAGAAGGGGCGCCCTGTCTTCATCCTTCACGACGGACCCCCGTACGCCAACGGCCACATCCATCTCGGGACGACCCTCAACAAGATCCTCAAGGACTTCATCGTCAAGACGAAGGCGATGCAGGGGCACTCTGCGCCTTACGTCCCCGGGTGGGACTGCCACGGCCTTCCGATCGAGATTCACGTCGACAAGCAGCTCGGCCCCAAGAAAGCCTCGATGACGACGGACCAGATCCGCGATGAGTGCCGAAAGTACGCCCTCAGGTTCATCGACATCCAGAGGAAGGAGTTCAAGCGGCTCGGCGTCCTCGGGGCGTGGGGCAAGCCCTACCTGACGATGGACCCGGCCTACGAGGCCATGGTCCTGCGCTATCTCGCGGACTTCTTCGACCGGGGCGGCGTTTACAAGGGCAAGAGACCGGTCCACTGGTGCATCCACTGCGAGACGGCCTTGGCCGAGGCCGAGATCGAATACAGGGACAAGACGTCGCCCTCGATTTACGTCCGCTTCCCGGTGATCTCCGACCTGGCGGCGAAATATCCCGCCCTCGCGGGCAAGAACGTCTTCGCCCTGATCTGGACGACGACCCCGTGGACGCTCCCGGCCAACATGGCCATCGCCTTCCACCCCGACTACGAATATGTCGCGGCGGCGGTCGACGGCGGCGTCTATATCCTGGCCAAGAAACTCTTGCCCGCCGTCGCCGCTGAGCTCGGCTGGAGCGCCCCCAAGGTCCTGGCGACGTTTCCCGGCAAAGAAATGGAGGGACTCAAGGCCCGCCACCCGTTTATCGACAGGGAGTCGCTCTTCGTCCTGGCCGATTACGTCACGCTCGAGGATGGAACGGGGGCCGTCCATACCGCGCCCGGCCACGGCCAAGACGATTACAGGACAGGCATCGCCTACAATATTGATATCTACACGCCCGTCGACGACGAGGGGAAATTCACGCCGGAGGTCGCCCGCTATGCCGGGGTCGACGTTTTCACGGCCAACCCCCTCATCACGGCCGACATGAAAAAAGACGGGACGCTCCTCAAGGAGACGATGATCACCCATTCCTACCCCCACTGCTGGCGCTGCAAGAACCCGGTCATCTTCCGGGCCACGGAGCAGTGGTTCATCTCGATGGACGAGGGCGGTTTCCGGGAGGAGGCGCGGGCCGCCATCCGGGCCGTCCGCTGGATCCCGGAGTGGGCCCAGGAGAGGATCGACAACATGGTCGCCGGGCGGCCCGATTGGTGCATCTCTCGGCAGCGGTCCTGGGGCGTGCCCATTCCTGCCTTCGGGTGCCGTAGCTGCGGAGCCGTCCTGGCCGACGCCCGCATCGTCCGCCACGTGGCGGGGATATTCGAAAAAGAAGGTTCCGACACCTGGTACCGCAAGGAGGCCGCGGCGCTGCTCCCGGCCGGGACGAAATGCCCGACCTGCGGAGGTTCGGAATTCCGCAAGGAGATGAACATCCTCGACGTCTGGTTCGAGTCCGGAGCGTCTCAGAACGTCCTCGAAAGGGAGCCGGGCCACCACTGGCCTTCCGACCTCTACATCGAGGGCCACGACCAGCACCGGGGATGGTTCCAGAGCTCGCTTCTCATCGGCGTCGGGGCCAAGGGCCGGAGTCCGTTCGCGAGCTGCATCACTCACGGCTTCATCCTCGACGAGCAGGGGAGGGCCATGTCGAAGTCGCTGGGCAACGTCATCGAACCCGGCGAGATCATCGCCAGGAGCGGGGCCGAGATTCTCCGCCTCTGGGCGGCCATGCTGAACTACAAGGAGGACGCCCGGTTCGGCAAGGAGATCGAACAGCGGCTGGTCGAGGCCTACCGCAAGATCAGGAACACCTGGCGCTTCCTCCTGGGCAATCTCTCCGACTTCGATCCGGACAAGGACGCCGTCGGCGAGGCCGAACTGCTCGACCTCGACCGCTGGATCCTCGAGCGGAGCGAGGAGGTCTGGCGGCGCATGCGCCGGGCCTACGAGGACTACGAATACCATACGGTCCTTCATGCTCTCCTCGATTTCTTCACGGTGGATCTCAGCGCCTTCTATCTCGACGTCGTCAAGGATCGGGTCTACTGCTCGGCGAAGAAATCCGTCCTGCGTCGCTCGGCCCAGACCGCCATGTTCGAGGTCCTCCGCGGGAGCCTGCTCTTCGCCGCGCCCATCCTGTCCTTCACGGCCGACGAAGTCTGGGCGCACGCCCCCTCCCACTCCGGAAAAGAGGGGTCGGTCCACCTCGGCGAATTCCCGGCCGAGCGGAGTTGGCTCGGACGCCGGGGGCAGGCCTTCATCGAGGATATGAAGGGGCTCCTCGCCGTCCGGGAGACGGTCCTCAAGGAGCTAGAAAGATCCCGGGGCGAGGGCCTGATCGGGAATTCCCTCGAGGCTTCGGTGACCCTGAAAGCCCCGGCGCCCGGGGCGGCCCTCCTCAAGAAATATCAGGGCGACCTCGCCGCCCTGTTCATCGTTTCCGAAGTCTCGGTAGAACCGGCCGCGGGCGAGGAGGTCGAGGTTTCGATCGGCCGGGCCCCCGGCGAGAAGTGCGAAAGATGCTGGAACCGGTCGCCCGAAGTCGGCCGCAGTCCCGGATCCCGGACCTTCTGTGCCCGTTGCGAGGCCGTGGTCAAGGCGATCGCCCCGTGAAGAAGACAAGCTTCTACTTCGTCCTCATCCTGCTCCTGGTCGCCCTCGACCAGGCCGTCAAGGCCGTCATTGCCCGGACCGTTGACCTCTACGAGAACCTGATCGTCATCCCGGGGTTCTTCAACATCACCCGGATCCACAACCGGGGGGCCATCTTCGGAGCCTTCAACCAGATGAGCAACAAGACCGTCTTCGCGGTCCTGACCGCGGCGTCCGTCCTCGCCTTGGGCCTCGTCGTTTACTATTTCTTCAAGACGCCGCCGTCCGACCGGCTGATGAAGATCTCGTTGTCGCTGATCCTGGCCGGAGCCCTGGGCAACATCGTCGACCGGATCGCCCGGGGCCACGTCATCGACTTCCTGGATTTCCACGTCCGCGATGCCCACTGGCCCTTTTTCAACGTGGCCGATTCCTGCATCACCATCGGGGCCGTCCTCATGATCTTTATCTTTTTCAGGAGAAAACCGGCATGCACCCCATCCTCTTGAAAATAGGGCCACTGGTCGTCCACACCTACGGGTTCATGATGGCCGTCGGAGTCGGGATGGCCCTGTGGTTCATCTACGTCCAGGCGAAAAAAGCAGGGCTCGATGCCCCCCGGCTCATGGACGCGGCCTTCTACACGATCATCGTCTCCCTGATCGGGGCCAAACTGATCCTTTTCGTGAGCAACTTTTCATATTATGTCAGCTCCCCAAAAGAGCTCTTCAGCCTGGCCCGGTCGGGCGGCGTCTTCCAGGGGGGATTGACCTTCGGCGTCATTTTCGCCCTGTGGTATTTCCGGAAAGCGGGGATTCCGGCCTGGCCGGCCGCCGACATCATTGCCCCGGCCCTGGCCCTGGGCCACGGCTTCGGCCGGATCGGCTGCTTCAGCGCCGGCTGCTGCTACGGGAGCGAATGCGCCGCGCCCTGGAGCGTCGTCTTCAAGAGCGAATATGCTCACGAGCTGACGGGCATTCCCCTGAACACGCACCTCCATCCGGTCCAGCTCTACGAAGCGGCCCTCAATTTCCTGAACTTCACAGTCCTCTTTCTCGTCCTGAGAAAAAAATCCTTTCCCGGCCTGGTTTTTTCCCTGTACATCATCAATTACTCGGTCATCCGGTTCATCACCGAGTATTTCCGGGGCGACCACGCCGAGCGCGCCTATTTTATCCGCGGCGAGACGCCCCTGGCGAGCCTGTCCTATCCCCAACTTTTTTGCATCCTGGGCGTCATCGCGGGCGTCCTTCTGGCCGTGATCTTCAAGCGGCGAAAACGTGCCTAAGACGGAATTCGTCGTCGGACCTGATTCGGGCGGGGGGAGACGGCTGGACGTTTTTCTGACCGAAAAGATCCAGACGCTGACCCGGTCACAGGTCAGGAAGTTCCTCGACGAGGGTGCCGCCCGGGTCGCCGGAACGGTCCGCAGAGCGAGCTACAGGCTGCGGGCCGGCGACGCCATCGTTTTCGAATACGAGATCCCCGGCCCCGGAGGTCTCGAACCCCAGGACATCCCCCTCAAGGTCCTTTACGCGGACGAGGACGTCATCGTCCTCGACAAGCCCGCGGGCCTGGTCGTCCACCCTGGCGCGAGGAATGCCTCCGGGACCCTGGCCAACGCCCTCCTCCATCATTTTCCCGAGACGGCGGCGGTCGGCCCCCCGGACAGGCCGGGCATCGTCCACCGGCTGGACAAGGACACCTCGGGGGTCATGGTGGCGGCGCGGTCGGCCCGGGCCTATGAATCCCTGGTCGGGCAATTCAGGCGGAAGGACGTCTGGAAGACCTACCTTGGCCTTGTCTGGGGAGGCATCACGGCCCCGGAGGGGCGGATCAATTGGCCCATCGGCCGGCACGCCACCGAAGGCAAGAAGATCTCGGTCCGGTCCAGGCATCCGAAAGACGCCGAAACCTTCTTCAAAGTCCTCCGGACGTTCCGGGACACGACCTTGCTCGAGATCAGGCCGGTGACGGGGCGGACCCACCAGATCCGGGTCCACCTGGCGGCGGCCGGACATCCCGTTGCGGGCGACGCGCTCTACGGCCGCAAGAAGGCCGCGAAAAAATTCCCCCGGCTCTTCCTCCATGCCCACACCATATCGTTCCTCCATCCCCGGACGGGAGAGCGGCTGACCTTCGTATCCCAGCTCCCGCTTGAGCTCGAGGCCGTATTGGAGAAACTCTCTCATACCGGTTATCCAGCCTAAGGGTTGAGCGGGCCCTGTCCCGCGGCCATTCCATATGTTCGAGCGTAATGAAAAGGGCCATCCCTGAGGCCCTGAACAGGGACGCCCCGTGACCGGAACCCTCATATCATCGAGCCGCCGAATTTCCCCTTGAGGAAAAACTGGAAATCGATTATCATAGGGTCCGTTTTTTCTCCAAGACATTCCCCTGTTCTTGGCGGATAAAGACGTTTCCAGCTCCGAGGAGGCTTGAGGATGAAAGATTACGCCGTCGACAAGATCCGGAACGTGGCCCTGGTCGGCCACGGCTCGTCGGGAAAGACCTCGCTGACATCCGCCTTCCTGTTCGACGCGGGTGCGACCAGCCGCCTGACCAAGGTCGATAAGGGCAACACCGTCACCGATTACGACCCCGACGAGATCGAGAGGAGGATCTCCATCAACTCCGCCGTCTGCTTCTGCGAGTGGAAGGACCATAAGATCAACCTCGTCGACACTCCGGGATACAGCAACTTCCTCTGGGACACCCGGGCCTCCCTTCGCGCCGTGGACGCCGCGGCCGTGTTCATCGACGCCGTTTCGGGTGTCGAGGTCGGGACGGAAAAGGTCTGGGAGATGCTCGAGGAGTTCGGCCTTCCGCGGATCATCGTCATCAACAAGATGGACCGGGAGAACGCCAGCTTCAAGAGTGCCGTCGAGGCGGTCCAGCAGTTCTTCGGCCGCCAGGCGGTCCCCATCCAGCTGCCGATCGGCGAGGAGAAGAACTTCAGCGGAGTCGTGGACGTCATCGCCGGCAAGGGTTATCTCTTCGACAAGGACGAGAGCGGCAAATTCAAGGAAGCGGCCGTGCCCGCCGACCTCCAGGCCGAGGTCGAGAAGCGACGCCGGGAGCTCATCGATATGGTCGCCGAGAGCGACGAAAAGCTCATGGAGAAATACCTCGAACAGGGCGAGCTCGCGCCCGGGGAGTTCCAGGGCGGCCTGAAGCGGGCCATCCTCAACCATCAGCTCTTTCCCGTTTTTGCGGCGTCCGGGCTCGCGAACATCGGCGCCCAGCCCCTCCTCGACGGGATGATCGCCTACCTGCCGTCGCCGGTCGAACGGGACGGGGTCAAGGCCAAGGTCAAAGGCCAGGACCAATTGGTCCAGCCGTCCCCGGACGCGCCGTTCTCGGCCCTCGTCTTCAAGACCATCTCCGACCCCTACACCGGCCGGATCTCCCTGATGAGGGTTTTCTCGGGCCGGATGAACCCCGACGGCGCGGTCACCAACACGACTCGCGACACGGACGAGAAGCTCGTCGGCCTGTTCTTCCTCCAGGGAAAGGAACAGATCGCCGCGGGCCAGGTTAAGGCGGGCGACATCGCCGCCACGGCCAAGCTCAAGGTGACCTCGACGGGCGACTCCGTCTGCGCCAAGAACGCCGGCGTCGAATTCCCGGCCATCAATTTCCCCGAGCCGTCCATCTCCTTTGCCATCGAGCCCAAGACCCGGGCGGACGAAGACCGGATCTCGCAGGCCACGCACAGGATCACAGAGGAAGACCCGACGGTCCGGATCGAGCGCGACCCGGACACGGCCCAGCTCCTCATCTCCGGCAACGGCGAGCTCCACGTCCGGATCATCACCGAGCGGCTCAAGAAGCGGTACAACGTCGACGTCGACCTCAAGCCGCCGAAGATCTCCTACAAAGAGACCATCAAGGGCCGGGCCGACGTCCAGGGCCGGCACAAGAAGCAGACCGGCGGCCGGGGCCAGTTCGGCGATGTCTGGATCAAGATGGAACCCCTGCCGCGGGGCAAGGATTTCGAATTCGAGGACAAGGTTTTCGGCGGCGCCATCCCGCGCAATTTCATCCCGTCCGTCGAAAAGGGCATCCTCGAGGCGCGGAAGAAGGGCGTCCTCGCCGGCTATCCGGCGGTGGACTTCAAGGTCACCCTTTACGACGGGTCGTACCACGATGTCGATTCCTCGGACATCGCCTTCAAGATCGCCGCCACCAAGGCCTACAAGAAAGCCATGAAAGAGGCCAAGCCGACCATCCTCGAGCCGATCATGAGCGTCGAGATCTATACCCCCGAGGCCTACATGGGCGACATCATGGGCAACCTCAACGGCCGGCGGGGCAAGGTCCAGGGGATGGAGCAGAAGGGGACGATGCGCGTCCTCAAGGCCGCCGTGCCAATGTCGGAGATGCTCGACTTCGAGCCGACGCTGACGTCCATCACGGGCGGGCGCGGCTCCTACCTCATGGAGTTCTCCCACTACGAAGAGGCGCCGTCCCACATCCAGCAGAAGATCATCGCCGACGCCGTGAAAGAAGGGCGGGTCCGGCCCGAGGAAGAGGACTGATCCCCGGGACTTATGGAGAGAGAGGGGCTTGGCCCGGGGCTTCCCGGGGTCTTTCCTTGACAAAAAAGAGCAGCGCCGCTGCTGCGGCCGTGAGGCCCGCCGATATCAGGAACGGCGCGGTCCTCCCCACGTGGTCCCAGAGCCAGCCGGCTCCGAGCGACGCCGGCAACGCGCACAACCCGACAGCCATCTGAAAGCCTCCGATCGTGCTGGCCCGGTATTCGGGAACGCAGAGCTCGGCGACGAGCGTCCGCTGAACGGGCTCCAGGGCCGCCTTGTGGACACCGTACAGGACGAAGATGGCGGGGACCAGGAACATTCCCCGGATCAAGATGACTCCAACGCAGACGGCCGCCCAGAAGCCGAACGACAGGAAGAGAACGGACTTGCGGCCGATCCTGTCGGAGAGCCGGCCGAAGGGGAGCGAGAGAAGCGCGGCCGAGGCCGTGAAAACGAGATACAGGACAGGCACGAACCCGAGCTTGAAACCGACCGTCCTGGCGTAAATGAGGAGGAAGGAATACGTGAACGCGCCCAGGGCGAAGAGGGCGTTGGCCCCGATGTAGAGCGCCAGGTTCCGGTCGATATGCCGGAGGGACATGCCCTTGTAGATCTTGGGCCCGGACGGCTTTTCCTCCCTGATCCGGACCATGATCAGGGCCGCGCCGATGACCGAGGGGATGGCGGCCAGGGCGAAGAGTGTTCTGAGCCCGACGATGTTGAGGAGGAGGATCGAAGCCGTGATGCCGAAAACCGCGCCGAGGTTGTCCATCGCCCGCATCAGCCCGAAATGGCGGCCCCGGTTCTGGTCGGTCGAGATGTCGGCGACCATGGCGTCTCTGGGGGCGCCGCGCATCTTGCCGACCCGGTCCAGGACCTTGAACGGGATGAGATGCTGCCAGACGGAAGCCGCGGCGTAGCCCAGGCGGGAGGCGGCGCCGCAGAGGTAGCCGGTCCAGACGAAGATCTTCCTTTTCCGGATCTTGTCCGAGACGTAGCCCGAGGCGGCCTGGGATAATGAAACCAGGGCTTCTCCCAGCCCGTCGAGCAGCCCCAGGGCGGACATGTTGGCCCGCAGGACCTGGGTCACGAACATGGGCCAGACGGGGGCAATGATGTCCGAGCCGAAGTCATTGAGGAAGGAGGCCGCGGCGAACGTCCGGACCGTTGCTTTGGTTTCTTCCGGAGTCTCGGTCATTCCATGATCCCTTCGCTCCTAGGCCATCCATTTTATCTTTTCCCACGCCTCTCATTCAAGAAGAAACGGGGGTGCCGCGGAAACGTCCCCGCTTCCCCCCGGTGTCCGTTGACATCCCCGAAATCCCGGAGATATGATACGGAAGAAATTCCCGACGGAGGACGTCATGAAGCCGATCAATCGCCGCGTGATATGTTGCGCCATGCTCGCCTGGGCAGTCGTCGCGGTCCGCGCCCAGGACCAGACCCAAGGCCAGGCCCGGGCAGGAGCTCAAGCCCAGACACCTGCGGCCCAGGCTTCAGCTCAAGCAACTCCCCAATCCGAGACGCCGGACCCGACTCTGGCCCTCAAGATCGGCAACCCCAAGCTCAAGGACAAGACCATGGACGTCGGGCTCGGATCGATCGTGGCCGCGGAGACGGGCGCCCCCATCGGCTTTGATCGGATGATCAGGGACATGATGTCCAGCCGTTTCGTCTATGTCGGTGAGACCCATAATTCCCTCCCCATGCACGAGATCCAGTTCCAGATCATCCGGGCCCTCTATGCCCAGGACCGCAACCTGGCGATCGGCCTGGAGATGCTCCCGGTCACGGTCCAGGAAACGCTCAATAAATGGACGAGCGGCGTGCTGACGACGAACGAGTTCATCCGGGATGTCCGCTGGTACATCAACTGGAACTTCAACTTCGGCTTCTACGAGAAGATCTTCGAGTTCGCCAAGGAGCACCGCATCCCAATCTACGCCTTGAACGTCCCCCGCGAGATCATCACCAAGATCCGGATGCAAGGCTGGGAAGCCCTGGCCGACGACGAAAAAAAGTTCATCCCGAAGGCCCCCGACCTGACGAACAAGGACCACCGGACCCTGATCCGGAAGATCTTCGAGTCGGCGGATATCCCCCATCAGATGAAGGGTGCCGGGCTCGACATGATGTTCGAGGGCCTCTACCGGGGTCAATCGGCGTGGGATGAGGTGATGTCCGCCAACGCCGTCAGGGGAGCAGGGAGCGAGGGCCGCCGGATGGTCGTCTGCGCCGGCTCGGGACACCTTCTCTACAACCTCGGCCTCAACAGGAGGGCCTTCGAGAAGAGCGGCCAGCCGTCGAAAACGGTCATCGCGGTCCCGGTCCCGGAGGGGAAGAAGAGCCTCAAGATCTCAAGGGCGTACGGAGACTACGTTTTCGGGATCGCCGAGGAAGCAAAGCCGGCGTTCCCGACGATCGGGTTGAGCTTCAAGAAGGTCGATAGCCTGGCGAACCTTGTCGTCGAAAGCAAGCCCACGGACGGAGCCGCCAGCCGGGCCGATTTCGACAAAGGGGACGTCATCCTCACGGTCGACGGCCGGGCCTTTGACGACATCAACGAGGTCCGGACTTATCTGGCCCGCTTCAAGTGCGGCGATGAGGTCAAGTTCCGGTTGCTGCGGGGCGGCCAGGTCAAGGACGTCTCGCTGAAATTCGACAAGTGCCTCCAGCCAGAGGCGCGCCCGGCGGAAAAGAAAGCGCCCTGAGCGAAGGCGCGCCGGGGGTTCCATGAGAAACAGGGAGGGATTCATGTCGCGAGAGCGCAAGAAGTTCCACGGTCTGGTCATCGCTAGCGGGATCATCGTGTCGGGTCTCTGGCTTGCGGCGGGTCCGGAGACACTCAGGACCCCGGCCGAAGACAGCGGCTACAAGCAATACACCCAGAGCGAGGCCCTCGGGAAATTCCTCAGCGAAGCCGACGCTCTTGCGCGCGAGCTGACGGTCCAGGTCGTCGGCCGGACGAAGGACGTCGACGAGCTCCCGGGCCAGGACATCTTCCTGGCGGTCCTGACCGAAGAGGGCGCCGCCCGGCCGCAAGACCTGAACCGGAAAAAGCCGACCCTCCTTCTGACGGCTTCGCAGCACGGCAACGAACAGTCGGCCAAGGAGGCTGCCCTGTGGCTCATCCGCGATATCGCCCTCGGGGAGATGAAGCCGTTGCTCAAGAGAATGAACGTCCTCGTCATTCCCCAGGCCAATCCCTACGGCAACCGGTTCGACGTTCGCCGGAACGAGACCGGGCTCGACCTGAACCGGGACCACGTCAAGCTCGAGGCCGCCGGGGTCGAGGCCATCCACCGGGTCTTCCGGGCCTGGATGCCCGAGGTCACGATCGACGTCCACGAGAAGGGAGACGGCTATTACAAGGTGAATATCGGCTGCGTCTCCAACGTGAACATCAGCCGGGTGCTCCAGGACTATTCCCGCCGGACGATCCTGGCCGAGGTCGAGGCCGCGCTGAAGAAGAAAAACATCACCTTCCATGAGTACCTCGTTACCGAGGAGATGGGATCGACGGGAGCGGCCGGCGTCGAAACGCCGGGAGCGGCCGCCGCCCCGAAGGAAGAATACACGCGCTACAGCACGACGGATCTCAACGACGGCCGGAACAGCCTCGGGATCTACGAAACGTTGTCCTTCATCCAGGAAGGGGCGTCTCGCCATGACCTGGAGACGCTCGAGGCGCGGACACGGTGGGAGTACTGGGGGCTCCGGGCCTTCATGGAGTCCGCAGCCGACCACGGGGTCGAGACCATCAAGATCGTCCGCGACCTCAGGGCAAAGCTCCTGGAAAGAGGCAAGACCTGCGCGGCGGACGATCTTGTCCACGTCCGGATGGATTACGCCCGGGACCCCAAGAACCCGACGCTAAGCCTGCAGAAGACCGAAGAGGGGGGAGCCACGGCCCTGGTGGGGATCCTCAGGGTCGATAAGAAGGCCGGCGATGCGCTCACGCTCCAGGATATCACGCCCGCCAGGCAGATGGCGGGGCCCAGAGTCGTTACCGAAGTCGTCAAGAACTGGTTCCCCGAAGTGACGCCGACGGCAAGCGTTGTCCGGCCCATCGGCTACATCATCCCGGCCAAGCACTTCGACGTCGTCGAGACCCTGCTCCGCCACGGCATCGCCGTGCAGATGTTCATCCAGGACAAGGCCGTCGACGTCGAGGCCTATGAGGTGAGGGACATCGTTCCGGCGGCGGAAGATTATCTGGCGCCGTCCAAGATCGCGGTTGAGAAAAAGGCCCTCTCGACGCTCGTCAAGCGCGGCGATTTCTACGTGGGCTGCGGCCAGGAAGCCGCCAACCTGATCCCCTGCCTCCTCGAGCCTGAATCGGATTTCGGGCTCATCAGGTACTGGAAGTTCGGCCTTGTCCCCAGGGCGGGAGATATCTTCGCTTTTTATCGGATCGTTAAACCGCAGACGCTGCTCCTCGCGCCCTACAAACCCTGGCCCCGATAATGGGGTCGGACCAAATTAACTTATTATAAATAATAAAGATCAGCGTTTTTCTGGGGCGAAAAAGGCCTCAAGTCCATTATTTTAGCCACGAAAACATGGACTTAAGGGATGCGT
This sequence comes from Candidatus Aminicenantales bacterium, assembly GCA_050015275.1. GTDB lineage: Bacteria > Acidobacteriota > Aminicenantia > Aminicenantales > Saccharicenantaceae > DATKJS01. Next base: position 3,696 of record JBEKBS010000026.1, on the reverse strand, counting down.
GAAAATGGGGGCGGAATAGGTCTTTCCGTCTATTTTAATTTCTTTATTGCCGCCAGGATCTCAGGCTGGGGCGGTGTCGCCCATTTGAATATCTCCCGGGCCTTGGCCGCCTCGCCGGCACGCTCCAGGGCGAGGGCGCCGAAATACGAGTTCGGCCCGCGCTCGGCCCCGTGTCGATCGGTATAAGCCAGGATCGATTTCCGGATCTCCATGGCCCTGGCCTTATTCCCCATCTTTTCCTGGCACAGGGCTTCGAGATAATCCTGAAGCCTGACGTCCGGGGCCGCAGGCGCCCCGGTCCCAAGGCTTTCAGGATAGAGCTTCGCTTTCTCGAGGTGCTCGACCGCCGCGGCCCAGTCGCGCCTGCCCATCCTGTCCAGGGCAGCGGCGATGTGGGCCTTGAGATAAAGCCCGTAGATGTCGCTCGCGCCCTCGTAGGGAAGAGCCTGGATCTTGTCCACGACGGCCAAGGCCTCATCGTTCCGGGACAGGTCCAAGAGGGATCTGACCTGGTCGACACGAATGGGGACCTCTTCCGGGAAAAGGCCCGCGGCTTTTTCCGTTACGGCGAGGGCCTCGCCTCTCCTGCCGAGAGACTGCAGGAACCCGGCCAGGCTGTGCCAGACGCGCCAGTTCATGCCATCGATCCCAACGGCCCGCTTGAGATCAGCCAAAGATTTTTCCCGCGCAGTTTCGCGCTCAAGATAAGCCCGGGCGAGGAAGAGCGGGGCAAAGTCAGCCGAGTCGCAACGGGCGAAGAGGTCCCGCGTCTCTTCGATCCGGCCCTTCGCCCAGAAGATCAGCCCGAGGTAGTATCTCGGCTTCCAGTCTGCGGGCCTGGACGCCATGGCCCATTCGAAGACCGGGATGGACTCTTCGCGGAAGGGGAACACGAGAAGAGGCGAAAGGCCGAAGGCCTTGTCGAGATAGATCGCGCTTCTGTCCCGAGCCAGGTCTTTCAAGAGATAGGCCAGCCAGGCGTAGACCTCGGGCTGGGCCGGGGCGTTTTCGAGGAGGGTCACGGCGTCCGGCACGCACCCGTTCCTGACGTAGAAAAGGGCCATTTCGAGGTAGCTCTCGTGGGGCAACTCGTTGCGGATCATGGACTTGAAGCCCGAGAGTCTCGCGTCCGTCCTGTCGAGGAGGTAGCGCTCGAAGCGGCCGAGGTGGTCGAGCGGGTCAAACTCCTCGAGCCGGTCCAGCGCCTCACGCGCCAGATCCTGTTTTCCGAGCTTTCTCGAAGCCACGGCCTTGATCTCGAATGCGCTCGAATTGTATCTGTTGGAATCCAGGGCCTTCTCCGCGTATTCCAGGGCGAGCGGGAAATCCGCTTCACCGTCCGCGATCTCGGCCAGCTGGAGATAAGCCGGGGAGCGGTATTCCATGGAACGGGAGGCCCAACCCAGCGTCTCTTTCGCATCGGCCAGCCGGCCCAGGCGTCGGGCGCTGATCCCATAAACATAGTTGGCCTCAGGATCGTACATGGAGACGTCGAGGGCCTTGGCCGCGTATTCCAGTCCCTTCCCGTATTCGCCGCGCCGGGCGTAGAGCTCGGCGGTCCGGGCCAAGGCCCGGAGATGGAGGGGCTCCCGGGCGAGGCAGGCCAGATATTTTTCGAGGGCCTGGTGATGGAGACGCTCCTGCTCGGACCGCGCTCCGGCGAGATAGAGGCCCTCGGCCGTCCTCTCGTCGACGGCTTGGAACCGCAGCGGCCGGCCGAGCTCTCTCGAGGCAGGGTCGCTCGAATAAACGAGACGGCCGCCGATCCGGACTTCATAAGACGCGGGCCTGCCGCCGAGGGGGATCTCCTTCCTGAAGATCCCCTCGGGCTTGAGACGGAGACGCTCCTTGTAGGCCTCTTTTCCTGACACTCTGATGACGAGGTCCTCGTCGATGGATTGGAGGGGAAAGAAGCCGATGGCCAGCCCCGTTTCCGTTTCCGTCGCGCTCAGGACGCCGATCGGGGAAGCCTTCCTCATGGGGCCGATCCCGCGGTACGGGAACCAGAGCTCTTTCCAGCGGTCGGTGACGGACGGGAACAGCCGGCCGTGGTCGGACTGGTTGAGCAGGCGCCCGGCCTGAGGCTCGGTGTACTGGCCGTCCTTGTCCGTGAGGAGATCGACCCAGATCCCGCCCTGCCGGGACAGATCCCAGATCCAGACCTTGCGGCCGGGCATGTCGTCATAGAGGGCCCAGTGGCCGAAGCCGGCATCGGAGCCCTCATACCAGGCCCCGTAGAAGTCCTCGAATTCGCCCACCGTGAAATAACTCTTGGATCCGGGAGAATCGTTGTTCTTGTACCAGGAAAGGTCGCGTCCTTCCGGGCTCACAGGCCACGGCTCGAGAGGGACGGAGAAGTCGTGCCCGATATAGGAACGGCCCGGGAAGATGTACTTGAGGTCATCGGCCGTCCTGATGGCCGCGCACGACCAGTAATAATAGGACTGGCTGAAAGGGGTCGGGTTGTGCCAGAAGCCGTTGGTCTCGAAGTACGCCTTATCCGCGGGGAGCGTGATCGTGACGCTCCACCGGGTCCTTGAGGGAACGTCCATCGTTCCGACGACGCAGCTCGCGCTGCCGTCCGGGTTCCGGCGGATGATGTAATCGACGGGCGAGGCGGTCGACGGGGCGTGCCCGACGATCCCGAAGTTGAACTCGATCCCGCCCGAGGTCCAGGGCCCCCGGAGGGCGATCTGACGGAATTTCATGACGTGGTTGGTATAGAGGAAATCGCGGCCGGAGGACTTGTCCGCAGCGCCCCAGACCTTGCCTCCGACCTCGGGCAGGACAGCGACCCGGAGGTAGGGGTTCTCCAGGCGGACAACCTTCCACTCCCGGTCCGTGGCCGTAGCACTGAACGAGTCGTAGAAGAAGTAGGGGTAGAGCCTCAGCCCCTGGCCCCACAGGCTTGAACGGGCGAAAATGGGGACCGGATCGGGGTCGGCGTAAGAGTACGTCCTGATGGCCTCCTTCTTCTCGGAGACGGTCGCCCCCCGGGCATCCGGCCCGGAGCCGGCCCGGCACCCGGCGGCGACGACGGCCGTCAAGAGGAAGACAAAGACCGTGTTCAAGAGCCTTTTCGCGGTCATCGGCCGTCTACTTTTTTTCCTTTTTTTCGGTGAGCTCTTGATAGATGACTTCGACCAGGCTCATGAACTGCGGCGTCCCCCCGCCGGCCGGCCGGTCTTCGACCTGGAGGATCTTTTTGATCTCCTCCAGGGACTTGCCTTCGGCGATCAAGGTTTTGACCCTGGCCTGCTTGATCTCGATGGACCGGACAAGACCCTCCACCTCGTCCCGGGTGACCATGTCCCCGTGACCGGGGATGAACGTCTCGATGTGGGGCCTGTGGTCCAGGATGGCCTTGAGCGTTTTGACGAGCCCGAAGGAGGAGCCGTGCTTGGAGCGATTGACGATCGGGTCGCGACCGATGAAAACGAGGTCGCCGACGAAGGCGGTTCTCTGGAAGTCGACATAGACCACCGTGTCGCCGCTCGTGTGGGCCGGGCCGTAATGGCAGAGAGTGATCGTTCGAGTGCCGGAGAGAATCTTCAGCTCATTCTTGAAAACCACCGTCGGGAGGTAATCCTGGAGGGCGGGCAGTTCGACGGCAGCCTTGATCATGTCAGCCTTGACCTGTTCCTGACTGATGATGGGCAGCCCCCTGGGAAAGCCCGGGAGCCCGTTGATATGGTC
>JBEKBS010000025.1:0-32285 GCA_050015275.1 Candidatus Aminicenantales bacterium | reverse complement strand
GACACGAGGTCGCTCTTGCGCCTCCGCGGGATCATCTCCTTCTGCTGGGAGTCGAGGATCTTGATCCCGTAGTTGTCCATCGAGGAGAGGAAATCGTCGAAGTCCTCCTGGGAGTCCAGGTCCTCGGTGAAGGTCTTGTCGATCTCCTCGAAGAGCAGGAAGCCCTGCTTCCGCCCCTTGGAGATGAGATGGGAGATTTCGTCCTTGTGGACCTTGATGTCAGGAGACAGGCTGCGCACCTCTTTCGACGGGGTATCGGTTTTGACGCACTCTCATGAGAATTTTTCCCTTCCTAGGCCAGCGACAGGATCTGCTTGGTGATGTCCTGCTTCTGGTAGAGGAGGGCCAGAACCTGCCTCCGATTAATGTACCACCTCTGACGTAAGATTTTCAAGCTTGGGGTTGGTGCCCCGTATCTCACAAAGTTGCCCAGGAGCTATGTGCTTCAGGATATAAACGGAAGTAGAATATTATTGGAGGCCTAAAATGGGCATCATGAAAAACAAGAAGAACCTGTTTAGGGCTCCTGACTTCCGTAGACCTCGGATAACATGAAGAACTATGAGCGCTTGTACCGGGTTTATGACCTCGGCTGGGGTGATTTCGCCCGGCAATATCTGAACCTGATCAACTGGCTGCTCCGTGAACAAGGGATCCGCCAGGCCCGGATTCTGGATATCGCCTGCGGGACGGGCATCCTGGCCATCGCCCTGGCCAAAAGAGGACATCATGTTCACGGCGTCGATGTCTCGCCGAAGATGATTGCCGTCGCCGAGTCAAAATCGGCCGCGATGGCGAATATCTCTTTTGAGGTCCAGGATATGAAGAGGCTTAGGGCCATCGGCTCCTATGACCTCGTGACATGCACGTTCGACGCCCTGAATTATGTCCTTAGAGAGGACGCCCTGAAAGGTCTGTTCGACCGTGTCGCCTCGGCACTTGGGAGATCCGGTCTGTTCGTTTTTGACTCCAATACGACTCACCATTTCGTCAGCCGGGAGGACGGCTCGCTGAGTCAGACGCTGCGTGGGCTGTCATTCGTCCAGCGCTGGCGTTACGATCCGGCCAGGGCGGCGGCGACAACAACCTTTAGGTTTGCCGACGGAGCGACCGAAATCCATCGGCAACGCCCGTATGATCTGCCGGAACTCCGTCGGCTTCTTGCCGCCGCGGGTCTTCGCGTCGTCCATGCCTGGTCCGGGTTCTATAGAAATCCGTTCACGGCCAAGAGCGACAGATTGTTCTGCGTTGCCCAGAAAGCCGGGTAGTTGAATTTATCGACCCGGGTTCGATCCCGTTTTTACATCCTTGACCCGTGAGGCCGGGCCGTAACCCGGGCGCTCCCCAGGCAAACTCGTGACGCTCGACAGGCGCTTCGTCCACCCCAGGCCGGAGCAGGAGAAAAAGGGGACTGACTTCAGGTCCTGTTGACCTCAAGCCGCGCCTGACCAACGGGGCTTTTTTTATATTGCCAGTAAGATTTGCAGGGGTAGGTCAGCTCACGGAGCTTCCAACCTCCTCTTTTCCTCCTCACCTTGCTTCCCGGTACGACGTAACGTTGCGTCCGCAGGTCGCGCACCGACCCTCGAATAACCGTCGATCGCCGAGGTTGACGGTCTCGTAGACCGTAACCTTGGACGAGCAGTGCGGACAGTCGATCTCCTGCACCGGGAGGTTTGCCTTCGCTCGCTCCATCTCCTGTTGGATGTCGGTGAGCCGATCCAGCACGTTTTCCTTTTCGGTCATCTCTTTCTCCCTATGCCTTATTATTGCTTTTGCGATCCTATATTGACCGGCCCCCATTCAATCTACTACCTCTGAACTGAGATTTTCAAGCATTCCAGAGATGCCGCCCGCGTCGCCGCCAAGCACCCCGCGACCCTAGATCGGCGATTCATCCATCCAAAGCCGGAGAGGAAGGAGGAATAAGCCGGCCGTTCCCCTCGGGCGCCAAACCCCGCTTGACCAGCGGGGCTTTTTTTATAATCCTCCAAAAACTTGGGCTGGTCCATGCCAGTCCCTAATTCGGCCCAGGAACGGCCGGCAAAGGCGCGGATTGAAGTGGAGAATGATCAGCGGTAGAATTAGGGCAAGTCAGTCAAGGAGATGGCGATATGACAGGTTTCAACACGAAATCCGATGGGAAGGCTTTTGACGAAGCCACGATTAAAGCCGTCTGGCAAAAGGGAACGCCAGAACCAGGCTATACAGGTTTCCGAAAGGATATCTGCGGTGCGAGTATGCAGAGGACAGATTATGACAAACTAGAACGGTGGGGGTGGGAGATCGATCATATTAAACCGGTCTCAAAGGGTGGCACAGACGACTTAAGCAACTTACAGCCGCTCCAGTGGGAGAACAACAGGCATAAGGGCGATAATTATCCTGGCAAGTTTTGCAAAGTAAAATCGTAAGATTTGCAAACCCTATAGCAATCCCTAGCCCGGCCCGAGGACGGCCAGCAGAGGCGCGGAGAAATGAGGAAAAGGATTGAAAGGGCAGTTCGGCCGGGTTTATGATCGGGGAAAGTCAGTTAGGAGGTGTGAGATGGACCCTTCTGAACGAGCGTCGCATTGGATCAGCAATTCTTTGGCGCCAGTTTTTGATTTCCTGGTTAACGATCTCGGAGAGAAAGGGCATCAGGCGTCACTATCTAAGCAGACCGATCAGGCGCTGACGCTCAGTTTTTCTAAAGAAGGAAACAGGTTCGAATATACGATAGGTTGTATGATAAGACCCACGCCAATCCCGAACTGGCCTGAGGGTCACGTAGATCTTGATTGCTCTTACCGCGTCAACAATACGAAGAGTCCCGTTCAGTTTCGAAGCATCAACGCCAAGTACGATATAGAAGACATCGGCGAGAAAGAGATCGTCGAACATTTCCGCAAGACGTTCCAACGCTGGCTAAGTCGTAGATGATGAGGTGCTGAGGGGAGCCAGAGGCCCCGACGAGCATGGACTCCCCAGCTTGCTCAGCAGGACGCTGGTGAAGGTGGATACGCGCCTCACAGGGGAGAGACGTTGGAGGGGGCGTGGAAGCCTTAGCGGAAAGGGGTGAGCATATGAAAACCGAAACCGAAAACTATGAACTGCTCTTCGGCTCGAACAGGATCATGAAATGTGGTAAGGCCGTGGAACTGGTAGGGAAAGGAATTAACAAGCAGATCATCAGGTTCAGGGAAGGAGAGGACGGAAAGGTGCTGATGGGCTGCACAGTGAGAGATCAATCAGGGAGCATAGTAGCCATAGTAGCCAATAGCCGAGTACAACATGTGGCCCAGGGATACCGAGCCGATGTGACAAGGGAAGGGATCAGGGTAATCAGCGAGGGCATGAGAGAAGTCTGGTTAGAGTTCATCCGGACAGGCCCTAGAACGTTCAAGCTCAACGGGCAGTTCTTCGTGCCTGGATACAGGATCATCGCCTCCGATGAGGGCCTCATGATCAACGGGAACAAGATCAGCCGGTGTACGTTTGAAAGCTGTGGGGCCGCCGTAGGACTGGGGTGAGGTCAGGGAAACTGCCAACAACCACCCAGTAAAGATCATATAGAAAGCCCAGGCACATCTAGCATGGTTCGATAGAGTTAGCGAAAGGAGAGATCAGCATGGAGCATTTTGTGAACCGGTTCATTATCGAGACAAAGAGGGGACCACACTATTACATCAATCTGGACCAGGTCAAGAGGATCGTGGTGGATCACAAGGATGGAAAGAGCACAGCCATCACATTCCACTTCTCTAAGGATGACCAAGTAAGGTTTGACAGGGACGGGCTGGAAAGACCATTGGAGGAGCTGGTCAGGAAACTGATCGAGATCGAAATCCACCCTTGATGTAAAGAACGGGGGCGTCGTAATCGGCGGTAATCGCGCCTCATAGAGGATAGACGTTAGATGGGGCGTGGGAAGTCTCAGCAAATGACAAACCCCACATACAAAGTCGTAGCCGAGAAGAAATTCGGCTTCAAGAAGTTGTTGGAACGACTAATCGGAAAAAGAACTCTTGGACAAGATCAAGTCATCCAAGAGACGCTGAAAGAATGGCCGGAAGACCTCAAGGTCGTAGTTGGCAAAGCGGACGAGGAACTACTTAGTGGAAAGTCAGCCGTCGTAGAGATTGGGGGATTCGATGGGTTAGCCCTAAAGAAAGTGATGGAGACATATAACCAGAAATATGGGAGGTTGCCCCAAGAAATCTACAAGATGGCTCTCGAAGAGACCGCAGGATACTTGAAGGTGGTAATGGAAGGATATGTGAAGAACGGAATCAATACCCTCTCAGAAATTGAGGCGGCGATCATGGAGCGAAGACCATTTGTCGGCCCCCATGCCAAAGGGATTCTAGAAGATAGATACTACAAGATCTATGTTGCTGGTGATTTGATCTACGATGGTAAGGAGGGCGTTTTCGATTGCGAATCGAAGAGGTCCTCGATTTACTCAGCGATACAGGACATGGTGGCACACCACATCTATAACAAGGACGTTAAAACGATAAGAAAAGAATCTCAGTGAAAGGGACCTCATCCCTAAAAAATGGACCAAATCAGGGGGCAGGCTCAACCGGCAAAAAAACTGTCGCTCCCAATGGACCAAGATCTGGGGAGCAGATCACGGTTTTTTTATTAAGAAAACCGAATAAAGAAAAAGGGCTGGTTTTCTCATCAGGAGATAGAAGAACCAACCCAAATTTTTACTGGTAGGGGGCCGTCAAGACTTTAAGTTACGCTTGAGAAGCTATGGGGCAACCCAAAAGATTTAGGAAAGATCCCCCCCCTGAATTATATCTTCTCAACAGTGATTTTTACTTTGTCGCCCTTTTTCAGGTCTTCTAAGGGCTTGAACGTAACTCCCTTTGCCTTGTCCGAGAAACTAATTTGCAGACGAACGTTCATGTTCTCTGTCTTCTTGACATCACCAGTCATTTCAGATGTACCTTCACCAATTTTTACTGCCATTTTAGGCATCTCCTTTTTGTTAGTCAATAAAGAACGGTCCCTATCTAACTTGAGTATGTTCCTTTCGGGAGCTTATGTCAATTTCTCTGCCAAAAATGAAATAAGTAAGCTGCTTGAATCCAGAAGAGGGAGTGTCAGCTATTCTGCATAAACCCCTTCTTCGCCTTTAAGCACGTTTCTCCAAACAGTCGCCAAAATAGATCATCAACTGGGAGTAATAACTAGTCCGGTCCCCGCGCGAGTGGCGGAAGTCTGTTGGTCTGCCTCTCCCATGCCCGCAGGAGGCCCCTCTCGCGCGAGAAGTCAATACACGAAATAGTCGTGGGCATGGACAAGGTATGGGGTTTTAGGAATTGGTTCAGCTCAACACAAGCGATGTTGGATTTTTCTTATTTGCGTCCTGACCTTGTTGACCCAACATCCAAAGTATATGTAGGGCCAGGAGTTGCTCTAGCCCTGGAATTATTACGAATGACCATCCCAGAATTTCTCCAAGTCAGAGAAATCAAAGAACTGTGCGGAGTATTTGCCAGCGTCGAACACACCTTATGTGAATGGACGAAGTATCTGGAATTTAAACATAGGCTTAGGCCAATGACAGGGAAGTTCAGGTACTATCCCAGGTCGGAATAGAAGAAGGGCAAGCCCGGCCTAACCAATGGAGCCTTTTTTTATCCCAATAAACTATCTCGCGTTATTGCCGAATGGTTAGGTTCTCAGACACGGGGAAGAAACTGGAGGGGATTTTTGGGGATATTTTGTAGTTGCGGTCCTACAATTCTCTTTATAGTCGGACCTAACTCTATTTTAAGTTTGTCCTTGATTCTTGTTATATTTCAGTATTTTCTTTTGAATATCATGCTTAAGATTTGCCATATCAATTTTCCCACTCGATATTGCCTTGGCAAACATCCTTTTTAAACGTCCTTCAGCATAGCTCTTTATCTTATCGTTCTTTACCTCATTTAGTATGTAGTGAGCAATAACTCCAAGCGTCTTATACGACAACTGGGTTAAAACCATGTGGTTCTTAATTTGTGCCTTATAAGGCGTTTCATCATCACGCTGTTCAATACTTATTTTATTTTCATTTAGGTGTTCTTCGCTTAACAAAACGAAGAAAGCTGCTTCAAGATGGTCTCCTCTTGAAATAAACGCGAGAACCGCCTCATCAACATAATCTTCAGATTCAATTTTCCAAACTGATAGGGTATTCCCAGATGTTTTCAGGCAGAGCGTAATTGCATCTGCTGATATTTCATCATTGTCGATAAATTCTTTTTGTCTCCATTTCCCAATGTCAATCTTCCTTAGAAGGAGCGACATTTAAATCCTCTTTTAAGTAAAAAATAACCTCGTCAACATAATCTCTAACCCACTTGTCTGCGAACTTAAGTTCTGATCTGAGTATTGATAAATATTTGAGGCTTTCTATTGAACCCCAACTCTCAAATGCCCTAATGGCAGCTTCTTGGACTTCGGCGTTTTTATGATTTAGAACTAACGCTGCCATAGTAGGCCCTTGAGGAGATATCGCCTGATAGTCAATTCGGCTAATTATCCGGAGAATATTTGTTAACACTGGTACATTTGAAAAATAATCGTTATAAAGCGAATTTAGCCATTCTTTGGTCAAACTTGGGTTCGTAGCTAGCCATTCAGCTACAAAAGTATCTGCTCTATTTTCGACACCATATTCGAATATTTCTGTTTCAAATAAATAAAGAAGATCATTTATGAAGTCTTTCTTATAATTCTCAAATTTGTTTTCATATAGACTAATCTGTTCTATTACTGAAGGAATAACGCTCTCGTAATTTCCATATAAAAAAGGGCTTTTGACAGATACTACGTTAGGTGCATTGCTCCACCAATCAATACTAGACTCAGCTAAGGTACTTGGCCAAACAGGCTGTTGTCCAACGTAATTTGGATATCCAACATATTCTGCATTGGTGGGAGAAAATCCACCCAATTCATCTAATGGTTTCCAAAGGGAACTAATATTATCAGGTACCATAATAGGATATGACCCAACGGTAATAGGTCCTGGGACATCGGAGTAGATATTCTCCAAGATATCTATAGAACCGCCTGAAGTTGGCACTGCTGGCCGGGAATCAGTAGTTGCCTGGCTTTCCTTAGCGGGTTCTTCTTTTTTGGCCCGTTTTATTAGATTTCTAATAAACTTAAACACTGATGAACTCCGTGATAGATTTTAACAAATCAGAGTGCATCACTTGGGCTATATCATAGAAAGCCTTAACGTGGGGAAACTCAAATCTGCATTCGGAGGTAGTAGATACGGTGTTTATATCCAATGTCACGAAAATTCTGTCAAACGACATTGATTGGTCCTTTACTTGAAAATCGCCTTTTCTGCGTTGCAGGATGCATGCAATATTAAGCGGTTCTATTAATTTAGCGAACTCCTTCTCAATTCGTGCCGTTGATTTCCAATCCCAATCAAACGGAGGGTTCTCTTTATAAAACGAAGGTTGATTAAACAGAGTTTCATTGATACTAGAAAGTTTAGGCTCAGTCATTTCACCCAATAAGTAGGTTGTTATAAGAGCAAGCCGATGAGCTTTTTTCGGATATTTTTCATATATCTTTGCGAAAAAAGACATGGCTTCTGAACAATAAACATCAAGTTCTCCCAGGTTATCCCCTTTTAGATCAATAGGTATTTTTTCTATATCGATCTTCTGAGAAGCAATACCTATATTCCATTCTTCGTTTTGACTCATCAAACGCAACCGCGGTTGAGGATGAAGGATTGGAGGCATAATCTCTTGAAATGTGCCAGAAATGAAACCATGTTCCTTGAGTTGCCCCACAAGAGTAAGCACGGTCTCTGTATTTGGAGTAATATCCTTGGCATCTAGAAATATTGATGCTTGGTATTTGAATTTAACATCTATCATAATGTGTCACCCTCCAAATTAGTTAGTCACACGATGATGCCTCAGGTAAGAGGAGACTTTTGGATTATTTTTGGCCTGCTAACATCTTGGTTTTAAGCCGTTTTTGGCTCTTTTAAAATGATAATAGGCTATCATTTCATTTGTGTCAAGGAGGCTAAACCCAGGCCCAGGGCTCGCCCCTGGTTAGAGCGGGACATTAAGCGGATGTTGGCCTCATAGATAGGAGATGCTTGAGGAGGTGTGCCATTCTCATGCGGTTTAACTATCGGCGTTGATTACGTGTCCTCGTCTTGAAGATTCCTCTTGTTTTTTACAGAATGATGTGATTAGAATTATTAATAATACCTTTGAGAATTGAGGGTCAGATGGAATCAGCAATAACCTTATATGGCTATTTGTTGCTAACATTCCTTGGCATTATCATTCCTCTTCTAGGAATTCTTCTTTCCCTTTTTAGAGAAGGTATTGAGCAACTGTCTGCTCAATATAAAAACCAAAAAAGCAATAGTGATAAAAACCTGCTCGAGCAAATGAAGAAACAGAGTGAGTCAGGTCAGGCTAATATTCCTGAGATACAAGAAAGCATCCTTGAATTAAAAGCTATCAAAAAGACCGCTGATAAAAGGCTATCTTACTTAGACCCGAAGAAACAGTTATTAAGGTTGTTCTTATTTTTGTTTATAGCGTTTCTATTGACGTTAACGGCGCTGCTAATAAAAGATAATCTCCTTATTAAAGGAGCGGCTGTTGCTCTGAGTTTATTTTTTTTCTCTAGTACTCTATACATCCTATGGAAGTCATTGGGGATATTGGTTGAAGTAAAAGAAACCATTGATACACATAGGGGAGAACGCGAATCAAAAGTAATTGAACTACTGTCATCATCAGTATCCGGTGTCTATCTAAAAGATATTTATCCTCAGATAAATGGCAAAAACATTAATAATGATAAAACACAGATAGATTTAACTCTCAATGTTAAAACTATGTTGAAAATCGCAATCGACAATAGCGAAAAGAAGATGGCGAAAAGTGTAGAGATAGGCTTCATATTTCCAAGAGAATTTTTGATAGAAAAAAGTGATAGTTATTCTATTTATACCGGAGAAGACGGCAACCAGGTCGTGCGTTATAAGACGGAGCAAATTCAGGGGATTACATTACAACTATTCCCGGCTTTAGTACTTAATCCAATGAAAGAAGGAGATTTCATAGTTCGGACATTTATAAAAGCCGAAAACATTGAAGCCAAATACTATATTGTACTTTTTAAGGTAAAGAAATAAGAATTCCCCTCCCCATATAAATAGTTTTCCCCCTCTCTTGTCTACTTCGGAATAAAAACGCAGTATAATATATGCTGGTGTTATGAGAACAAAGAAAGAGAAACGGCCGTATAAGGCTCTTGACGCCGAAAAGGACAGGGACCAATTGACGAGGACGGAAAAGCAAATCCTCCAAGAAGTGTTAGAAGATTCTTCCCCTGGCCTCGATAAACTCGCTGACCTAGTTAAAACCCTCAAGGACGCAAAGAAGAAGAAAAAATGAACGATAGTGCTGTCCTCTGGATTCGCGTCTCCTCGGAAGGGCAGTCCCACGGTTATTCGCCTGACTCGCAGGAACGGCTTTTGAAGGACGCAGCGGCGAAATACGACGTGCTCGAAACCTACCGGATTACCGAATCCGCGAAGGTCTCCGAGAACCGCCGCCAGTTCAAGGAGATGGTAGAGTTCGTGAAGGCGAACGCTGTGGGGCACATCGTTGCCCTCTCGCAGGACCGGCTTGGACGCGGCTACAAGGATTTCTACACAATTCAGAGTTTGATTGATGACAACGACGTGTCAATCGAGCTTGTGGAGCCGAACAAATCGATTAACCAGCGCTCCTCCATCGCCGACAGGTTTATGTTTCAGGTAATGGCGGCCTTGGCTGAGGCCGACAACCGAAAACGCGCCGCGGACACGCGCAGAGGAATGGAGGAAAAGGCGCGACAAGGCGGAGTGCCGCACCTGGCTTCGATCGGATATCTGAACGCGCCGGACCCCGCGGACCCCAAGGGAGAGAGGAAAATAGTCGTTAAGGACGAGGCCAGGGCGCCGTTGGTGGTCTGGGCCTTCAAAACATATGAGAAGGGCGGCTACTCGCTGGCGACCCTCCGCGACGAGCTCAACCGCAGGAAACTGACTACGAAGTCAGGCCGACCTATTTCCATCCACGGCCTCCAGGTGATTTTGGGCAATCGTTTCTACCTCGGAGAATTCAAATGGAGCGGAAAAACCTGGCCTGGGACTCACGAACCATTGATAAGTCCTGAACTGTTTGACCAGGTTCAGGCGCGCCTCCACGCCAACCGCACATACAGCAAACCAGCCGCGAAAAAGTGGTTTCCGTTCAAGAAGTTTTTACGGTGTGGTTACTGCCACTCCGCCATTTGCGGAGAGGAGAAATCGGGCCGGCACGACAAGGGACTTTACCATTATTACAGGTGCACTTACGCCAGGCTGAGGCAGGACCGAAACTGGTACAAGAAAAAATTTGGAACGAACCTGTGTCCCCAGAAACGTTGGACCGAGGCCGAAATCGGCCGCCTCATCGAGGACGCGATGGGGAAATTCTACGTGGACGACTTTATCGCTGAAAAAGTGCGGGAACGGTTGAAGACGGCCCACGTCGAAGAAGAGGCTTTCGAAAGGAAGGAATCGCGTCGCCTATTGTCGGAACAGACCAGGAAGAAGAACCACCTCGATTTGCTATACCAGGACCGCTTGGACGGAACCATCACTAAAGAGGAATATATGGAAAAGGCGGCCGCCATCAAGGCAGAACTTGACCGAATCCAATTGGACATGGCGAAACTCAACACCAGGAATTTCCATTATAAGGAGCAGGGCAGCCAGGTGCTGGAACTTCTGAAGGGGATGAAGGACGTCTACCACAACGCCGACCTGAAGGGCAAGGAGAAAATCCTCGAGGTCATGCTCGACCACATCACCCTCAGGGACGAGCCGTTTTTCTACTGGCAGCCGCCCTTCGACACCCTATTCGACCTCGGGGAACTGTTTCTAACTAAAAAAGAGTGGGGTGAGTGAGGGGATTTGAACCCCCAACATTCGGATCCACAGTCCGATGCTCTAACCAGGTTGAGCTACACTCACCGCCGTTTGGAGGGACACAATTGTCCCATCCTTGGGGATTGTTGTCAATATAAGGAGGGGATAGTCAGCCCTTCTGCCCCTCGATGAGGTCGAGGACGTCCTCGGAATCCCTCCAGCCCGGCCGGACCTTGACGTGAAGGTCCAGGTAGACCTTGGTCCCGAGGATCTCCTCGATCTCGCGGCGGGCCTCGATGCCGACCGTCTTGATGAGCCGGCCCTGCCGGCCGATGACGATCGCCCGGTGGTTGTCCTTCTCGACGAAGATCGAGGCCCGGATGTGCGTCAACGGCCGGCTCTCGCCGGGCTTTTTCCAGTCGTCCTGTTCCTTCCTCTCGATCGTCTCGATATAGACCGCCGTCACGAAGGGGAGCTCCTCCTTCACGTATTTCAGGATCTTCTCCCGGATGATCTCGGCCAGGAGGAAGTGCTCGGACTGGTCCGAGATCTCCTCGTCGGAGTAGAGCTTCTCTGCGGTGGGCAGGGCTTCATAAATGAGATCTTCCAGGACGTCGAGGTTGATCCCCCGCAGGGCCGAGACGGGGATGATATCCTTGAAGGGCAGCAGGCCCTTGTAGTGGTCGATGACGGGCAGGATCGTGTCTTTCCGGACGGCGTCGACCTTGTTGATGAGCAGGAAGATGGGCGTCGTCACGCGCCTGAGCGTCTCCAGGACGTACTCGTCCCCGTGGCCGAATTTCTGGGTCGCGTCGATGAGGAGGCAGATGACGTCGGACGTCTCGAGGGCGGAGGTGACGAAATTCATCATCCTCTTGTTGAGGGTGTGGAGGGGCTTGTGGATCCCGGGGTTGTCGATGAAGATGATCTGGCCCTTCCCGGTCGTCTTGATGCCCAGGATGCTGATCCGGGTCGTCTGAGGCTTGTCGGAGACGATGGCGATCTTCTGGCCCATCATGGCGTTGAGAAGGGTGGATTTCCCGGTGTTGGGACGGCCGACGAGGGCCACGGTGCCCGTCTTGAAGATTTTCTTTTCCGCGGCCCTCTTCCGGGCCGGCTTGGTCCCCGTGGCCTTCTTCGGCTTGTCCCCGACGGTCGAGGCTTTTCTCGGCATGGCTTCCCCTCTGCCTTTCTCAGGCTTTCCGGATCCTCAGCTTCTTGATCTTTCTCTGGTCGACGTCCAGGACCTCGACGCTCAGCCCCTTGACCGTCAGGGTCTCCCCCTTCTGGGGCAGCCGTCCCAGGCTATGGGTGATGAGCCCCCCGACCGTGATGAAATCGTCCTCGGCGAGCTCGACATCGAACAGCTTCTCGAGCTCTTCGACCTCGGCCGCCCCCGAGACCGTGAAATCGAGGGGCCCGTTGCCTATGATCTGGGCCTCCTCGGTGTCGTACTCGTCCTGGATCTCGCCGACGATCTCCTCGACGACGTCCTCCATCGTGACCAAGCCCGAGACCCCGCCGTGCTCGTCGACGACGACGGCCAGCTTCTGCTTGGCTTTCTGGAACTCCTTGAGGAGCCCGGAGACGGCCATGGATTCCGGGACGAACGCCACCGGCCGGACCAGGGCCTCGATGGGCTGGGCCTTGTGTATCTCGTCGGTGTACTCGAGGAGGTCCTTGGCCATGACGACCCCCTCGATGTTGTCGAGCCGGTCCTTGTAAACGGGGATGCGGGAGTATTTCTCCCGGATGATGAGGTCCTTGAGGTTGTCGATGGTCGCGTCCTTCCGGATGCAGACCATGTTGACCCGGGGCGTCATGATCTCGCGGACGACGGTGTCGCCGAACTCGACGACGCTCCGGAGGAGCTCGTCCTCGCCCTTGTCGATGATCCCTTCCTCCGTGGCCTCGTCGATGAAGGTCTCGATCTCCTCGTCCGTGGCCTCCCGCCCCTCTTCCCGGTCCTCCCGCTGTTCCTCGCGCTCGACGAGGTTCTGGGACAGGGCCAGGACGGGGGCGCCGAGGGCCCGGACGAGCGGGAAAGCGGGGAGGAAGACCTTCAGGACGGCGTTCTTGCCGAGGGAGTTGAAGAGGCGGGGGAGGTAGTCGAAGAAAATAGTATAGACGGCGAGGACGGCCAGGAAAAACCAGAGGGGCCAGAACCGGAGGCGCGGGAAAAAGGCGAAGAGATCGACGAGGAAGACGAGGAGGAGGATATCCCTGAGGTATTCGACGGCGATCCTGGTCCCGTCGAAATCGCGGAGGATTCCGGCCCGGTAGCCTTTCTCCCGGTCTTCGAGGAACCGGCTGAGCGAGATCTTGGAGAACGAGCCGAGGCAGACATGGAAGAGGGAGAAGAGCCACACGGCCAGGAAGCTCAGACCGAGGCCGGCCGCGCTGACGGCGTCCATCGTCATGACAGGTACAGCCTGTGCACGGCCCGCTCCTCTTCCTCGATGCCCGCGGCGTGGTCGTAGCCGAGGAGATGAAGGAAGCCGTGGATGGCGAGGAGCTTGAGCTCCCGCTCGAGGCCGTGGCCCTTCTCCCGGCCTTGGCGGAAGGCTACCGGGACGGAGATGACGATGTCGCCCAGGTAGAACCGGCCGTCGGCCCCCTTTTCCCCGAGGGGGAAGCTGAGGACGTCGGTGGGCCTGTCCTTCCTCATGAATTTCCGGTTGAGCGTCCGGATCGCTTTCGTCCCGACGAAAGCCAGGGTGACCTCCGGGCCCGCGAGGCGGTAGCGGGCGACCAGGTCTTCGAGCAGGCGCTTAAACGCCCTGGTCCGGACCGGGTGTTTTTTCTGGCGGTTGATGATCTCGATCATTTTTCTTTTTCCGTGGCCGGGCGGGTCTCCGGACTTTCTTGGGCTCGAAATCGAACCCGGGGTACTCGACCCGCGGGTGATAGACGGCGAAGAGGACGGTCAGGAAGGCGGAGGCAACGGCCCGGAGGTCCCGGAGCGAAAAATCGCAGTCGTCGAGCTGCCCGTCCTGGAGGGAGGTGTTGAAGATGTCCGTGATGACCCGCTTGAGGTTGTCCTTGGTCGGAGAGCGCAGGCTCCGCGAGGCGGCCTCGACGGAATCGGCCAGCATGACCAGGGCGGCCTCCTTTGTCTGGGGCGGCGGTCCAGGGTAGCGGTAGCTCTCCTCGCCGACCGTCTGCTGGTCGGGGTCGTAGGTCTGCTTGGCCTTGTTGTAAAAGAAGCGGACCAGGGAGTTGCCGTGATGCTGCTCGATGATCTCCCGGAGGGCCCGCGGCAGCTTCAGCTTCTTGGCGACCTCCGCGCCCTCCTTGACGTGGTTGATGATGACCAGGGTGCTCATGGCGGGCGTCAGGTCCTTGTGCAGGTCGAATCCCCCCGTCCGGTTCTCGATGAAGTACTCGGGCATCTTGGTCTTGCCGATGTCATGGTAGAGGGCCCCGGCTTTGGCCAGCTGGGCATCGAGGCCGAGCTCCTCGGCGCCCTTCTCGGCGAGGGTTGCCACGATGAGCGAGTGATGGTAGGAGCCGGGCGCCTCCTGGGACATCTCCCGGAAGACGGGGAGGTCCGAGTTCGTCAGCTCCAGGAGCTTGCTGGCCGTGATGAACCCGAAGGCCGTCTCCACGGCCGGAAGGAGGAGGAAGGCCAGGGCCCCGCTGATGATCCCTCCGATGAGCCCCATGAAGACCTCGGCGGAGAACGGGCCGAGGCCGCTCCTTTTCTCGACGAGATGGACGATGAGGATGACGGCGGCGTTCGCCGGCGGGATGAGCAGAAAGCCGGCCCGGAGCGTCGCCGCCCGCTGACTTTTCCTGAAGTACCTGACGCCATAGATGGCGGCCATCCCGCCGACCAGGCAGAACAACATGATGTAGAAATTGGCCCCCAGGAGGTAGCCCGCGGCCAAGCTGTTGAGAAGGGCGTAGCTGAGGCCCAGCTGGTCGGACAGGAGATAGGCGAAAATGAGGGTCCCGACCTGGAACGGGATCGCGTAATGATAGGTTTCGATCTGGGCGAAGGAGTTCGAGCTGATGGAACCGCTGATCGTCGCCGCCAGGAGAAGCGAGATCTTGTAGAGGGAGAGGCTCGCGACCAGGAAGATGCCCGTCATCCGGAAGCTCTTCTCCGCCTGGTCTTTTTTATGGACGAGCATGACGTAGCGCCAGAGGGCGAGGAGGAGCAGGGTGAAGAGCAGGAAGCTGCCCCCGAAATCGGGAAGCCAGCTCGACCTCCGCTGGAGCCTCTGGTTGTAGAGATCGAGGATCCTCACCGCCTCGGGGCCGGCCTCGTCGCCCTTGCGGATGATGACCCGGCCCTTCTTGATCGTATTGGTCACGGTGGCGATGCGGGCCCGGGCCTGGGACTTCCGGTTCTCCGTCTCGATCTTGTTGTAGGTGATGTTGGGCGTGAGGAAGATCTGGGCCAGGCTCGTGAGGAGGGCCTTGGTTTTCTGGGGGATGTCGATCTTAGCGACCTCTTCCGAGAACTGCTCCTCGCTTTCTTTGAGGTCCAGGATATCACCGACCTTGACCGTTCTTTCCCCGTCCTGGATGGCGAGGAGAGTCAGGCCGCGGTCCTGTTCGCCGTGGATGAAAAGGTTCTTGGAGAGGATGATCCCCTGGCCGAAGATCTTCGCCGAGATGCCGACCATGGTCTCTTCGAGCTCCTTCGGGAACTTCAACCGGACGAGGCCCGAGACATCCTGGGGGTCGAGGTCGATCCCCAGAAGGTCCAGGACGGAGGCCCGGAGCTCCTCGGACCTCTGGCCGGACGGGCTTTTCTGGACCCAGGCCCAGCCCATGACAAAGAGGCGGTGGATCTTATCCTCCGTGTTGGCGAAGACGTTGGGGTCGAAGGTGTAGACGGGCAGGACCGCGTTCTCCGCCCCGGCCCTCAACCGGTTCGTGGCTTCGATGTCCTGAACGCTCAGGTCGAAGGGGGCCACGGTGTCGGAAGGCGAAATCTCGCCGACGGCCAGGCTGGTCAGGCTCCGGCGGGGAAGGTAGGACAGGAATAGGGAGATCAGGGTGACGGTCAGGACGAGGAACGTCCAGCGGCTCTTGAGGAACCTCTCGAGAGGGGAGACCTTCTTTTCTTCCTGGGGCGGCTCGACGGGCGCCTTCCTGGGCTGGATCTCGGCCCCCTTGAAAAGCTTGATCTTGTCGAAGGATATCAGGCTCATGGAGGACTCAGTCCGGCCCGGCCTCCGCCTTCTGGTAGGCCTTGATGATCTTCTGGACCATGGGGTGGCGGACGACGTCCCGCTCGTTGAAATAGACGAAGCCGATCTCCTTGAGGGGGGAGAGGATCTTGATGGCCTGGAGGACGCCGGACTTCCGGGGCTGGGGGAGGTCGATCTGGGTGATGTCGGCCGTGATGACGAGCTTGCTGTCGAATCCGGTCCGGGTCAGGAACATCTTCATCTGCTCCCGGGTCGTGTTCTGGGCCTCGTCGAGGATGATGAAGGCGCTGTTCAGGGTCCGGCCCCGCATGAAAGCCAGGGGGGCGATCTCGATGATCCCCTTCTCGATGAGCCGGGTCGCCTGGTCATACTGGGAGAGGTCGAACAGGGCGTCGTAGAGCGGCCGGAGATAGGGGTTGATCTTCTGGGCGAGGTCGCCGGGCAGGAAGCCCAGTTTTTCGCCGGCTTCGACGGCCGGCCTGGTCAGGATGATCCGGTTGACGATCTTGTTCTGGAGGAACGAGAGGGCCATGGCCATGGCCAGGTAGGTTTTTCCCGTCCCCGCCGGGCCGATCCCGAAGACCAGGTCCTGGCTCTTGATCGCCTGGATGTAGGCCTTCTGGTTGAGGCTCTTGGGGCTGACGGACTTCCGGGACAGGTTCAGGGGCTCGGAGGGAGAATAATGCTCCAGGGCGGTCGCCGTGCCCTCCTCCAGGAGGTCGAGGGCGATCAGGAGGTCCTCTTCTTTCAGGTGGTGGCCCCTGTCCGCGAGCTCGCCGATCTTCTCGAAATAACGCCTGGCGAATTCGACGTTTTTCCCCTCTCCGTCGATGATGATCTGGTCCCCGCGGAGGCCCAGGCTGACCCCCAGCCGCCCCTCGAGCTTCTTGAGGTTCTTGTCGAGGACGCCGGGAAAGACGGAGCCGGCCGTGCCGGGATGGGTTATCTTTTCCATGGGTTGCTTTGCGGGGGAGGGGGGTCTTCGGTTTCAGCCATTATCAGGGGATTATAAACACTAAACCGCCTCTCTTGTCAAGCCGGCCCCCGAGGGCGCCAAACAACCCCCTTTGGTCCTGGAAACCCCAAAAGGGCTGAAGATCCACGCACTTACGTCCGTGGGATCCAACTTTCGCAGGCATTGGAGCGCCTGCACCGTTCGTGGAATCCCACGAACGGGGTTGAAAAAAAGGCCCGCCTGGTATATAAATCTCTTCTGCTTCCGGCGGCGGCCCCGCCGCCCCGGGGGCCGCAAGGAGACACCATGGACAAAGAGTTCACGACGGTGACCATCCCGACCTCTCTCCATAAGAAGATCAAGGAATTCATCAAGGGGACAGAATACGGCTCCGTTGCGAGCTACGTCACGAAAGTCCTCCGGGAGAGCCTCTCCAAGGGAGAGCCGGCGACGGAGGCGTTCACCAAGGACGAGGAAGAGAAGGTCAAGGAGAGGTTGAAGGCCTTGGGATATATCGATTGATCCCCGCCCGGGGGCAGACCCGTTTTTTTCCGCGTTCAGCCCGACGATCAGGACAACTTCAAGGAGGAGACCATGATCCAGCCCCACGGCGGCAGGCTCGTCGAAAGGGTCCTCAGAGGCGAAAAGAAGGATAAGACCCTGGCCCTGGCCGGAGGCCTGCGCAGTCTAACTATTGACCCGGAGCTTGTCTCGGACGTCGAGAATGTTGCCATGGGCGTGTACAGCCCCCTTGAGGGGTTTATGGGGCCGGAGGATTTCCGGAACGTCCTCAACGGGATGCGCCTCGCGAACGACCTGCCCTGGACGATCCCCATCGTCCTCGACGTGGACCGGGAGGCGGCCGCCGGCCTGAAAACAGGGCAGGAGCTCGTCCTCCGGGCGGAGGACGGCCGGCCCGTGGCCCTCATGCGGTTCGACGGGGCTTACGGGTTCGACAAGGAGGAAACGGCCGAAAAAATTTTCGGGACGACGGACCCCGCCCATCCCGGGGTGGCCAAGGTCCGGGCGATGAAAGACGTTCTCCTGGCCGGCCCCGTCGACCTCCTCGAAGCGACCCCGACGCCCTTCGACCGGTGGAAGCTCAGCCCCAAAGAGACGCGGGTCCTGTTCAAGGAAAAGGGCTGGCGGACGGTGGTCGGCTTCCAGACGAGAAACACTCCGCATATCGGTCACGAGTATGTCCAGAAGGCCGCGCTGACGTTCACCGACGGCATCTTCATCAACCCCGTCATCGGGAGGAAGAAGAAAGGGGATTTCAAGGACGAAGTCATCCTGGCCTCCTACGAGGAGCTCATCCGGCATTATTACCTGAAGGAGCGGGCGGTCATGGCCATCCTCCAGATGGAGATGCGGTACGCCGGCCCCCGCGAAGCCATCCACCACGCCGTCATCCGGAAGAACTTCGGCTGCACCCATATCATCATCGGCCGCGACCACGCCGGGGTCGGGAGCTATTACCAGCCCTACGCCGCCCAGGACATCTTCGAGGAGTTCCCGGACCTGGGCATCGTGCCGCTGTTCTTCAGGTCCTTCTACCATTGCCGGAAGTGCGGCTCCGTGGTCAACGAGAAGATCTGCCCCCACCCGGCCTCCGAGCAGATCCAGTTCAGCGGGACGAAGATCCGGGACATGCTGGTCAAGGGCGAGGTCCCGCCCCCCGAGCTGATGCGGCCCGAAGTGGCCAAGGTCATCATGCAGTTCAAGGACCCCTTCAACGAATAGCGGGGGAGGACGGGAGGTCATGCCATGAACGGAAGAAAAGTCCTCATCGTCGGGCTGGACTGCGCGGCGGCGGAGATCGTCTTCGGTCGCAGCGCCGAGCTCCCCGTCCTCAAGAGCCTCATGGACCGGGGAGTCTCGGGAAAGCTCAGGAGCTCGGACCCGCCGATCACCATCCCGGCCTGGATGGTCATGGCGACCGGCCTCGACCCCGGGCGTCTGGGCCTCTACGGCTTCCGCCACCGGAAGGGCTATTCCTACGACAAGATGTGGATCGCCAACTCCCTCGCGGTCAGGAAGAAGAAGCTTTGGGACTACATCGGCGAGCAGGGGGGAAAAAGCACCCTGGTCAGCGTCCCGCCGAGCTACCCGGTCTACCCCGTTGCCGGCAACATGATCTCCTGCTTCATCACCCCTCCGGGGCCGGGCAAGGAGTACACCTTCCCCCCTGCCCTCAAGAGCGAGATCGAGGAGCGGTTCGGCCCTTACATCTTTGACGTCGTCTTCCGGACCGAGGACCGGGACCAGATCCTCGCCGAGATCTACGCCATGACCGAGAAGCGGTTCGAGGTCATGGAATGGCTCATCGCCGAGAAGCCCTGGGACCTCTTCATGTTCGTCGAGATCGGCGTCGACCGGGTCCACCACGCCTTCTGGAAATTCATGGACCCGGCCCATCACCTTCATGAGCCGGGGAACAGGTATCAGAACGCCATCATCGATTACTACAAGTTCCTCGACGCGAAGGTCGGGCGGCTCATCGCCCGGGCGGGGGACGATACGGTCGTGCTGGTCGTTTCCGACCATGGCGCGAAACGGATGAAGGGCGCCTTCTGCATCAACGAGTGGCTCATCGAGCAGGGCGATCTTGCGGTCAAAGAGCGCCCGGGGAAGCCGACGAGCCTGGACGACCTGCCGATCGACTGGGCCAAAACGA
Source organism: Candidatus Aminicenantales bacterium (assembly GCA_050015275.1). GTDB lineage: Bacteria > Acidobacteriota > Aminicenantia > Aminicenantales > Saccharicenantaceae > DATKJS01. The sequence goes on along the minus strand of JBEKBS010000025.1, from coordinate 12,549 downwards.
AGGCCTGGGCCTGGGGCGGCTACTACGCCCGGGTCTTCCTCAACGTCGAGGGCCGCGAGCCCCAGGGCATCATCCCTCCCGAGGACTACGAGAAGGAGCGGGACGCCCTCATCGAACGGCTCCTGGCGATCCGCGGGCCCAACGGAGAACCCTGGGCGACCAAGGTCATCAAGCCCCAGGGATATTACGAGGAGCTCGAAGGGGAATACCCGGACCTCATGGTCTATTTCGATGACCTCTACTGGCGGTCGGCGGGGACCCTGGGATATGGGACGAAATACCTGCCCGAGAACGACACCGGGCCGGACGACGCCGTCCACGCCCAGGAGGGCATCTTCATCCTGTCCGACCCGAGGGTCCGGACAAAGAAGACCATGAACGCTGATATCCTGGATATCGCCCCCACGGTCCTCGATCTCATGGGGATCCCTCGGCCGGAGGGCCTGAAGGGCAAGGTCATCCCCAGGCCACAGTCTTGAAATGGGCGGCAGAACGCGGAGCTGACGAAAACGCAAAGGAGCTCGACAACATGTGCCAAGAACAGATCGGATTCACCCTGTGGTTCACCGGCCTGCCCTGCTCGGGCAAGACGGCCGTGGCCAACCGGGTCGCCGCGATCCTCAAGGACCGCGGCCTCAGCGTAGAGCGGCTGGACGGCGACGTCGTCCGCCAGGACCTGACCCGCGACCTGGGGTTTTCCAAGAAGGACCGGGACGAAAACATCCGCCGGGTGACGTTCGTGACGAAACTCCTGTCCAGGAACGGGGTCGCCGTCCTGACGTCATTCATCTCCCCCTATCGGGAGATGAGGGACCGGGCCCGGCGCGAGGTCACGAACTTCGTCGAAATCTATGCCAAATGCCCGGTCGAGGTCTGCATGGAGCGCGACATCAAGGGGATGTATCAGAAGGCCATCCGGGGCGAGATCAAGGAGTTCACCGGGGTCTCGGACCCCTACGAGGAGCCCTTGCACCCAGAGATCGTGCTCGAGACCGGCAAGGAGACGCTGGAGCAAAGCGTCCAGAAGGTCATCACGAAGCTCGGCGAATTGGGCTATCTTTAGGCGGGGCCGGAGTTGACCCGGCCGCGAAATCCCGTATAATCGGGCTTCGGCCGAGGAGACACAGAGAAGGGAGCCATGGCGATTTATCTCGTGACCGGCGGGGCGGGCTTCATCGGCTCGCACATCGTTGAAGCCCTGGCCAAAAAGGGAGACACGGTCCGGGTTCTGGACAATCTGCTGACGGGGAAAAAGGAGAACCTGGCCCCCTTCCTCGACCGGGTCAAGTTCATCGAAGGAGACATCCGGGACCTCGAGACCTGCCGCCGGGCCGTCGCAGGAGCGGACCACGTCCTTCATCAGGCGGCCCTGCCTTCCGTCCCTCGTTCGGTCGAAAATCCTGTCCTGACGCACGAGATCAACGTCACGGGCACCCTCAACCTGCTCGTCGCGGCCCGGGACGCCGGCGTCCGGAGCTTCGTCCTGGCCTCCTCTTCCGCCGTCTATGGGGATGAGCCGAGCGCCTTGAAGCTCGAAGGGAAGGAGGGAAGACCCCTTTCGCCGTACGCCATCCACAAGCTCGTGGGCGAAAAGTACGGAGAAGTCTTCCACGACATTTTTGGGGTCAAAACTGTCGCCCTCCGCTATTTCAACGTCTTCGGGCCCCGGCAGGACCCGGCCTCCCAATACGCGGCGGTGATCCCGCTCTTCATCACCAAAGTCCTTCAGGGCGAATCCCCGGTGATCTACGGCGACGGCGAGCAATCGCGAGATTTCATTTACGTGAGGAATGTCGCCGAGGCCAACCTCCTGGCGGCGCAGTCCGACGCGGTGGGCGGGGAATCCATCAACATCGCCTGCGGCGAGAGGCGGACCGTCAATGCCCTCCTTGCGGCCGTGAACGAGGTCCTCGGGACGGACATCCGGCCGGTTTACGCCGACCCGAGGCCCGGCGACATCAAGCACTCGACCGCCGACATCGGCAAGGGCCGGCGCCTCATGGGCTACAAGCCCGGCGTTTCTTTCATGGACGGTCTCAAGGAGACCATAGCATGGTTCAAGAAAAGGAGCTGAGATCATGAATTCCGAAGCCTCGAAGCTGCTCAAGAAGATCGAGAGGAAGGAGGCCAAGATCGGCGTCATCGGCCTGGGCTACGTCGGCCTGCCCCTCATCAAGACGTTCCTCCAAAAAGGTTTCACCGTCACTGGTTTTGACATCGACCTGAGGAAGATCGACCTGCTCAACCGCGGCAAGAGCTACATCCGCCACATTTCGGCGGCCGAGGTTAAGGGCTTCCTGGCCGGGAAAAAATTCGGGGCCACGGCGGACTTCCGTCGCCTCCGCGCCATGGACGCCATCCTCATCTGCGTCCCGACGCCTCTCGACGGGCACATGAACCCCGACCTGTCCTACGTCCTCAACACGACGGTCACGGTCGCCGAGCATATCCGCCGGGGCCAGCTCGTCGTCCTCGAGAGCACGACGTACCCCGGGACGACCGACGAGGAGATGCTCCCCATCCTCGAGGCCGGCGGCCTCAGGGGTGGCCGGGACTTTTTCCTGGCCTTCTCGCCCGAGCGCGAGGATCCTGGGAACAAGAATTTCTCGACGGCCACGACCCCCAAGGTCGTCGGCGGCCTGACGCCCGACTGCCTCCGGCTGGCCAAGGCGCTCTACGACCAGATCATCGTCCGGACCGTCCCTGTGTCCTCGACCAAGGCTGCCGAGTCGACCAAGCTGCTAGAGAACATCTTCCGCTCCGTCAACATCGCCCTGGTCAACGAGCTGAAAATGATCTTCGACCGGATGGGCATCGATGTCTGGGAGGTCATCCGGGCCGCCTCCTCCAAGCCCTTCGGCTTCATGCCGTTCTATCCCGGCCCCGGTCTGGGCGGGCACTGCATCCCGATCGACCCCTTCTACCTGACCTGGAAGGCCAAGGAGGTCGACTACCAGACGAAGTTCATCGAGCTCGCCGGCGAGATCAACACCTTCATGCCGTACTATGTCATGGAAAAGACGGTCGCGGCGCTGAACGAACGGGGGAGATCGGTCAAGGGCGCCAGGATCCTCGTCCTCGGCGTGGCCTATAAGAGGGACATCGACGACTCCCGCGAGTCGCCGTCCCTCAAGATCATCAGCCTGTTCCAAGGCAAGGGGGCCAGGGTCTCCTATAACGATCCCTACATCCCGCGGGCCAGGGCCTTCCGCGAATACCCCGACATGGACCTCAAGTCCGTCCCTCTGACTGCGGCCTTGCTGAAAAAGACGGACGCGGTGATCATCTCCACGGACCACTCCGCCTACGACTATGATTGGATCGTGAAACACGCGCCGCTCGTCGTCGACACGCGGCACGCCGTCAAGAAACGGCGCAAAAACGTCGTCAGAGCTTGATCGATCAGCAGATCCGCGGCAGGAGCTCGGAGGTCAGGGGCTCGAGCAGCCTGAGGCCTCCCGACACGGTCCGGAGCAGGAGCTCGCCCGGCTTTCCCACTTGATCTTGGACCTCCCCGATAATGGCGGCCTTCCGCCCCAGGGGATGCCTCCGGATCCGTCTGAGAAATTCCCCGGCCTTTCGCGCCGGGGCGATGACCACGGCCTTCCCTTCGCAGGCCATGTAGAGGGGGTCGATTCCCAGGATCTCGCTCGCCCCGCGGACGGCCCTGGAAAGGGGGATCCTGGCTTCGTCGATGAGGACCGGGAACGCAAGCCGCTCGGCCAGCTCGGAGAGGACCGTGGCCAGCCCGCCCCGGGTGACGTCCCTCATCCAGAGGGCGCCCTTTTTCCAGAGCGGGAGGAGGAAGAGGAGGGGGGCGCAGTCGCTCCGGGCCTTCGACCTCAGGCCGAAATCCCCCCTGGCGACGAGTACGGCGAGGCTGTGATCTCCGAGCGTCCCGGTCAGGATGACCTTATCGCCGGGCCTGATCCTTCCGGCGGCCGGCCGGCCGAGCGAGGCGCCGATCCCGGCCGTGTTGATGTAGACCTTGTCGCCCTGGCCCCTGCGGACGACCTTTGTGTCGCCGGTGACGATGCGGACGCCGGCCTTCCTGGCGGCCGACCGGAGGGACTTCAGGATCCTTTCGAGGACGTCCCACTCGAGGCCTTCCTCCAGGATGAACGAAAGCGAAAGGTACTTCGGGAGCGCGCCCGAGACCACGAGGTCGTTGACTGTGCCGTTGACCGCGAGCGTCCCGATGTCCCCGCCGGGGAAAAACAGAGGGTCCACAACATAGCTGTCCGTCGTGAAGGCCATTCCCTCCGGCAGGAGGGCGGAATCGGAGAGCTCGGCCAGGATGCGGTTCTTGAAGGACGGGAGGATCAGGCCGGCGACGAAATCGCGCATGAGGCGTCCGCCCCCGCCGAGCTCGAGGCTGACCTGTTTCACGCGACCACTCCGGGGGGGCGGTTGTACTTGTAATGGATGAGGCAGGCCCCCTCGTAGGAGACCATGCAGGGGCCGAGGGGGGATTCCGGCGTGCATTTCGTCCCGAACAGCCGGCAGCCGTCCGGCCGGACAACGGCCCTCAGGACCTCTCCGCAACGGCAGCCGCGGAGGGCGCGCCCGGCCCCGGAAGCACGGAGGCCGTATTTTTTCTCGGCGTCGAACGAGGCGTATCTTTCTTTGAACCGGAGACCGCTCTGCGGGATCGTTCCCAGGCCCCTCCATGAAGCGTCAAAGGGTTCGAAGACGTCGTCCATGACGGCCCGGGCCGCGGGGTTGCCGTCCGGCCGGACGGCCCGGGAATATTCGAGGGCGACCCGGGGCTTCCCTTCGAGGACCTGCTCGAGGACGGACCGCACGGCGATGAGAATGTCCCCGGGCTCGAAGCCGGCCACGGCTCCGGGGACGCCGAACGTCGCGGCCACGAATTCAAACGGACGAAGGCCGATGATGGCACTCACGTGACCCGGGTAGATGAAGCCGGTGACCGCGACCTCGCCGGCCTCCAAGATAGCCCTGAGGGCGGGCGGGATGAGCCAGAGGGCCCGGAGCACGGAAAAGTTCGCGAGACCCTCCGCGAACGCCTCCTTCACGGTCACGGCGATGGCCGGGATGGTCGTTTCGAAGCCGGCCCCGAAAAAGACCGTGTCGCGCCCGGGATCCCGGCGGGCCTCACTCAGGGCCTCCTCCGGGGAATAAACGACCTTGGCCCTCGAATTCCTGGCCGGCACGGAGGTCTGGAGAGACCCCTTCCGGGTCGGGACGCGGGTCATATCACCGAACGTGGCCAGAGTGAGGCCCTCTCTCCCTGTCAGGAGGTCGATGGCGGCCTCATGGACGCCGTCCGGAGTGATGCACACCGGACAGCCCGGGCCCGAGATCATCTCCACTCCGGCCTCGGCCAGGAGGGGCGTCAGGCCGTACTTGAAAAGGGACATCGTGTGGGTGCCGCAGACCTCCATGACCCGGACCGGAAAGGGGAGGGTGGAGGTCCTCTCCGAAACGTCGCGGAGGAGCCGGCGGATGGCCCGTTCGTCCCTGAGCTCTCTCATGGGCTTGTTTTCGCCATCTCCCGGAAGAGGCGCATGGTTTTCCGGGCCTCTTTTTCATCCATGACAGAGATGGCGAACCCGGCATGGACGATGACCCAGTCGCCGACCCTGGCCTGGGGCAGGAGCGAGAAGTTCGTCCTGACCTCGCTGCCGAGATAATCGACGAGGCCCAGGCCCTGCTCTTCGAGCCGGATGATCTTGGCCGGGACCGCTAGACACACTGTCCGTTCTCTTTCGCCACTAATCTACCAGAAGCGTCCGGCCCGGTCCAGACCCGCTTTCCGTGCGTTTATTTCCACCTATCCCCATGATATAATAGTCAGCCATGTGGGAAAGCCTCAAAGGGTACATCCGGCCCGGGAGCGAGGAGGACGGCCTCGTCGGGCTGATTGATTTCTCCCGGCTTCCCCGGCACGTGGCCGTCATCATGGACGGCAACGGCCGTTGGGCCCGGCAGAAGGGATTGGCCCGGATCGAAGGGCATAAGGCCGGGTCACGGGCGGTCCAAGAAGCGATCGAAACGAGCGCCAGGATGGGCATCCAATTCCTGACGCTCTATGCTTTTTCCAAGGAGAACTGGAAGAGGCCCCGTCAGGAGGTCATCCGCCTCTGGGCCTTCCTCCGCGCCTACCTGAAAAAGGAAGGCCGGGCCCTCATGGAGAACGGCCTCCGGCTGAGGGTCATCGGGGAGAAAAAGGGCATCCCCGGGCCTGTCCTGAAGGAACTCGAAAGAGTCGAGAGGGCGACCGCGGCGAACGGCCGGATGACCCTCGTCCTCGCCCTGAATTACGGCGGCCGGGCGGAGATCGTCGGGGCCGTCCGGAAGATCGTCCGGGGCGGCCGGGTCCGGCCCCAGGACATCGACGAGGAGCATTTCGCGGGTTATCTGGACACGGCCGGGATCCCCGACCCCGACCTGCTCATCCGGACGAGCGGCGAGCTCCGGGTCTCGAACTTCCTCCTGTGGCAGATCGCCTATGCCGAGATCTGGATCACGCCGGTCCTGTGGCCCGATTTCGGGACGAAGGACCTTCTCCGGGCCGTCGTCGATTACCAGAAACGGGACAGGCGGTTCGGGGACATTCATTCATGACAAAAAGGACGGGCCTGACCTGCGGGCCGGCCGGTCCCACGGATAAACCATCGGAGATCGAGTGAGCTGACATGAGCCTTCGGAAACGCATCCCCACCGCCATCGTCCTGATCGGACTCGTTTTCGTGGTCTGCCAATACGCCCCGAAGATCGTCCTCTACGTCTTCCAGCAGGCGTTCATCGTGGCCGCCCTCGTCGAATTCTACAGGCTGGCCGAACGGAAGGGGCTCCTGCCGCAGAAGGCGCTGGGGATCTGCCTGGCCCTGCTCGTGAGCCCGACCTTTTATTTCGCCTCCTTCCCCCTGGAGGTCGCGCTTTTCGGCGGGCTCCTCGTCTCCGCCGTGTACTTCGTCGCCTCCTTCAATACCCAGGAGAAGCTGCCCTATTTTCCCGCGTCCTTCGCTATCACCATCCTCGGAACGATCTACCTCAGCTTCCCCCTCAACTTCCTCTACAAGATCCGGCTCGATGACGGCCCCTTCTACCTGTATTTTCTCTTCTCGGTCGTTTTTCTGGGCGACACGGGCGCGATGTTCATCGGGCGGGCCTTCGGGAGGCACAAGATGACGCCCGTCGCCAGCCCGAACAAGACTTGGGAGGGGAGCGCGGGCGGGATCCTGTTCGCGATCGGAGGCGCGGTCCTGGCCCAGCAGGTCCTGCTCCGGGCGGTCCCCCTCTGGCGGGCCATCCTCTGCGCCGTCCTCGTCCACGCCGCGGCCCAGGTGAGCGATCCTCTCGAATCGCTCTTCAAGCGGGCCGTCGGCGTCAAGGACTCCTCCAACGCCCTTCCCGGCCACGGCGGCTTCCTCGATCGGATCGACAGTCTGATCCTGGCCAGCCCCCTGTTCTACTTCATCGTCAAGTATTTCTGGAAGTAAGCGGCGGGGATCCATGATTCGAACGATCGCCATCCTGGGCTCGACCGGCTCGATCGGGACGAGCACATTGGATGTCGTCGACCGGATGGCCGGCCGGCTTGAGGTAACGGCACTGGCTGCCGGCTCGAACCTGTCCCTGCTCGTCCGGCAGATCGAAAGGTACCGGCCACGCCTCGTTTCCGTGAAAACGAAGCGGGACGCCGACTCCGTCCGCCCGCTGGCCCGCCGCCGGGGATTCAGGCTGGTCTTCGGCCCGGACGGCGCCGAACAGGTCGCCCGCGACGGCCGGGCCGACGCCGTTGTCTCGGCCATCACGGGGATCGACGGATTCAGACCGACCCTGGCTGCGGTCCGGGCCGGCAAGCGCGTCGCCCTGGCCAATAAGGAGTCCGTCGTCGTCGGCGGAGCCCTGCTCCGCGAGGAAGCCGCCCGCTCCGGGGCCCGGATCATCCCTGTGGACAGCGAGCACAGCGGCGTCTTCCAGTGTCTGGCCGGCTTGAAGAAAACCCAGGTCCGGAGGGTCATCCTGACCGCCTCGGGCGGTCCTTTCCTGAGGACACCGCTCCGCGACCTCCGGACGAAAACCCCCGCCGACGCCCTCCGCCACCCGACCTGGAAGATGGGGAAGAAGGTCACCGTGGATTCGGCGACCCTCATGAACAAGGGCCTGGAGCTCATCGAGGCCCGCTGGCTCTTCGGCCTGGATCCGTCCCGGTTGGATGTCCTCATCCACCCCCAGAGCGCCGTCCACGCCCTGGTCGAAATGCAGGACGGTTCGATGCTGGCCCAGATGAGCGCCGCCGACATGAGGCTCCCCATCCAATATGCCCTGACCTTCCCGGAGAGACAGGATACGTCCCTGCCCAGGCTCGACCTGGGCGGGCTCAAGCGACTCGAATTCTACGAGGTGGACGAGCGGCGATATCCCCTTTATGTCCTGGCCCGCCGGGCCCTGTCCCAAGGTGGCAGCCTGCCCGTGGCCCTCAACGCCGCTAACGAGATCGGCGTCGGGGCCTTTCTCGAAGGAAGGATCGCGTTCATGGACATCCCGGCCGTCGTCCAGGCGGTCCTGGACGGGCACCCTCGCGTCCAGGCGGATTCTCTCGAAGCCATTTTTGAAATCGACCGGGAGGCGCGGCGCTCGGCCCGGCGCTTCCTGAAGCAAAGGTAGGACCATGGCAACCATCTTCGGCACATTGCTCGCGTTCATCATCGTCTTCGGCATCCTCGTCTTCGTCCACGAATTCGGCCACTTCTTCATGGCCAAGCTCGTCGGCATCCGGGTCGAGGTGTTTTCCTTCGGCTACGGCAAGCGGCTCTTCGGGTTCAAGAAAGGGGAGACCGATTACCGGGTCAGCCTCATACCCATGGGCGGCTACGTCAAGCTCCTGGGTGAGGGGATGTTCGAACAGAACCGGGCGCTCGAATCCGACGATATGATGGCGAAACCCCGCTGGCAGAGGCTCCTCGTCATGGCCATGGGCTCGGTCATGAACATCATCCTGGCCGTCGTCCTCGTCGCGGTGATCAATGGCGTCGGCGTCCCGACGCCGATCTACCAGGACGAAAGGCCGGTCATCGGCTGGATCGACAAGGACTCGCCGGCCGCCAGTGCCGGGCTCCGGATCGGCGACGAGATCGTCCGGATCAACGAGCGTCCGGTGAAGACCTGGAGCGACGTCGAGATCGCCGTCGGCTCACGGCCGGACAAGAAGATCCGGCTGGACATCCTGCGGGACGGCCAGGCGGCCGGCGTCGAGCTCCAGACGGAGTCCGTCAGCCGGTATTCCTTCGGCTACGCGGGATTCCGGGCCCGGGCCTTGACCCAGGTCCAGATGGTCAAGACGAATTCGCCGGCGGAGAAGGCCGGGCTCAAGCCGGGCGATGTCATCCAGGCCGTCGACGGCCAGCCGGTCTACTTCTATCAGTTCATCCAGGTCCTCGAGCGGAGCGCCGGGAAAGAGCTTCAGTTCAGCGTCGAGCGCGGCGGACGGACCCTGACCATCCCCGTGACGCCGCGCCGGGAGGGCAATGTCGGGAAGATCGGGATCGCCCAGATCCCCCAGTCCGTCCTCAGGAAATACGGCTTCCTGAAGGCCATCTCCCAGAGCGTCCGGGAGAACCTGAAGAATACGTTCCTCGTGGTCCAGTTCCTGAAAGACCTGTTCACGGGCGAGGCCTCGACGAAACAGCTCGGCGGGCCTCTCAAGATCGCCAGCTACTCCTACGACGCCCTGCGGATGGGCTGGCTGGCCATGATCAGCTGGATCGCCATCATCAGCCTCCAGCTCGGCATTCTTAACCTCGTCCCGATTCCGGTCTTCGACGGCGGCCAGATCTTCGTTCTCCTTATCGAATCCGTTTTCCGCCGCGACCTGAGCCCCAAGGCCCGGACCATCTGGATGCAGATCGGCTTCGTGATCTTCGTGGCCCTGATCGCCTTCGTCTTGGTCAACGACATCGTCAACCAGCTCCCCCACGGGTGGGGGAGCCTTCTGCCTTTTTAGGCGGGGAGGCGGCCATGTTCGAACGCCGGAGGACGCGCCAGGTCGTGGTTGGCGGGATCGCTATCGGCGGCGGCGCTCCCATCGTCGTCCAGTCCATGGCCAAGACGGACACCCGGGATATCAGGGCCACCGTCGCCCAGGTCCGCCGGCTGGAAAAAGCCGGGGCGGAGATCGTCCGGGTGGCGGTCCCGGACCGCGAGGCCGCCCGGGCCTTCCGGGAGATCAGGAGCCGGGTCCGGGTCCCCCTCATCGCCGACATTCATTTCGACCACAGGCTGGCCCTGGCTTCGCTCGAGGCGGGCGCCGACGGGCTCCGGATCAACCCGGGGAACATCGGTTCCCTGGAGAAGGTCCGGGAGGTCGTCCGGGCGGCGGGGGAGAGGCGAGTGCCCATCCGTATCGGCGTCAACTCCGGCTCGCTCGAGAAAGACCTCCTGGCCGCGCACGGGGGAGTGACGGCCGCAGCCATGGTCGAGAGCGCCATGAGGCATGTCCGTATTCTCGAAGATTGCGGTTTCTCTCTCATCAAGATCTCCCTTAAGGCTTCGGACATCCCCCGGACCTTGGAGGCCTACAGGCTCCTGGCCGGAAAGGTCGATTATCCTTTCCACGCGGGCATCACGGAAGCGGGCCGGCTCCTCCCCGGGAGCGTCAAGTCCGCCGCCGGGCTGGCTCTTCTCCTGGCCGAGGGACTGGCGGACACCATCCGCGTCTCCCTGACCGCGCCGCCGGAGCGGGAGGTCGACGCGGCCTTCCAGATCCTGCAGGTCCTGGGGCTGAGGGCGCGCGGCGTCGAGGTCATCTCCTGCCCGACTTGCGGCCGGACCGAGGTCGACATGATGGACATCGCGGCCCGCGTCGAGAAAGCCGTCCGCGGCCTTCGGACGCCGATGAAGGTGGCGGTCATGGGCTGCACCGTCAACGGCCCGGGCGAGGCCAGGGAGGCCGATATCGGGTTGGCCTGCGGCCGGGGGAGCGGCATCATTTTCCGGGAGGGCCGGCTCTTGAAGAAGGTCAAGGGGAAGGCGATGGTCGGGGAGTTCATCGACGAGATCCGCAAGCTTGCCCGGGAATTGGATCGCGGACGCTGAGAAGCCCGGACGAGGACGATAGCGAGGGGTGCCGGCCGCAAAAAAAAAGGGGGAAGAGAAACCTTCCGGTCTCACTTTCCCCCGTCGTGTCCGACGATCGCGTCAACGATAAGCGGGGCTCAGGGCCCTCGCTCAGTCGCCCTTTTCGGTCTTCTTCTCCGTGATGATGCCGACGACCTCGACCCCCGCGCTCTTGATGATATCCAGAATGGACTCCGCGAGGACCCCGTATTGCAGGTCCTGGTCCATCCTGAGATAGAGCTTCTTCTCGGAAACGGTCAGGAAGGCCTCTTCCAGCCCGTTCTGCAGGTTTTCCAGGGTCGCCCGGTCATGGTTGATGTACAGCTTGAACCCCTTTGGTTCTGAAACCGCTTTCTGGATCGTCAGGGTGACCGGAATGTTTTCAGGGACGTCCGTCGTGAACGCGGCGTTGGGGAGCCTGACGTCGACGCCCTTCTGGACGAGGGGCGTGACGACCATGAAGATGATCAGCAGGACGAGCAGGACATCACAGAGAGGGACGACGTTCGGTTCGGAGCGGACGGGTTCTTTGCCGCCCGTGGAAACTGAAAATCCCATAATATGCCTCTCGTTCGTCCGGCAATTCGGCTGCCGGGACTCGACTTACTTGGACTCGGAGCTGCGGATGAAGAAGTCGACGACCTGAGACGTGGTGTTGTTCATCTCGGCGACGTAGACTTCGATCCGGGTGTTCAGGGTGTTGTAGCACCAGAGCGCGATGATGGCGACGGCGATGCCGAACGCCGTGGTCACGAGGGCTTCGGAAATGCCTCCGGCCACAGCGCCGATGCCGCCCGAGCCGGTCAGGGCCATGCCGCGGAACGCGTTGATGATGCCGGAGATTGTCCCGAAAAGGCCGATGAAGGGCGCGGAGGTGGCGATGGTCGCGAGGATCGCCAGGCCTCTCTTGAGCTCCTGCTCGTACATGGTCGCGGCTCTTTCGCAGCCTCTCGTCGCCGTCTCCACCTGCTGTTCCAGGGAGAGCCGGGCTTCCTTGCCTTCCATGAACTCCTGGATGCCGGCGGCCGTGACGCGGGCCAGGTGGCTGGCCCTGTTGTCCTTCTTCGACGCGAGGGACAGGGCATCCCGCATGTTCCCGGCCTTCAGCAGTTCAGCGAGCTTGGGCGCCACTTCCTGGGACCTTTTCCTGGCCCGGGAGAAGGTCATCTCCCGCTCGATGAACAGGTAAAGGGAAACGATCGATAGGCCGATCAGGATGATCGAAACCGTTCTGGCCACCATTCCCATCTGCTGCCACATTTCGATGAGACCAAATTGCATGGGTCATACCTCCTTTAAAATATCGAAAGCCATTCTCTAGCTTTGCTATTTCAGCTGGATTTCAGCTGGAACCTGACGGTGACGGTGAAGATGACGGGCCGGGGCCGGCCGTTGATGATCATCGGCTCGTAGACCCACTGCCGGACCGCGTCGATCGCCGCCTGGTCAAGAAGCGGGATC
>JBEKBS010000024.1:0-34345 GCA_050015275.1 Candidatus Aminicenantales bacterium | reverse complement strand
TCCCGGATGTCCGGAAAGCCTTTCTTTCCGCCGGACTCAGGGCCACCGCCTGGGCGGCCCCGGGGCTGGCCAGGCTCGGGTTCGTCCGAAAGGCGCTGGTCCGGTCGCTGGAGAACAATCTCCTCCGGGAGCGCCTCGGCACGGCCGAAAGAGGCACGAGGCCGGCCCGCATCATCGAGGACAGGCTGGAAATGACCATGGCCATCTTCAAGACCATCGAGAGGGCCCTGGCCGCGAACAGCCTCAGCAAGGCCTCGATCCGGGGAGTCATCAAGAACCTGGCCCACGACGTCCTCCTCAAAAAGGGAGAGCCGACGGCCCGGGCCCAGTTCATCGAGAGCTACGGGGCCCGGCCGCCGGAGATCCTCCTCATCAGCCCGACGAAGTTCTGCAACCTCAACTGCAAAGGGTGTTACGCGGATTCGACGGCCGTCAACGAGAAGCTGAGCTGGCCCGTCCTGGACCGCCTCGTCAACGAGGTCCGCACGCTCTGGGGGGGCCGCTTCGTCGTCTTCAGCGGGGGCGAGCCGCTGGCCTACAGGGACGGGGGGCACGGCGTCATGGACCTCGCCGAGAGCCACCCCGACGTCTTCTTCATGATGTACACGAACGGGACGCTCATCGACGACGAGACCGCCCGCCGCATGGCCAGGATGGGCAACCTCATGCCAGCGGTCTCCATCGAGGGGATGAAGGAGAGGACGGACGCCCGCCGCGGGGACGGGGTCTTCGACCGGATCGTCGCGGCCATGGAGCGCCTTCGCCGGGAGAAGGTCCTCTTCGGCGTGTCCATCACCGCGACGAGGGAGAACATCGAGGAGATCCTCTCGGACCGGGTCATCGACTTCTACTTCAATGAGATGGGCGCCCACTTCGCCTGGGTGTTCCAGTACATGCCCATCGGGAGGGCCATCACCCTGGACCTCTTGCCCACGCCCGAGCAGCGCCTCTGGATGTGGAAGCGCTCGTGGGAGCTCATCCGGGACCGGCGGCTCTACGTCTCCGACTTCTGGAACGGCGGGACGGCGGCCATGGGCTGCATCGCCGCCGGGCGGGCCGGCGGCTACATGGCCGTCTGCTGGAACGGGGACGTCGTTCCCTGTGTCTTCATGCCCTATTCCCCGGTCAACGTCAACACGGCGTACGCCGACGGAAAGACGCTGAACGACGTTTGGGACAACCCGTTCTTCCGCAGGGTCCGGGAGTGGCAGATCGCGTACGGATATGATAAAAAATACGGCGAGAGCAAGAACATCAGGAATTGGATGATGCCCTGTCCCATTCGCGACCACTACGAAGAGTTCCACCCCGTGCTCCAGAAGTACCGGCTCCATCCCCTCGACGAAAACGCCGGCGCGGCCCTGGACGATCCGGATTATCGGAAAGGCATGATCGAGTACAACCGGGCGGTGGCCGAGCTCCTCGACCCCATCTGGGAAAAAGAATACATGGACCCGAACTACAAGATCTCTCCCAAGGAGCCGCGATGAAGCTTTCGACGACCGCTGGCCGGGTCCGGGACGCGCGCCCGCGGCCGGGCCCGGCGGGGCTCGCCCTCGCCGCGGCCCTCTTCCTTCAAACCGCGGCCCCGGCCCGGCAGCAACCGCCGGCCGCCCCGATAGCGGCCCAGGCCATCAAGGAGAAGGCCGGCAGCTACGGCATCAGCGCCCATCTTTTCATCATCGGGAACCTGGGCGATGTCGGCTCCATGACGATCGAGTCGGCCCTCCGGGCGAAGGGCGGGCGGCTGGAGAAGTCGCTGCGCATGTCGGGCGCCTCGAACGAAGCCCAGATCAAGAAGAACAGGGACTTTCGCGGCGACTTCAGCCTGCTCAAGGTCTATCCCCTCTTGCCCGATGGGTCCGTCGACAAAGAGGCCGTCGCGGAGTGGCGGGGCTTCGAAAGCTCCTCGTCGGGGTTCCTGAAACGCAACCTTAAGTACCAGGCGGAGAAGATCGCCTTCTTCCGGGACCACGCCGTCTCGGAGCGGGAGAACGGGACGGAAAAGCGGATCGAGGGCAGCTACGGCTCCATCCTCTCGCCGCTCGAATACATGATGGACCATGACCTCAAGGTCGGCCAGGTCTTCGAAACGCCCTTTCTCCTGAACGGCATCCCGCGCGTCTTCCGGTGCGAGGTCAGCGACCTCGACACCTTCTCCGAATACGGGACCCGGGCCTATCGCGTCGATATCTGGGCGGTCGAACAGACCGCGGGCCCCGACAAGGCGCCCAAGGACGTCTGGAGGAAGAAGGGCAACGTCCGCGTCTGGTTCTGCAAGGACGGCCCTTACCGGAACGAGATGCTGCGGATGAAGATCAAGTTCCGCTGGTATCTTTGGCTCTATTTCGACCTCAAGAAATAAGGTCGGACGGAGCCTGCCGCGGCACGCCCCCTCTTCCTCCCCTCCTTCGCTTATTTCGCGTCGGCAGGGGGCTTGGGCCGGCCGAGGTCCAAGCTCCGGTAGTTCATGGCGGCGTTGAAGAGGAGGCAGAAGCTCCCGAAAGTCTGCTGGCGCCACATGGGGTTGATGGCGAAGATGACGACATGCCCCTTCCCTACCGGGACGTCCACGACGGCCGGCTTCCCGGCCAGCTCCTCTCCGCCCTCGCAGAGTCCCGAAACGAGGAGCTTGTCGGCCGTGTCGAAGCGCATGATGGCCCGGATCGTCTTGAGGTCGGGCGGCATATAGAGGTCGAAGAGTTCCTTGAACTCGGGGGGGATCCCCCCCGTCAAGAGGCCCGCGCCCTTCTCCGCTCTCTGGGCCCTGCCCTGGATGACGTCGGGGTCCTTGAGCCCGCCGCGGCCCGACGGCCGGCCGGCGGCCTCCCCTCCCCCGCCGGTGAGATCTGAGATGTCGGCGCCGATCACGGCCTTCAGGCCGGTCTCGAGGACCGGGCCGCCGCTGAAATAAACGCCGAGGTTCTGGTCATAGCCGTAGCCGATGGGGCTTTGGAGGTCCGTGATGTTCGCGCTGAGGACGGCGCCGATGACCTTGAGCTTCTTGGGTTGGGCCACGGCGACGCTCTCCACGATGCCGTAGTCGATGGGGAGCTCGGCCATCCCGGCGATCGGGATGAACAGCCCGCCCGCCTCCAGGAACTGCTTGAGATGGAGGATCCCTTTGAGCTCGATGCCGCCGCGGATGTCCTCGCGCCCGTCCGGAGTTCCGAGGTTCAGGTATTTCTCGCTCTTCTTGTAAGGGAGGGGTTCAGCGCCGCCGATGCCGTTGACCACCCTCTGGGACTTGCCCAGCATCCCCGCCGGCGGGAAGATGATGACGTCGTACTTGGACTTGAGGTCCTCGGTGTCCCGGATCTCCTGGACCGGGACGTAGGCGTAAGGGATCCCCAGGCTGTCCAGGGCCAGCCGGAACCAGCCTTCGTCCTGGGTGTCCAGCCAGGAATGGACGATGGCGAGCCGGGGCGCGTCGAGGTCGTGGGTCTTGACGTCGGGCTTGGCCGCGAGCCCGCAGACCATGAGGCCGAGGTCGCCGCACGCCTTGGCCAGCATGTCCTCGAGCCCGGCCGGATTACCTTCGCGGGGGATGATGAAGCTCCCGGCATTGAACTTCGCCTTGCCCTGGGTGAAGCCGTCCTCGGCCGCCAGCATCTTGACGTCCTTGAGACGGTAGCGGAAGGCCATGAGCTCGGGCTCGGCCGTTTGGTTGACGGCGAAAGCCACGGCTTTCTCCTTCCCGGTGACTTTCCCCTCGATGGCGACATCCTTCTTCAGGGCCGTCATGGGGGCGTCCAGGATCTTGGCGTCCGTGACGCGGACGGTCTTGACATTGTGGAGCGGCCCCAGTGTCCAGCCGGTGTCGTCGTACGGGCGCGGGTCCTGGGGGTTGTAGTACTGCGTGTCGAGGAGCATGTCGGCGCAGCGGCTGTAGGGCTGGTCCATCCGGATGATGGTGCTCCCGGCGGGATACTTGTCCTGGCCGAGCGTGACTTCGCCGTTGGCCGTGTGGACCTCGACCCCGTCCTTCCGGAGCAGGTTGACCAACCGGGCCGCGGCCAGGGGCCGCTTCGTGTCCGAAGAGATGACATAGGCGGCCGGGCCTTCGGTCCGGGCCTTGGCCACGGACCGCTTGCTCTTGAGATAGAAGTCATCGAGGAATCTCTCTCTCCCGTCCGCCACATGCCCGAAGGACAGGAGGAGGGCGCTCTCCATGATGTTCGTGTTGTTGCGGAAGGACCACTTGACCGACTCGAGGGGCGGGTTGGGACGGTACCAGGCCCGCTTGGATTCGGCGGCCACGGGCCGGACCATCGTGTCCGCGCCGGTCCCGCCGAAGGTCTCGTAGAACCGGCCGACGGAGTTATGGAACAGGGCGACGAAGAAGCCGTAGTTGGCGGCCCAGCCGTCGTAGAACCCGTGGGTCCAGACGCCGGGGACGCCGCGCCGGGTCATGCCGCTGATCTCGTTATCGGCGAGCTCCTGCCATTCGTCGATCGTGATCGGATCGAGCCAGGCGTTGTATGGCCCCGTCCCCGTCGAGATATAAAGATAGGGGACGGATTCATGGAGGTCGTGCATGATGACCGGGTGCCATTCGAAATAGGCCTGGAGGAGGTTCCCGGTGAGCTTCAGCCCGAGGCCGATGGCGTCGCGGTTGTTGTCGTGGAGGACGTATTTCCCCCAGTAGATGGGAGGGATGGTCTTTTTGTCCTTGTTGTCCTTTTTATAGAGATAGGAATCCACGGCCTTGTCCCAACCGTCCACTTCGAGGATGGGGGTCATGAGGATGACCATGTTGTGGCGGATGGATTTGATCGCATCGGAGTCCTCGACGGCCAGGCGGTAGGCCAGCTCCATCATCATCTCCGGGGAGCCGCATTCCGTGGAATGGAGCCCGCCCGTGATCCAGTAGATGGGGAGGCCCTCGGCGACGAGCTTGGCCGCTTCCTCGTCCTTGAGGCCGCGGGGGTCGGCCAGGCGCGACATGATCTCCTTGAGCCGGGCGAGCCGGGCCATGTTCTCGTCGGAGGAGACGGCGACGGCGATCATCTCGCGGCCTTCGTCCGTCGGCCCGAGGGAGAAAACCTGGACCCGTGGTGTTGCCGCGGCCAGGGCCCGGAAGTACTTGTAGATGTCGGCGGAATGGTCGAGGATGTCGGGGGCGCCGGCGATATGCCCGAGGACCTTGAGGGGCGAGGGCACTGTCCCGGAGGCGGGCAGGTGATCGACGAGCTCGGTCAGGAAGAATTTTTCCGTGGTGTACTCGAGGATCTTCGCGGTGTAGTCCTTGTCGACGGGCTGGCCGGGCTGCTGGGCCGGCGCCTGGGGCGCGGCGGCTGCGGCGAGAGCCAGGGTCAGGCAGAGCAGGATGACCAGACGGCGTGGCCTGAAGCGGGAAGACATGGGAAGACCTCCTCCTCAAGGGCGATTCAAAATCATGCGGATTATACTACGGATCCGGAGCCGCAGGGTTCAATTTTTTAAGCGCACTTGCTCCAGCCGCAGTTCGTGCAGACCGGGCACTTCTCGTCGGGGAGCAGGGCCCCGCAGATCTTGCAGCGGACCGTGTAGAAGTCCTTGGCGTTGTGCCGGACCTCGCCGAAGTGCTTCTCCAAAACCTTGGCGATCGCGTCCGGGATGGACTGGATGAGCCCGCCCTCGGTGAAGATGGGCTCGGAGCCGCCGATGCCCTTGAGCTGCTGGATGACCTCTTCGGCCTCGACCCCGCTCCGCAGGGCGAGCGAGATGAGCCGGCCCAGGGCCTCGGCGTCGGCCATGGTCGAGTACCCGCTCTTGCCGATCGAGGCGAACACCTCGAACGGCTTCAGGTTCTGGAAGGAGATGGTCACGTAGAGGTTCCCGAAGCCCGTCTTGATCTTGTCGGTGATGGATGGCAGCGAGGTCGGCCGGCCCTGGGGGTGCACGATCTCGGACCCGTTCTTGTAGAGGACCTGGCTCTCCCGGCATCCGTCCCGGTAGATCGTGATGCCCTTGGTCCCCAGGTCCCAGGCCAGGAGGAAGGCCTTCTCCACGTCGTCGACCGCCGCCTCGTGGGGAAAGTTGATCGTCTTGGACACGGAGTTGTCGACGTGTTTCTGGAAGGCCGCCTGCGTCCGGACGTGCCACTCGGGCGAGACCTCGTGGGCCGAAACGAAATACTCGGGGAGCGGCTTGTCCGGGTTCTTGGCCTTCCATTCGCCGTAAATCTGGTGGACGTCCTTGAGCTCGGAATCGAGGATCTTCGAGACGACCTCGAAGGCGAAGACCGGCTCGATCGAGGACGAGCAGCCGGCGATGCGGGAGATCGTCCCGGTCGGCGCGATGGTGAAGACCGTCGCGTTCCTCATCTTCTGGCCCTTATAAACCGACCGGCCGATGTTCGGGAAGCTTCCCCGCTCCCCGGCCAGCCCGCGCGACGCGGCCACGGCCTCCTTGCGCAGGAAGGCGGCGACCTTCCCGGCCAGGGCCAGGGCCTTCGGCGTGTCGTACCTGATCTTCATCAGGAGGAGGAGGTCGGCCCAACCCATGACGCCGAGACCGATCCGGCGGTTGCCGCGCGTCGTCTGCTCGATCTGTGGCAGGGGGTAGCGGTTGACCTCGATGACGTCGTCGAGGAAGCGGACGCCGAGCCGGATCGTCCGGCCGAACCTCTCCCAGTCGAACGAGTCCTTTTTGTTGGCGTCGAAGAAATTGGCCAGGTTGACGGACCCGAGGTTGCAGGACTCGAAGTCATGGAGGGGCTGCTCGCCGCAGGGGTTCGTGGCATGGATGGGGCCGAGGCCCGCCGTCGGGTTGCTCCGGTTGACGCGGTCGATGAAGATCAGGCCGGGATCGCCCACGGCCCAGGCGGATTCGACGATGAGCTGAAAGACCTTCCGGGCGTCCCGCTGGCCGGCGGGCTTTCCCGTGTGCGGGTCGATGAGTCCGTAGGGGCCGCCCGCCTTGACGGCGTCCATGAAGGCGTCCGTGGCCGCAACCGAAATGTTGAAGTTCGTGACGCTCTTGCCGCCGAGCTTCATCTGGACGAACTCCTCGATGTCGGGGTGGTCGACCCGGAGGATGCCCATGTTGGCGCCGCGCCGGGTCCCCCCCTGCTTGACGGCCTCGGTCGCGGCGTCGATGACGCGGAGGAACGACACCGGGCCGGAAGCGACGCCCTGGGTCTTGCGGACAAAGCTTCCCCGGGGCCGGAGCCGGCTGAAGTCGAAGCCCGTGCCTCCGCCCTCCTTGTGGACGAGGGCGGCGTTCTTGACGGTCTCGAAGATCGAGTCGAGCGAGTCCTCGATAGGCAGGACGAAGCAGGCGCTCAGGCACATGCCCCGGCCGGCGCCGGTCAGGGTCGGACTGTTCGGCAGGAAGTCGCGGCCGGCCATCATCCGGAAGAACTCCTCGGCGTATCTTTTCCGGTCGGCCTTGGACTTTTCGGCCGAGGCGATGTGGACGGCGACGCGCCGGAAGAGGTCGGAGGGGACTTTGTCGATGAGCTCGCCCTTTTCGTTCTTGAGGAAGTAGCGGGCCTTGAGGATCTTCAGGGCGTTTTCCGAGAATCCGGTGGTTTCGGTCATCGTGTCCTCTCTTGGATCTATCAAACGGGGCATAAAATTATAACCCTGCGGCGGCGTTTTTTCAAGGATTGGAGCGGACGAGTCTTGTCATTACGGCGAAATTACGGTGACACACAACTAAATACACTCAATAGGGGTCCGTGCCTATTTCGGTAATGAGTTGTGTGTCACCGAATTAATTGACCGTCTTGACGACGGAGGGCCGCAGGCGGAAGATGGATGCGGCCATGAATATCGTCGTCACCCTGCATCCAATCTCGCCTCGGGCGAGTTTAAAGAAGCGGAAGGGAGAACTGCTGTGCGAAAAACCACCTACGCTCTTGGCACCATCGTCCTGGCCCTGGGGCTTGCCGCCTGTGACGGTATGGTCAAATACGAGACCGACAGCCGGCCCGCTGAGCGCCAGATCACTGTCGACGGCAAGTCCGACGATTGGGTCGGGGCCCTGAGCGCCATCAGCGACGCGAAGGCGGAGGAGGGTTTCCTCAACGACCAGGGAGTCCTCTACATCTGCCTGATCACGGAGGACGAATCTCTCCGCCATCAGATCGAGCGGGGGGGCCTGACGGTCTGGTTCGACCCCAAGGGCGGGGACCAGAAGGTCCTGGGCATCAAGTATCCCCTGGGGACGCCTCGCCTTGAACACAAGTCGACGGAAAAGGACGAAGGCGGCAAGCCCGCCGGAGAGCCTGCCGAAGAAGAGAAGCCCAGCCTCGAGATCCTGAGGGATGGGGGCGGCACGCCGCAGAAACTGGCCATCTCCGATGCCAAAGGTCTCGAAATCGCCTCGTCCTCAGGCGGGGAGCTTTTCGTCTATGAGCTGAAGATCCCGCTCCAACCGACGGCCGGGTCTCCCATCGCCCTCGGGGCGGCACCCGGGACAAAGATCGCGGTGGGGTTTGAAGTGCCGAAAAGCGAGGGAGGGCACGGGCCCGGCCAGGGTTCGGGCGGCATGGGCGGACGCGGAGGCGGCATGGGGGGAGGGATGGGCGGCAGAGGTGGGATGGGCGGGGGGGGCGGAATGTACGGCGGCGGTCGAGGACGCATGGGGGGAGGGATGGGCAACCGCGGGATGGAATCGTCGGGGGCCAAAGGCCTGAAGGTCTGGACGTACGTCAAGTTGTCCTCCGGCAAGAGCCTGGCGCCCGCGCAACCCGTCAATTGACCGCGCTTCGCGGGGGGAGCGCCCGCCGGGCCTCCGTCCCGGTCAGGCCCCGGCCCGGAATTTCTTAGGGATCTCTCTCATATCTCTAGGCCCGGTCGGGTTTCATCTGCTACAATAACCACTCGTGACCCGCGACAGGAACCGGCGCGCGGGCCAAGAGAAGGAGCAGGAACGATGACAGAACCCGCACTGCCTGGAAAGCTGGCCAAACCCGACATCGATCCCCAAGCCTGGGTGGCGCCCGGCGCGGTCGTCGTCGGGAAGATCGCCGTCCGTAGCGGGGCCAGCGTCTGGTACGGCTGCGTCCTCCGGTCGGACATCCCGGGGGCGGAGATCGTCGTGGGCGAGGATTCCAACATCCAGGACGGTACGGTCATCCACGTGGACGAGAACATGTCCTGCCGGATCGGGGCCAGGGTGACGGTCGGCCACGGGGCCGTGCTCCATGGGGCGACGATTGAGGACGATTGCCTGATCGGCATGGGCGCGGTCGTCCTCTCGGGCGCGAAAATCGGCAAAGCCTCCGTGATCGCCGCCGGGGCCGTGGTCCCGGAGGGGGTCGAGATCCCCGCGGGAGTCGTCGCGGCGGGCATCCCGGCCAAGGTCCGGCGCGAGGTCACGGATTCCGACCGGGCCCGGATGGAGAACGGCTGGAAGGTCTACGCCCGGCTCCGCGAACTCCACCGGCTCTCAGGATCGAAATGAGTCCGGAGTCCCCCGTATACAAGGCGGTGATCTTCGATCTCGACGGGACGCTCCTCGACACGATCGACGACATCGCTGTGGCCATGAACCGCGTCCTCGAAATGCGGGACCTCGGGTCCTACCCAATCGAGGCCTACAAGGCGCTCGTCGGGGACGGGGTCGAAGAGCTGGTCCGCCGGGCCTTCTCGTCCCACCCCCTCACGGACGAGGAGATCGCCGGCATCGTCCGGGACTTCCGCCGTGAATACGGCCTCTGCTGGAGGGACCACAGCCGCCCGTACTCGGGAGTCCCCGAGCTCCTCGAGGAGCTGGCCCGCAAGGGGACCAAGACGGCCGTCCTCTCGAACAAATCCCACCCGTTCACGAAGATCATGACGGGCGAGCTCTTGGCCCATCACCGGTTCGACGTCGTCCGCGGGGCGATGCCAGGGGTCCCGCTCAAGCCTGACCCGCGGCCGGCCCTGATGATCGCCTCGGAGATGGGCGTCCCTCCCGCCGCGGTCGTCTTCCTAGGCGACACGAACGTGGACATGCTGACGGCCGTGGCCGCCGGGATGCTCCCGGTCGGGGCGCTGTGGGGGTTCCGGAGCGCCGAAGAGCTCAAGGCCGGCGGCGCAGCGGCCCTCCTCGCCTCCCCTCTCGAAATCCTCCCCTATTTTCCGGTTGGAGGGAAACGCCGATGAAAATCAAGAAATGCTGGGGCGTTCCGGCCGCGCTCGTCATCGTTTTCCTGGCGGGTTCCGTGGCCGGCCGAATCACCGCGAACCGGCTTCCATCCTGGACGGGTTTGAAGGAAAGCGCGGCTCTCAGGCCCGAGGGCTCTCCCGTCCTGCCGTCCTCGCTCCTTTCCGACGTCCCGGACGTCCGCCAGGGCACCGGTTACTCCTGCGGCGCCGCGGCCCTCCAGGCCGTCCTGGCCTATTGGGGAATTGGGGAACGGGAAGACCGCCTCATCGCCCGTCTCCACAGCACCCCCGAGCAGGGGACCCATCCCGAGGACATCGTCCGCGGTGCCCGCGAATTCGGTCTCCAGGCCGAGCTCCGGGAAGGCCTCAACCTGGACGACCTGGAAGTGGCGCTCAAAAAAGGCGTCACGGCCATCGTCGACCTCCAGGCGTGGCGGGCTCGGGCTGAGGGGCCCTGGACCGAGATCTGGGACGACGGCCATTACATGGTCCTGCTCGGAATGGACAGGGACAACCTTTATTTCGAAGACCCTTCGCTCCTGGGGTCGCGGGGCTTCATCCCACGGGGGGAATTTCTCGACCGCTGGCACGATTACGAGGGCGTTCCGCCCCTCGACGCGAAGGACCGGAAGTACGTCCACATGGCCATATTCATCACGGGCAACCACCCGGCCGGCCGGCCGCCGGTCGCAGCGGTCGAATAATCCTCTCCCGACCCGCCCTCACCCCCGCCTCCCCAAGGGTACTTTTCGGGGTGACAGGGGGTGAATCAAAATCACCCTCCGTTTCACCCGAACGGGCTATTGGCCCCGGTCCGGGCGGGCCTATCATGGGGGCTGCGAACCGATGCGCAGGACCATAAAACAGAGGGACACCCGTGACGACTGAAAAGCGGAAAGAGCGGAGGATCCGGGAGGAGAACCGCATCGTCATCGAGGTCCCCGGCAAATGGGGCCCGGAAGGCGGGCCCGAGGTCAACGCCCTGACCCAGGACATCTCCCTGGGCGGCGCCAGGATCCTGATGATGGACGAGTTCTTCCCCGTTGGCTCCTCCCTCAAGATGACCCTGTACCTTTCCAGGTCCAAGCAGATCATCAAGGTCCACGCCAAGGTCCGCTGGGCCCGGACGATCGAGAACAGTTTCTACGAGATGGGCGTCGAATTCGAGCACGGGATCCCGGCCAGCGTCATGGCCCTCATCAACCATCTTTACAAGAAGGATCAAAATGTCCCTTCCACGGTCCAGGCCAAGTAGACGGCCGGCGCGTCCGGAGGCCTGCCGGGGCAGTCAGTCCGCCTCATCGCCCGGGGTGAGAGGGCAGGCCGAAATATCCTTTGGCCAATCGTCCGGAAGGGTGATTGTCATGACGGAAGCCGCGTGTCACACTGCCCGCGGAAGAAACGGATATGCTCCGATCGAAAGAAAATGAACGAATCGCCTGGCGCCCGGAGCCAGAGCATAGGAGGGTCGCATGTTAGGTCAATTCGAAACCCAAGAAGAGCTGGCGTCGGTCTTCGACGGCATCGAGAGCCAACTGGATAGGTCCCTGGCGGCCCAGAAGGACGCCATCGAGAGAACCTTGGCCGAGACGGTCAGCCGGGAGAAAGAGGAAGCCCAGAAGAAGGTCGAGGCCGCGGAGCGGGAATTCGCGGAGGGCAAGCGCATCCTCGAAAAGCACAAGGCCACCCTGGCCGAGCTCAAGGCCGCCAAGGAGCAGATCCAGAGCCAGATCAAGGGGCACCTGGACCGGGCCCTGAGCTGCCGGCAGATGATGGAGAAGATGTCGAGCCAGGCCTATGAGGAGTTCGAGAAGATCACCCACCTCGGCATGGAGCTCGACGGGATCCGGCACCGGGCCGAGGAAGAGACCGACCGCCTCAAGAAGCACCTCGACGAGAAATACGGCATCAAGGCCCAGTTCGAGGCGGCCTTCGAGCCGGGCGAGACGGCGGCCGACCTGAGGCAGGAGATGCTGAAGATGAAGAAGGTCCGGGAGCTCCTCGAGGCGGGGACCGAACCCGCGTCCCCGGAGAGGCCCGCGGTGGAGACCCGGCCGGAGCCCCGTGTTGAGGCCAGGGTTCCCGAAACTTCGCGGCTGGCCGATTTCTATGCCCAGGAGCCGGCGGCCCAGGACGTCGAGACGTCACCCGCGGAAGCGGAGGCGGCGCCCGAAGAGCCCGGGGATTTCGAGCAGGAAGAGCTGCGGATGCTCCTCGACCGTCTGGCCCAGTACCGCCGGACGGAACCCGTCTTCAACGGGACGGAGTTCGCCTATTTCCTGAAGGGCAAGAATATGGTCCTCGACAGCGAATCGTTCGTCGGCACGGTGGCCAAGATCTCGGACGTCGCCAGGGGGCTCCACCATAACCTCGGCCAGAAAGAGATGTCCAAGGACCTCTTCCTGATCAAGCAGGAGATCCTCAACCAGCAGGAAATCCTCCGGAAGGCCTTCCTCCGGGTCGTCCGGTTCTGCGAGAAAGAGGACGGGGCGCTCCCCCAGTACATCGCCGACGTGATCAACGTCCGCATCCTCAAGGACATCCTGGAACGGCTGACCTTCGGGAACTGGAGCAATCCCGCCGATTTCAACTCCTTCGCGGAGCATGTGAACAACCTGAAGCTCGCCTTCAAGGCGAAGGTCGCCCCCACCCGGGAGTACGTCCAGTCCGTCCTCGAGCAGCTCGAAGGCGGGCCGGACATCCTGAACTGACCGGAGCCGGTCAGATAATCTCGAGCTTGTCCTTTTCCGGGAGCTTCGGGAACGGCGCGTGAGGCTCCTGCTGGTACCAGTAAGCCACCGAAGCGATATCGTCCTGGAGAGGCAGGTAACGCCCCCCCGACATCCAGCCCAGGGCCTGGATCGTGACCTTCAGGTCTTGGTCGAACCGGACCGGGTCCATGATGTGCCAGCGGTAGAGGCCGAACCGCTGCTGGACCTCGTAGTGCCCGTCGCCGCGGATGACCTGGGCGAGGCCGGTGTACGGCGTCGTGAATTCGTGGTACTGGACGGAGCCGTCGGGCGCCTTGGCGTCGAAGTCATAGGACCCGCAGAAATAGTCCTCCGTCCCCGTGCCGCAGATCGTCGGGAAGTCCTTGTCGCCGTCGATGAAGAACTTGATCTCGCCCTCCCCCCACCAGCCGTTGCTGTGGACGCCCCAGGCCAGGTAGGTTCCCACGTAATGCCCCCAGCCCTTGACCCCGTCGAGGATCGTATAGACACTCTTATAGGGAAGGGGGTTGACGCGACGGAACTGGGCGTGGAAGTAGGCGGCGTCGGCGGGGACCTCGGTCTCGGTGAAGTTGATCTGGTAGTAGATGGAAAAGTCGGTGTCGGCGATGTTTTCGAGGGTGATCCTGAAGCCCTTGCGGAAGGGCATCTCCCAGTAGCAGTTGAAGGCGTTTCCGGGATTGACGCAGACCGGGAGCGAGGAGATCTGGGCGTACTGGCCCCAGCCGCAGGCGAAGAAGTCGCCGAGCGGGCATTCGACCGACGGCGTCGTTTCGTCGTCCCAGTAGAAGCGGATGATGGCGAAGCGCAGGGTCCCGGAGGGCGTGCACCAGATCTGCTGGATCGCGCCCTGGCCCTTGACGTCGGCCATGACAAAGGTCTGCTTGGGCTTGATCGTGACGAAGGGCGAGACTTTCCAGCCCTGGCCGAGGTCCCGGGCGGCGTTCCTGGCCGGGCCGTCGAGGGACATGCCCGCTTTGCCCTTCTCGCCCGTGAAGTTCTCGGGGCTGATGGACCGCGTCTTGGCGTGGGAAAGGCGGGAGAGCGTGGACAGGCCCATGCCCAGCCCTTTGAAAGTCTTCTCGTCCTGGGGCCCGGCGGCGGACGGCGCGGTGACCGCGAAAACGAAGATGCCCAAGGCCAGGAGCCCGAATCCGGCTTTCAGCCAGCGCGAAGCCGGCCTCGCGGAGCGCGTTTCTGTCATGAGTTCCCTCCTCCAGGATCGATTCGAAGCGGACACGGCGGAACCGCCGGCCGGCCCCCATTCTAATCCATCCGAATTCGGGGACACAATACTCATTTCCGAATTAGTTTTGGATGCACCCAATGCCTCTTGACAATCTCTTTTCCATGGATTAAGCTGTAATCAATATTATTGGTCATATGACTAATATCTTTGGTCACCTGTAATCACGGGCAATATCGAGGCGTCCCATGCTCGAACCACTCTTGGAATCCGAAATCAAAGAAAAGGCCCTCCTTTATCTTTACACTCATGGCGAATCCTACCCCCGGGAAATCGCCCGGGCATTGGGCCTTTACGTCCATGCGGTTCAATACCAATTATTGAAGCTCGAAAAAGGCGGTGTTCTCTACAGCAAGCTCAAGGGAAAGATCCGGCTTTTCGGGATCAACCCGCGATATCCCTTCAAGAAGGAGCTGGAAGCGCTGTTGGAAAAAGCCCTGTCCTTCATCCCTGGGGAAGAGATGGACAGGACTTTTCGACCTCGATTGAGGCCGCGCCATAGCGGAAAACCGCTGCTCCGCCCTGATCCATCGACGGGGCCATGATCACCAAGGGAATCTCGCTCCGGGACCTGGCCGTATTCATATCCGACCATTGCCGGCGAAGCGGGATCGAGGTTGTCCTTTCCGGGGGAGCGTGTGTCTCGATCTATACGCATAATAAGTACTTATCGTATGACCTCAATTTCGTTCTCCTCAGCCACACGACGCGGGCGACGATCAGGACCGCGATGGAGCCCCTGGGTTTTTATGAAGACGGTCGCTATTTCAGGCATCCGGAGACTCCGTATATCGTCGAATTTCTTTCTCCTCCTCTCTCCGTGGGAGAGGAACCGGTCCGGGAGATCCGCGAAATCCGCCGGGCAGGCAAGGTCCTCAGGCTCCTCTCCCCCACGGATTGCGCCAAGGACCGCCTGGCCGCCTTTTATTATTGGGACGACAGGCAATCTCTGGGCCAGGCTGTCCTGGTCTGCCGCGACACTGAGATCGATCTCAGAGAAGTTGAGAGGTGGTCAGCGAAGGAGGGGATGAAGGATAAGTTCAGCCAGTTTAAAAAGGCTCTTTTAGAAAAGAAGCATCCGAGATAGCTATCGCTACTCGTTGCCTATGCGGAATATTCATCGCATGTGGTTGTATGAAAGGTGAAGCTGCCGGGCCCGACTCGCCATCGAGGCGGGGCCCGCCTGGAGGAAACGATGGACCTTCATGACGATGGACGTTCGAATTCAGAAAAGAAACCGTCCTTGACCACGATGGCTCGCCCCTCTCTTTTCGTTCTCAGCCTTATCCTATGCTTCGGGGCGGCGGCACTTCTCGGCGCCCTTTCCGGACCTTCATCCGACATCCCCAGATCTTCCGCCCTGGCCGCCCTATCGCTGCTGCATCCGGATTCATCCTCGGTTGCATCAACTCCGGCGGCCGCGGATCAGGCCGCGGCGAGTGAGCCGCCTCTTCTCTCTCCCGCTCCGCTCTTTCCCCCCGGCGCGGAGGCCCAATCCCGGGCCGCTGACGAATCGGGCCGCAAGCTCGTCGAGCGGCTCATCAACGAGCAGAAATTCGAAGAGGCCGCCAAAGAGACCTCGCGCCTCCGCGACGAGGCCAGGCGCACCGGCGACGAAACGCTCTGGACCTGGGCCCTGATCAAGGAAGTCCAGCTTCGCTCCGGCCTCCACGGCTACGAGACCGCCGTCCGCTTCCTCAAAGAGGAGCCCTGGCCGCAGTCCCCCGTCAACCGCGACATGCTGGACCTTTTCTTCGCCCAGTCCCTCACGACCTATTACGAAGCCTATTCCTGGGAGATCAACCAGCGCGAGCGCGTCGAGGCCGCAGGCCCCATCGACCTCAAGTCCTGGACGAGGGACCAGATCTACTCGGAGGCCTGGTCCGCGCTCAAGCGCGTCTGGAGGGACCGGGAGCGCCTGGCGGACCATCGGGCCAGGGAATATCCCGATTTCTGGAGCTCCGGCGACTATCCGGCCGGGATCCGCGACACCCTCCGCGACTCGGTCGTCTATCTCATCGCCCGGCTCCTCGCCGACACGAGCTTCTGGACCCCGCGCCAGACGAACGAAACCTATCTCCTCGACCTCGACCGGCTCCTGACGGCCGCGTTCGACGCCAGGTCCGCCGCCGCCGTCCTCGACTCGCCGGCCGCCCACCCGCTCGAAAAAGAGGCCGCGCTCCTCGGCGAGCACGAGAATTGGTGCCGCAGCTCCGCTGACCGTCCCGAAGCCGCTCTCGAAGCGCGCCTTGTCCGCTTCGAAGGTCTTCACGACGCCTTTTCCCAGGACGACGACCGGGCCCTCATCCGCCGCCGTCTCGGCGAATTCCTCCCGGCCTACCGCAAGCACCCCTGGTGGGCCGTCGGCCAGGCGGTCCTCGCCGAATTCACGCGCGACGAAAACGCGCCCGACAGCCTCATCCGGGCCCGCGCCATCGCCCTCCAGGGCGCCGAGGCCTATCCCGGGTCGCCCGGCGGACTCCGCTGCGTCGCCCTAGTCAAGCGCGTCGAGGCGCCAGAATACTCCATGGAGGCGATGGGGACCGACGCGCCCGGCCGCCGGTCCATCCGCCTCACCCACCGGAACCTGGACCGCATCTATCTTCGAGCCTACCCGGCGGACATCGCCGACCGCATCCGGACCTCCCAGGACTACAACATCTTTCCCCAATGGAAGGAGGTCGAGAGCATCCTCGAACGCGCCAAGCCGGCCGCGGCCTGGAAAGTCGACCTTCCCGCGGTCTTCGACTTCCGCGACCACCGGACCTATGCCGAGCTGCCCGCCGATCTCGCGCCGGGGGTCTATCTCGTGGCCGCGTCGGCCCGCCAGGGCTTCGCCCGGAGCGAAAACCGGGTCCTGGCCCTGAATCTCAGCGTCGGCGACCTCGTCCTCCTCAAGCGCGGCGCCTCTGAAGGCGGCCAGGAGGCCATCGTCCTTTCGGGCGGGACAGGCCGGCCCGTCGCCGGGGCCGCGGTGGACCTTTACGCCTTCGAATGGCGGAAGGGCCACGCCCTCGCCGAGTCGCAGGTCACGGATGCCCAGGGCCGGGTCGTCTTCGCCGGCCGCGAGCACACCGGACCGTATTTCCTGATCGCGAAAAAGGGCCGCGACATCGCCTTCGATCCGGCCTACCTCTACCTTTACATGAAGCCTGTCCCCGCCGAAACGAGCCGAACCCTAATATACACCGACCGGAGCATCTACCGCCCCGGCCAGAAGCTCTACTGGAAGGTCCTGGCCTACCGGGGCCGCCAGGACCTGGGCAAGCTCCAGCCGGCGGCGAACGCCACCGCCTCGGTCTGGCTCGAGGACATCAACGGCCAGCGCGTGGCCGAGGCGACCGCGGCGACGAACGGCTTCGGGACGGCCAGCGGCGAGTTCGTCATCCCGGCCGCGGGACGCCCCCTCGGCGCCTGGCGCCTCCGGACCTCGCCGGAAGGCTACGCCGGAGTGCGCGTCGAGGAGTACAAAAGGCCGACGTTCGAGGTGACAATCAAGGACCCGGACAAGCCGCTGCGGCTCAACCGCCCCGCGGCGCTCAAGGCCGAGGCCCGCTATTACTTCGGCCTTCCGGTCGCGTCGGGCACGGCTGTCTGGCAGGTCCGGCGCGAGCCGGTCTATCCGCGCTGGTGGTGGTGGGCGACGGAAAGCGGCCGCTCGCAGATCGTCGCCGGCGGCCGGGGCCGGGTCGCGGATGACGGGACCGTCGACGTGTCCTTCACCCCGGGCGCCGACGAGCGGAAGGGCCGCTCCGGGCCGGGCCTCAGCTATCGCTACACCCTCTCGGTCGACGTCACCGACGAGGGAGGCGA
Source organism: Candidatus Aminicenantales bacterium (assembly GCA_050015275.1). GTDB lineage: Bacteria > Acidobacteriota > Aminicenantia > Aminicenantales > Saccharicenantaceae > DATKJS01. Next base: position 16,475 of record JBEKBS010000024.1, on the reverse strand, counting down.
GACGCGTTCGGCGAAACGGTCCTTCCGGCTGGGGTTCGTGAGCGTCGAAGCTTCGATCCGGGAGGAAAACGGTTTCGAGAGCGCGGGAGCGGCGAGCGCCTTCTCGGTCACGCGGACAGATCTCAACGGGACTCCGAGGCCGGGCGCGGGGGCCTGGCGCGTCGTCCGGCTCGTCCAGCCGGAGGCGACCCTCCTCCCCGCCGACCAGCCTCTGCCCGAGCCGCCGGCGGGGGCGGGCGATCCCGGCCTTTTCCGGACGCCGGGCGACCGCCTCAGGCCGCGCTGGGATGATTCGCTTTCTTACGATGCAATCCTCCGGCTCTGGAAGGAGGGAACGGAAGCGGCGGCGGGCAAGGCCGAGCACGACGCGAACGGCCTGGCGCCGGTGACAGTTCCGGGGCTCGAAGCCGGGGCTTATCGCCTGATCTACGAAACCAAGGACGAATCCAGCGGAGTCTGTCGCGAGAGCCTGGATTTCCTGGTCGCGGGGAAAAAGGCGTCGGCGCGCCTGCCTGTCCTCATCAGCGCGGAGCGGCCCACGGTCCCCGTCGGCAAAACCGCCCGGATCCTTTTCCACAGCGGCTTCGCGGACCAGCCGTTGCTCCTTGAAACCTTCAGGGGCGGCGAGCTCTGGGAGCGGCGCTGGCTCGAGGCCGGCAAGGACGGCGGCATCCTCGAGATCCCGGTCACCGAAGAGCTCCGGGGAGGGTTCGGGGCGCGCCTGACGGCCCTCAGGGACCATCAGTTTTTAACGGACGAGGCCAGCGTCTTCGTCCCCTGGGACAACAAGGAGCTCGGCCTCACGTTCTCGACTTTCCGCGACAAGCTCGCCCCGGGCGGCCGGGAAACGTGGCGGGTGACGGTGAAGACGCCGGGCGGGAAGCCCGCGGTCCAGGGGGCCGCCGAGCTCCTGGCCTACATGTACGACCGGAGCCTGGACCTCTTCGCGCCTCACCACCCGCCCAGCCTGCTGAACCTCTACCCGAACAGGGCGGGAACTGCGGCCTGGGACCCCTCGCTGGGCATGGCCCGGCAGGCGTACTCCGAGGATTCCGGGTGGACGCACATCCCGTCGTTTCCGACATTCCGGCCGGACGGCCTCGTGAACCTCAGCGGCTACGGGACCGGCGGGCCTGGCGGCCGCGTTTTGGGCGGTGTCGTCGGCGGAGTGCTGGGAGGGATTAAGGCCGACAGGACTGTGACCGCCGCCGCGCCGGGAGTCGACGTGAAAAAAACGGCCATGATGACGAACTTAGCCGAAGAGCAAGGAGCTCCTTCCAAGGAGAAGGGCGGCAAACCGGGCCAGGAGCCCGCCGTCCAGGAAGCGCCGGTCCCGCTCCGGTCGAATTTCTCGGAAACGGCCTTCTGGCAGCCCCATCTCCTGACGGGCGCGGACGGGACCGCGGCCGTGGAGTTCACGGTGCCCGATTCCGTCACGGGGTGGCGGGTCTTTGTCCACGGGGTGACGCGCGACCTCACGGGCGGGACGCTCGAGAAAGAGGCCCGGACCGTCAAGGAGCTCATGGTCCGGCCCTACCTGCCGCGATTCTTCCGGGAGGGAGACCGGGCCGAGCTCAGGGTCATGGTCAATAACGCGGGGAAAAAGGAGTTGACGGGCGAGGTCTCGCTCGAGATCTTCGACCCGGCGACGAGCGAAAATTTGGCGCCCGCGTTCGGCCTGCCGGCGAGCGTTCCGGCCCAGGCGTTCAAGGTCAAGGCGGGGGGCGCGAGCGCCGTCACGTTCCCGCTCGCGGCGCCGGCCCGGGTCGGGACGGTGGCTTTCAAAGTCACGGCCAGGGCAGGGGCGTTCGGCGACGGTGAGCTCAGGCCGCTGCCGGTCCTGCCGGGACGGATGCATCTCGTCCAGTCGCGGTTCGCGACGCTCAGGGAGGGCGGGACGCGCGAATTGAAGTTCGCGGACCTGGCGAAGACGGACGACCCGACGCGCATCAACGAACAGCTCGTGGTCACCGTGGACGCCCAGCTATTTTACGGGCTCCTGGAGGCCCTCCCCTACCTCGTCAACTGCCCTTACGAGTGCACCGAGCAGACGCTCAACCGGTTCATGTCCACGGGGATCCTGACGAGCCTCTACGACAAGTATCCTGCGGCCGCCCGCATGGCCCAGGCCCTGAGCAAGCGCGATACGGTCTATGAGACGTTCGACGCCGCCGACCCGAACCGGAAAATGGGACTCGAGGAGACGCCGTGGCTGGCGGAGGCGCGGGGCGGCCAGGGCGCGGGGTACGGGGTGGAGAAAGTGCTCGACCCGCGCGTGGCCAAGGCCCAGAGAGAGGCGTCGCTCGGGAAGCTCCTGAAGGCGCAGACATCGATCGGGGCGTTCCCGTGGTGGCCGGGCGGGCCGCCGTCGCCCTACATGACCCTCTACATCGTCCACGGGTTCTCGAAGGCGATCGAGTTCGGAGTGAGCGTCCCGAAGGAACCGGTCGCGCGGGCGTTCGGTTACTTGCACCGCCACTACATCGACGAGATCGTTTCGATGCTCATGGCCCACGACACGGGCTGGGAGTTCGTCACCTTCATGAACTACACGATCAGCAATTTCCCGGATGCGTCCTGGACGGGCGGTGTGTTCACGGACGCGGAGCGGAAACTGATGCTCGACTTCTCGTTCAAGCACTGGAAGGACCACTCGCCGTACGTTAAGGGATTCCTGGCCCTGACGCTCAAGCGGGCGGGACGGGTGAAGGACGCGGCGCTCGTCTGGGACAGCGTGATGGACAGCGCCAGGACGACGGTGGACGAGGGGACGAGCTGGGCGCCGGAGGACCGCGGCTGGCTCTGGTACAACGATACGATCGAAACGCACGCCTTCGCCCTGCGGACGCTCATGGAGCTCAAGCCGGCGGACGCGAGGAGCGAGGGGCTCGTCCAGTGGCTCTTCCTCAACAAGGAGCTCAACCACTGGAAATCGACGCGGGCGACGGCCGAGGTCATCTACGCGGTGGCATATTTCCTGAAGCAGACGGGGGGGCTGGGAACGAGGGAGGCGGTGACGGTCGAGGCGTGCGGCACGAGGACGGAGCTCACCTTCGAACCGGACACGTACACGGGAAAGAAAAATCAGGTGGTCGTCCCGGGCGAGAAGCTCGGGTGGGATGGCGCGGCGGGTCAATCGGCGACGGCGCCGTGCGCGACGGTCCGGGTCAGCAAGGAAGGGAGAGGGATGGCCTTCGCCAGCGCGACCTGGCATTTCAGCACGGAGAAAATGCCGGAGCGGGGCGAAGGGGACCTGTTCGCGGTCGAGAGGAGCTATTTCAAGCGGGAAAAGAAGGGCGACGAGGTCGTCCTGAAGCCGCTGGCCGAGGGCGCGGCGCTCGCGGTCGGCGACGAGATCGAGGTCCAGCTCGCGATCCGGGCAAGGCGCCCGGCCGAGTACGTGCATCTGCGGGATCCGCGGCCGTCGGGATGCGAACCCGTGACGCTCACGTCGGGCTACAGATGGGACCTGGGGCTCGGGCGCTACGAGGAGATCAGGGACAGCGGCACGAATTTCTTCATGGAGTGGCTGCCCCAGGGCGAGTACACGCTCAAGTACCGGATGCGGTGCGCCATGGCCGGGACGTTCAAGGCCGCCCCCGCGACACTGCAGTCGATGTATGCGCCGGAATTCGCGGCCTATTCCGCCGGCGCGCTAGTGACGATCAGGTAATCGAACTGAGCTTGGGCCGGACAATCTTGACAGGGATCTCTCCCACGTGTTACGTTTCCGCCTCATGTGTCCCGGGCCCGAATCAATCATATTCACTCGAGGAGGACGTTCATGAAACGATTATTTCCCGTCATCCTGGTTCTTTGTCTGACCGTGCTGTCCTTCCCCCAGGATAAACCCAAGCAAGAAACCCCCGCGGCCAAGCCCGCCGAGGGCGAGCCCAAGCCCTATGATCAGGTTGTCACGGCGGACTTCAAAACGCAGTCCGGCCTCTTCAAAGTCCACGTGGGGAAGGGGAAAGCCCTCTTCGAGATCCCGAAGACCGAACTGGGAAAGGACCTCCTCCTCGTCGTCGAGATCAAGAAAAGCCCGAGCGACGTGAGCTATCCGGGCCAGTCGGTCGTCGACCTGGTCGTCCGCTGGGATCAGCGCGAGAACAAAGTCCTCCTGCGGGCCATATCCTACTCCAATATCGCCGATCCGAATGACCCCATCAAGGCGGCGGTGGACGCCATGGAGACCCCGACGATCATGATGGCTTTCCCGGTCGAAGCCTTCGCCGCGGACGGAGCTCCGGTCATCGATGCGACGAAGTTCTTTACGGGCGACGTCAATGAAATCCCGGTGAAGAAGGCCCTCGGCGGTCTGACCATCGACCCCTCCCGGACGTTCCTCGACAAGGTCAAGGTCTTCCCGATCAACCTCAATGCCGAAGCCACCCAAACCTTCAACCCCAAGCCGCCCCAGCTCCCGCCGGGCTTCCCGCCGCAGTACGCCGATTATCTGCCACCCACGCCCAGCCCGACGGCCGTCGTCCATTACTCGTTCGTGAAGCTCCCGGAAAAGCCGATGATGGGCCGCCTGGAGGACGAGCGGGTGGGATACTTCACCCACAGCCACACCAACTACAGCCGCACCGTCCACGAGGTCAAGACCACGGCCTTTATCGCCCGCTGGCGCCTGGAAAAGAAGGACCCCTCGGCCGCCAAGAGCGAGCCCGTGAAGCCGATCATCTTTTACGTGGATCCCGCGACGCCCAAGAAATGGGTCCCTTATATTAAAAAGGGCATTGAGGCCTGGCAGCCCGCCTTCGAAGCCGCCGGCTTCATCAAGGCCATTCAGGCCAGGGAGGCGCCGACGCCTGAGCAGGACCCGGACTGGAGCGTCGACGACGCCCGCTATTCCGTGGTCCGCTGGGTGCCTTCGACCGTGGCCAACGCCATGGGGCCCCACGTCTCCGACCCGCGGAGCGGCGAGATCCTCGACGCCGATATCGAGGTCTACCACAACGTCCAGCAGCTGGCCCGCGATTGGTACTGGGTCCAGGTCGGGCCCCTCGACCCGCGCTGCAGGACTCTTCCCTTGCCCGACGAGCTCATGGGCAAGATCCTGGTCTTTATCGTCACCCACGAGGTCGGACACTCACTCGGGCTGCCTCACAATTTCAAAGCCAGCGCCACCTACCCCATCGAGAAGATCCGGGACAAGAACTGGGTGAAGAAATACGGTCACGTCTCGACTCTCATGGACTACTCCCGTTTCAATTACGTCGCCCAGCCCGAAGACGGGATCGACCCGGATGACCTGATTCCCAAGCTCGGTCCCTATGACATTTTCTCCATCAAATGGGGCTATACGCCGATCCCTGGAGCCAAAACCCCTGAAGATGAAAAGCCGGCCTTGAACGAGATGTGCAAGGTGCAGGAGACGACGCCCTGGCTGAGGTTCAGCACGGCCGGCGCCTATGGCACCGACCCCGGAGAGGAGACCGAGGCCGTGGGCGACATCGATGCCGTCAAAGCTACCGAACTCGGCCTCAGGAACCTCAAGCGGGTCGTGAACATGCTCGGCGGAGCCGTCCTCAAGGCCGGTGAAAATTACGACGAGTTCGGCCACATGTACTCTGCGATCTGGGACCAGCTGCGCCTCGAAGCCGGGCACGTGGCCAACATCATCGGCGGTTACGATAGCGAGCCCAAGGTCGGGCTGGCGCCCGGAGTCCGCTTTCAGCCCGTCTCCAAGGCCCGCCAGCAGGAGGCCGTGAGATTCCTCAACGAGAACGTTTTCAAGGCGCCCGCCTGGCTCGAGCCCGCCGACATCGTCCGCAAGATCGAACCCTCGAGCGGCCAGGCCAGGCTCGTGAGCCTCCAGCAGGGCATCTTGAACAATCTCCTCCGGCAAACCCGGATCAGCCGTCTCCAGGACCACGCGGCCATCCTCGGCGATCAGGCTTATACCATCATAGAGCTTCTCGCGGACTTGCGGTCAGGCATCTTCACAGAACTGAGCGGACCCCAAGTCGTGATCGACCCCTATCGTCGCAACCTGCAGAGGGCTTACATTGAAATCCTGACCGGCCGGCTGGCGCCGCCCCAGGCCGGAGCCCAGGTCGGGCCTTCGATGCCCGGAGCGTCGGGGCCCGCGTTCATGATACGGAACGACGACAGCCGCGGGGCCATCCGGGCGGAGCTGAAAGCCCTTCGCCGGCTCTTTCTTGAGAAATCGGCCGTTGCGTCTGATGAGGTGACCAAGAACCACTTGGCGGACTTGGCTGACCTCGTCGATTTGGCCTTGGATCCGCGGGGAGCGAATCGCTGACGATCAACTGACCGTCCGCTTTTTTCCGGACCGTGTCAAATAGGCCTCTCCCCGTGTGCCAACTATGCACCGGACCTCATCCTTGAAAAATAGTCCACCTATAATGTGAGCTTTTTATGGAGGTTTACGCAGAATATCTGACGCGCCCTATTCCGTATGATCCTTGGTCACGGGCTGGCAGGTTTCGTTCATCACGTGTGAGGGAATCATGAAATCAGAGTGCTCTTCCGGCTCCCGCGAAGCTCCCTCCTCATCGGATCACGATCTTGCGGGGATCGAAGCTCAGCTTGGGATACTTCATGTCGAGGGACTCCAGGGCCTCGATGATGATCTGGGAGACGGCCAGGTTGCGGAACCACTTCTTGTTCGCCGGGATGATGAACCAGGGGGCCCACTCCGTGCTGCACTCCGTCAAGACGTCCTCATAGGCCTCCAGGTAATCCTTCCAGAACTCGCGCTCCTTGAGATCCTGGGGATTCATCTTCCAGTTCTTGGTCGGGTCAGCCAGCCGCTCCAGGAGCCGTTTCTTCTGCTCGTCCTTGCTGATGTGGAGGAAGAATTTCAGGATCTTCACCTGGTTCTCCGAAAGGATCTGCTCGAAACGGTTGATCTGCTTGTAGCGCTCGGACCACACCTCACGGGGCACCAGGTTGTGGACGCGGACAACGAGGACCTCCTCGTAATGCGAACGGTTGAAGATCCCGATGTCCCCTTTGGGGGGAACTGCTTTATGAATCCGCCACAGGAAATCGTGATCCAGCTCCTCGGCGCTGGGCGCCTTGAAGGACGTCACCTCGCATCCCTGGGGGTTGATCCCGTTCATGACATGGCGGATGGTCCCGTCCTTGCCGCTGGTGTCCATTCCCTGGAGCACGATCAGGACCGAACGCTTGTTCTCGGCAGCCAGGAGGGTGTGCATCTTCTCCAGCTTCAGCCGGTTCCGCTCCATGACCTCGAGGGCCTCATCCTTGTCTTTCACCCCGGCGGTATCCTCGGGATCGAAGTCCGGAAGCTTGACCTTTGTTCCTGGCTTGACGACCAACTTCCTGTTCAGATTCTTGAGGTTCATGCCATCCTCCTTTGGTCAGCCATGACGGGCAGCCCTGATCACTTCTGGGAAGACGGGCGGACGGGCACGAATTCCCGGGCCCGGCCTTCCTCCACTCGCTTCGCGGCCTCGCGGGCCTGGAGGGCAAAGAATTCCTGGCTGCGGACGGCCTTCTTCCGCCCAGGCGCTTCGACCTTGACGTAGGCCCCGTCCGGTTGAAGCCGTTTGGCCTTGACGTTGTCCTGGAAAAAGACATCCAGGATCGCCATCAAGCGCTGGCGGCAGGCGTCGTCTTCGACCGGGATGAGGAGCTCCACTCTCCTTTCAAGGTTCCGGGGCATCCAGTCGGCGCTGGAGATGAAAACACGGTCCATGCCTCCGTCATGGAAGTGAAGGATCCGGCTGTGCTCGAGGTAACGGTCGACGATGCTGATCACCGTGATATTCCCGCTCACGCCTTCGACGCCCGGACGGAGGCAGCAGATGCCGCGGACGTTGAGCTGGACTTCGACGCCGGCCTGGGAGGCCTTGCACAGGGCCTGGATGACATCGGGGTCGGACAGGGAATTGACCTTGGCCCTGATGAGTCCCTTTTGACCCTGTTTCTGACGTTCCGCCTCGTTCTCGATGAGTTCGATGAGCCTGGCCTTGAGTCCGAGGGGCGCGGCCTCGAGCTTCAAGAAAGGCACGGCCTGTGAAAAACCCGTGATGGTGTTGAAGAAGGCCGAGGCGTCAGTGGCGTAGTCTTCGCGACAGGTCATATAACCGACATCACTGTACAGGCGGGCGGTTTTTTCGTTGTAGTTGCCCGTCCCGAAGTGAACGTAGCGCCGGATGCCAGACGGCTCCCGACGGACGACGATGCAGATCTTGGCGTGAGTCTTGAGGCCACGGACGCCGTAGACGACCTGCGCCCCGGCCCGCTCGAGCTCAAGGGCCCCCTCGATGTTGCGGGCCTCGTCGAACCGGGCCTTGAGCTCCACGAGGGCGGTGACGTGCTTCTCTTTTTCGGCGGCCCGGATGAGGGCGGCCACGATGGGGCTGTCTTCGCTCGTCCGGTAGAGGATCTGCTTGATGGCCAGGACGTTCGGGTCCTCCGCGGCTTCCTCGACAAGCCGCTGGACCGGGTCGAAACTCTCATAAGGATGGAAGAGCAGGATGTCCTTGCGCCCGATGACGTCAAAGATGGATTCCCTGTTGTCGAAATCGGGTCCAGGCTGCGGCGTCCACGGCTCGTTCTTGAGCTGCTCGAAGCCCGGCATCCCGGCCAGCCGGAAGTAGGACGAAATGTCGAGCGGGCCCGGAACCCGGTAGACCCGGTCGCCGGGGACGTCGAAAGCCGTCCGGAGGAGCTCGAGGGCCGCGGCCGAGGCCTTTTCGTTGACTTCCAGGCGGACGCAGGCGCTCTGCTTTCTTTCGACCAGAACCTCTTTCATGTCCGCCAGGAGGTCGGCGGCCTGGTCCTCTCGGACGGCCATGTCGGCGTTCCTGGTGAGGCGAAAGGGGACGGTTTCAAGGATGGCTTCTCCCGGGAAGAGGCGCCCGACGAACCGCATCGCCACGTCCTCCAAGAGAACGAAATGATATCCGTTTTCGATCGGGAGAGTGATGAATCGGGCCAGGCCCTTGGGCAGAGTGACGATGGCGCTTCGACCTTCTTCTTTCGCCCCGGGGTTCTGCCGGAAGCGGACGAGGAGGTTGATCCTGAGTCCGGCGAGGACGGGCAAGGGCCGGTCCGGTTTAAGGGCGATCGGGCTCACGACGGGCAGGATCTCGTTCGTTAAAAGGCGCTCGATATACGTATCCTGGCCCGGGGTCAATTCCTCCGTCCTGGCGCGCCGGATGCCGGCCTCCGCCAGCCGGCTCTCGAGATCCCTGAGGCAGGCGTGCTGGTCATCTGTCATCTGCCGGGCCAGGCGGCCGATCTCCTTGAGCTGGGCCGACGGCGTCAGCCCTGAGAAATCAGGTTTCTGGCGGCCCTGCTCAACGAGCTGCTGCAGGCCGCCGACGCGGACCATGAAGAACTCGTCGAGGTTGGACGCGGTGATGGCCAGGAATTTCAGCCGCTCGAGAAGAGGAAGGGCGGGGTCCAGGGCTTCCTCGAGGACCCGCCGGTTGAAGGCGAGCCAGCTCAGCTCCCGGTTGATGAACACGTTCGGATTAGCCGGCAATGGGCTTCTCCGGGAGCGGGGCCCGGCCCTCGCGAAGGACGACTTTCAGCCCGTAGACGTCTTCGAAGAGCGTGCCTTTTTCCTTGAGGGCCAGACGTTCCAGAGCCAGGTCCCCCGCCCCGTCGACGGTGATGATGAACTCCCCTTTCGTCAGGGTGAGCACGGGATCCTTGACCTGCTGGAGATGGTTCCTGTCGAGAGCGTCGGCGACGCGAAGGATGGCCGCCTTCTTGGAAACGGTGATGCGCCTGTCCCTGTCGAGGGCCATGTACTCCGGATGGTTCAGGGAAGGCAGGGCGCGCCGGTGGTAGCGGGCGATAAGGGCCGCCAGGGTCATGTCCTCGCGGGACATTCCGAAGAGGCCGCTGTTTTGGATGATATACATCGAGTGCTTATGGTGGCTCCGGTTGCTGATGAAACCGCCGATCTCATGCAGAAGGGCGGCCACCCTGAGAAGCAGTTCGTGCCGCGGGTCGAGATGGTAATCCTTCTGGAGGGCCCTGAACAGGAGGACGCTGAGGTCGGCGACGTTCCGGGCGTGTTTCTCATCGAAGTCATACTTTTCGCCGAGGGCGATGGCTTGCCGGACGACCTCCTCTGCGAAAGCGTCGGTCCAGGAACTCGCCGCGGTGACCTCCCGCAAGAGGCCGTCCCGGAAGGTTGTCTTGGGGATGACGATCGTCTCGACCTTGAACGTCCGGCATAGAATGACGTACGTGAACAGCCCGGGACCGATCGTTTCCGCCTCCTCAAAGGCCAGCTTGTACCGGCTGACGAGCTTCTCGGCCGGGAGAGGGATGATCTTGTCGGCGAAGGCCGAGAAGGTTTTGGAATCCACCGCGAGCAGCGGGGCCTCGGGCCACTCCGCCGAGATCTGGGAGGCGGCGAACTGGGCGTCTCCCGACATGGCGACGAGGACCGGACTCGGGACGGGGGGGACCTCGCGCTTCATGGTTTCGGCCGTCCGGCCGATATGCTGGCCGAGGATCCGGCGGACGCGCTCGCTCGGGGTCAGGTAGGTTTCCAAGGTCTCGCGCATCCTGAGCGTCCCCAGTTGATAGGAGTTCGAAAAGTTCACCCGGCCCTGCTGGAGGAGGAAGAGCTCCGTGCTCCCGCCGCCGACCTCGGCGACAAGGACATCGCCCTGGGCCAGATCCGGCTTCTTTTCGAAGACCTCCTGGGCGGCCAGGAAGGTCAACCGGTTCTGTTCGGCATCATCGATGATCTTGAGGTTGATCCCGGTCGCGACGTAGACCCGGTCCCGGAAGCTATCGGCGTTCAAGGCCTCCCGGACCGCGCTCGTGGCCACGGCCAGGACCTGACTGGAGTCCGTGATCCCGTATTCGCTCATGACGGACTGGAATCCCTTGAGGATGGCGATGCACTGGCCGATCGTATCCTGCTCGATCCGGCCCTTCGTGAACGTGTCTTTTCCCAAACGGACGGGCTTCCGGAGAGACTCCAGCCGGCGGACGCCTCCGCTCTTGTCGATTTCGGCGATATCCATGCGGACAGCCGTCGCCCCGATGTCAATCACGGCGGCCAGTCGCTTTTTCTCTTCGGCCGGGACCTTGGATTCCGGGCAGGCCGCATTGTCGGTCATGACGCGTCCTCCGATGCGGCGGCCAGGGCCGCGGCCCCCATGACGGTGGCGTTGTCCCCGAGTTCAGCCGCCACGATCTTGATGTCCTTGGTGAAAGCTTTCATGGCCTGGCCGCAGACGGCCGTACGGACCTCGCCGAGGAGGACGTCCGAGAGGGCTTCGACGAGCCCGCCGCCCAGAACGACGACATCCGGCGCCAGGAGATTGACGACGCTGGCCACGGCCGAGCCGAGATGCCGGGCGGCGTTCCGGACGATGATCTCAATGGCCAAATCTCCGGCTTTGATGGCCTTGGCCAACGTCCCGCTCTTGATCTCGGCAAGGTCGGTCCCGGCCAGGCCGCGGAGGGCCGGGGCCTCGCCCCGATAAACCGCCGCGGCGGCCTCGGCGGAGATGGCCAGGCGGCTGGCAACGCTTTCCAGGCAGCCTCGCTGGCCGCAGCCGCACAAGCGGCCCTCCGGTTGAACGCGGATGTGCCCGATCTCCATGCAGGAGCCGGTCCTGCCGCGGATGATCTTCCCCTCATAGATGCAGGCGCCGCCAATCCCCGTGCCGGGGAAGACACCCAGGACGCAGCGGGCGCCCCGGGCCGCGCCAAAACGGTATTCCCCGAACGTGCCGGCGTCCACGTCGTTGGCGATGACCGCCGGGCATTTGAACTTTTTTTCCAGGGTCCCTTTGAGCGGAACGTTATGCCAGCCCAAGTTGGGAGCATGTAGGATAACGCCGCGGTCGAGGTCGAGAGGGCCCGGGCAGCCCACGCCGATCCCGGCCAGGCATGAGGGTTCAAGGCCGGCCTCCCCCAGGGCTTCGGAGATCGTGGACTGGATCCTCTCCAGGACGCCGGCCGTCCCCTCGGCGCCCTTGGTCTTGGCCCGGCGAGAAGCCACGATCCGGAAATCACGGTCAAACACGGTCGCCATCAATTTCGTTCCCCCGAGGTCGAAGCCGAGCCAATACGATCGCTGGGAATTTTTCACGGCATTTCTCCCATGAATTTCGGTCCGGGCGGATGATGATGGACTTTTCTCTCTCATTCGCCTACCATAAGAAGAGATGGGTTATTATCCTGGCCACCAAGAAATACCACAAACGAGAGCGTTTGCCAAGCCTAGAATTCCGGCAAAATGTGTTTTAACAAAGAGTTAACGCCATCTTTATAGGTTCTTAACAGGAGGGGATTGTCATGGCCGGAGAGCGCCCCGAGAAGGCGGCGGGAAGGAGAAGGACGCCATGAAAAGGATCTTTCTTGTCCGGCACGCGACCGCCCAGGACAGAGCAGAGGGCCTCCCGGATTTCGAGAGATCGCTGGTCAAAAAGGGTGAAAAAGAAGCCAAGGCCGTCGCCCGTCATCTGGCCGAAACATATGCCATCCCTGATTTGATGATCTCGAGTTTTGCCAACCGGGCCATCGAGACGGCCTACTTGTTCGCCAAGGCGTTCGGCTATCCTTCGCAGAAGATCCTTCTCCGGGACACGTTTTACGGGAACCCGGCCACCGACGCCCTGGCCGCAGAGATCGGCAGGCAGCCCGACAAATACAGTTCCCTCATGCTGATCGGCCACGACCCGGCGTTCAGCCAGCTCGCCGCCTATCTCGTCAAAGGCTTACGCGAAACGATCCCCAAGGCCGGCGTCGTCGCCGCCGATCTTGCCATCGACCATTGGGCGGACATGAAGAGCGGTTCGGGGAAACTCCTCGAATTCACCTCCCCCGCCCGCCTCAAAGAGAAGAAGAAACAGGTCCGCACCGGCCTGGAGGCGCGGCTCGTCCGAAGCATGGACGGGATTCTGTCCCGCGCAAACAGGCCTGCCGCCGCCGCTTTGAAAGACGAGATCCGGAAGTCAGCCCGGAAACTCGTGAAAGAGTTCATCAAGAACCAACAGGAAGGGCGTCAGGGCCGTCCCGGAAACCGGAAGCCCCGGGCCGCGCGCTGAGCCGCCTTCCCTGACGGGCGGCGGCCGCGGCCGAGGAGGATTAGATGGCGATCTCTCCACCCCTCAAAGCGTTCTATGCCCGCCAGCAGGCCTATTTTCGCGAGCAATACGACATCGCTTCGAAATATCTCCTGACCGACTCGATCCACGACATGCGCGTTTGCATCAAGCAGCTGCGGACGTTTTTCAGGCTCATCGAAGCCGTCAACCCCCGTTTTCACGCCGAGGAGTCCTTCGGCCCGGCCCGCCGGATCTTTCGGGCGGCGGGGAAAGTCCGGAACTTGCAGGTCCTCGAAGCCAGGGTCAGGCAGGCCTCGCGTGACCACGGCCTCGAGCTGCCGGAGTATTACAACTGGCTCAAGGAGGGCGAACGCCGGGAAGGGAGGGGATTCTGTCGGGTCTGCCGGCGGTTCGACACGGACTTTTTTGGATCGTCCTGGAAAACGATCGCCTCCGGCCTCGAAGGACTGACATCCCTCCGGGTCCGGACGGGGGCCGAGGCCCGGCTCTCCGGCCTCCTGAGAGGCCTCCGGGAAGAATCATCCCCGGTGAGGGGTGTCGGCCGGCTTCATTTCCTCAGGATCCAATCCAAGGAAGCCCGATATACCCTGGAGATCGTTCGGGGCGACGGCACGACCGATGAAGACACGGCTTCCCTCGGCACGCTTCTGAGGGGAGTTCACCAGTCCCTCGGGCGTTGGCACGATGATGAAGTGGTCCTAAAAACCCTCCGCGAGTTTCGAAAGTGCCGCGCGGCCGGACCGCTCTTTTCGTCCCGATCCTATCTCGAATTCTCCCGGCTGACGAAAACCAGCAAGTCCGGCCACCTCGCGGAGTTCGAGGCGAGCTGGAAGGCGCTCTCGGATTATCTCGCGGCCCACGAGACGGGGGCGGATGGCCCTCCCTGAGGTCTCATCCGGTTGCGCGGAAGCGCAGGTCCGGCGATTTGGCAGTCATGGCCGCAAAGACCATCGTATTCGTCCTTCTCTAAGCGGGGCAAATCGACATGCAATTTTTTTGGCTAGACTATGGGCAAGGGCAAAAGGGCGTGATAGGGTAATGGTGCCAGTTCCGATAGAGGCTGTCGAGATCGGATCAAAGGAGGATTCAAGAATGAGACAACGGCAAGGAACCAAGGGCGCCCGGAGGGCCCAGCAGGGCAAGGTCAGGAGCCGGGCGGAGACGAAGGGCCTCGCCCGTGCCGTCCGGGCGGATGTGAAAGCCGAACGGGTCAGGTTCGGGCGAACAGGGAAGCGCCGTGGAGAATGAATCCAGACAGAGTGTCTACTTGGTGACTTTGACGGAAACCGCTACGTAAACGCCTTCGGCCGTCGTCTTGTACTTGACGTTGACCTCGTTGCCCTTGACGATATCAGCCAGACTGATCCCCTCGCCTTTGGCGTTGTACAAGGTGGTCGTGGCGACGACCAGGAAGTTCATCTTGGTTGAATCTCCCCTTCTCACACTGGTGGCGTTGTTGACCACGACGATCTCGGACTTCGTGCCCGTGGCGGGATCGCCCATGGTCACGGAATCGACCGTCCCGATGAAGCGGACGGCCTTCTTAGGCGGGATCTGAGTTCCCTGGGCCAGGCTGAAGGAGATCAGCCCGAGGGCCAGAAAGGCTCCCGAGAGAATGGATAATGATTTTTTCATATGATTCAACTCCTTTCACACTCAAGTATAGAGAAAGGACGGCGCGCGCGAACCCACGCCACAAAGCTCGGAACCGATGCCTCCCATCATAAAATGATGATATCGCCGGCCCCGGGCCCTAGTCAAGGACCGTGACATGGTCCTCGTCGGGGATGTGCGAGGATGACAGATTCCCGGCACATTGGAAAGGAAGATTCAAGAAATGCGCCACGGTGAGAGACCAGCTGAAAAGATCAGGCCCGGCATAATTTTGACTGGACGCTAGGCGGGCCGGAGGGGTATAATATTGGTATGACTAATAAAAAGGGAACCTCAAACAAGGTCAGCAGGATCCTCGTGAGGAACAGCTGGAGCACGGCGGTTCTGGCGGTAACCCTGGCGATGTCGGGTTGCGCCATGTTGGGCATCGGCGGGGGAGGAGGAAGCCGCCTCTCAACGAGCTCCACGATGCCGTCGGTGGAGGGCAGGGCGATATTTAGCGTCACCGTAAACGACAATACAAGCATCGAGCTGACGGTGAAGCACCTCGCTCATCCCGAAAGACTCACGCCTCCAGCCAGCTACTATGTCGTTTGGATTCGCGCCACCAAGGACGCGCCCGCCCAGAGCATCGGGGCACTGGTAGTCGACAAGAACCTCAACGGCAAGCTCGTCACCGAAACCTCGCTTCACAGCTTCGAGCTGTTCATCACCGCCGAGGCTTCGGGCCAAGTCCAGGAGCCCCTGGGGCAGCCTCTGCTTTGGATGAACTACGGCCGCTAGCCCGTCTGCGCTCTGGCGCAGGGCAAAGGCGATCTGCCCTTCGGTAAACTTCGACTTCTTCATCCGCAAAACCTCCTCCAAGAGATTTTGCCAAAAAACTAACATTATGTCTGGACCATTTTTATGGGATGAGGTCCGGATGAGGTCCGGAACTCAGCCCTTGATGTAGCCCCGCCGGTTAAAAACCTTGTAGTCCTTATCCTTGACCTTGACGCTAATCGTCCTGAACTCTCCGTCTTTCGCGGCGGATGCCGGAGTATAGGAGAGGAGGTAATACGTCTCCGAGGCCTTCAGGGCGTCCTGGATCGCGGCCGTGGGGTCTTGGGTGCTCTCGGCGATGCCGCCCGTGGCCGTGGCGGCCTGGGCAAATATCTTGAACACGTCCTGTGATAGATCCCGCATGGTGATGCCCCCGAGTCTCTCAGGGGTTCTGGTCATGAATAGGAAGTTGAGGTCGGCCGAAGAATCGCAGTAGGCCTGGACGATTTTTTGCTGGTCGAGGGAAAAGTCCTGGTGAGGGGTCTGGAAGAGATCATGGACCGCATCGAGGATGTGTTGACTGTCCTGGTTGTTGTCAATGAGCGCGCTGATCATCGCGTGACTGATTGTCGGCCGGAATTCCTGCTGGTAGAAGAAGAAGACGAATTTCCGGCCGTCCTGCTTCTTGAGCGCCTGAGCGAAGCCGATGATCTTGTTCTGGTCGAGCATCCGCAGACCCTCCAATTTACTGAGCGACTCCCGGTATTGAATAAGGAGCTGTTCGAGTCCCATAACCGAGTCGGACACATCGGATTCTTCGTCGCCCCCGGCAACGGGGCTCAGTCCCTCGATGCTTCCAGCCATCCGTCTGAGTTCTTTGATGAGGGTCTTATAGATGGAGTTCGTCTGGGTGATGTCTTTTTTGATGATATTATCCATCTCCTTGGCCAGGACATCCTTCGGTGTCTTCGCGAAGGCGGCGGGCGTGAGCATGTAATTCCGCATCGACGTCTGGATCTCCATCGTGTCGCCGGGCAGGAGGGCATT
>JBEKBS010000023.1:0-43122 GCA_050015275.1 Candidatus Aminicenantales bacterium | reverse complement strand
GGGAATGGGAAGACTTTTACAATTATCAGAGACCTCATTCTGCACTGGCCGGAATGACCCCTTATGAACGCTTCCGTGAAAGAGCCGGCCTTCAGGTGTAACCGATCATGTTCAGACCTACATGAGCTTGACACGGGTCCCGGGCGAGGAATATGTATGGGGGTGACCAAGCGGAGAGAGAGAAGTTTGGGGATCGATCGCTGGTGATTCCCGGAAAGGAGGAACGCCGACCATGACCGGAGAGCCCATCACCCTGGAACAGGCTTCCGTCCTCGATGTCATCGCGGGAGAGCTGCGGCCCCATCATCGCGTCGTCATCCGGGGAGGGGTCATCGAGCGCGTGGAACCCGCCGGAGCTAAAAAACCGCCTGCCGCGCCGGGCCGGGTCATCGATGTCAAGGGGAGGACCGTCATGCCGGGCCTGTGCGATGCCCACGTCCACGTATCGGCCTGGACGGCCGATCTCTCCGAGCTGATGCGGAGCTCGCCCTTCTACACGGCAGCGCGGGCCGCCGGCATTCTCAGCGAGATGCTGAGCCGGGGTTTCACCACTGTCCGGGACGCCGGCGGGGCAGATTTCGGATTGGCCCAAGCCGTGGATGAGGGCCGCGTCGTCGGGCCCCGGATCCTCTTCTGCGGACAGGGGCTATCGCAGACAGGTGGGCACGCGGATATCCGGAGGCGGGGCGAGAGCGTTGTGAAAGGGGTAAGCGCCTCGGTCAATCTCGGCCGGCTCTGCGACGGTGTCACGGAGGTCCGCCGCGCCTGCCGGGAGGAAATCCGAAAAGGCGCGAGTCACATCAAGCTCATGCTGTCCGGGGGGATCGTCTCGCCGACCGACCGGATCACGAATGCCCAATTCTCTGAGGAGGAGATCCGGGCCGCGGTGGAAGAGGCTGAGATGGCCGGGATCTATTGCATGGGGCACGTGTATACGGCCCGGGCGGCGAACCGGGCCCTTCGATGCGGAGTGAGGTCGCTCGAGCACTGCAATCTCATTGACGAGACGAGCGTCGAGCTCTTCGTGAAGTACCAAGCCACCATGGTCCCCACCCTGGCGACCTACGACGTCCTGGGCGAAGAGGGCTTGGGGGCCGGACTCTCGGCGGCGCAGATCGCCAAGCTTCACGAGGTCAAGGACCACGGATTGCGGGCTCTGGAAATAGCCTCCAGGGGCGGAGTGAAGCTGGCCTACGGCACGGACCTGCTGGGGCCCATGCACCGGCATCAGCTCCGGGAATTTGCGCTTCGGGCGGCCGTTCAGCCGCCTCTGGACGTCATCCGTTCGGCGACGTGCAACGCCGCGGAGCTGTTCAGGGAAGGCGGCCGGACAGGGATCGTGGCTGAAGGCGCACGCGCCGATCTCCTGGTCGTGGACGGCGATCCCCTCCATGATCTCGAGTGCCTCCAGGATCCCGATCGGTGCCTCGCGATCATCATCAAGGGGGGGGTCTTCTATAAGAATAAGCTTTGAAGCGGCCGGGGCTCTGGAGTCCGCGGACTTTCGCTTCTTCTTTCCCGCGGGGATATCGTCACACGGAAAAGAAGCCCGGAAGCGACGGGCGTTTGAGTGATACGCTTGAAGAGGAGCATGCCATGTACGGAGTTTCAGAACGTCCCGAGCTGGGAACGGACCGCGCGGGAGCGGGGCCGGGCCGATGGAACGGGCGAAGAGCGTTGGGTCGCTCTTTTCCGTCCTTGAGGGCCCGTCGGCATGGCGGTTTCCTGCCCTGGGCTCTGGCTTTCTTCCTCGTCGCCTGGCTGGGTTCCGGCGTCTTCGCTCAAGATCGTGACAGGACTGATGCGGCCCGCCAGCAGCTCGAGTATACGCGGGCCCACTATACCAAGAACGACTATCACGTTCCCATGCGGGATGGAGTCCGGCTTTTTACCACGGTCTATGTGCCCAAGGACTCGAGCCGGCCCTATCCCATCCTGATGGAGCGCACGCCGTACTCCGTTTCGCCATACGGCCTCGATAGCTACCGGTCCGTGCTGGGCCCTTCGCTGGATTGCGAAGAGGAGGGTTTCATCTTTGTCTACCAGGATGTCCGCGGACGCTATCTTTCGGAAGGCAAATTCGTCGATATTCCCGTTCACAAGACCCGCCCCTCGAGCCCCAGGGACACCGATGAGAGCACGGATACGTACGACACGATCGACTGGCTCGTCAAGCACATCCCCGGCAACAACGGGAAGGTCGGGATCTGGGGGATTTCGTACCCGGGGTTCTACGCCGCGTTCAGCATGATCGACGCCCATCCCGCGCTCAAAGCGGTTTCGCCCCAAGCCCCGATGGCGGATGTCGGCAACGGTGACGACGCCTACCACAACGGCGCGTTCTTCCTGGCTGCCAACTTCGGCTTCTACGCGTCGTTCACGCCGCGGCGGGGAGGGCCGTCCCTCCCAGAGAGGTCCGGGGGATTCAGTTTCGGCACGCCCGACCAGTATGACTTCTATCTGCGCATGGGGACCCTGGCGGAGGGGACGAAGAAGTATTTCCAGGACCCGAACCCGTACTGGGATGACATGCTTGCCCATGACACCTACGATGACTTCTGGCAGCGCCGGGCGTTGTCCCCCCATATGAAGAACGTCAGGCCGGCCGTGCTTCTCGTCGGGGGCTGGTTTGACGCCGAGGACCTTGGCGGCATGCCGAAATTGTTCCGGGCGCTCGTCGGCCGCCAAACGCCGGCTCCCGTCACTCTTGTCATGGGCCCGTGGCCCCATGGGGGCTGGGCCGGCATGGAGGGCGACCGGCTCGGTCGGCTGAGCTTCGGATCCAAGACCGGGACGTTCTTCCGCGGGCAGATCGAACTGCCGTTCTTCCTCTACCACCTGAAAGGCCAGGGCCAGGGCCTCGGGTCACCGGAACAGAGCCGCCCCCCGACCGCTTGGCTGTTCGAAACGGGGAAGAACCAGTGGCGTCGTTTCGACGTCTGGCCTCCAAAAGAGGCCCCGGAAAAGACCTTGTATCTGGGCCCGGGGGGCAAGCTCTCCTTTGATCCGGCACCTGGAACGGGCGCCGATTTCGATGAATATCTCAGCGATCCGGACAAGCCCGTGCCCGTGATCGGTCACATCGGACGGGGCATGCCGTATGATTACATGGCTGAGGATCAGCGGTTCGCCGCGCAGCGTCCGGACGTCCTGGCCTATGAAACAGAGCCGCTCGATCATGAGGTCAAGGCGGTGGGCCCCGTGACGCCGCGGCTGACGGTCTCCACTTCCGGCACGGATTCGGACTTCGTCGTGAAGTTGATCGATGTCTATCCGAACGATGCCCAGGACCCGGCCGGGAACCCGGCGGGAGTCCCCCTGGCAGGTTATCAGCAGCTCGTGCGGGGGGAGCCGTTCCGGGGGAAATTCCGCCATGATATGGCGAGGCCGGAGCCTTTCATGCCAGGCCTGCCTGAGAAGATCGAATTTGCGATGCCCGACGTCTGTCACACGTTCCTCCCGGGACACCGGATCATGATTCAGATCCAAAGCTCTTGGTTCCCTTTGATCGACCGGAATCCGCAGAAGTTCCTGGACATTCCCAAGGCCCTGCCCTCGGACTTCGGGAAAGCGATCGAACGGGTGTTCCGGGGCGGGAAGGACGGCTCTCAGATCCGCATTCGGGTGCTTGAATGACGGTATCGGAAAACGCCTGGGACGTCCTTGGCCCGCGCTGAGGAAGATCCAGCGATGGAGGCCCCCCGGGGGGAGCCCCCAGGGTCTCAGAGAATGTCTTCCAGGATTTCCACGGCATCCCGGATGAGAGGCTCGCAGCGGGTCTGATGGAGCTTGTTCTGTTCGATCGTCTTTTGCCCCTCGGGAGCGCCGATATCACAGCCGAGAAGTTCGTTGCAACGGGCCGTGCCGTGTTTGGCCTTGAACCTCTTGACGAATTCCTGGACGAGGGCGTAGGTGCGGTCCCTCGCCGCCGCGTCGTCGGCCCTGACCCGGCCGTATCTTAGGCCGATGACCAGGAATGCGCCGGTCACGGCGCCACACCAGTCCCCCGACTTGGCGATGCCTCCGCCGAAGGGCTGGGCGATCCGGAGCGCCGTTTCCCGGGGAAGGCCCAAGCCTTCCGCGTAGGCCGCGAGGACGGCCTGGGAACAGCTGAAGCCTTCCTTGAAAAGGGAGATGGCCTGCTCGGTTTTCGTCATGAGCGCAACCTTTCGCCGCCGTCGTTGTGGTCGAGCATCTCCCGAGCGATCTCGAGGGACGCGTCCGTCAGGCGGCTGCCGGCGATGAGCCGGGCGATCTCCGTCACCCGTTCTTCCCGTCCCAGGCTCTGGACAAAGGTGAAGGTCCGTTCTTTTTCGACCTTCTTCTCGACCCGGAAATGATGTCTGGCCGTGGAGGCGATCTGGGGGAGATGGGTGATGCAGAGGACCTGGTGGCGGCCGGCCAGCTTCCGGAGCTTCTGAGCGATGAACTCGGCCGTCTTGCCGCCGATCCCGGAATCGATCTCGTCGAAGATCAGGGTCTTCTGGCTTTCGGAGTCCTTGCCCACGGACTTGAGGGCGAGCATGACCCGGGACAGCTCGCCGCCCGAAGCGATCCGCCGGAGGGGGCGGAGCTCTTCTCCGGGGTTCGGCGAGATGAGGAACTCCACGTCTTCGGCCCCCTGGTCCCGGATCGTGGCCGCGTCGGAGAGCGTCGGAGCGGCCGGGTCGATGCGGATCGCGAACCTGGCCCTCTTCATGCCGAGGAACGAGATCTCCTTCTCGATGAGCCGCTCGAGCTCCCGAGCGGCCCCGGACCTCATCGCCCCCAGCTTCTTGCAAAGGCCGGCATATTCCCCGAACCTCGACTGGATCTCGGTCTCTACCTCCGCCAAGCGCTCTTTGCTGGTGGTCAGCGCGGCCTGCTCTTTCCGGAGCCCCTCCAGGCGTTCGATGACGGCCTCGATGGTGTTGCCGTATTTCCGCTTGAGCTTCTCGATGACGCTCAGGCGCTCCTCGATGGCCTCCGGGTCCTCCGGGGCCCCCGACCTCCTGTCCTTGAAGCGGACGAGAAAGTCGGCGACGTCCTGCAGGAGGATGGCCGCATCCCCGAGGCCCGTCCGGAAGCCCTCGAAGCAGGCATCGTAAGCCGCGAGCTCGCCTAGGACCGATTGGAGGCGGGCGAGCAGCGGGATGAGCGAGTCCTCGCGGAGGTAGGCGATGTCGAGGGCCCGGTCGATGAGGGAGGCGATCTTTTCGGCGTTCTTGAGGATCTCTCGGTCCCGGAGAAGCGCGGAGTCCTCGCCGGGCCCCAGCCGGGCGGACTCGATCTCGCGGGCCTGGAAAGCGACGAAATCGAGCCTCTGCTCCCTCTCCTTTTCCCGGGCCTCGAGCTCGCTTTTTTCTTGGAGCAGGCGCCGGAGCCCCTGGGCGGCCAGGGCGGTCTCGCGCAACAGGGAGGGATTGTCCAGGGCGTTGTCCAGGTAACGGAGGTGGCTCTCGAGGTGGAGGAGGAAAACGTGGTCGTTCTGCCCGTAAATGTCGACGAGCCGCGGGCCGAGCTCCTTGAGCCTCCGGACCGGGACGAGGACCCCGTTGACATAGGCCTTGCCCGCCCCCTGGTCCGTGATCTGGCGTTGGATGAGGAGCTCTCCGTCTTCGGCCGCGGGGAGATCGCCAAGGTCGACGGGGGCTTTGGCCACGTCGAACACGGCCTCCACGAGGGCCTCTTTCTTTCCCGTCCGGACAAGCTCGGGCGAGCCCTTGTCGCCGAGGACGAGCCGGATGGCGTCGATGATGATGGACTTGCCGGCGCCCGTCTCCCCGGTCAGGATGGAAAACCCGGACTCCAGCCGGATCTCGAGGTCCTCGATGGTCGCCAGATTCCTGACCCGTAGGAGCTTGATCATGGCCTTGCCGGATTTTACCTGGTGAGAGTGTAAACGATAAGAGCCCGACCCATGTTGATCCGGCCGTAGCCGATGTCATCGTCTTTGCCCGGATATTGGGCCTTGTTCACGTCGTCGGCGGTGTACCGGATGATGTTCATTGCCTGGGCAGGGGTCAGCCAGGGCTTATGGCTCATGAGGAGGGCCGCCAGCCCTGCGACTTGAGGAGAAGACGCGGACGTTCCCGACCCGAAAACGTAGGGCAGGTATCCGGGGCCCACGTACCACTGGGGCGCGGGGCCCATGACCCAGACCCCGGGGGCGGCCACGTCCACCTGGGGACCAGGGTTGGAGAAGGGCGCCCAGGCATCATTGTAATCCGTGGCGGCGACGGCGAGAACGTAATCGTCATAGGCCGCCGGGTAGCAAACCGAGGTGCCGTTGTTCCCGGCCGCGGCCACAACGACGACGTTCTTATCGTAGGCGTACTTGCAGGCCGCCTTCAGGGACGGGTCGTCGGCGTCGCCGCCGGCGCTGATGTTGATGACCTTGGCGCCGTTGTCCGCGGCCCACATGATGCCCTCGATCAACTGGTCGTAATAGCCGTTGCCGTCGGCGTCCATGACCTTGACGGGAAGGATCTTGCAGTTCCAGGCGACGCCGGCGATCCCCTCGTTGTTGTTCGTTTCGGCCGCCGCGATGCCGGCGACCCAGGTGCCATGGCAGTTGTCGTCGGTGGCGTCCGAGTCTCCGTTGACGAAATCGTAGCCGGTCGAAACGACCTTGTTCTTGAGCTCGGCGTGGCTCATGTCCACACCCGTGTCGACGATGGCGATGACCGTTCCCGCGTCACCCCTGGTCACATCCCAGGCCGTGGTCGCCTTGATGTCTGCGCCTGCCGTCATCTGGGGCTGGACGTCCGGACTGATGTCGAGGGTCCCGCCCCGGTTGGAGAGGTTATACTGATATGCGGAGAAATAGGTGTCGTTCGGGACCGTGAAGAGACGCGTCCGGTAGTCCGGCCCGGCGTACTCCACTTCCGGGTTCTGGCGGAGGACGGCGAGCAGCTCGCGGACGGTCACGTTCGGAGGAGTCTGACCTCGATAAACTCCGAGTCCGGCGATCCGTCGGATCTTGCCGAGCGCGTGGCTTTGGAGGATCCCCTCGGCGATTCCCGCACTGACCCGCGGCCGGAACTTGACAAGGATCCGATCGGTGGCGGGAAGGGACTTCGCGGACTGTCCGGGCCTTTCGACCCGGAGGACGCGGTCCGCTCGGAAGCCGGGAAGATCGTAGCGCTTCCCTGGTTTTTGCTGGCTGAAATCGACGGACCCCAGCCCGAGCAGTAGGAGGACAGAAAGGGGCAGGACCGGACGGAAGGCCTTCTTGGCGCAAGATCTCATGACCACCTCCTGGCCCTAGAAGAAAAACAGGAACCCGGCCGAAACCGTGCCGTCAACGCCTCCCGCGTAGGGAAGGACTCCCGCTTCCCCCCTGAGGCTGACGCGGTCGGAGACCTTGTAATCGGCCCCCAGGGAAACCTCCGCCAGGCTCTTCCCCCTGATCTTCTTTATCTCCTGGCCGCTGAGATCGCCCAGGGTCTCGTCCATCTTGAAATTCCCCGAAAACCAGTTGGCCAAAACGTTGAGATAGGGAACGAACTTGCCGAGATTGAGGTACGAGATCCGGGGGCCGGCGGAGGCTCTCATCCAGGTCGGGCGGCCCACGGCGTTTCCCGTCGCCGCGAACCCTTCGAGCGGCCATGTCTTCGTGTTCCCCAGGGAATAGACGAACCGTCCCACCCCTTCGATCTCAAAGCCGCCGAGCCGGAGGAGGCTCGCTCGGACCCCGGCCCCGAGGAGAAGGCCCATCGCCGTGCCGGCTTCATAGTAGAGAGAGATGGGAAGGCTGCTGAAGACCAGGCCGTTGAAATTGGCAAGCGACAAGCCGGCCTCGAGGTCGAAGATCAGGCCCGGCCGCGGCTCGAGCTCCGCCCGGGCCGCGAACAGATTGGCCGAGGACCTGGATGTCCCGGTATTGTCGTCCCAAGTGATCGTTCGCGAGAAATGCTCAAAGCTGACCCCGATCCTGAAGGAGGTCCGGTCCTCCGCGGCGACTGACGGGACTGGCGCAAGAAGACCGAAGACGGCGGAGAAGAGGAGGACCGAACGCAGGGCTCGGGCTCGCGTTTTCAAGGGCTCACCTCCTCGGGTGTCGTTCGGGGTCACTTGACCTTGGGCGGGATGGGTTTTTTAGCGGCCTCGATCTGCTTCAGCCGTGCCGTGGCTTTCTTGATCAGCTTGCTCTTCGGATAATCGGAGACGAGCTTGGTGAAATAGGGGACAGCCTGATCGAGCGCTTTGGCCAGGAAGTAGGACTCGCCGAGGTAAAAGTAGACGACGTCCATTTGCGAATAGTTGGGGTAGGTCGTCATGACTTCACTCAACCGGTTGATGGCCGCCCGGTACACCCGCATCTTCGCGTATTGCGTTCCGATGCCGGTTTCGTGCTCGGCCAGCCGCTCCTCGCAGTCCTTGATCTTGTCCTGGGTTTCCTTGGCCTGGTCGCTCGCGGGATAATCCGTGACGAGCTTTTTGAACTCCGCAAGCGCCTGGATGGTCTTGGCTTGATCGCGGCCGGGCTTCAAGACCTTCTTGTAGAAGGTCATGGCGATCTGGTACTGGCAGTAGGAGGACGACGGGCTGAACGGGTACGACTTGATGAACTCCCGGTACTCGGCCGCGGCCAGGATCAGGTTGCCTTCGTCCCCTTTCTTGAAATACGTGTCGGCGATGAGGAGCTTGGCCCTCTGGGCATAGAAACTCTTGGGGAAGGAATCGATGACCTGGCGGAGGTACAAAAGGGCTTTCTCCGAATCTTTCTTCATCTCGGCCTCGCCGAGTTTGTAGAGGGCTTCGTCGGAAGCGGCGATTTCCGGGGAGATCTGGACAGGCTTCTTCCTGCAACCGGGGACAAAGGTGAGGGTCGCGGCGAGCGCGAGCGTCAGGGCGAGAGTTTTCCGTACGGCGTGTGATGTCATGTCATCCGTCCTTGTGACCGGCCACTCGGGCCGCGATCCGTTTCATCTCCCGGATGGCCCCCGCGGGGTCCGGGGCTTCGAAAATGGCCGAGCCGGCGACGACGACGTCCATGCCGGCCCTGAGGATGTCCTCCAAGTTGTCGAGTTTGATCCCGCCGTCGACCTCGACAGGGACCGCGAGCCTTTCCTCGCGGAGCCAGGCCTTGAGGTTGCGGATCTTGTCCAGGCAGGAGGGGATGAAGGACTGTCCCCCCCAGCCCGGGTTGACCGACATCAGGAGGATGAAGTCCACGTCCCTGACGATCTCGCGGAGGGACTCCAGCGGCGTCGCCGGATTGAGGACGACCCCGGCCTTCCGGCCGAGGTCCTTGATCATCGTGACGTCCTTGTGGAGGTGGGCGGTGGCCTCGACGTGGATGGAGATCCAGTCCGCCCCGGCTTCGTGGAAGAGGGGGACGAAGGCCCTCGGGTTCTCGACCATCAGGTGGACGTCGATCGGCAGGCGGGTCCTCTGCCGGACGGATTCGACGAGCCGGGGCCCGAGGGTCAGGTTGGGGACGAAATGCCCGTCCATGATGTCGACATGAATGAGGTCCGCGCCCGCGTTTTCCGCCAGCTCGACGGCCTCTCCGATCCGCGAGAAATCGGCCGAAAGAATGGACGCGGCGATCCGCGTGTTCACCGGCTGACCTCCAAGGTGATCAGGTTCCTTTTCTGGATCTTGTATCCGGCGGGCGGGAACTGCCCGACGATGAAGCCCGAAGACCGGCCGGGATAATAACGGTACCGGACGTCGGCGACCTTGAAATCCAGGGCCTTCAGCCAAGCGATGACCCGGTCGGCCCGGAGGCCGCCCAGGAAGTCGGGCATGATATAACGGTTCTCCCGGTCGCCCTGGCTGAGAAGAAGGCCGACTTGCGCGTTCCGCTCCGCGACCTCGTCGGGGGCGGGCTTCTGGGCGATGACCCGGCCGGCGGGGTAGCGCGAGGAGTGGATCTGGCTCAATTTTCCCTTATAAAGGCCGCCGGCCTGGAGGAGGGTCAGCACGCTGTCGAGGCTCTTGTCGATGAGGTTGGGGACCTTGACGCTCTGGCTCCCGGCGCTGATGACGACCTGGACGACCGTGGTCACCCGGATCCTGGAGTCCGGGGCCGGGTCCTGCCTGATGATGAGGCCGCGCTCCAGACTGTCGTTGAACTCCGAACCGCGTTGGGCCACGGACAGGTCCTTTTTCGCAAGCTCCGTTCTGGCCTGGGCCACGGTTTTTCCCATGAGATCGGGGACCGTGACGGTCTCGCCCTTGAGAATGACCTGGGAAAAGACGATGGCGGCCAGGAAAAAAACGATGAGGAACAGGAAGCAATAAAGGGCCAGATTAAAGAGGATTCGCTTCGGCATGCGCGATGTTCACGACCTGATTTCAGGGGATATTATTACCATAGAATCGGAACCAAGTAAACCCGCGGACCGGCAGGGAGCGGATTCTGAGAAACGACCGGCAGAAGTGCGGCGGAGGGGCTCGGAGCCCCACTTCTGGGAAATATCTGAACCGAGCCAGGCAATTTTGCTCATGCCAAAGAAAAAAACTGCCTTTTCCCGCGCCTTTAAAATATAATCAAGCTTTCGGAGGATAGACCAACATGAGGACCTATTCGGATTTCCGCAGCGACACCGTGACCCGGCCGACCGAGAAGATGAGAAAGGCCATGGCCGACGCCGTCGTCGGCGACGACGTTCTTGGGGACGACCCGACAGTCCAGAAGCTCGAGGCCCTGGCGGCCGAGACGATGGGCAAGGAAGCCGGCCTCTACTGCCCGTCCGGGACCATGGGAAATGCCATCGCGGTCAAGAT
Organism: Candidatus Aminicenantales bacterium; assembly: GCA_050015275.1. GTDB lineage: Bacteria > Acidobacteriota > Aminicenantia > Aminicenantales > Saccharicenantaceae > DATKJS01. Next base: position 32,403 of record JBEKBS010000023.1, on the reverse strand, counting down.
GTGGACGAACGTCCTGGAGGAGGTCATCGTCGAGGAACGGTCGCACATCTACAATATGGAATCCACGCATATGACCTTCATCTCGGGGATCACGCCCCGGCCGGTCCGGTCGGACCGGGGGGCCATGGACCCCGAAGATATCCTAGCGAATATCCGCAAGCCCAATGTCCACACGCCGCGGACGTCGCTCATTTGCCTCGAGAACACCCACAACAACTGGGGCGGGGCCGTCCTGCCGCTCGAGAATTTCAAGGCCGTGAGGAAAATCGCCGACGAGAACGGGCTCCGCGTCCATTTGGACGGCGCCCGGATCTTCAACGCCAGCCACGCCTCGGGCGTCCCGGTCAAGGAGTACGCCGAGTACGTCGATTCGGTGATGTTTTGCCTGTCCAAGGGGTTATCGGCGCCCGTGGGGTCGATGCTCGTGGCGGACAGCGAACGCATCGAATTCGCCCGCAGGCTGAGGAAGGCCCTGGGCGGAGGCATGCGGCAGGTCGGGGTCCTGGCCGCCCCCGGGATCATCGCCCTGACCGAGATGGTCGGGCGGCTCAAGGACGATCACGCAAGAGCCGGGAAACTCGCCGTGGGCATTAGCGGTTTTCCCGGGATCATGCTCAACCCGGCATCCGTCCAGACGAATATCATCATCTTCGGCTTCGACCACCCGACGATCACTGTCGCCGCGATGCTGGAGAAAATGAAGGACAAAGGCATCCTCGCCCTGGCCGTGAGCGGTGGCATCCGCATGGTCACCCACAAGGACGTCGGCGACGAGGACGTCGCCCGCGCCATTCGGGCCTTTAAAGAGATTCTAGTCAGGTGATGAAGATTGTCCGGGCCGATTGTCCGTGAGATCGAAGCCAAATCCATCCTCAACGCTTCGAAGATCTACGATTATTGCGTCAATCCTTACACCGGCTGTGAGGTCGGCTGCGTCTATTGTTATGCGGCGCTCTTCATGAGGCTGTACAGCGGTCACAGCGAGCCTTGGGGCGAGTTCGTCGACGTCAAAATCAACGCTCCCGCGCTTCTGGCCAAGCAGATCGTCAAGGCCAAGCGGGGGACGATCTGGTTCGCCTCGGTCTGCGACCCTTATCAGCCGCGGGAGGAGCGTTATGGGCTGACTCGCCGCTCGCTTGAAGTCCTCGCCGGCCGCGACTTCCCAGTCGAGATCCAGACCAAGTCGTCCCGCGTCAGGCGCGACCTCGATGTCATCCGGCGGATCCCGGATGCGGAGGTCGGCTTTACCATCGCGACCGAGGATGAGACGATCGCCCGGCTGTTCGAGCCGAAGGCTTCGCCGATCCAGGAACGGATCGAGGTTCTGCGGGAGTTCCGGGCCGCGGGAGTATCAACGTTCGTCTTCGCGGGCCCGCTCCTGCCGGGGAACCCCGAAAAGCTGGCCGCGCTTCTCGCGGGAGCCGCCGACCGAGTCCTCATCGACCGGATGAATTACGTTCCGGCCGTCCGGGGGTTCTACGCCCGTCACGGCCTTCTCGACGCCCTGACGGATTCGTTCTTTAGGACACAGTCGACGCGTTTAGCCAGGGCCCTTCGGGCCCGCGGCATCCGCGTCGAAACCGTGTTTTGACCGCCTGAGAGAAGGGGAGCCGTGCCTAGGGGCGTGGCATCCGGGCGGCGCAAAAAGCAAATGGCCACCCCGGGAAAACCTTTTTGGGTGGTTTGGGTGTATTACAGGATATAAAGGAAAGAAAAATGTCTTCAGGGAGGGACATTCATGCAGATCCGAACTCCTCAGGTACGATTCATGCGCGTGATGGGTTTAATCTGCCTTTTGGGACTCTCCGTAAATTTCCTTTTGCCGTCACAGGAAATTCAGAAGGTCCCTTATCTTCCCCTTGTCTATGAAATCCTTTTTCCGCCGTCTCCCGTAAAAGGCGAAGGAGGAATTCATCTCATTTATGAACTGCATATGACAAGTTTCCTCAGGGGGCGCCCTGTCTCTCCGCAGTATTGAGGTCCTCGGTGATGGAAGAAGCCTTATCAAGACTTACCAAGGAGACAAGCTCTCCGAATGTCTTGTTCGGCCGGGAAAACCGCAGGATATGGAAGATAAATCCATTTTAGAAGGGGGCACGCGGGCCGTCCTGTTTATCATGCTTTCCTTTGGGAATAGTGCGGAAGTCCCGGATTTCCTTACTCACCGGGTGACAGGTGCGTATTCCCGAAGCAACGGGGAGAAGGTATTGCTGCAAGGTCAAGGCGCTCGAGTTTCCATCCTTAAAAAGGCGCCTTTGATGATTGGCCCTCCTGTCCGGTCCGGAGTTTGGCTGGCCGGGAATTGCCCTGGTGATGGTCCCGTGGGTCACCGGCTTTCGATGCAGGCATGGAACAGCCGGTTAGTCGTTAACGAACGATACGCGATCGACTTGATGAAGTTCGGCGAGGATTACCGGTTGGTCCATGGAGAAAGTTCATCCAATGCCAATTGGCTTAGCTATGGCGAAGAGGTCATCGCGGTTGCAGACGGCGTCATCTCCGATATCAAAGAGGGCATCATCGAGAACACACCCCTTGGCGCATATGCCGTATCGAAGAGCCTGGAATACGCGGCCGGGAATTATGTCATCCTGAATATTGGGCAAGGAGTGTACGCGGTCTATGCCCATCTCAAGCCAAAAAGTCTGCGGGTCAAAATCGGGGATAAGATACGAAAAGGCCGGGTGTTGGGCTTGATCGGAAACTCAGGCATTTCCGATGCTCCTCATCTCCATTTCCATATGATTGATTCCAATTCAGTCTTTGGAGGTGAAGGGATACCCTATGTTCTCGAGCAGTTTGAACTTCTGGGATCATTTGAAAAAATTGACGATCATCTGGATAAGAGCTGGACTCCAAAGGGCAAAACTTTCATGCGATACAAAGAAATCCCCTTGGGAGATGTGGTGATAAAGTCCCCCCGGCCTTCATCAGAAAAATGAAGGGGATGTCGCCGGGAATGGCCCTTAACGCGTGCTCAATTCTAAACTAAACTTTCCGCCACGAGTTGGGCGATATCCTTGACCTTGATGTCTTCGCGGCCCTTGTCTTTAAGTCCATCCCGTAGCATCGTCAGGCAGAAGGGGCAGGCGGCGGCCGCTAACTCCGCTCCCGAGGCGATCACCTCGTCGACGCGCAGGTGATTGATCCGCTGGCCGAGCGATTCCTCGGTCCACATCAACCCGCCGCCCGCGCCGCAACAAAAGCTGTCGTCGCCGTGCCTCCGGAGCTCTTTCTTTTTGCCACCCAGGGCCGAGGCCAGGACCGCCCTTGGCTCCTTCGTCAGGCCGTTATGACGCCCAAGATAGCAGGGGTCGTGGTACGTGTATGGACCGCTCTCCCGGCGGCTTAGCCGTAGCTTCCCAGAGGCCAGGAGCCTTTCAATCAGTCCCGTGTGGGATACGACCTCGATCGCCCGCAGCCGCTCCTTGTGTTCTGGTGTCAGGCCGGGCACGAAATCCAGGAGCTTCGGATACTCGTGCTTGAAGGTGTTATAGCCGTGCGGGCAAATGGTCACAATCTTCTCAACATTGCGGGTTTTGAAGAGAGCGATATTCTCCTGGGCCAGGCTCTGGAAAAGATATTCGTTGCCCAGCCGCCGGGCCGAATCGCCGCAGCATTTTTCTTCGGTCCCGAGGATGCCGAACGTGATCCCGGCCTTCTTCAGAATCGTGACCAAGGCCCGGGCGGTCTTTTTCCCTTCCTCGTCATAGGCGCCCATGCAGCCGACCCAGAACAAGTATTCGGCGTCCGGCACGTCGGACAGGAGCTTCACGTCCAGCCCTTCGGTCCAGTCGGCCCGCTTGGAGAAGCCGATGCCCCAGGGGTTGGAGTTCGTTTCGATGTTCCGGAAAAAGGCGTTGAGCTCCTGGGGAAACTTGCTCTGCATGAGGACCTGGCTCCGCCGCGCCCCCACGATTTTCGCGATGTGCTCGATCTCGACGGGACATTCCTTCATGCAGGCCCCGCAGGTCGTGCAGGTCCATATTTCGCCTTCCGTGAATGTCTCGGGAACGAGCTCCGTGAGGTCGTCCCGTTTTTTGGCCATCACGGCCTTATCATTGGCCAGCAGGGCCTGCTCCATGTTGAACATGATCATCTTTGGGGAGAGGGGCTTGCCGCTGGCGAAGGCCGGGCAGGCGTCCTGGCAGCGGCCGCATTCCATGCAGGCGAAGGCGTCGAGGTTGTCCTTCCAGGTGAAGTCCGGGAGCTTCTCGACGCCGAAGACCTCGGACTTTTCGAGGTCGATGGCCGCGAGCTCGCCGCTCGTCGTATCCCGCCGGAAGAAAACATTGACCGGGCCGGCGATCATGTGGAGATACTTGGAATGGGGGACATAGGCGATAAACGCATAGACGGCGACAATGTGGGCCCACCAGGAGATCTTGAAGTGGGCAGCGACGGCATCGGCGCCCAGACCAGCGTTCTTAATCGCTCCGGCCAGCCAGCTTCCGAGGAACGACAGCCGCGCCGTCTCCGGGTGGTGGGCAATGGCGAAGCCCTCGAAGTAGAGATAGGTGAAGGTGGCCAGCGTGATCAGCGTGTAAATCAAAGCCGAATCGGCCCGGGTCGTTTCATAGGCCTTGGGCCGGACGATGAAACGCCGGAAGGCGAGGAACAGGACGCCGGTCATCACGGCAAAGGCCGCGACGTCAATGAGCAGGGAAAAAAAGAGCCCGAACTTCGTGTCGCCGAAAAGGTAAAATCCCTTGAAAAAACCCTCCAGGGTGTGGTTGACGGTCATCGTGTCGAAGCTCAGGGCGCTATAAAAAATGAAAACATGCATCAGGCCCGTGAACAACCGCTCTTCGCGCAGGGTGCATCTTTGGAAAAAAACTTTGACGAAGGCATGGCGGAATCTCTTCCAGAGGTCCCTGAACCGGTCCTCCGGCTGGCCCGCCCGGATGATCCGGAAGCGCCGGATGAGCGGCTGGAAAAATGCTGCCGCCGTAGCCAGGATGAGAAAAACGAAGATGAGCTTTTCCCAGCTCGTGAGCATGAGGGGTCTCCTTTCCTGCCCTGCGGTCCCTTTTTTACAGGTTTGCGGACCGGGTGTCAAGAAATGCGAGAGCACCTCTGCCGAGAGGGACCGATTCCTTATAAGCTCCGATTATTGAAGAGGGCTGAAGGGGAATGGCAGGAGGCATAAAGACGCAGAGTGCAGGGGTGCTTCCCGGAGGAAGGCATTGGAAGGCCGAGCGGGCAGGGATAGGAAAAGGGGGAAATGTGCAGCGTTACGTGTCCCCCTTTTCCTAGGGACCCGTTTCAGAGATTTCCCAAAAACGCGGCTTCGAGCCGCTCCGCCGCGCTTCTGATGGTCGCTCCTCAGAATCCACTCCCTGCCGGCCAATCCCCGAGGCCCTCTTCTGCATTTTGCAGGCTTAACACGCAGCCCGGAAAACCTTATAATAAGGCTCCCTTGAGTCATTGAAAGGAACCGAAATGGCCGAGAAAAGAGACATCGTCATCATCGGGGGAGGCCCCGGGGGCTACCTGGCCGCGATGCGGGGCGCCCAGCTTAAGAAAAAGGTCACGCTCATCGAGGAAGACAGGGTGGGCGGGACCTGCATCAACTACGGCTGCATCCCGACGAAATACCTCCTTCATCAGACCAAGATCCTCAAAGAAGTCAGGGGTATGAGAACACTCCTCGGGCCCGTTGGTCAGATCTCGATGGACTGGAAAAAAGTCCAGGAGGGCCGGGTTTCGGTCGTCGACCGGCTTGTCAACGGGATCGTCTTCCTTCTTGAAAAAGGCAGGGTCGAGATCGTCAAGGGGACGGCCCGGCTGAAAGGCGACAAAACCGTGACCGCTCTGACCGCGGAAGGGGAGAAGGTCATCGAGGCCGAAAAGGTCATCGTGGCCACGGGAAGCCGGGCCGCGAGCCTGCCCTTCCTCAAGCCGGACGGCCGGAACGTCGTGACCAGCACCGAGGCCCTGGAGTTCGCCGAGGTCCCGAAGAGCCTGCTCGTCATCGGCGCCGGCGCGATCGGGCTCGAGATCGGCTCGATCTACCGGAGGCTGGGGACGGACGTGACCGTGCTCGAGATCCTGCCGACGATTCTGCCGGGTTCGGACAGGGAAACGGCTGCCCGTCTCGACCGGGTGTTCAAGAAGCACGGGCCCACGATCCTCACCCAGATGCGGATCGAGGGAGCGAAGGTCGAAGAAGGCAAGGTGACGCTCAAGGGCACCTGCCTGAGGACGAACGCGCCGTTCGAATATGCTGCGGAAAAGGTCTTGCTCGCCGCGGGACGGAAGCCGGCGACCGAGAACCTTTGCGACGGACTGCCCATTCTCGATCTGGACCGGACCGGGTTCATCAAGGTGAATGAGAAGCTCGAGACGAGCGTGCCCGGGATCTATGCGATCGGCGACGTCATCGGCGGCAAGCTCCTGGCCCACAAAGCCTACCACGATGCGGTCGTCGCGGTCGAGAACGCCTCCGGCTTCGAAAGAACAGTGGATGACGCCGCCGTGCCCATGGCCGTCTTCACCGAACCTGAGTTCGCTTCGGTCGGGTTGACGACTGAAGAAGCCGCCGAACGGGGGATCAAGATCCAGACGGGGGTTTTCCTGCTTCAGGCGAGCGGCCGGGCCATGACCATGGATGCCACGGATGGCATGGTCAAGATCATCGCCGACGAGTCGGACCGGGTGATCGGCGCCCACATCCTCGCACCTGGGGCCTCGGACATGATCCCCGTGTTGACTATGGCCGTCTCCAGAGGATTGGAGCTTGCCGATGTCGCCTCCCTGATCTACATCCACCCGAGCCTTTCTGAAACGGTCGGCGAAGCGGCCCTTAAAGCCAAGGGCGAGGCGCTGCACATCCTCAATTCGTGATGACGGGTTGTTGAAAAAAGCTGGGCGATTCTATACAATCGATGCGGTTTTGAAGGCCCCATGCTGGAGCTAGCGCTTTCCTTCCTCGTTTTCGGGTTGCTCGCCCTCGTCATGCTCTTTATGAACTCCCTCCTCGGGCCGAGAAAGCCCAACCCGGCCCGCGAAAAACCCTTCGAATGCGGAAGCCCTTATCTCCAGGCGGAGATCCGTCCCGTCCGCATCCCGTTCTTTCTCGTCGCGCTCCTCTTCCTCCTGCTCGATGTCGAGGTCGTCTTCCTCTTTCCCCTGGCTCTCGCATTCCGTGACCACGGGGCCGCCGGATTCGCCGCCGTCGCGAGCTATATCCTCATCCTCGCCCTGGGATTCGTCTACGCCTGGAAGAAAGGGATCTTCGACTGGTCATGAGCGGCTTCGATTTCCTGACGACGCGCTTCGACATGGCCGTCGGCTGGGCCAGGAAGTTCTCGCTTTTCCACTATCCTTTTATTACGGCGTGCTGCGGCATGGAGTACATGTCGGCCGCCTGCGCCCATTTCGACATCGACCGGTTCGGGGCGGGCCTGACCCGGTTCTCGCCGCGGCAGGCCGACCTGCTGCTCGTTGTCGGCACGGTCAGCCACAAGCTCGCCCCGGCCCTCAGGACCGTTTACGAACAGATGATGGAACCCAAGTGGGTCATCGCCTTCGGGGCCTGCGCCGTGAGCGGCGGCATCTACCAGAACTACGCCGCCGTCCAGGGCATCGACAAGATCATCCCGGTGGACGTTTATATCCCGGGCTGCCCGCCGCGGCCCGAGATGGTCCTCGACGGCCTCCTGAAGCTCCAGGAGAAGATCCAGAATCAGGGACAGGACTGGAGATGGAAAAAGAAAACCTGATCGAAGAGATCCGGAAGCGGTTCCCCGACGAGATCGAGTCGGACGCGGAGACCCGCGGAGACCAGGTCCTCGTCGTCCGGCGGGAGGGGCTGCGGCCCGTGATGTCGGGGCTCAAGGACGCGCCGTTCGACTACGCCGTCCTCCTCGACCTGACCTGCGTCGATTTCCTGGCCTCGGAGAATCGGTTCGAGATGGTCTACCACCTTTATTCGATGAGCCGCAACCGCCGCCTCCGGATCAAGGTGTCCTTGCCCGGCGAGACCGCTGTCGTGGATTCGCTCGTCGGGCTCTGGAAGAACGCCGACTGGCTCGAGCGGGAGGTCTTCGACATGTTCGGCGTCGCTTTCATAGGGCACCCCGACCTTCGGCGCATCCTGATGTACGAGGGGTTCGAGGGGCACCCGCTCCGCAAGAGCTACCCATGGCGGAAGGAACAGCCCCGGATCACGCTGAAGGACTGACATGGAAACGAGGATCCAGAAGGAAGCCCGGCCGGACACCATGCTCCTCAACATGGGCCCGTCCCACCCCGCCATGCACGGGACCTTCCGGATCATGCTCGAGCTCGAAGGCGAGAAGATCCTCAACGCGGAGGTCGAGATCGGGTACCTCCACCGCGGCTTCGAGAAAACCTGCGAGAACAAGACCTATTTCAACCTGTTGCCCTACACGGACCGGCTGAATTATGTCTCGCCGCAGATCAACAATCTGGGCTATGCCATGACCATGGAGAAAATGCTCGGGATCGAGGTCCCGGAGCGGGCCCAGCAGATCCGGGTCCTGATGAGCGAGCTCTCCCGGGTCTCCGACCATCTGACCTGCCTGGCCGCCATGGCCATGGAGAATGGTGCCTTCACGGTTTTCCTGTACATGATGAAGGCCAGGGAGTTCCTCTGGGATGTCATCGAGTTCACCACGGGGTCCCGGATGACGACCTCCTACATCCGGATCGGCGGCGTCCGGGCCGATCTCTTCGAAGGATGGCGCGACGCCGTGAAAAAAGCCGTCCTCGAAACCCGCCGAGTCCTCAAGGACGTCCATGGACTCCTCGACAAGAACCAGATCTTCCTCAACCGGACCCGGGGCATCGGCGCTATCTCGAAGGAGGACGCTCTCTCCTACGGCTGGACCGGCCCCTGCCTCCGCTCGACCGGCGTCCTCTACGATGTGCGCAAAGCCCATCCTTATCTGACGTACGACCGTCTGAGTTTTGACGTCCCGCTCGGCGAGCGCGGCGACAATTACGACCGCTATATGGTCCGGATGCTCGAAATGGAGCAGAGCCTGAGGATCATCGAACAGGTCGCGGGCCTCATCACGGACAAGAGGCCTAGGGCCAAAACCGAAGAAATCGAGCCGACCGAGGCCGTCCGGCTGGGGCGCACCCAAAAACCGCGGCAAAAAATCCGGCTCTCTCCGAACCTTGAGGGATCGGAGAAACAGCGCTATCCGGAGATCCTGACCGCCGACGCTCCCGTCGTGGTCCCGCCGAAGGAAGACACGTACACGACGATGGAGGGCCTGATCAGCCACTTCCTTTTCTTCATGAAGGGCTACGGCATCCGGCCGCCCAAGGGCGACGTCTATTTCTCGGTCGAAGGGGGGAATGGCGAGGTCGGATTCTACATCGTCTCCGACGGGACGGACCGCCCGTACCGCCTCCATCTCAGGGCGCCCTGCTTTCACATCGTCTCGGCCATCGAGCAGCTCATCAAGGGCCGGTTCGTCGCGGACGTCATCCCGACCTTCGGGTCGATGAACATGATCGGGGGGGAGCTCGACCGATGAAATTCTCCCTGTCCGCCGAGAGCGCGAGAAGGGTCGACGAGCTCGTCCGCCGCTACCCGAAGAAAGCGGCCGCCCTCCTTCCGGTCCTCCACATCGTCCAGCGGGAGAAAGGGTTCGTCTCTCCTGAGGCGGAAGAGTGGGTCGCGGCGACCCTCGGCGTTCCGCCGATCCAGGTCCGGGAAGTGCTGTCTTTTTACACGCTCCTCCGCCGCCAGCCCGCCGGCAAGTATGTCATCCAGGTCTGTCGTAACATCAGCTGCTTCCTGGCCGGCTCCGAGGACATCGTCAATTATCTTGAGACGAAGCTCGCCGTCCAGGCCGGGGAAACGACGGCGGACGGGAAATTCACCCTGGTGACGGTCGAGTGCCTCGGAAACTGCGACCACGCCCCCTGCCTGATGGTCAACGACGACGACTACGGGCCCGTCAGCAGGAGCGCGATCGATGGGATCTTGAAGGGGCTCATCTAGGATGGCCGACGTGAGAGCGACCCTTATTCCGGCCGGGGAGAATTCCTACCGCCTCGAGGCCTACCTCGGCCGCGGCGGTTACGAAGCGGCACGAAAGACCTTGCTCGAGAAGAAGCCCCAGGAGGTCATGGAGGAAGTCAAGAAGGCCAACCTCCGCGGAAGGGGAGGGGCCGGCTTCCCCGCCGGCTTTAAATGGGCCTTCGTGCCCCAGGCGGACGACCGGCCGAAATACCTCTGCGTCAACGCCGACGAGGGCGAGCCGGGGACTTTCAAGGACCGGGCCATCTTGACCCGGGACCCCCACCTCCTCCTCGAAGGGATTATCCTCGCCTGCTACGCCGTCGGCATCCACACGGCTTTTGTTTATGTCCGCGGGGAGTACGAGGCCATCGCCATGAGGCTCGAGGCTGCGATCGCGGAGGCCGGGCAAAAGGGATTTCTGGGCGGGAACATCTTTGGCTCCGGGTTTGACCTGGAGGTCCTCGTCCACCGGGGCGCCGGCTCTTATATTTGCGGCGAGGAAACGGCCCTTCTCGAATCCCTCGAAGGAAAACGCGGCTGGCCGAGGCTCAAACCGCCCTTCCCGGCCTCGGTCGGGCTTTTCCGTGGTCCGACGGTCATCAACAACGTCGAGACGATCGCCAATATTCCGCTGATCTTCCGGCACGGCGCCGAGTGGTTCATCGCTCAGGGACTGCCCAGGGACGGCGGGAAGCGCCTTTTCGGTGTCAGCGGCGCCGTCAGGAAACCCGGCCTTTACGAGCTGCCGATGGGAACGCCGCTCCGCAAGATCATCTATGACTGGGCGGGCGGGCCGGCCGAAGGGCAGGCGATCAAGGCCGTCATCCCCGGGGGCCTATCGGCGCCTTTCCTCACGCCCGAAGAGATCGACGTCCTGATGGACTATGAATCGCTGGCCCACGCCAGGTCGATGCTGGGCTCCGCGGGCATCATCGTCATCGGCGACCGGACGCCGATCATCGACATCCTGAAGATCGTGGCCCGTTTCTACGCCCATGAGTCCTGCGGTCAGTGCACACCGTGCCGGATCGGGACGACGTGGATCAGCAAGATCGCCGACCGGATCGGGGCCGGCGGCGGGGGGCCGGGCGACCTCGACCTCATCCGCCACCTCGCGGAAGGGATGAAGGGCAAGACCCTGTGCCCGATGGGAGACGCGGCGGCCTTCCCCGTCCTGTCCATCATCGAGAAATTCGGAAGGGAGCTCGAGGAGACGATCTCCCGCTGAGCGGAAAGAGCATGGTGACGATCCAGATCGACGGCAAGCCCCTCCAAGTCGCGCCGGGGACCACGGTCCTCAAGGCCGCTGAGCAGATGGGGATCGTCATCCCCCGTTTCTGCTTTCACCCGGCGTTCGAGCCGGAGGGCAGCTGCCGGATGTGTTTGGTCGAGATCGAAGGCCTCCCCAAGCTCGACCTGGCCTGCTCGACCGTTGTCCGCGAGGGGATGATCGTCCGGACGTCCACGCCGAAAGTCATCCAAGCCAGGAAAGACGTCCTCGAGTTCTTCCTGGCCGACCACCCGCTCGACTGCCCGATCTGCGACAAGGCGGGCGAATGCTTCCTCCAGGACTACTACGACAAGCACGGCCGCTACGCAAGCCGGTTCCTGGAGGCGAAAGAGAAGAAAAAAAAGAAGATTCCGATCGGGAAGAAACTCATCCTCGACCGGGAGCGGTGCGTCCTCTGCACGCGCTGCGTCCGCTTCCTGCGCCGTGTGACCGGGACCGGCGAGCTCGGCGTGTTCGAGCGCGGAGTCACAGCCGAGATTGGGATTGACGAAGGGACCGAGATCAAGAACAACTACTCCGGGAACCTGGTCGACATCTGCCCGGTCGGCGCCATCACGGACGGAGACTTCCGGTTCAAGACGAGGGCCTGGTTCCTGGAGAAAAAGAGGACGGTGTGCCCCCGTTGCAGCCGGGGCTGCAACATCGTCATCCAGTCCGTCCGTGACTACCCGCTTTCCGGCCGGCAGAGGAAGATCTATCGGATCGTCGCCGCCGAGAACCCCGACGTGAACGGTCACTGGATCTGCGACTACGGCCGGTACGGATATCCGGACGTCGAGGACAACCGCTGGAAGGTCATCGCCGTGAACCGGGGAGAGCCCGCGGGAGGCCGGCCCCCCAACTGGGAGAATATCTTGAAAGGGCTGGCCGCCGAGATCCGCGGTCTGGCCGACGCCGGCCGGACCTCGAGCCTGGCCGTCATTTTGAACAGCTTTCTGACCAACGAGGAGCTCGCGGCCTGCCGGAAGCTTTTTGCGGACGCTTTGGGTGTCCGGAGCATCTTCTTCGCCGACCCGAAGCCGGGCGAGGCCGACGGCCACCTCCTCACCGCGGACAGGGCCCCGAACGGGGGCGGCGCGGCGGCGCTCGGGTTTTTGCCAACCCTTCCGGACCTGGACAGGCTGGCCGGGGCCTCCGACCTTTTGATCGCCTTCGGCCCGCACCTCCTGGACCATTTCCCGGTCGAAAAATTGGCCGCTGCCCTTCAGGGCATAGGAAGGAAATATCTGCTCGCGTCCCACCGGAGCGCGCTGGACGCTCTGGCCGACATCATCCTTCCGACAGCCCACCCGGCGGAAAAAAAGGGGTCCTTCACCAACATCAAGGGAACCGTCCAGCCTTTCGAGTGCGCCGTGAAGCCCCCCCGCGGATCCCTCCCGGAAGGGGAGATCCTCAGCCGCCTGGCCTCCGAGCTCGGAGTGAAGCTGGAATAAAGACATGACCCTCGTTCTCATCCTCCTGATCAAGATCATCCTGGCCCTCACCTGGATGATGCTCCTCGCCCTCATCCTGACCTGGGTCGAGAGAAAGGAAAGCGCGGTCATGCAGGACCGTATCGGCGCGAACCGGGCGTCGGTCTTCGGCCTGCGCGTCTTCGGCCTCTTCCAGCCGTTCGCCGACGCCATCAAGATGATCTTCAAAGAGGATTTCGTTCCCTCGTTTTCGGAGCGGGCCCTCCACACGCTCGCGCCCTTCCTGTCCTTTTTCTTCGTGGCCGTGACCGTCGTGGCCGTCCCCTTCGGGGACGCGATCACGCTGGGCGGCCGCCGGATCACGCTCCAGGTCGCCGACATCAACGCGGCCCTCCTGTTCGTCATGGCCATGCTCGGCCTCGGGATCTACGGCATTCTGGTCAGCGGTTGGGCTTCGAACAGCCGGTTCGCCCTCCTGGGGAGCCTTCGGGGGGCGGCCCAGCTCATCTCCTACGAGGTGGCCCTGGGGCTCGCCCTCGTCGGCCTGATCATGGTCTTCCCGTCCCTGCGGCTCTCGGAGATCGTCCGGTTCCAGGGGGGTCTCCTGTTCGGGTTCCTCCCGAAGTGGGGGATCTTCATCCAGCCGTTGGGCTTCGCGGCCTTCTTCCTCGCGGCCCTGGCCGAGACCAAGCGCGTGCCCTTCGACCTTCCGGAGGGCGAGTCGGAGATCATCGGCTTTTTCACCGAATACAGCGGCCTCAAGTGGGGCCTTTTCATGATGACCGATTTCCTCGAGGTCATCGTCGTTTCCTGCCTGGCGACGACGCTTTTCTTCGGGGGCTGGCAGGTCCCGTGGCTTGGGACCGGCGGATTCCGGTTCCCGTGGGGCGGCGTCTGGCGGTTGCCCTCCTGGCTCGTCACGGCCCTCCAGGTCGGGGCCTTCAACCTTAAGGTCTTTTTCTTCTGCTGGCTCCAGGTCCTCATCCGCTGGACCTATCCCCGCTTCCGGTACGACCAGGTCATGGATTTCGGCTGGAAATTCCTGGTCCCGTTGGGCGCTGTCAACATCCTGGCGACGGGGCTGGTCCTCGTTTTGAGATAGGGCGATGATGAAAAAAAGCTGGGTGATCTTCAAGGAGATCCTGAGGGGGGGCTGGATCACCTCCCGGCATTTCATAGTCAACATGGCCTTTCACGCCCTGAAGTTCTTCGGCCTCAAGACCCGGCGGAAGGGGGCCGTGACCATCCAGTACCCGGACGAGGTCAAACCCCTCTCGCCCCGCCACAAGAGCCTCCACCGGATCCTGCGGCGGGAGAACGGCCTGCCCCAGTGCGTGGCCTGCATGATGTGCGTCACGGTCTGCCCTTCCGAATGCATCTTCATCGAGGCGGGCGAGACCGACGACCCCGAAACCCAGAAATATCCGACGAGCTTCATCATCGACCTCAACCGCTGCTGCTTCTGCGGGTTCTGCGTCGAGGCCTGTCCCGTGGACGCCATCCGGATGGACACGGGAGAGATCCGCCTGGCGTCGACGAGCCGGGCCGGCCTCGAATACCCGTTGGACAAGCTATGACCTCACCCGACGAGAGCCTCGAAGTCGGCGAATTCAAGATCACCCGGCTCGTGGACGGGACATTCCTCGTCGACGGCGGGGCTATGTTCGGGGTCGTGCCCAGGACCTTGTGGGAGAAGCGGGCGGCCCCGGACAGGGAAAACCGGATCGCCCTGGCCCTCAGCTGTTATCTGATCGAGGCGCCGGGCTCGACGATTCTCGTGGAGACGGGCGTCGGCCCGGACGTCGGGAGGCGACATGTCGATTTCTATTCGTTCCGTCGCGAGCCCGGGCTTTTCGGGCTTCTCCAGAAGATCGGGATTCGGCCGCAGGACGTGGACGTCGTCGTCAACTCCCACCTCCACTTCGACCACTGCGGGGGGAACACGGTCCGGGGCGGAGAGAAGGACTGGCGGCCGGCCTTGCCGAGGGCCCGCTACGCCGTCCAACGGGGCGAGTGGGAGCAGGCCCTCCACCCGGTCGAGCGGGACAGGCCGAGCTATATCCCGGCCCGGCTCAGGTCCCTGGAGAAGAGCGGCGCCCTGGACCTCCTCGAAGGCGACGCGGTCATCCGGGACGGTGTCGAGGCCGTCCTAGTCCCCGGCCATACGGCGTTCCATCAGGGCCTGAAAATCACTTCCCGCGGCCGGACGTTCTTTTATTTCGGCGACACGGTGCCCACCTCGGCCCACATCGATCTTCCCTATATCATGAGCTACGATCTCTTTCCCGTCGAGACCTTCAACAACAAGAAGAAGCTCTATGAACAGGCCGTGGCGGGGGACTGGGTCGTCGCCTTCAGCCACGACCTCCGCCACGCCTTCGGGACGATGCGCAAAGCCGGACGCCGGTACGAATTCGTCCCCCTGACCCGATAGTCCGGGCAGGGCCGTGACGGAAAAAAGTTGACATTTCGACCGGGCCTCCTTATGATGGCTATCCCATCTTTTGATGGCCTTTCCATATCATCAGGAGGTTCGTTCATGAAGAAAGTCACCGTTGAAGAGCTGTTGGCCAAAGCCCAGCAGCCTTCCCTGGACGCCCCGAGGCTCCACAAGTTCTACAAGGGCAAGATGGGCGTCGCTCTGAAGTGCCGAGTCCGCGATTTTAACGATTTCGCGATCTGGTACACCCCCGGCGTCGCCGCAGTCTGCAAAGAGATCGCCGTCGACAAGCAGAAGGTCTACGAGTACACCAACAAATGGAACTCCGTGGCCGTCATCAGCGACGGGACGCGCGTCCTCGGCCTGGGCGACATCGGCCCTGAGGCCGGCCTGCCCGTCATGGAAGGCAAGGGGATTCTCTATAAGTATCTCGGCGGAGTCGATGCGTTCCCCATCTGTCTCGACGAGAAGGATCCCGACAAGCTCATCGACATCTGCCGGGCCCTCCAGCCGTCCTTCGGCGGCTTTAACCTCGAGGACATCGCCCAGCCGAAATGCTTCAGGATCCTCGACACCCTCCGCGAGCGGTGCGAGATCCCCGTCTGGCACGACGACCAGCAGGGCACGGCCTGCGTCACGGTGGCCGGACTGATCAACGCTCTCAAGATCGTCAAGAAGGACATCGGGGAGGTCAAGTGTACCGTCGTCGGGTCCGGCGCCTCGGGCATCAACATCGCCAAGATGATCATGGCGGCAGGCGGCGACCCGAAGAACATGCTCTCGGTCGACTCCAAGGGCATCCTCTCCCGCGACCGTGCCGACAAGGAAACGCTCCAGACGAAGTTCAAGGAGAAATGGGACCTCTGCCTGCGGACGAACCCGCTCGCCAAACAGGGCACTATGGCCGACGCCATCAAGGGCGCCGATGTCCTCATCTGCTGTTCGACACCTGGCCCCGGCACCGTCAAGGCCGAGTGGATCAAGACCATGGCCCCCAACGCCATCGTCTTCGCCGAGGCCAACCCCGTGCCCGAGATCTGGCCGTGGGAAGCGAAAGAGGCCGGGGCCCGCATCGTCGCGACGGGGCGCTCCGACTTCCCCAACCAGGTCAACAATTCGCTCGGCTTCCCGGGCATCTTCCGCGGCGCCCTAGACGTCCGGGCCAAGACGATCACGGACGAGATGTGCATCGCGGCCGCCCGCGAACTGGCCAAGGTCGCCGAGGACAAGGGCATCCACGAAGAGTACATCATCCCGAACATGGACGAATGGGAAGTCTTCCCGCGCGAGGCCGTGGCCGTCGGGTCGAAGGCGATCGAACAAGGCGTGGCCCGCTTCAACTTCCCGGCCGAAGAGCGCTTCAAGATGGCCAATGAGACCATCCGGGCAGCCCGTGACGAAGTCAAGCGGAAGATGAAAGAAGGCATCATCATCGACCCGGACAAGAAGTGACAGTGGTCTGATACCGCCGTCTCCGGGGCCCGCCGGAGCGGAATGGACAGAGGCGAAGAGAAGAGGGGGCCAAGGCCCCCCGTTTTTCTTTTTTTCGCCTGATTGACAAGCGGAAAATCTTGTGATATAAAAAACACAAGCTTGAATTGCATATACGCTTGGCCGTATCGAAAAACCAGTGATAACGAGATGAGCGAGAATATAGAAGGTTCATTCTTAGAAGACCTCCATCCTCCGTAACCCGTTTTTTGCCATCATCGATAGAACGCCCCCAAAGAGGGTATTCCTCGAGGGGGGAGGAACGAGAGGGGAAAGGAGGTGAGAATCGCCGAGAACCCCGGGAAAGCAACGCCATCAAATAAAGGAACTCATTCAAATAACCCTTAAAGGAGGCTATGTTATGAAAAGCACGATGAGAATCCTGGCGCTGGCCGTGATCGTGATGTTCGCGTTCATGAGCTGCGCCCAACAGCCCACCCAGCAGATGGATGCGGCCAAGGCCGCGGTCCAGGCCGTCGAGGGCGCGAAGGGCATGATCTATGCCAAGGACGAGCTGACCAAGCTCAAGAGCGATCTCCAGGCCGCGATGGACGAGGTGACCGCCCAGTCCAAGAAGTTCTTCAAGAAGTACGGCCCGGCCAAGGAAATGCTGGCCAAGGTCGTCACGGACGCCGACGCCGTGAAAGCCCAGATCCCGGGGCGGATCGAGGAAGCGAAAAAGGCCGCTGAAGCCGCGATGAACGAAGCCAAGGCCGCCTATGACGGCGCCAAGGCCCTCCTCGAGAAGGCCCCCAAGGGCAAGGGCACTAAGGCCGACATCGAAGCCATGAAGGCCGACCTCAGCGGGCTCGAGCCCCAGATGACCGAGGTCCAGAACGCCATCACGGCCGAGGATTATTTCGGCGCCAAGGACAAGGCCATGGCCGTCAAGGACAAGGCCGCCGCCATCGCCGCGCAGGTCCAGAAGGCCATCGACAAGGTCAAGGGCAAAAGATAAGAAGAAGGTTTTTCCGCGAAGTTGAAGGTTCTTCAAACAGCCCTGCTTTTCCTGGCTGTTTTTTCCGTCAGCTGTCAACTTCCACCGGCTCCTCCGGAGGTTCGCCGTTCCGATATCCAGGAACAGGACCTCTGGAGAGCCGGTGCTTCTGTTTTCGCCAGCCAGGATTATTCAGCTTACCTCGACACGTTGAGGGCGGCCCGCCGGAGGTTCGATCAGGAGAACCTCAAGCTGGGTTGGTCCAGGGATTATGGCCCGGTCCGGCGAGGCTTCCAGTCCGTCCTCGAATCGGGAGATGCCCTCCTGGCCAAGGTCCAGGCCCTCAAGGCTGAGAAGCGGTCTTCTCTAGCTGAAGGCGCCCGGAACGTCCGGGCCAAGATGTTGACGCTCAAGGATATCACCCTCTCCCTGACCGAGCGGGGGAAAGCACGGAAAGAGCTGGCCGAGGCGGAAATCTACCTTCAAGAGGCGGATTCCCTGATGGGCCAGGCGAAGTTCGAAGAAGCTTCCCGGCGCCTTTCCCAGGCCGGGGAGTGCGTCAAGGAGGCGGAGGAGGCGGTCGTTGCCTTCATCGGGCGCTATCTCGACAAAAGGCAGGTCGATATCTGGAAAAAATGGGCCGACGAAACGATTGCCGAGTCCCGGGCCAGGGGGACCATCGCCCTCATCGTCAGCAAGCTCGAGAGGCGCTTGACCGTCTACAAGGGCGGACAGGCCTACCGGAGCTATCCTGCGGGCTTCGGGTTCAACGGTCTTTCGAACAAAATGCACTCCGGGGATAACGCCACGCCCGAAGGCCGCTACCATATCATCCAGAAGATCGCCTCGAGCCAGTATTACAAGGCCCTCCTCATCGATTATCCCAACGAGGAGGACAGGCGGAGGTTCGCCAGAGAGAAGAACCGCGGGGCGATCCCGACGACGATCGGCATCGGCGGGGATATCGAGATCCACGGAGGCGGTCAGGACAGCCTGACCCGGGGCTGCATCTCCATGGACAACGACAAGCTCGACGAGCTCTTCAGTCTGGTGTCCGTTGGGACGGCGGTCACGATCGTCGGGACCAACGAGATGGAAAACTACGTCATCCGGGCCCTCAGGAAGAACTGAGATGTGGTGGAGAAGACTGCTCATCGCCGTGCTGGCCATGGCCTACCTCGAGGTCCTGGTCGTGGTCGGCGTATCGTATTATTCGGGGCTGAAGCAGGCCTCGGCCTGGCCCCCGAAGAACGCCACGGGGGCCGTTGCGGACAAGGACATCCAAAGAATTCAGAGAAGTGTCCAGGGGCTTGAGAAAAAGATCGCGGCCCTCCAGGCGAAGGGGCTCTACATCATCATCGACACCGGGGAAAACAGGCTTTATGTGAAGAAGGGGTCCGAGATCGTCCGGCAGGCCGTCGTTTCCTGCGGTAGCGGGGACGTCCTCGAGGACCCGGGGGGCAAGCGGAAGTGGGTGTTCGACACGCCACGAGGCGCGTTCGCGGTGAAGTTCAAGATCAAGAACCCGTACTGGGTCAAGCCAGACTGGGCGTTCATCGAGGAGGGCGAGCCCATCCCAAAGAACCAGGATGACCGTGTGGAAGGGGGCAGCCTGGGGGATTATGCCCTGGGCTTCGGGGACGGTTATTTCATCCACGGGACTCTTTACACGCGTCTCCTCGGAAGGAACGTGACCCACGGCTGCGTCAGGGTCGGGGACGACGACCTTAAGGAGATCTTCAAGATCGTGCCTCTGGGGGCGAAGATCTACATCTACTGAAAGACCATGCGAAAACCGGGGCTCCTATTGCTGATGCTCCTCGCGGCGACCGGCGCTTCCGCGCAGGCCGTGGACAAGGAAAAGATCGGCCGCAGCCTGCAGGAGCTGACCGCTGAAAATGACCTGGCCAAGGAGCCGCATTTCTATTTCGTGCTGGACGTCCGCCAGAAAAACCTCGAGCTCAGGGTCAAGGGGATGGTCCTGCGGGCCTGGAAGCTGCAGTCGATGAGGTTTTGGGGAAGGCCGGCGTTTTCGAAGACAGTCCAGCTGGTCAAGAAAAGCACCCTGAAACCGCCCCGGCGGAACGTTATCAAGCCCGGCGAGGCGGCAGGCACGCCCAGGGACCCGAGCAAGTTCGAGCTCGAGGCGCTCGAGCTCAAGGACATGCCCAAGAGTTTTAGCCTCGATTTCGACAACGGGCTTAAGGTCTCGGTTAAGGTCGGCGATAAAGGTCTCAAAGCGGTCATAGAGGAGGTCAGGTGGTATGGGCTGCTGCCGGTGCGGAGCTTGTTCAGCGCCAGGAACGGAAAGCCGCTATCGGAGCTCGAGCTGAGATTCGCGAACGAAAAGGATGCCCAGGCTATTTACTGGATTTTCTACGAAGGTATTAAGGGGCTGGTCTATTAGATAAGCCTATATTTTTTTATTTTAAACTTGACAAATATATGCTCAGGTTATATATTAATGTCTTACTAAATTTAGGAGGAGAATAATGGCGAAAATCATCGGAATCGATTTGGGCACGACCAACTCAGTTGTCGCCATCCAGGAAGGCGAGAAAACAACCGTCATCCCTAATGAGGAGGGTGGAAGGACGACCCCGTCGGTGGTAGCGTTCACCCCGAAGGGCGAGATCCTCGTCGGCCAGGTCGCTAAAAGACAGCGGGTCACCAATCCCGAGAACACGATCTATTCCATCAAGAGGTTCATGGGCCGCCGTTTCGGCGAGGTCGGCCAGGAGATCAAGCAGGTCCCGTTCAAAGTGGGAGAGGCCGCAAACGGCGACGTCCGGGTGGAAGCGCTCGGCAAGAAATACGCGCCGCCGGAGATCTCCGCGTTCATTCTCCAGAAGCTGAAAAAGGCCGCGGAGGATTATCTCGGCGAGAAGGTCGAGAAAGCCGTCATCACCGTTCCCGCTTATTTCAACGACAGCCAGCGCAAGGCGACCAAGGATGCGGGCAAGATCGCCGGCCTCGAGGTCGTCCGGATCATCAACGAACCGACCGCTGCGGCCCTGGCCTATGGCATGGACAAGAAGAAGGACGAGGTCATTGCCGTCTACGACTTCGGCGGCGGGACCTTCGACATCTCCATCCTCGAGGTCGGGGAGGGCGTCGTCGAGGTCAAGGCCACGAACGGCGACACGCACCTCGGCGGCGACGACCTCGACCAGAAGGTCCAGGACTGGATCGTCACCGAGTTCAAGAAGGAGTCGGGCATCGACCTGACCAGGGACAAGATGGCCCTTCAGCGGCTCAAGGAGGCCGCCGAGAAAGCCAAGGTCGAGCTCTCGACGACCATGGAAACCGAGATCAACCTGCCCTTCATCACGGCCGACGCCTCGGGCCCCAAGCACCTGCTGATGAAGATGACCCGGGCCAAGCTCGAGCAGCTCTGCGAGGACCTCATCCAAAGGTCGGTCCAGCCGGTCCGCCAGGCCCTGGCTGACGCCAACGTCAAGGCCAAGGACATCCAGGAGGTCGTCCTGGTCGGCGGCCAGACCAGGATGCCCCGGATCCAGCAGCTCGTCCGGGAGCTCTTCGAGCGTGAGCCCCACAAGGGGGTCAATCCGGACGAGGTCGTGGCGGTCGGGGCCGCCATCCAGGGCGCAGTGCTTTCAGGCGACGTCAAGGACGTCCTTCTTCTCGATGTCACGCCGCTGACCCTGGGCATCGAAACCCTGGGCGGTGTCTTCACCCGGATGATCCCCCGCAACACGACCATCCCGACCAAGAAGACCGAGACCTTCTCGACGGCCTCGGACAACCAGCCGAGCGTCGAGATCCACGTCCTCCAGGGCGAGCGGGAGATGGCCTCGGACAACAGGACCCTGGGGAGGTTCCACCTCGACGGCCTTCCGCCGGCCATGAGGGGGATCCCCAAGATAGAGGTCACCTTCGATATCGACGCCAACGGCATCCTCCACGTGTCCGCCAAGGACACGGGCACCGGCAAGCAGCAAGCCATCACCATCACCGGCCACAGCGGGCTCGACGAGAAGGAGATCAACCGGATGGTCAAAGACGCCGAGAGCCACGCCGACGAGGACAAGAGGCGCCGTGAGACCATCGATGCCAAGAACCACGCCGACCAGCTGATCTACAGCCTGGAGACTCTCCTGAAAGAGAACAAAGACAAGATCCGTGAGCATGAGGCCGAGGCGGTCAAGAATGAGATCGAGAACACCAAGAAGGCCATCGCCAGCGAGGACCTCGACCAGATCAACAAGGCTATGGAGTCCCTGTCTCGTGTTTCCCACAGACTGACCGAAACCCTCTACCAAGCGGCCGGCCCGTCGACCCCTCCCGGCGGACAGTCCGCGGGCGGAGCGGGCGAGGAGACCTCGGGCGGCGACGGCCGGGGCCAAGCCCAGCCGGGCGGAACCGATGATGAGGTCATCGACGCCGAGGTTGTGGACGACAACAAGAAGAATTAGGCCGCGGGGCCTTTGACGCAGAGCGGTGCGGCCTGAAAGGACGGAGCGTCCGGGGGACGACGGTCATGGCGAAAGACTATTATCAGATTCTGGGCGTATCCAAAGGCGCCGCTCTGGCCGACATCAAGAAGGCCTACCGGAAACTGGCCCGGAAATATCATCCCGACCTCAACCCCGGCGACAAGGCCTCTGAGGCCAAGTTCAAGGAGATCCAGGAGGCCTACTCGGTCCTGAGCGACCCTAAGAAGCGGACCCAGTACGACCAATTCGGCTCAGCGGGCGACTTCCCGCCCGGGGCCGGGCCTGGCGGGCGGGGCGGGCCGGGGGCCTCTCCTGAATTCGAAGGTTTCAACTTCTCGGACTACGGCTCATCCTCTTTCAAGGATTTCTTCGAAAACCTCTTCGGCGGGGCCGGCCCCGGGAGGTCCGGACGGGTCGAGGGCGGCCCCGGAAGGGGCGAAGACCTCAATTACACGATGAAGATCGGCTTCGAGGACGCGATCCGCGGCGTCCAGACGAGGATCCGCTTGAACCGTCTCGCGGAGTGCGACACGTGCGGGGGCAGCGGCCAGGTCCCGGGAAGCGGGTCGAGGGCCTGCCCCGCCTGCGGCGGGACCGGCCGGGCGAACATGCAGCGGGGTTTCATGAAGTTCTCCGGAGCATGTCCGTCGTGCCGCGGATCAGGGAAGGCTCAAGGGGACGCCTGTCCTGACTGCCGGGGCGCGGGGTCCGTCGAGAGATCGGCGCAAATCTCCGTCCGCATTCCCGCCGGAGTGGACACGGGATCCCGGGTCCGCATCCCCGGCCGGGGGAACGCCGGCCGGAACGGCGGACCGCCGGGGGACCTCTACATCTCGATCGAGGTCGCCCCCCACGCCCTGTTCAGGCGGGAGGGGGCCAATATCTCCCTTAAGGTCCCGATCACGGTCCCTGAAGCCACGCTGGGGGCCAAGATCGAGGTCCCGACGCTCTGGGGCAAAACGACCATTCGGATCCCGCCCGGGACGAAGTCCGGCCAAAAATTCCGGATCAGGGAGCAGGGCGCTCCGGCGCCGGGCACGAAGGCCCGGGGCGATGAATTCGTCGAGGTCGCCATCGTCCCGCCGCCGTTCGACGACCAGAGGGTCCGGGAGCTCATGAAGGAGCTCGAGCGAGTCTCCGGGCCGAACCCGCGCGAAAATACGGGGGGGAACTGAGATGAAAAAAGTGCGGAGGGGAACCAAAAGGGAACCGCGACAGTATTACCATATCAGCAGCGTCGCCAAAATGTACAACATCCACCCCCAGACGCTGAGACTCTACGAACGGGAAGGCCTGATCACTCCGTCCCGGAGCGAGGGCAATACCCGACTTTACTCGACCGAAGACCTCCAGCAGCTCGAGCTCGTCCTCAACCTCATTCGCGAGCTGGGCATCAACCTCGCCGGCGTCGAGGTCGTCCTCAATATGAGGGAAAAGATCGAGCAGATCGAGACCGAGGTCGGTGAATTCCTCGAATACGTCCGGGCCGAGTTCTTCCGGGGCCGGGAGGACGAATTCGAGGTCCGGCGGAACGCCCTGGTCCATGTCCGTCCGGCCGGGGTCGTCAAGGTGGAGGACCCGGAACGCTGACCATGGATCACCGGGATTTCCTGGATTCGAGGAACCTGAAGCATTACCTGGAGGAGATCGGCAAGTTCCCGGCCCTCACCGAAGACGCGGAGAAGAAGCTCGGCGAGCGCATCCGGCGTGGGGACAAGGACGCCATCCAGAGCCTGATCAAGGCCAACCTCAAGTTCGTCGTCTCGTACGGCAAAAAATATCGCGGCATGGGGTTGAGCATGCTCGACCTCATCAACGAGGGGAACATCGGGCTCATCGAGGCGGCCCGGCGGTTCGACCCGTCCAAGAACGTGAGGTTCATCTCCTACGCCGTCTGGTGGATCCGCCAGGCGATCGTCCACGCCCTGTCCCAGTACTCCCACATCTACAATATCCCCCAGAAGCTCTCGGACCAGATCTCCCTAATGAAGAAGAAGACCGCCGCCCTCAAGACGGAGCTCGGCCGGGAGCCCACCCGGGAGGAGATCGCCGGGGCCCTGGGGATCTCCGAGACGGATGTCGAGGACCTCGAGCTCCTCGAGGAGCGGAACGTGTCCCTGAGCGACAAGCGCTCCGATGAGGACTTCGAGATCGAGGACCGGCTCAGCGACGGGGAGGCGGAGTCCGTCGAATACCAGATCATCAAGTCCTCGGCCCAGCACCAGATCCGGGAAATGCTCGCCGTGCTGGATGAAAAGGAAGAAACTGTGCTAAAATTGCGTTTCGGCCTGGACGACGACCGGCCGATGACGCTCCAGGAGATCGGCGACAGGCTCCACCTGACCCGGGAGCGCATCCGCCAGATCGAGCAAAAAGCCATGCGGAAGCTGGGCCGGTCGAAAAAGCTTCAGCAGCTCAGAGGGTATCTGAATTGAACGAACAGCGTGTCTGCGAGCGGTGCCTGGGGACCGGCTGGGTCCTGGAGGACGCCGGAGGCAGCAAGGTCGCCAAGCGATGCGTCTGCTACACCGAGCGCCGGAAGCAGGCTCTCATCGAGCAAGCCAACATCCCCCGGCGCTATCTTAATTGCCGCCTGGAAAATTTCGAGGTCCACAACGACTCCCACAAGGACGCCCTCAAGATCTCCAAGCAATTCGTCAAGAATTATCCCGCCCAGGACGTTGGCATCCTGTTCATCGGCCCCTGCGGCGTGGGGAAGACCCATCTGGCCGTCTCGATCATCCAGGAGCTCGTCCTGAAGAAGAACGTCCCCTGCATCTTCTACGACTTCCGCGAGCTCATCCGCGAGATCCAGAGCACATTCACGCCGGAGTCGACTCTCTCTGAATCCGATGTCCTGACGCCCGTTTTCCAGGCCGAGATCCTGGTCCTCGACGAGCTCGGCGCCAAGCGGACGTCGGCCTGGGTCGAAGAGACCGTCTTCTACATCATCAACTACCGCTACAACCACAAGAAGATGACGATCTTCACGACGAACTACCCGGACACGGAGGACGAGGAGGACACCCGCGACTCCTTCTACAAGAAGGGCGGGGAGAACCTCATCGACCGGATCGGCGTCCGGCTGAGGTCGAGGATCTACGAGATGTGCAAGGTTGTCGAGGTCGAGGGCGACGACTACCGGAAGATGGCCAAGCAGGCCGGGTACCGATTCTAGGAATTTCCTTGCCATTTCCGGCCGATTTTGCTAAATTAGCGGAACCTGCTCCTCGGTAGCTCAATCGGCAGAGCGGGTGGCTGTTAACCACTAGGTTGCAGGTTCGAGTCCTGCCCGAGGAGCCATTCTTACCGAGTCTATACCAGCGTTCCGGGGCCTCTCTGAATAGAGAGCCGCGAACGGCTCGTTGACGCGGAAATTGAACCGCCCATCCCGGACGACGACCTCCTTGAATAGTACCCTCAGGAGCTTCGCCCTCTTCTCGGGCGCGGCCTTCCGGAAGGTCCCGCGCAGGTCCTGACAGAGATCGAGGATAATGAGGCCGCGGTCGATCGTCCGGGCCGCGTCCCGCCCGATCCGCTTGAGGTCAGAAGTAATCTGAGACTGACGGGCCTCGATCTCCTCGTACTTCGCCCGGAGAACATCGCGGGGGAAGATGTCGTCGAACGCATCGGTGACCAGCTTGCTGAGGTTCTCGGCGTTGCGGTTGTACTCGGCGGTGAGCCGCTTCCGCTCCCCCCGAACGGTCTCCGCGGAGTCGGTGGCGGAGGCCTTCAGGACATCGCGTATCCAGCCGTAAAGCCCCCTCGGGAACCGGAACCGGGCGAGGGCCTCCTCGAACTTCGCGGTGATCGCCTCCTCGCGGTAACAGGTCCGATGACCGCAACGACGATCCCTTGGATTATTCGAGGAATAGTAGGTGGTCCCCTTCTTTTCGTAACCGGACATGGTCCGCCCGCACGCTCCGCACCTCATGAGGCCCCGGTAAACGAATTGCTTGCGAGCCAGAGGCTGAAAATGTCCCTTTTCCCGGAGGGCCGCCTGGACCTGATCGAAGAGAGAGCGGTCGATTAGGGCAGGGTGCTTGCCTTCGAGTTGAGTCCCTTTCTCGCGGTCGGTGACGTATCGGCTGTCCGTGAACGGCCAGACGACCTTCCCGAGGTACACCGGATTCTTGAGCATTGCTTGGAGCGTAGTAGGGGAGACCGGTCCGGACCTCGGGACAAGCTCAACCTTCCCCGTCTCCGGGTCCTTCTTCCGCCGCGGCCTCTTCCTTAGTCCCGCGTCGTAGAGCTTCCGGCTGAGCGAGAGAAGGCTCTGGCCGCCGGAAGCGTACAGCTCGAACGCCATCCGCGCAAACCGGGACTCCTCCTTCTCGATCTCCAGCCCGTTCTTCACGGCCCTGTATTCGATCGGAGCCATCCCACTTGGATAGAGTCCTTCCGAGAGGCGGGCCTCGATCGACCGCCTCGCTTTTTCTTTCAGGTCGTCGATATAAGCTCTGGCGAAGGCAACCTTGATTGCCCAGAATGTACGCTTGTCTCCGGCGGTATCGGGTCCGATCATCTCGCCGGATTCCGTGAAGTGGATTGTCAAGAAGTCCCGGCTGAGATCGTCGAGGTCGCACATTCCCCTCAGGTCTCTCGTCAGCCGTTCGACGTTGAGGACGATGAGATGGCCGATGCGATTCTCGCGGATGAAGTCGACCATGGCGCGGAAGGCTTTGCGCTCGCGCTCCTTGTAGCCAGACTCCGTGATCGAGATCGGATCGCCGAGGAGCCGGAGGTGATTCCGGCGGGCATAGTTGCGCCCGATCTCAACCTGCTTCGGGAGGGACCACTTCTCCGCTTGCTTCGCGGTGGAGACGCGGGCGAAGAGGACGGCCCGGTCATCCGTGGGCTTTTTCACTCTCGATCTCCTTCAGGACGGTCGCGAAGTTCTGGAAGCTGAAGATGATCCGCTCGGCCTCTTCCGTCGTTACCTCGCGTCCGAGCTGTTTCCCCCAGACTTCACGGGTCATCGCGACGAGGCTCTTCCCGTCGCCCTTCTTCCGATCCGTTCGCGGGACCTTCCAGAACGAGGAGATGTCCGGGCGGTGCGCGACCCATGCCTCCAGCGTCTCGACTGTAAACCGGGCGAAGGCCTCGGCATATCGGCCCCGGTAGAATTCGCTCATTCGGCCCTCTTCTGCTCGATGGCTCGGCGGAGGCCTTCGGCTTGCCGGCGGCGGTACGTTGGACCCTCCCAAAGTCGGCTCGCCGCCTGGCTCATCCGCGCTCTCGTCACGGGCGAATGTTGCCACCCGTAGAATCCGTTGAGCGGTCCGGACTGCTGGCGGGACATTAGCCGCCGAGTCGCTTCAGAATGATGGGTACCTTTTCGCGTCTTAGCCTCCTTAGCCCACCCCTATATTATACGAGCAATCGCACGCGTCCCAAAGCATTCCGGGGTAATTCGGGAAAGATTTCTGAAGATTTTTCCGTTCCCAGGGGAGACGGGGGCAGGGGGGACGTACGGGCTCCATGGACTTTTCGCGTCCTAGCGTGTTCTAGAGGGTTTTTTTTCATAGCGGGTCGGGGCGGAGCGAGGGCTTTAAGCGATCTGTCGCCTCGTAACGGCCCAATTGACCGTGAGCCGCCGCCCGCCGTCCATCTCCTTCCCGTCCAGCTCCCTCATCGCGGCTTCAGCGGCCTCGGCGGTTGTGAACTCGACGAAAGCGAAGCCGCGGAAGCGGTCCGCCCCGTCGGAGGGCATCGTGATCCGAATGATCTCCCCAAACGGGGCGAACAGCCGGTCGAGGTCAAGGCGGCTCGTCGTCTCGCGGTCATAGCCGCGGACGAACAGTGTTTTTCCATTTCCATCGGTCATTTATTTTCTCCTAGTCAAAATAACTGGCCGACCTCCAACGATCGGCAGACATAGCGGCCCGAAATCTTTTTCAAGGTCGTCGATCAATTCGTTCTCGCAGTTTTCCTTCTCCTCCTCGAAATCTATCTCTTTTTCACGAATAGGATCGGGGTGAGTGATCCTCTGCGTCATCGTCGCTTCCGCCGCAACCGGCTTGTATCCGCGGACGGAGGCACAAGCGGTGAAGACCGCGGCGGCGGTCGCTGAGGCGAGGTCGTCGTGAGCGTGCTTCGGATGTTCTATCCGTTCCTGTCCCGAGCCAGTCCTTACGACCTCCAGCGATAGAATCTCTCGGATGAACCGGTCGTCGGCGGGAAGCTCGACGGCATCCATTTCGATCAGGGCCTTGAGCTTGAAGTAACAGTCCGTCGACGAAGGCTTGAAGGAGGTGAGGACGATTTGCCGCTTCCGGAGGGCCGACTCAACCAGCGAGAAGGCGTAACGGTCTGCAAAGGTTTCGCGGACGTGATACCGGTCGATAAGGTCAGCGAAGTCGTCCAGAACCTTCAGCGGATCGTACGGGGCCGGGACCTCCCGGACAGCCGCCACTCGCGCTTTTTCATTCCAGACGTACGCAATCGCGAGGGCCATAGCGTCCGCGTTCGAGGCCGCGTCAATAAACGCGACGTACCGGGCCGCGTCGACCCGCGGCTCATCCCCGCGGATCGTCGAAACGGCCCGGAGCGAGGCCTCCGCGAAGAGGCCGGAGTCATCGACGGCGAGCGGGTTATACTCCCGCGCCATCCTGCTATCTCGGCCAATATCCCGGTCGATCTTTTTCTGTGAGAAGGTCGGATTCATCAACCCGGTCGGGGCCTTCACGACGAGCGTTGAGGAGTCGGTCGCCCAGTACCGGTCTGCTATTTTGGAGAGCGGCGAATTACGGGGACCGCGGGAAGAGATAGCAAGGAGCTTCCCGCCCTCGACGATCGACGGCGAAAGGGCCGCAATTATTCGATCCAGATCTGTATCGAAAAAATCCGCCTCGTCCAGTACGACTAGTCCAAGCCTCCAGCCTCTCAAACTTTTTTCGTCAGCCGCCTTCGTCACGATCCGGAAGCCGTTGTTAAGCTCGATCTCCTCGCGGGCCTCCCGTTTTATCATTCGGGCGAACGGGCGCAGGAACCTCCGGATTGAGTCATGACAGATACTGGCTTGAGCCAACGTATCCGCGAGGCAGAAAATGTAGATCGATTCGCCCTCCGCCACTTTCTTTTCGAGACCGCTGAACAGCGCGGTGTAGCTCGCGGCGAGGGCGCATGTGGTCGTTTTTCCTCCGCCTCGCCCGATCAGCAGGAAGGCCTCGTCATACCCTCCGGCCCGCGGAGCCTCGCGGCCCGTCACCGCTTGGAAGGTTCCAAGCTCTTTGGGCGAGAGTTTTTCACCCCAGACCGCGGCGAGGATCGCTTGCCAATTCTCCCATGTTTCGAGGTTGCCGAGGCTTTTGCGGAAGGGTCCGCGGAGGGCTTGGATTATGGCAAGCCGGGAGGGTTGATGGACGCGGCAGAGACCTCCCTCAACGGCCTTTAATCGGCAGGGAGTCCCATTGCGGGTAGTAGCAGAACACTTCATCGGAGCGGGCGGGCGATCCGGCCCGGAGGCCGGGGCGATCGATCCTTATTCAGGCAGTTCAACGCTGTCGACGTTGAGGATGGTATCTCCGAGGGTCAGGACCATGTCGCCGACCTTCTGCTCAAAGATCGCGAAGAGCGCATCGCTCTGAGTCGCTTCGGCTGAGTCATCACCGGAGACGGTCACCGTCACCGTATAGATTTTTGTAGTAGGCATGTTATTCTCCTTAGTCATTCCCGGTCATCCCGGAGTTTGTCGGGGATGAGGCGGAACCTTTCATGTTCTTCGTCATCGGCCCAGCCTGAGTTTTTGAATCAAACTTTGGAGGGGCGGACGGATAGCTCGCCGGGAATCCCGGCGCGGCCTTTGGTTGGCCTTGAACTCGGTTGATCGAGGCCCGATGCGCGGACCCGATATTTGGATCACGAGTTGCCTTTTTCATTTTCATATCTCCAGATTTTTAACTTCAGGCGGGAGCCGGAGCGGAGACATTCCGCGTCTCGCCATCAGCTCATTTATCTCCCGTTTTATTTCGATCAGCTCGGCCTTCGGGCGGAGCGTCTTCTCTTGGATGATCTTTTTCCTTTTGACTAAGTATTCGGGCCGCTCGGGATCGCGGAGCTTCTCCTCAATCTCGACGATCCGGACCTTGGAATACCAGATCCAAAGATGCTCGTCGATATCGATAGGGATGACGAACGGCAAGCCGCGGTACAAGGTAATGGCGTTCTCGCCGATCCGGATGCCCTCGTTTTCGTTCGGGCCGTCGTTTTTCAGCTCAAGGAGCCGCTTCCCTTCCCAGCTCTCCGGCCTCGGCCAATTCGGATTCAGCTCGACAGTAATTGTCGAATCTCCGTTGCGCCGGACGAGGCTGTAGCGGCTGTAGAGATTTTCATAAGGCTTGAAGCTCCGGAGGATCGTCTCGCCGCCGGGCAAAAGCTTCAGCATCGGGATTCCGCCGCGTTCCATGATCATCCAATCGGCGGTCGAATTATTCACGAGCTTACACTCATAGATTTTTTCGGGCTTTATCATAAATTCTCCTCCTTCATCTTTTGGACTTCCGTAACCCGCAGAAACTTCGGTCCAACGCTCGAAACGATCGATGAGCACAGGACCTCGAAGCTCTTGAAGAGCCGGGCATTGTCAATGACGCGGGCCTCGCTCGGGAGCATCGTTGAGACTTCAACCTCAACGAGATATTTTCTTCGGCAGAGAGGCTCGGTCATTTACTGACTCTTGATCCATTTGGAATACTCTTCGAGGCTCCGCTTGTAACCGGACATCCGCGCCATCCTGAACTTCTCGGCGATGATCTCGTCGGTCAGGCCCTTGTTCAGGTTAACGTCTGCGTTCGTCCTCTCTCCCTCGACCAGCTCCCCGGAGGCGAGGGCGATCGACTTGACTCGCCCATCTTCGAGGATCGTAACGCATCCGATCCGCCCGTCCACGGCGAGGGCGAGCTGGAGAGCGTCACCAGCGTCGGTCGACATAACGTCCGCCTCCAAAACGAGGTTCCCGTGTTCGTCGGTGGCGACATTGGTAATCTGAGCCGCGTCGTTCACGCCATCGTACGGGATGAGGTTCTCTCCGCGGGCGATCTTGGCTTTATAGTCGGCGAGAGCCTTCAGGACAACGTCAGTCGGATAGGGATGAGCCGCGGAGCCATACGGGTTTCGACCGTACAGAGCCATGAACACGATCCGCGAATAATCCTCATCGATCGGCTTCACCGGGACATCGAACAAATTCTCTACTATTTTCATTTCAAATCTCCTTCAAAAAAGGCGGAGGACCGGAGCCGCTGGCGAAAGACGGTCACCGGCCCCCCGCGGAAAGGTATAAAATGGGGGACCGGGCGAAAGTAATGAGCCACCGCGGGAAGAGTACAACAGAACCCACGGCAGACCAGACACCCGGTCCCTCATAGGACGCACTCCGGAGCGAGACTCGGGAGCCGTTCCAGCTTGCGTCCTTTCGCTCATACAGGAGGCAGGAAATGAAGGACGGTCATGAGACGGGGCCATGATCCTCCTTCTCAAGCCTCTCCGCGATCGCCGCCAGCTCTTCGTCCGGGCGATCGATCCATTTATCAACAAGCTTCCGGAAAACTCTCAGATAACCAGGAAACTCCAGAGACTCCTGCCAATCCTCGCCCACGACGATCTGCAACTCTGCGTAGACCGAGAGCGGGCTGGCGAGGTCGACATCCAACGGGACATCGATCCCGCGGGGGATGAAAATCCGCCCGAAGCCGGGCAGGTTGTTCCGCTCCTCGACCGGATGGCCGTCGATGTTGCGAAGGAGAACGCGGACTTTCCCTTCCGGGACAGGAAGGTCAATCCAGCCTTCCCTCAACGTCGGGAAGGGTCCCTCCGGACGCCACTCGACAGTCTGGTACTTCGAGTACAACGTGGCGGGGTCCGCGGATTCGATGACCTCGCGCTCGCCCGGTCCGACGGTCGTCACAAGGCCAGTCGCGTCGAACACGGACAGATATCTCTGCGTAGAGTTAATCAGCAAGGTTGGAAACGTCTCGTTCATCTTTTTGTCCTCTACTAGGAAGGTGGAAAATGGCGAAAATGTTAACGGATCAGAGGCGGGGGGTTTATTCGGGGTCCGGATCCGGCTCGCGCTCGGCCCGCTCGCGGCGAAGGGCCGCTTGAGCCTTCCGGATACGGGCGAGGGCCTCGGCAGAGGCGGGGTCCTCCCGGCGATCCCGCGAGGCCTCGCGGAAGGCGCGAAGGAGGGGCCGCTGAGACTCGCGGGGGACGAAGCGCAATGTCTTCCCGGCCATGTCCATCTCCAAGACCTCGCAAGCTTCAGCCCAGCCGATCTTCCCGCGAGCAACCGCACGGAGGAGATGCGCGATGACGAGATGATCGACCTTTTTGAGCCGCTCGGCCCATGCGAGACCGAAGAGCCGGAAGCCTT
>JBEKBS010000022.1:0-47728 GCA_050015275.1 Candidatus Aminicenantales bacterium | reverse complement strand
CCACGGGCGTAGCGCTGTCGCGGGAGACCGAGAACAAGCACTGGCTCTCGGACTCGCTGGTGGGCAGCGTCCTCGGCTACGTCATCGGCCGCCTGGTCGTGCGCAATCACCGCAGCCGCTACCATATCACGCCGGTTGCGGGCATTGTCCGCGGCTCGCCCTCTTTCGCCGTCACCTTTTCTTCTCAACAGTAAGATCCGTTCGAAAGATTATTCTCTGAAAAGCAAAATGTTGAAGAGCTGAGGTGTCTGAAGAGGGCTGAGGCGATAAAAGAAAACTGCGACGGAGGGAATCCCCCGAGCTCAACCTTAGAAGAAGCGAAAGCCATCCTCTCGGCCCCGGACGGGGACGCACCCTGAAGGGGCCCACCGATCTCTCGACATTGGCTTGACATCCGGCCCCGAATAGGTGAAGAATCCCCTCTCCATGGGCGATCGAGCGTTCCCCCACGATCCCCGATTCTCCTTCCTTCGAGGTGCCTCATGAAAACAAAATGGCTGGTGACGCTGGCTGTCATCCTCTCCGCAGTCGTTTTCTTCGGGCCTATCGCGTCCGCGGAGGAGGCTCCGAAACCCGGCCCGGCGAAGATGACGCCCTGGACCCCCGAGGACATCCTCACGGCCGAATCCTCCGGACAATGGGAGATCTCGCCCGACGGAAAATGGGCCGTCTGGGTGAAGGCCCAAATGGACAAGGAAAAGAACGGCCGCGTCTCGAACCTTTTCCTGACGAACCTCGAGACCAAAAAGGAGATCCAGCTGACGCGCGGCACGGAAAATAACGGCCTGCCGAAGTGGTCGCCGAACGGGGAATGGATCTCCTTCCTGAGCACCCGGCCCCTGCCGAAGCCGAACCCGGACCTCGCGAGATCCCAGCTTTGGCTCATGAGCCTTTTCGGCGGCGAGCCGTATCCCCTGACCGAGCTCGCCCATGGCATCCTGGACTATGAATGGGTCGATGACGGCACCGTCATCTTCAGCGCCCAGGAGGACCCGGCCCTCTACGAACAGGAGCTCAGGAAGATCAAGGACACGACGAGGGTCGTCGACGACGTCAACCACGAGCCTCCCGTCCGGCTCTTCAAGCTGGCCGTGAAGGACAGGAAGGTCAGCCGTCTCACGGACAACACGGACTTCATCCAGGCATGGGCCGTGACCCCGGACGGTCAGCACGCGCTCACCGTCCACGGGCAATACCTGAGCTTCGAGTGGGACCACAAGATCCTGCCGAAGACGTACGTCTATGACCTCGTCAAGGGCGGGCGGAAGGAGCTTTTCGCGGGGCAGCGGATCGTTCCCATGGGCGTCGAGCGCGCCCGCGACGGAAGCGGCTTCTACATTGCGGCCCCGTATTCCACGGACCCGCGGTTCTTCACCGCTTCGATCACGCTCGTCTATTTCTATGATTTGGCTTCGGGCCAGAGCGTCAAGGTCGACCTGGACTGGGAGAACGGCCTCGGCGGCGGATTGAGGGCGACACCCGACGGCTTTGTCGCCTTGCTCGCGGCCGGGGTCCGGCTCCAGCCGGCCCGGTACGTCAAGAGCGGCCTCGCCTGGAAAAGGGCGGACATCGAGGGAGAGCACGCGAAGAACCTGTCCGGCATTTCGGTGAGCCCCGATGCCAGGACCGTCGTTTATGAATATTCGACATCGAGCCTGCCGGCCCAGTGGTTCCGGGCGACACTCGAGGGGAACAAGTTGGTCAACGCCGTTAGGAGCACGGACCTGAATCCCGGCTTCAAGAACAAGACGACCGCGAAAACAGAGGTCATCCGCTGGAAGGGAGCCCTGAGCGAAGAGGTCGAGGGACTCCTGTACTACCCGAAGGATTACCAGCCCGGGAAGAAATACCCGCTCCTCACCGCCCCGCACGGCGGGCCGGCCGGGGCGGACATGGACCTGTGGGACGAGAGCTGGGCCTACGCCCACCAGCTCATCTGCCAGCGCGGCGCGTTCATCCTCAAGCCGAACTATCACGGCAGCTCCAACTACGGCCTCAAGTTCGTCGAGTCCATCTGCTGCGGCCATTACTACGACTATCCGGTCGAGGACATCGAGAAAGGAGTGGATCTCCTGATCGGGAAGGGCCTGGTCGACCCGGACCGGGTCGGGACCTTCGGCTGGTCGAACGGATCCATCCTGTCGATCGGCGTGAGCGTGGCCGATCCCGAGCGCTACAAGGTCGTGGCTGCCGGCGCGGGCGACGTCGAGTTCATCAGCGACTGGGCCAACGTGGATTTCGGCGAATCCTTCGATTCCTATTATTTCGGCAAGTCGCCGCTCGAAGACCCGCAGCTCTACATCCGGCTCTCGCCGCTCTTCAAGCTGGACCGGGTCAAGGCGCCGACCATCATCTTTTTCGGGACCGAGGACCGGAACGTCCCGACGAGCCAGGGCTGGACCCACTACAGGGCCCTCTACCACCTGGGCAAAGTCCCGGTGAAGTTCCTTCTCTTCCCGGGAGAGCCGCACGGCCTGCAGGAATACGCCCACCAGCTCCGGAAGCTCGAGGAGGAGATGGCCTGGTTCGACCGGTACTTTTTCAAAACGCTCGCGGCGGAGAACGAGGCCTTCAAGAAGGATTCGCCTCTGGGCCAGGCGCTGCGGAGGAATGAGATCGCCAAGGTCGGAGCGAAGTACGGGCTCGCCGGCAAGGCGGCGAACGTCATCATCCCCGAGGTCGTGAAACGGGGCGAGCTCGAGATCGGCCGGTTCGAAGTGACGCGGGCGCAATACGCGGCGTTCGACCAGGCGTACGCCGTAGCTCCCGGGACCGAAAATTACCCGGCCAATGGGATTCCCTTCGAAAAAGCGATAGCCTATGCCGCGTGGCTCTCGAAAGCGACAGGCCGAACATGGCGGCTTCCGAACGAGGACGAGGTCTCATCCCTCTACGGAGGGCTGAGCGGCGAGAACACCCTCGATTATTGGGCCGGCTACGCGCTGAACCCGGATGACGCCCGGCGTCTCGAGGCGAAAGTCAAGGAGCTCGGCGCCGGAACGCCGCTCTTGAGGGAAGTCGGGAGCTTCAGCGGAGCGGGCAAGGAGGGCGAGGCGCTCATCTTCGACCTCGGCGGGAACGTCGCCGAGTGGGCGATCGCCAAGGACGGCAGCGGCAGGACATTGGGCGGCAGCGCCGACCGGCCGGCGGACATCAAGGCCCGTTCCGCGCAGGCGTCGCTGGAGTATACGGGCTTCCGTGTCGTCCGCGGCGAGGCCAAGTCCAATAGCTGATGTCAGCGCCCGACGCCGCGAGGCGGAGAAATAGGGCCGCTATTCCAAGGCGGGGTCGAAGAAGAGCCCGGAAAATCCCGCATCGGGAGAGAGCGTGTAGCGCTTTGTCCAGACGTTTGTGATCCTGAGTTGCACCCGTCCGGACACCCGGTATCTCAGGTACCGGCCGGAATCGAAGGCGGTCAGGTTCCGCGTGTCCAGCCGCTTTCTTGTAACGGGGTCGATGACGTCGACCACGGTCCAACGGCCGGCCCGGTCCCAATCGACAAGGTAGACGGCCACGTCCCGCGCGCTTCCATCAGTAATGCTGAGGTCGATGATCTCGTGAAGGCCTGCAAAGCGGCCGGCCGCGATCCGGTCCTTTTCCGCAGGTTTCTCGAGCGCCTGGACGTCCACGGTCGAAGGAATCCAGACCCGCTCCGAACCGTTGACGTATCCGACTTTGGCGTAGCCCGGAAGGCTCTGGCCGGCGCCGACGACAATATAGCCTTCGGACCCGTACTTGCCTTTCCATGCCCCCTTCGAGACACGGTCCTCGCCCAAGAAGGAGACACTCCCGGATGCCGCGGCGGGGGGATTGACGTTCGGGTCGTCCCCGGCGGGAACGATCGTTACGCCTTCGTCGGCCGCGAGTGAGAGCTTGAGCCTCCCGTCCGGGGAGAGCCTCAAGGCCCTCTGCTTCGGAACCAGTCCGTCGCAGGTTATCCGATAAATATCCCAGGCTTTGACGCCTGTCCAATCCTCCGGCAGCTTCCAGGACCGTCCTTGATATCCTTGGGCGCTGTAGGCCACGATCTCCCTGTTCGTCCTCCAGAGAGCCGGGATGAAAACATCATCGCCGTCTTGGAGAAATTCTCCCCCGATCTTCATGACATATTTCCCGGGGTAGGACGTCGTGACTCCGTCTGAGAGCGTCGCCGTGTTTCCGTCGAACGCGACCCTCAGCTTGCGGTTCTGATAGTACCAGGCGAGCGTTCGGGTGGCGAATGACTTCAGTCCTCCGGGGATAGCGCGAGGGTCGGCGGCCACCGCGTCTTCAAATGGCGAGCCTTCTCCGAAAAACCGGGATTGAACCGTTTCCGCGGAGTTGCTCCAAGTCTTGGCGTTAACGCCGGAGAGAAAATAGGATGGGATCTTCATCGGGTCCGGCGGCGTGCGTTCGTCCCAGCCGATGTGCCAGAGCATCGGGTGGTAGAGGACGAAGTCCGTGTTCGGCGGCCGGCGCCTGTCGAACTCTGTGGTCAGGTCCACGTTGTACGCCTGGCGGACGTAGACCGTCATCTGCCGCATCGCCTCGCAGTCCTGGGCGTCCGTGATCCCGTAGTACGGGTCGTCGATGCTATACCAGGCATCCGGATGGAGGGTGCCGCTCCCGCGCAGTTCCGGGATCATGGCGAACAGGGGACCGATCTGCTTGTCCTTGAACGTGTCCTGTGTCCAGTTCCGGAAGTTGCTGGCCCGGTAGGCCATGTGGTCGCACCACTGGTACCCCTGCCGGTAAGTCCCATCCCCGTTCCGGACGATGATGTCGCGCTCCCGGTAATATGGGCCGAGGGGGTTGTCATCGAAGTAACAATCAGAGAAATTGACATGCAAAGACACCAGCGTGTTGTACTTGGGGCCCTCCCTCATCAGCCAGCGAAGGCTTGCGAGCGCCGTCGCGTCCTCCTGCCGCTTGAGATGTTCGTTGACTTTGTCGAGGGCCGGGTAGCCCGTGTCATGGCCGCGGTATTGCCAGCCGACGAGATAGACGATCTTGGGAATGCCTCGGGTGAGGTTGTCGATGCGGCGGATGACGTCGAGCGTCCGGGCCGCGTCGAGCGGCGGCATCGAGCTCGCCGGGCAGTAATCCACGGCGATCTTGTAGACGAGCATCTGGTCATATTCGTGAACGTAGGGATAGAGCATGTCGCCGTACCCGCCGGCGGCACTCCATTCCTGGGCCTTCAGGACCCCCGAAAAGACCAGAACGGCGGCCGCTGCGGCCAACAGGAGCGGCGTCCTTGTTTTTTGCTTCATTTTCGACCTCCCCATTCGTTTCCTCGGAACGAGCATTGACCCCGGAATCTTATCAAAATCCCCTATCTTAACCAACCCCGTTTATCTCCCGTTCTCGAGAGCTTCGGGAGGCGCCGCATAGACATTGTCCTTTCATGGATCATGTCCGCGCCTTGTAATATCAGATTGATGTGAGTATATATCCTTTCTTGATCTTATTAAGGAGGGCAGGACCGTGAATCCCCGCATCCGC
Source organism: Candidatus Aminicenantales bacterium (assembly GCA_050015275.1). Taxonomy (GTDB): domain Bacteria; phylum Acidobacteriota; class Aminicenantia; order Aminicenantales; family Saccharicenantaceae; genus DATKJS01. The sequence goes on along the minus strand of JBEKBS010000022.1, from coordinate 42,244 downwards.
CGCTTTTCAGCGTTCATTTCCTTTTTGGTTCTGGCCGTCGGGCTGGGCCTCGCAGCGCTTCCGGCTTCGGCCAAGGTCACGAGCCCGAAAGAGCAATTCGGGTTCAACATCGGCGACGACTTCGAGCTCGTCAATTACACTCAGCTCCTGGCCTATTGGAAAAAACTCGACGCCGAGTCCGACCGGATGACCCTCGTCGATATCGGCCGGACGGCCGAAGGGCGGCCGATGGTCATGGCGATCATCACGTCGCCCAAGAACCAGGGCAGGCTCGGCCGCTATAAGGAGATCGCGAGGCGCCTGGCCCTCGCCAAGGGGCTCGACGACGCCGGGGCCCGCCGCCTGGCCGCGGAGGGGAAAGCGGTAGTCTGGATCGACGGCGGCCTCCACGCGACGGAGATCCTGGGCTCGCAGCAGCTCATCGAGCTCGTCTGGCAGATGACGAGCCGCGGCGATGCCGAGACCCGCCGCCTCCTCGACGACGTCATCCTGCTCGCCGTGCCCTCCAATCCCGACGGCTTGGAGCTTGTGGCCAACTGGTACATGCGGGAGAAAGATCCCGCCAAGCGCTCCATGAGCGGCATCCCGGTCCTCTACCAGAAATACATCGGCCACGACAACAACCGCGATTCCTACATGGCCACCCAGCCTGAGACCGAAGCCGTCAACCAGGTCCTTTATCGCGACTGGCACCCCCAGATCCTCTACAACCACCATCAGACCGGGCCGGCCGGCACGGTCCTCTTCGCCCCGCCCTTCCGGGACCCCTTCAACTATGTCTTCGACCCGCTCATCCCGGTCGGGATCGACGTCGTCAGCGCGGCCATGCACAGCCGGTTCGTCGCCGAGGGCAAGCCCGGGGCGATCATGCGCTCCGGGGCGTCCTACTCGACCTGGTGGAACGGCGGGCTTCGGAGCACGGCCTATTTCCACAACATCATCGGCATCCTGACCGAGGCGATCGGCAGTCCGACCCCCGTCGACATCCCGTTCATCCCGCAGCGCCTTCTGCCCAAGGAGGATTATCCTTATCCGATCGCCCCGCAAAAATGGCACTTCCGCCAGTCCATCGAATACGCCGTCACGGCGGACAAGGCCATCCTGGACGTCGCCTCCAAGAACCGAGAGGATTTCCTTTATCGCCGCTACCTGATGGGCAAACACGCGATCGAGAAGGGGAGTCAGGATTCTTGGACCATCGTGCCGGGGAGCGTCGCGAAGGTCGAGGCGGCCGTCGCGAAGGACAGGGGCCAGGAGCAGGCGCCGGCGGCCGGGCCGGGCGGCTTCGGGCGCGGCCGCGGCAGCGTCCCGATGAAGTACTACGACCTCCTTTTCGACAAGAGCGCCCGCGACCCGCGCGGCTACGTCATCCCGTCCGACCAGGCCGATTTCCTGACGGCCGTGAAATTCGTCAACGCCCTCTTGAAGAACGGGTGCGAGGTGCTGAGGGCCACGAGAGAATTCACGGTGAACGGCAAGCTCTATCCCAAGGGCTCCTACGTCGTGAAGACGGCCCAGGCCTTCCGGCCGCACGTCCTGTCCATGTTCGAGCCGCAGGACCACCCGAACGACTTGGCTTATCCGGGCGGGCCGCCCGTCCCGCCCTACGACGCGGCCGGATGGACGCTGGCCTTTCAGATGGGGATCTCCTTCGACAGGATCCTTGACGGATTTGACGGGCCGTTCGGGGCGGTCGCGGACATCATCAAGCCGCCGGCCGGGTCGTTTCAAGCGAAGGCGGGCGCGGCGGGCTACGTCCTCGACCACCGGGTCAATGATACGTTTGTCGCCGTCAACCGCGTCCTCAAGGCGGGCGGCGAGGCCTACTGGCTGAAAGGCGACCTCGAGGCGGACGGAAAAACGTTCGCGGCGGGAACGATCTACGTGCCGGCGACGCCGGCGGTCCTCCCGGTCCTTGAAAAAGCGGCCCGCGACATCGGACTGACGATCGAGAGCGTGGATGCGGCTCCCAAAGGCGAGGCCTACAGGCTGAAGCCGCCGCGGATCGGGCTCTGGGACATGTACGGCGGCTCCATCGCCTCGGGCTGGATCCGCTGGCTCCTCGAGCAGTTCGAGTTCCCCTACGAGCTCGTGTTCGCGCCCGCCCTGGACGAGGGGAACCTAAGGAGCAAGTTCGATGTCCTCGTCTTCGTCGGAGGGTCGATCCCCAGGCTCTCAGTGGCGGACCAGGGCGAAACGAGCTTCCGCGATTTCCAGGCGGCGGCGCCGGAGAACGTTCCCGCCGAATACCGGAACCGGATCGGCCGCATCACGGTGGACAAGACGATCCCGAAGATCCGGCAGTTCGTTGACGAGGGCGGGACGGTCCTGGCATTGGATACGGCCACGGCCCTGGCTTACCATTTTGGCTTGCCGGTGGCGAACGCCCTGGTCGAGAAAACGGTGGACGGCAAGGAAAAGCCGCTCGGCATGGAGAAGTTCTTCGTCCCCGGGTCCCTGATGAGGGCCCGGGTGGACACGACGAGCCCGCTGGCCTGCGGCATGCCGGATACAGTGGATGTTTTCTTCGACAACACCCCATCCTTCGAGCTCCTCCCGGATGCCGGATTGAGAGGCGTCAGGCCGGTGGTCTGGTTCGAGACGGGGAACCTTCTCCGGAGCGGCTGGGCTTGGGGCGAGCAGTACCTGTGGCGGAGCGTCCAGGTCGCCGAAGCGGCCGTCGGAAAGGGAAGGCTCTTCCTCTACGGCCCGGAGATCGCCTTCCGCGGCCAGCCCCACGGAACATTTAAGCTCCTGTTCAATGGGATTTATTACGGCGGCGCGGAGACGGTCGAGTTGAGGTAGTCTCATTTCGGTGACACATTTTGGTGACACACAACTAAATCCCTAATTATGCGCCGGGGAGAAAAGCATCCAGCGGGGTTATCTTTCACGATTGAATGCACAGTTCAGTGGATGGCGCTATCTGCGTCTGGACGGTGTTGGGTCGTCCCTGTGCCGGGCGATTTTATGCAGAGAAGAGTTCAGGGAAACTGGACAATTTCGGTAATGAGTTGTGTGTCACCGTAATTAATTAATAATTCGTGTGAGCTGCGCGTCAGCGCTTTTTGCGCTTGGCGTATTGCTTGACCTGGTAAACGAAGGCCTCGAGCTTGGTCCTTTCGGCCGCCAGTTCGGACCCGGTGTAGGTGAACGTGGGGATGGGAATCTGGCCGTAATCCTGGCGGATCTTCGAGGCGATAGCCGCCGAGACGGTCCCGATCATGCAATTGAAGCAGATGGCGTTGATGACGCCGTCCACGCCCTGCCGGGCAAAAGCGACCATCTTGGCGATATTGAGAAAAAGGAACTCGTTGTTATCGGGTCCGACGTAGCGCGAGCTGAACTTCACGATATCGCTGTAGGTCGGGTCCTTCCCGATCGGCCCGGCCCTCTCCAGGGTTTTGCGGACCTTCAGCTTCTCGAGTTCCTTCCGGAGGTAGAGGAGGGCCATGACCGAGGATGCCCCGTACTTGCGGCCGACGAGCTTTTGCCGGAGGCTCCGGCCGAGGTCGAAGTCGACTCCGTCAACGAAGAACGACGACGGCCTGACTTCACAGCCGAGCTCCTCCAGCTTGAGGAACAGGTCGTGGTTGGCCACGGGATTGATCCGCGTATAGATGTCGCCGGCGATGCCTACGACCGGCCGCGGCCTTTCCCGCTTCCTGATGGATTTCAGCCTTTCGGCGCATCTCTTGAGGCCCGGGGCGATCCCTCCCGCCGCCAAGCCGGCCTCGATGTCTTTGAGGTTCGCCAGATGGGCCTCGTCGGTCGCCCCTTTCCTGACCTCATAGGGGCGGATCGCGCACGAGGCCCGGACGAGGAGGTCGATGGCCACCAGTCCCTGCCAGAGGAATATTAGCCCCTTCATGGTCAAGAGTTGGGCCAGGCCGTCGCTCGTCGGGGCGAAGGCTTCGAAGTCCTCGACCCCCAGGTCCTCGGCGAGGTAGTTCAAGGCTTTATCGTATTGGGCCAGGACGCAGGTGTACATGGAGCCTGGAAAGAAGAAGACCTCGTCCCCCCGCCGCTTTGACCGGGCGAGCTTGACGAAGTCGCCGGCGATGACAGAATAGGCGTGGCATTCCTTGCCCGTGCTGTGCTGCTCGCCCAAGGCCACGGTCTCGGCGTCGGGGCGTGGCAGGACTTCCGCCTCGATGCCCACGCCCCTGAGAGCCCCCGAGAAGGCGAAGGCGTGGTCTGCGAAATAGGGGAGGAAGAACTTCCGGCCCTTGTTCTCTTCGTGGGATTCCGGATGGGCCCGGGCCGGGCGCCGCAACGGCGCGGGACGCCGGACGTCTTTCGTTGTCTCCCGGACCTCGTCCTGGAACGCCTCGAGCCGGGTGATCAGGCCGGCCTCGGCCCGATGCTCATCGAACTCCAGGACGAGGTGCGGCTCGCCGGCGAAGATCCTGAGGACATGACGCATGGCGAAAGCGTCGAGACCGCAGCCGAAATTGGTCAGGACGACGGGCCGGATCCCCCGCGTCTCCGTTGCCCACAGGGCCGCCTGGATGACTTGTTGGTTATAACGCCAGTGAGGGGCGCCGGGCCAGTCCACGCCGCCCATCCCGTCGAGCGGAAGGAAATCGATCGGCAGGGCCACAATGCCGAGCTTGGCCAGGTGCCGGCCCAGGTTGAGGTTGAGGAAGGGGTCGTGGAGGGTGTAAGGCCTGCCGAGGACGGCCCAGGCGGACCGCCCGTCGCCGTCGAGCCCGTCCAGGACCTCCCGGCCTCTTCGCCGGAGGGCTTTCTGGAAGTCCCGCAGGGCCTCGGACGCGGCTTCGTAGGCATCGCGGACATCGGCGTCGCTCTTGCCCAAGGCTTCCCGGACCTCGGCGACCGACTTCATGAAATCCTCCGGGTTGCCGTTGAAGCAGACCGATGGCGCGAGGATCTCGGCCCTTGTCGCGGCCCTGGCCATGAATGGGAAGTTCTCGGAGTACGGGCAGAGAGACATCGATTCGGCGGGATCGCGGTGGAGGTCGATGACGGATGGGAAGAAGACCCGGTCTACGGGCTTGTCGCCGAACCATTCCATATGCCCGAAGGAGACCTTGATGGGCAGACAGGTTTCGGCCGGGGTTTTCCTGAGACCCATCTCGAGGATCTCCGGTTGGCTCGCCGGCGAGACCAGGACCTCGGCACCCAGCCGATGGAAGAACGCGGCCCAGAACGGCAGGAATTCGCAGAGCGCCGAAGCCCTGGGGAGTCCGATCCGTGGGCCGGGGTTGGGCGGATTGTGGATGAAGCTCTCCAGGATGTCCTCCCGCTCTTTGAAGAGATCGGGAACGAAAGCAGCCCTTTCCGCCGCTCCGGGCGCCGGCCTGAAGCCCTGCTTCGACGTGTATCTCTCGCAAGTGTCGCCGAAAAAGGCGACCTCGTCCTCGAAGGTGATCCTGTTGACCTGGCAGCGGTTGGAGCAATGGGAGCAGGTGAAGCTCGTGACCGTGTAGTCCTGCCCGAGCCTCCGCCTGATCGCCGCCGCGTCCGGGGACGTCTTCCCGGTCCTCCCGACCTTTTCCTTGGCCATGATCGCTGCCCCGATCGCCCCAGAAATCCGGTTGTGGGGATGGACAAGGATTTCGCGGCCGATCTCGAGAGCGAAGGCCCTGACGACGGAAGGATTGGAGGCGACACCGCCCTGGAAGACGACGGTTTTTCCGACGGGCCGGCCGGCGACGACCTTTTCCAGGTAGTTGCGGGCGATAGAGAACGCCAGCCCCGCCGAGATATCTTCGATCGGGACGCCCCGGCCCAGCGAATCGGAGATCTCCGATTCCATGAAGACCGTGCACCGGCTGCCAAGGTCCGTAGGGGTTAGGGAGCTGGCAGCGAGTCTCGAAAATTCTTCCTCGATCCTGATGCCCAGGATCTCCGCCTGTTCCTCGAGGAAGGACCCTGTGCCGGCGGCGCAGATCTTGTTCATCGTGAAATCCAGGATCTTTCCGTCGCGGGCGCTGATGAACTTGGAGTCCTGCCCTCCGATCTCGAAGACCGTGTCGACGCACGGAAAATACTGAATCGCGCTCCGGAGCTGGCAGGTGATCTCGTTGTGGACAACGTCGGCCTGGAGGAGGGTGCCCGCCAGGTGACGACCGCTGCCCGTGGCGCCGATGCCGAGGAGCTCGAAGCCGGCCGGGCACTTCTCCCGGAGGAGGACGTACCCCTCGCGCAGGACTTCGATCGGCCGGCCCTTGGTCGGGAGGTAGATGCCCGCCCGGACGCGGCTCTCCGCGTCCATGAGGACGAGGTTGGTGCTCACCGACCCGATGTCGACGCCCAGGAAGCCCCAGATGAATTCGTCCGGCTCCGGCGAAGGTTCCTCGGCCCCGCGGATTTCGAGCGCCCCCAGCGCCAAAGACCGGACTCTATGGTGGAATCGAAGAGGCTTAAGGAACTGAAAAAGGAACCCGGGGTCCGGGACCGGAAGCTCTTCAGCGCCGCCGGCCGCTCCGACCGCCGCTCCGAGCGCGCCCAGAAAATGGGGAGGCTCCGGCAACCTTAAGTCGCCTCCTCCGAGAGCGAGGACTTCGCGGAAGGCGTGGACAAGCCCCCCGTTCCGGGCCCCGCCTCCGGCGAGAAGGACCGGCGGGAGGGCTTCGCGTCCCTTGAGGACCGTGGCCACGAAATTCCGGGCCAGCGCCTGGCAAAGGCCGTAGGCGATCTCCTCGAGGGGCGTGCCCTTCTGCTGAAGGTGGATCATGTCCGTCTTGGCGAACACGCTGCACCGGCCGGCGATCATGGCGCCCCGCTTGGCCGTGGCGGCCAGCGACGCGAATTCTTCGATCGTGAGCTTCAGCCGGAACGCCTGCTGTTCAAGGAAGGCCCCCGAGCCCGCCGCGCAGACGTCGTTCAGGGCGAAGTCGAGGATCCCGGGCTCGGCCGGCGCTCCCAGGGCCTTGTCGAGCAGGACCCAGCGGGAAGTCTGGGCGCCGATCTCGATGACGGACCTGGCTTCGGGAAAGCCGTGCGCCGCGCCCAGGGCGAGGGCGACGACCTCGTTGGAAAGAAAGATCTCGGGCGGCGCCTGGATGATCCCGCGGCCGGCCCCGGTGATCCCGATGCGGAGACGGAGGCCGGCGCGGCCCTCGAGGATCCGGGTGACGACCTCCCGGAAGGCGCCGGCGGAATCACCCCGGTTCGGCCCCTCGCTGAGCGCGACCGGGCGCAGGTCGTCATCGAAGAGAACGGCCTTTGTGGCCGAAGACCCGATATCGACGCCGAGGATCATGGTTTCAAAACCTCACGGAGCCGGATTCTCCCCCAAATCATAAAGGTATTCCGGAAAAAGCGCCACTCCCCTGGGATCTCGCGAGCTCAGACGAGGACTTGGAATCCTAGGGAAGCAGAGCCCGGAGGACGAGAAATCCGCCCATGATGACCAGAGAGGCGTAGACCGCCTGCCTGAACCGTTTTTCGGGCACGCGACTGTGGACCTTCCCTCCGAGCCAGACTCCCAGGCAGAGCGCCGGGAAGGAAAAAGCGAAGAGCCTGAGGACCTGCCCCGTCCAAAGTCCGGCCGCCCCATGGCCGAGGAGGATGACCAGTCCGGTCGGCAGGAAGTATCCCTGCAACGTGGCCCTGAATCGCTCCGGGGGCCAACCCTTGAGCATCCCGTAGATCACGGCCGGAGGGCCGTTGATGTTGTAGGCCCCGCCCAGGATCCCGGCAGCGAAACCGACGAGGTAGGGAAGCCCCGCTTTTTCGTTTTCGATCCTCATGGCAGGTTTCAGGAGGCCGAAGAGGCCATAGAGAAGGATGATGATCCCGAGTGCCGCCTTGAGCGGCGCCTCGGGCAGGCGCGTGAGAAGATAGATCCCCAGGGGAATCCCCGCGATCGAGGCGGCGATGAGCTTAGCGGCGGGCTTCAAATCCGCGCTCTGCCAGTGTTTCGCCAGGATGAGGATCGAGATCGCGGGCCCCATGAACGCCACCAGGGGAGCGGCCGTTTTCAGGCCGGCGGACGCCGCGATCAGGGGCATGGCGATGACCGCGTCCCCGAACCCAAGGGCCGACCGGACGAAGGCCGCGATGAAGATCACGACGATGACCAGGATAACAAGTGCCGTTGTGTCCATAGTTGGCCCGCTGATTGATGGGCGGCTATCTTAACGCAAACGGCCGCTTAAAAGAATCCCCTCCTTAAGAAGAGAGGGCGGCATCGCTGCCGGGCCCCCCGCCTGGCGCCGGGCCGCCTCAGGCCGAGGTGGCGGCTTCGACGAGCTCGAAGACGGCCCGTTCGACGGCCGGCAGGGCTCGGCTGACCGGGTCCGAAAGCTCCAGAGACAGGGCTGGGATCTTTTCAATAGAAATCGTGACCAGATGGACCCTCGGCAGAGGCCCGAGCAACTCTGCGGACTCGAGGAGGTCACGGAGCCCGATGTCATGGGCGCTGAGGGACGGCGGGAAATCGCGGGCGAACCGCGGCGCGCGGACGGCGACGGATCCCGGCGGCCGTCCGTCCAGGGCTGCGTCGATCAGGATGATCACGGGGTACTCCCGGAACAGGGACAGGAGATGGAAGCCGCCGGTCCCCCCGTCGAGGAGGGTCACGTGGCCGGGCAGGGCCGCCCGTTCCATCCTCATGACGGCATGGATCCCGGCCCCTTCGTCGCCTGCCAGCAGGTTCCCAATGCCGAGGATGAGGATCCGTTCAGGCTTCAATGTCCTCCGGCCTGCATTCCTTTTCGATGAATTTCCAGCCCCCGACCATCGACGATAAGACCCCTCGGCCCTCGACATAATCATGATAAAAGACGAGGTAGACGTGGACGATGGCGAAGAGCAGGAAAAACCACATCACCATGTGGTGCCATTGGCGGACGGCAAAGTCGCCGCCCATCAGCGGCACGATCCAGGCGAAAAGCCGGGGGAACCAGGACTTGCTCATGGCCGAATATAGTCCGAATCCCGTGATGACCTGGAATCCGAAGGCGAGGAACACGAGGAAATAGGTGAAGCCGGCCAGGGCGTTGTGCCCGATGGACTCCATCGGCGGGACGACGGTCTGGAGGATGTCGACTTTCAGGACGTTGGCGACTTCCCTGACCTGCTTTTTCCTGTAGAGAATGAAATTGTCCCATCGGGAGAACCGGTTCCCCGCAAACCCCCAGTAGATCCGGAAGAGGAAGTTGAACAAAAAGAGGTAGGCAGCGAAGAAATGGACGGCCCGCACCGTCCCGAACCAATAGGAGAAGGAGGCCTCCGCCGCGCTCTGGATGGCGAGCGGGCTGCCGATGAGATAGCCGGTTGTCGAGAGGATGATAACGCAGATGAAGTTGATCCAGTGGTAGAAACGGACGGGGAGCTCCCAAACGTAGACGCGCCCGAGCGTTGCTTTCTTCATGCCCGCCTCCTAGAAGGTGAAAACGCGCGCCTGGTTCGTGCCGTGCTCGTCGTAGACGTGGACCGCGCAGGCGATGCAGGGGTCGAAGGAGTGGACGGTCCGCAGGATCTCGAGGGGTTTTTCCGGGTCATGGACCGGCGTCCCCAGCAGGGCGGTCTCGTACGCCGAGCGCTGCCCCTTCCCGTCGCGTGGCGAGGCGTTCCAGGTGCTCGGGACCACCATCTGGTAGTTGGCGATCTTTTTGTCCTTGATCACGATCCAGTGGCAGAGGGCGCCGCGCGGCGCCTCCGACATCCCCGCTCCCTTGGCCTCGGCCGGCCACGTGTCGGGATCCCATTTGTCCCCGTTGAACATCCGGGTGTCGCCGTTCTTGATGTTGGCGAGGAGGTCCTCAAAGAATTCTCCGGCCCAGCCGGCGACGAGGAGCGTTTCAAGGCCCCGGGCCGCCGTCCGGCCGAGGGTTGAGAAAAGCGCCGTCACCGGGACCCCCAGCTTCTGAAGGGCGCCGTTGACGACCCCGATGACGTCGGGGCGCCCGGAAGCGTAGGCGACGAGGAGTCTGGCCAGCGGGCCGACTTCCATGGGTTTCCCCCTCCAGCGCGGGGTTTTGAGCCAGCTGTACTTGCCCTCGACGTTGAGCTCGTCGTAGGGCGGCTTGGGGCCCGTGTAATTGAGGGCCGTTTCCCCCTGCCAGGGATGCTTGGCCTGGCCGTCGCCGTCGCTGTAGGAATACCAAGAATGGGCGACCTCTTCGGCGATTCCGCCCGGGTCGCGCGGGTCGACAGCGTGCACCTGGCCGAGGTTCTTGTCGAGGATGATGCCCCGGGGGAACTTGAATTTGTCCGGGTTGGCGTAGCCGGCCGTCGGCAGGTCGCCATAAGCCAGGTAGTTGGGAAGCCCTTCTCCGACGGCCCCCCAATCCTTGTAGAACGAGGCCACGGCCATCAGGTCGGGCAGGTACACTTTCTCGACGAACTCCTTGGCTTGGCCGAGGAGAGTGCCGACGAAGGCCAGCCGTTCCATGTTCACGGCGTTGGCCTCGTCGATATCGATCGAGAGCGGCGCTCCGCCGACGAGGTAGTTCGGATGGGGGTTCTTGCCGCCGAAGATCGCGTGGACTTTGACGATCTCTTTCTGCCACTCCAGGGCCTCGAGGTAATGGGTGACGGCCAGGAGGTTGATTTCTGGGGGGAGCTTGAACGCGGGGTGGCCCCAATAGCCGTTGGCGAAGATCCCCAACTGGCCGCTCTCGACCAGCCTTTTCAGACGGTTCTGGACGTCCGAAAAATAGCCCGGCGAGCTCCTCGGCCAATCGGAGATGCTCCGCGCGATCTCGGCCGTCTTCGCCGCGTCCGCCTTCAGCGCGCTGACGACGTCGACCCAGTCGAGGGCATGGAGATGATAGAAATGGACGACGTGGTCCTGCATATAGTGGGCGCAAAACATGAGGTTGCGGACGAGCTCGGCATTGGGCGGGATCTCGATGTCCAGGGCGTCTTCGACTGTCCGGACCGAGGACAGGGCGTGGACCGTGGTGCAGACGCCGCAGGCCCGCTCGGTGAAAGCCCAAGCGTCCCGCGGGTCGCGCCCGACGAGGATCTTCTCGATGCCGCGGACCATCGTTCCCGAACTGTAAGCATCCGTGACCTTGCCGTTCTTGACCTCGACCTCGAGCCGGAGATGGCCTTCGATCCGGGTCACGGGGTCAATGACAATCCTCTTGGCCATCACTTGCCTCCCTTCTTATCCGCTGACGGAGTCTCGCTCGTCGCGATCTCCGCCTTGATGACCCGGCGTTTCCGGATGTTCGTGGTGATGGCGTGTGCGGCTATTCCGGCCGCGGCCGCCGCGCCGATCGCCAGGCCCACCTTGTCTGCCGTCGTCTCGATGCCGAACCCCGGGAACGCGGCCAGGTGACGATAAAACGGCCCGTTATCCCAGTAATTGGCCTCGCTGCAACCGATGCAACCGTGGCCGGACTGGATCGGGTAGCTCACGCCGTCATTCCACCGGATGATGCCGCAGGCGTTGTAGGTTTCGGGCCCGCGGCAGCCCATCTTATAGAGGCAAAAGCCCCGCCGCGCGTTCTCATCGTCCCAGGCCTGGACGAAGAGGCCGGCATCGTAATTGGGCCGACGGTAGCAGCTGTCGTGGACGCGGCGCGAATAGAAGGCCTTGGGCCGGCCCTGGCCGTCGAGCTGGGGGATACGGTCGAAGGTGAGGATGTGGACGATCGTCCCCGACATCACCTCCCCGATAGGAGGGCAGCCTTGGACATTGACGATGGGCTTTCCCGTGAGGACCTTATGGACGGGCTTGGACCCGGTGGGGTTGGGGTGGGCGGCTTGGATGCAGCCGGACGAAGCGCAGTTGCCCCAGGCGACGATGGCCTTGGCCCCCCCCGCGGCCTCGTTCACGATGTCCAGGGCGCTGCGGCCGCCGATGCAGCAATAGACGCCGTCGTCTTTGGTCGGGATGGCGCCCTCGACAAGCATGAGATATTGGCCCTTGAATTTCTCCATCGTGGCGTGCAGGGCCTCCTCAGCCTGGCGGCCGGCGGCGGCCTGGAGGGTTTCCGTGTAATCCAGGGAGATCCTGTCGAGGATGATGTCGGCGACGATCGGGTGGCTCGAACGGATGAAAGACTCGCTGCAACAGGTGCATTCCTGGAAGTGGAACCAGATGACGGGGATGCGGCTCTTTGTTTCCAGGGCCTTGACGATCTGGCCGACGGCGCTAGCCTCAAGACCGAGCATGGCCCCCATCCAGGTGCAGTAGCGGAGGAAATCTCTCCGCGGGATGCCTTGGAGGCGGGCTTGCTCCCAGATGCTGGGACGGTTCGGATCCATGACTCCTCCTCTCGCTAGAATGGGAGTGATCAAAAATTATGCAAGCAGGATGATGGCGCCGAACGAATCAAAATTCCCCTCGATGGGGAGATACATACCACCGGGGACCCGGAGTTGTCAATCGCGAAGCGGCCGCGGCTCGGTTGGCAGGGGCCTCCGGGCCCGGGGCTAAGCTTTCCTTTTCCTCTTCCCGAGGATCCCGCCGCTCAGAAAGAGGCCGGCGCCGAGGACGAACCCGAAATTGTACCAGCCGCCGCTGTTGTGGACCTCGTAGAGACGGACGTTCTTGTTGAAGATCGAGATGATGAAGGTCACGGGCGAGATGAGGCCGTGCCAGAGGCCGAGCCAGAAACCCGCGATCCGGCCTTTGGCGCCCGCGGTTCTTTCGAGGGCATTGGGCCCGGGGGCGCAGCTCGAAAGGGCGATGACCAGGGCCAGGACCAGAATCAGGGCGGGGAGTCTTTTCATCAGTCTCTCCTTTGTCTTTTGTTCCATTCTATTATAGAATATGCTCTCAAACAAACCGTTTGAAAATCCATGAACAGCAGGAGGCTATCATGAAAGGCGATCCGAAACTCATCAAGGTTATGAACTCGCTCCTGGCCGACGAGCTGACCGCCATCAACCAGTACATGGTCCATTCCGAGATGTGCGACAACTGGGGCTACGAAAAGCTCCACAAGCTGATCGAGAAGCGGGCCGTCACCGAAATGAAGCATGCCGAGAAGCTCATCGCCCGGATCCTCTTCCTCGAAGGGACGCCCATCGTCAGCGAGCTGAAGGCGCTCCACATCGGGGCCGAAGTGCCCAAGATGTTCGCCAACGACCACGACGCGGAGATGGGGGCCGTCAAGTCCTACAACGCGGCCATCGTGCTCGCGGGCGACCTCAAGGACTATGCCACCCGCGAGGTCCTCGAATCCATCCTGAAGGACGAGGACGGCCACGTCGACGAGATCGAGGCCATCCGGGACCAGATCGGCCAGATGGGCCTCCAGGTCTTCCTGTCGATCCAGGTCTAAGCCTGGCGGGGCGGCCGGCCGCCGCGATGAAAGAAGCGCGCCTCAAGAAAAAAATGGAGTTTGCCTCCATGAGCCGGCGGGGCTTTCTCCGCTGGAGCGCGGGGGTCGGTGCTTCGGCCGCGGCGGCGGGCAAGCTCGCCGCCGGGCTCCGGAAAAAGGGCGGCGCCTCCTCGGCGAGCGCCGCTCACGCCGCCCCGGCCGAGCCGGTCGTGGAGAAGATGGTCCGGACCGGCTGCCCCTCCCACAACTGCGGCGGCCGCTGCCTCCTCCGCGTCTATGTCCGTGACGGCGTCATCGTCCGGATCGACGGCGACGACCGGCCCGGTGACGCCCTCGACGACCCCCAGCTCAGAGCCTGCGTCCGCGGCCGGGCTTACCGCCGTCGCCAGTATCATCCCGACCGCCTCAAGTTCCCGTTGAAGAGGGTGGGAAAGAGGGGCGAGGGGAAGTTCGAGCGCATCTCTTGGGATGAAGCCCTGGACAAGATTGCCGCCGAATTCGGGCGGATCAAGAACGCTCACGGCAACCAGGCCTTCTACGTTCCCTACGGGACCGGGAGCTACAACCAGCTAAACGGCCGGCAGACGGCCGAACGCCTGATGAACCTGTTCGGCGGCTCCCTCGGCTTCTACAACAGCTACTCTTGGGCCGCCATTTCGGCGGCGACCCCGACCGTGTACGGCACGGCCGTCACCGGCAACCAGCGCCAGGACTGGCTCAACTCGAGGTACATCCTCATGTGGAGCTGGAACCCGGCCGAGATGCGCGACGGGACGAACAGCGAGTATCTCGTCCGGAAGGCCCGCGAAAAAGGGGCCCGCGTCGTCTGCGTCGACCCGCGGATGACCTTGAGCGCCGTCGCCCTCGCCGACGAATGGGTCCCGATCCGGCCGGGGACGGACACGGCCATGATGTCGGCCATGGCCCATGTGATGATCGAAGAGAGACTCTACGACGCGGAATTCGTCCGGACGCACTGCGTCGGCTTCGACGAGACCCAGATGCCCGCGGGGGCGGAAGGGGCCGAGAGCTACAAGGAGTACATCATGGGGGCGCGCGACGGTGTCCCCAAAACGCCCGAATGGGCCGAGGCGGTCACGGGCGTCCCCCGGGAGACGATCGCCCGGATCGCCCGCGAGTACGCCACGACCAGGCCCGGCGTCCTTTACCAGGGGTACGGCATGCAGCGGCGGGCCTACGGCGAGCAGGTCGTCCGGGCCGGCTGCGTCCTGGCCGCGATCACCGGGAACGTCGGGGTCGCCGGCGGCTGGGCCAGCGGGATCGCCCTTCAGGCCCCCGACGGCGGTCCCATAGAGTTAGCGTTTCCGACGGGCCGGAACCCGGTCCAAGCCCAGATCCCGAGCTTCCTCTGGACGGAGGCGGTCTTGCGGGGCCAGGAGATGGGGCCTGAAGACGGCATCAGAGGCGTCGACAAGCTCACGACCGGCATCAAGTGCATCTGGGCCGTCGCCTGCAACGCCCTCGTCAACCAGCACAGCAACATCAACCGGACGGCGAAGATCCTCGCGGACGAGAAGCTCGTCGAGTTCCTCCTCGTCCAGGACAATTTCCTGACGCCGACGGGCCGCTTCGCCGATATCCTCCTCCCGGCCTGCACCCAGTTCGAGACGTGGGGCTTCGAGGACGGCTGGAAATACGGCGACGAGGTCCTGCTCATGCCCAGGGTCGTGGACCCGCCCTTCGAGACCAAGAGCGACTACCGGATCGCGGCCGATATCGCGTCCCGGCTCGGACTGGGTGAGGCCTACACGGAGGGGAGGAGCGAGCGTGACTGGGTGGCCTGGATGCTCGAGCGCTACCGGAAGGCCCGCTTCCCGGGCCTGCCGGCCCTCGACGAGTTCGAGAGGTCCAATATGGGGGTTTATTCGGTCCCGGTCACGAAACCGGCCGTCGCCTTCGTCGATTTCCGGCGGGACCCGTTGAAGCATCCGTTGCCGACCCCGTCGGGGAAGATCGAGATCTTCTCCAAGCGTCTCCACGACATGAACAGACCGGCCGAGATCCCGGCCGTCCCCAAGTACATCCAGGAATGGGAGAGCCCGTTCGGCCCCGAGGCGAGGAAGTTCCCGCTTTCGGCGATCGGGCATCATTACCTCGCGCGCGTCCATTCGACCATGGAGAATGTGGACTGGCTGAACGAGGCCTTTCCCCAGCGCCTGTTCATCAACCCCGTGGACGCGGGAGCGAGGAACATTCGGAACGGCGATAAGGTCAGGGTCTTCAACGATAGGGGGGCCACGGTCGTCCCCTGCCGGGTGACGCCCCGGATCATGCCCGGCGTCGTGGCCCTGCCCCAGGGCGCCTGGTGGACGCCGGACAAGGACGGGGTCGACCGCCGGGGCTCGGTCAACGTCCTTTCGTCCGACCGATGGACGCCCCTGGCCTTCGGCAACGCCCAGCACACGATCATGGTCCAGGTCGAAAAGGCGGAGAAGGGCTGAGGAAAGCCGATATGGTGACCCAGTACGCCTTCTTTTTCGACGCCTCGGCCTGCACGGGTTGCAAGGCCTGCCAGATGGCCTGCAAGGACCGGAACGACCTCGAGACGGGGCTCCTCTGGCGCCGGGTCTACGAGGTCGTGGGAGGAGGATGGGAAAAGCGGGGAGAGGTCTGGGTCCCGTCCGTCGTCGCCTATAACATCTCGATGGCCTGCAACCAATGCGAAAAACCCGTCTGCGCCTTCGCCTGTCCCGTGAAGGCCATCGGCAAGCGGGACGACGGGATCGTCCTTATCCAGACGGAGCGTTGCATCGGCTGCCGATATTGCGAGTGGGCCTGTCCCTATAATGCCATCCGGTTCAACGCCACGACGAACACGGTGTCAAAGTGCCATTTCTGTTACGATGCCGTCGACGCCGGGGGGCCCCCGGCCTGCGTCGCGGCCTGCCCGCTGCGGGCCCTCGATTTTGGCGACCTGGCAGAGATGCGGAAGAGATACGGGGACAACAGGCAGGTCTTCCCGCTCCCCGAACCCTCTCAGACCGAGCCCGCTCTCGTCATCAAGCCGCACAGGGATGCGGACAAGGCCGCCGCGAAAGCGGCCGAGGTGGCCAACTGGGAGGAAGTGTAAGTGGCAGGGGAGTGGCCCCTCGTCGCCTTCACCGTCATCGGGCAGCTGGCCGTCGGGATCTATATGTTCATTGGCGGGCCGCTTTTTCTATTCGGGGCAACGCCGCTGGAGATCGGGGGAACGGGAGCCCGCCTGGGCCTCCTCTTGGCGGTCATCGGCTTCATGGCCGCCGCGACCGTCCTCGCCTTCTTCCACCTCCATCATCCGGGCCGGGCGCACAAGATCTTCAGCAACATCGGGACGTCCTGGCTGAGCCGCGAGATCCTCTTCGAGCTCGTGTTCGCGGGCCTCGCCGCACTTCTCGGGTTCTTCGAGTGGCGGCGGATCGGGAGCCCGGGGGTCATCCGGGCGCTCTTCGGGCTGGGAGCGGTGGCCGGCGTGCTGTTCATCCTGAGCATGTCCAGGCTTTACATGCTTCCGGCCGTCCCGGCCTGGAACAGCCCTTCGACGCCCATCTCTTTCCTGCTGACCTCCCTGGTCCTCGGGGCCGCCTCCTCAACGGTCTTCTTCTGTATGTCCGGCGAACCTCCCCCTTATTATCGGCCCCTCCTGGTCATCGCCCTCGTTCTGGTCGCGACCGGTTTCGCCGGGGCCGCTCTGCTGGCCCCTGGGCATGGATTATTCGGCATGAAACCCGGAGCTTGCCTCCGGCCGCCGGGAGGCGGGGCCTCCGCGCTCCATGCTTTCCGGCTATCCGCGCTGATGGCGGGTGTAGCGCTCCTCGCCATCGTCGTGTCGTCAAAGTCCGAGCGCGTTCTGGGCGTCGCCGCACCCCCGGCTGTCCTGCTCGCTGCGTTTTTTCTGGCCGCCGCAGGAGAGATCGGCGGCCGCTTTCTCTTTTATGGGCTCCTCGGCCGCCGGCCCTGATTGAGGTTGGACCACAATAACATGTTGAAAGAAATATAGTTACATAGAGCCAGCCCCGAAGTCCCTATTTTTAGCGGAGGGAGTCGAGGTAAGCCCTGTAATCCTTGCGAGTGTTGAGGTTGCGAAGACCGTCCGCGTCCCCGAGCGGGACGCGCTCAGTGCGGCAGCGCGCAAAGAGCGGCAGGATGCTCCTCTCCCCGGCGCCGAGGAGGTCCTCGATCTCCGGGATGACCGCTTTCCTGTAAACGGCGAAAAGGGGCTCGAATTGCCCCCTCTTCGTCACAGGGACGGAGATGTCCGCGGCCGCCGCGGCCTTCGCGAGCTTCCGTAGCAACGGAATGTGCGCGTCAGGAATATCGCAGGCCACGACGGCGCAGACATCGTTGCCCGCCGCTCTCAACCCCGCCAGGATCCCGCCCAGCGGTCCGAGGTCCGGCACCTCGTCCTCGACGAATCTCACGCCCGGTTCCGTTTTCGCCTCTATCATCAGCGCGGGCCCCTCGCGGTCAGCCTTCAATTTCCGCGACGGCCCGGCCTTGGCCCGCCTCATCTCCTTGATATGGACCTTCTGCCCGGGCGAAATGCTCACCAAAATTTCGTTAAAATAAGGCGCGACCTGTCCGATCACGCGTTCAAGAAGCGTTTGGCCACGGACCGTGAGCCGGGCCTTGTCGGCGTTCATGCGGCGGCCCTTGCCGCCGGCCAGGATGATGACCGAGGCCGGTTTCCCGCCGCTCCGGATCTTGCGCTTCACGTCCCTTATGATAGCTCATTTCCCGTGGCCAAGCGTAGTTCAACGAGATTGCGGACACCGGCGTAACTAAAAGGGAAAGGGCGAAGGGTCGGTGTCCGGAGGAGGCGTCGGCGGGCGGAGCGGGCGACGAGAGAGAAGCGGACGCAGGGGGGATGTCCCGGAGAAAACATTGAGCGCGACGCGGGCACGGTCCCTCGCCCCTTGGGCGAGGGGTGCGGAGCGATCATAGAGCGGGATTCCTCGCTGGGGAATCCCACGCTTTTCGGAGGGACTCCCCCCGAGTCCGCTCCTGGGTGACTAAGTATGGATTCGTGACCGACTTGCTGCAACGGAGCTCCTTGACATGCGAAGTGCCGAACGGGATAATGAGCGGGTCCCCCATGCTCGTCAAACAGCAGGACTTCTACAAATCCCTGACCGCCCGCCACCCCGGCCTCGTCGAGCGCATCCGTAAGCTCATCGAGGAGTCCGAGAAAAAGTTCACGGGAGACAAGAGCGCCTCCGGAGGTTTTCTCTGGGAGCACACCGTCCTCGTCGCCTCTCTGGCTTTCCGGCTGGCGAAAATGGAAAAGGAAGACGGGGACCTCGCCGCCATGACGGCCCTCTTCCACGACTCCGGGAAGTTCAGCGGCGGCCGCTACCATCGCGACGAAAAACCGGAGGAGGAGGCGGCGGCCCGCCTGGCCCGGGAGGTCCTCGAGGACGCGGAGCTCGACATGGCCGCCGTCGGGCACGTCGTCCGGGCGCTGCGCTCGCTCTACAACTCGGGCACCCGCCGGAACAAGCTGGCCGACATCATCCACGACGCGGATTTCCTCTCCAAGTTCGGGCTCCTGGGCGTCGCCGAATTCTTCATCAAGTCCACCCTCCGCGGCCGGAACCTGGAAACGGCCATCATGAACCACCTGAGCAAGGAGCTGACCTACGCCGCAGTCCTGCCCTTGAACATGCGGACGGAGTCCGCCCGGAAGCTCGCGGCCCGAAAATCAGGGGAGAGCCTTCGCTTTTATCGCTCCTTTCTGGCCGAGCTCAAGGAAGCCCACGGGATGGATTTCAGGGTCCGGACGCCCGAGGTCCGCCGGTCCCGGGGACGTCCCCGGCGGCTCAAGATCATGCTGGTCGCTCCCGCCGTGTGCGGCTCCTGCGGCCGCGGCTGGGAGCTCGACTTCCATACAGAAAAGGGTGTCAAGTGCGAGAGGCTCGAAGCCGCCGTCCGCTGCGCCGGGTGCGGGGCCGCCCACGAGATCGCTTTCTGCCTTCCCGAAATCGCTTGAGAACGAGCGGCGATGAAGGCTGCCCTTGGGAGTTGAGCCAGGATGACCGGGACGGCAAGTCGGAGCTCCTGGAGGTCATCGGGCAGTCGTTCAGGTCCCCCTGACGGGAGGGGATCCCTTCGGAAATCTAACGAGGTGAGTCACCGATGAGGCAACGGAGCAGCGTCTTCTTCGCCGCGGTCCTGACCGCGGCCCTGACGGCCGGACTTCTCGGCGCGCCCCAGCCGGGGCCCGCCCCAGGGGATAGGGCAAAGGGTTTCTTCCCGGTTTCCGTCTGGTATGCCGGCGGCAAGGCCCGGGCGCCCATGCTCGAGTCCGTGACGCCCCAGTCTCGCGACATCTGGCGGAATGACCTCGAGCAGATCAAGCGTCTGGGCTTCAACACGGTCCGGTCTTGGATCGAGTGGACGGCCTGCGAAAAAGAGGAAGGGAAGTACGACTTCAGCGCCCTCAGGCTCCTCACGGACCTGGCCGGCGAGGCCGGTCTCCGGGTCATCGTCCAGGTCTATATCGACTCCGCGCCGGATTGGGTCGGGGCGAAGCACCCCGACTCCAAGTTCGTTTCCTCGAACGGCGTCGCCGTCGAGTCCCAGGCCTCCCCCGGCTTCTGCTTCGACCACCCCGGCGTCCGCGAGAAGGTCCTCCGCTTTTTCCGCGAGGCGGCCCGGGCCGTCAAGGGCAAGCCGGCCCTCTACGGTTGGGACCTGTGGAGCGAGCCCCACATCATCAACTGGGCCGAGGTTGACTATGTCGGCGACCTCAACTACGTCCAATTCTGCTATTGCCATTCGACGCAGGAGCGCTTCCGGGAATGGCTCAAGAAAAAATACTTCACCGTGGACAACCTCAACAAGGCCTGGTACAGAACGGTGCGGTCCTGGGAGGAAGTCCAGCCGCCCCGCTACGGGACCATCCTGACCTTCACGGACTACATCGACTGGAAGGAGTTCATCTCCGATAAGCTGGCCGAGGACCTCAGGCTCAAGGCCCAGGCCATAAGATCGGTCCTCCCCGAGACAGTGGTCATGAGCCATTCGGCGGGCCCCGGGATCTTCACCCGCCCGGACTGGTCCGGCACACCCGACGACCGCAAGATGACGGACAGCGTGGATTTTTACGGCGCGTCCATCTATCCCAAGCACGCCTGGACGATCAGGCCCTGGTCGCCTTATTACCGCTCTTCCGGCCTGGACTTCGTCCGCTCCATGGGGATCGGGAACAAGGGCTTTACCATCGGCGAGCTCCAGGCGGGCTACGGGGTCTTCGGCATGAAGATGAGCTATCCCGTTGTCGGCGCGGACCTCCGCGACTGGATCTGGAGCGCCGTGGCCTATGGGGCCCGGTCGGTCAACATCTACGCCTATTACCCGATGAGCACGGGCTACGAGGCGGGCGGCTACGGCCTGGTCGAGCTCGACGGGAAAGTGACAGAACGGGCCGAGGCGGCCGGGAAGATCGCCCGCGTGATCACCGCGAACAAGGACCTCTTCCTCAAGGCGCTGCCCTCACGGGCCGAGGTCGCCATCCTCTATAATCCCCTGTCGCACATGGTCGGCGGGCAGCAGTCCTTCACCGCGGAAGGACAGACCGTCGGCGTCAACAATCTCAGCGAATCGCTCCAGGGCATCCACAGGGCCTTCTTCGAAAGGAACATCCCGGTGGACTTCCTCCACGTCAACGACCTGGGAACGCTCCGGGCGGCCGGCTACAAGCTGATCATCGCGCCGTACCCCGTGCAGATGTCCCAGGCCCATGTCCGGAGGCTCATCGATTACGTCCGGGAAGGCGGGGCGCTCCTGACCGAGGCCCGCTGCGGTTGGGTCGACGAGAAAGGGGCCTCGAGCCCGGTCATCCCCGGCGCCGGCCTCAGCGACGTCCTGGGCTGCCGCGAGTTCGAGCTTCTGCCGATCGCCAAAACATCGGTGATCAAGATCAAGGCCGGGCACGAGTCCATTCCGCTCCTCAAGCCCGGCGACGCGCTGGACGCCCTCTTTTTCGAGGAGAGCTTCGACGTCTTCGGCAAAAACAGCCGGGTCCTGGCCGAGTTCTCGGATGGGCGGCCGGCCATGGTTTATGCGCCCTATGGGAAAGGCAAAGCCATGATCGTCGGGTCCTTCCCCGGGTCGGCCTACCATCATTTCAAGAACCCCTCGAACGGCAAGCTCTTCGCGGGCCTGGCCGGTTGGCTGAAGGTCCCAAATCCGGTCGAAGTCACGGCCGCCGAGCCCGGCGCGATGGTCGAAGGCCGCGTCCTCGAGGGCGAGGGCTACAAGATCCTCTTCGCTTTTAACCGGGGGGAGAGGCCCGTTGCGGCGAAATTCGCCGTCCTGATGGGAGGCAGCCGGGCCGCGGCCCGGGAGGTCGAAACGGGAACGGTTGTGGACTCCGCCGTCGAAAAGGACCGGGCTGTCGTCAGCAAGACGCTCAAGCCCGGCGAAGTCTGGGTCGTTCACCTCGCGGAAAAATAAGGACATGAAAGATCTCTGCGGCGGGGTCGACATCGGCGGGACGAAGGTCTCCTGGGCTCTTTTCACCAAAACCGGGGAGATGCTCGAAAAAACCAGGGTTCCGACTGACAGGGCCGGAGGGGACCGGGCCGCAGGCCAGGTCGCGGAGGCGATCGGGGCCCTCGGAAGGTCTGCCGCCGGGCTCGGCGGCCGGGTCCTCGCCGTCGGCGTTTCGATCCCCGGGATCGTCCATGGGGCGACCGGCAGGGTCTGGGCCCCCAATATTCCGGGCTGGGACCGCTATCCGCTCCTGGCGAAGATCGCCCAGGCCCACGTCCCCATTGTCCTGGACAGCGACAGGAGCGCCTATGTCGAAGGAGAGGCCTGGCGCGGGGCCGCCGCCGGGGCCGCGGACGCCGTCTTCCTCGCCGTGGGCACGGGGATCGGCGCCGGGATCCTCGCCGGCGGCAGGCTCGTCCACGGCCATGAGGACATCGCCGGCGCGGTCGGCTGGTTCGGCCTCGACCCTGACTTCAAGCCCGCTTACGCTGCGATGGGCTGTTTCGAGGCCGAGGCTTCAGGGAGTTCCGTCGGCCGCAAGGCCCGGGAACTCCTGATCGCGGGCCGGCCGTCCATCATGAAGGAGATCGCGGGAGGGAGCGTCGATAACGTCACGGCCGAGACGGTGGCGGCGGCCGCCCGGAAAAAGGATCCCCTTGCGGCCGAGGTCGTCGCGGAAGCCGTCCGCTACCTCGCCATGGGCATCGCCAATATCGTCAGCATCCTCAACCCCGAGGTCATCGTCCTCGGCGGCGGGCTTTTCCAGGCCGCGGACGTCTTCCTCGAGCCCGTCCGGCGCGAATTCCGGAGATGGGCCCAGCCGCTGGCCGCGGAGAAAGTCCGGATCGAGCTGTCGGCCCTGGGCGAGGACGCCGGCCTCTTCGGCTGCGGGAAGCTGGCGTGGGATTCCATTCCATAAAGGGAGATCGATATGTCAGCTTCCATTTATCTCGGCCGGATCCAGGAGATCCTGGGGGAGATCCGGGCAGAAGAAATGCCCCGCATCCGCGAGGCGGCGAAGATCATGGCGGCCGCCATCCGGAAAAAAGGCCGCGTCTACATGTTCGGGAGCGGCCACTCCGTCATTCCCGTCCTCGATATCTTCCCCCGCTACGGGAGCTTTGTCGGCTTTTTCCCGCTCTATGACCCCCGGCTCATGTGGTCGAACGTCATCGGCCCGGGCGGGGCGCGCGAGCTTCTCTGGCTCGAACGGCAGGAAGGCTATGCCCGTGTTTTCCTCCAAAGCTATCCCCTCGAGAAGCGCGACGCGATGCTCGTCTTCTCCCACGGCGGCCTCAACGCCGCCCCGATCGACATGGCCCTCGAGGCCAGGGCGCGCGGTCTCAAGGTGGTCACGGTCTCCTCCCATCAGAATGCGAAGGTCGGGCGGCGCTCCCACTCGTCCGGCAAGATCCTGTCCGAGGTCGCCGACGTCGCCATCGACAACCACGTCCCGCCGGAGGACGCCCTCGTCGATGTCGGGCAGCTCGAGCGGGTGGCGGCGGGCTCGACCGTGGCGGCGGTTTCGATCGCCATGGCCCTCGTCGCCGAGACGGCGTCGCTCCTGGCGAAAAAAGGGAGCGTCCCGCCGACCTTCGTCTCGCCCAACGTCAAGGGCGTTCCGAAAGGCCATATGGCCGGCGTCTACCAGGCTTTCACCGAGTTCTATTACGGCCGGCCGCTCAAGGCCGGAAAACGGGGCCGGCGATAAGGAGGGCCGATGCCGACCCGGAACGCATCCAGCTCCTCCCAACATTCGAAGCTCATGGCCTCGGCCTTCGCCGGGATGTTCGTCTTCGGGATCGTCATGGCCGTTCTCGGGGCCATCCTGCCGTCCCTCTTCGAGAGGATCGGTTTCAGCACGGGGGCGGCCGGGGATCTTTTCCTGACCATGAATTTCGCCATGCTGGTCATGACCCTCGTTTTCGGGCCGCTGGTCGACCGCTTCGGTTTCAAGGCCCTCCTCATCGTCTGTTCGCTCCTCGTCGCGGCCTCTTTTCTGCTCCTGACCATGGCCTCGACCTATGGCCCCATCCTCGTCGCGGCCGTCGTCCTGGGCTTCGGCGGCGGCGGGCTGAACGGCGGGACGAACGCCCTCACGAGCGACCTCAACCCCGCGAAGCGCGGGGCGGCCCTCAATCTGCTGGGGATCTTCTTCGGCTTCGGGGCCCTGACCATCCCGTTCCTGGTCGGGACGCTTCGCCAAGCCTTGGGCCTCGGCCGAATCCTCGCCCTGGCGACGCTCCTCTGCCTTGTGCCGCTCGCGCTCTTCGCCCTCTTCCTGTTCCCGAAGGCCAAGCAGGCCCAGGGATTCCCGCTCAAAGAGGCGGCCCGGGTCGTCAGGAACCCTCTTCTCTGGCTCTGCGGCCTCCTGCTCTTCTTCCAGTCCGGGAACGAGTTCACGGCGGGGGGTTGGATATCGACCTATCTCCAGAAGACCTTCGGGGTCAGCCCGTCCGCGGCCGCGCTTGTTCTGGCCGGCTATTGGGCCGCGGTCATGGGCGGGAGATTGCTCTCGGCCCGGCTCACGAAGGCCCTCCGCGGCGAAAGGCTGGTCTTTCTCAGCGCGGGCCTGGCCCTGGCCGCGGCCGCCCTGCTGGCCGCCTCGCCGTCCGGGCCGCCGGCCATGGCCGGGGCCGTCCTCCTCGGCCTGGGCTTCTCGGCGATCTACCCGACCACCCTGGCCATCGTCGGGGAGAATTTCGCCTCTTTCACGGGGACGGCTTTCAGCGTCGTCATTTCGGTCGGCCTTTGCGGAGGCATGATCGCGCCCTGGCTCGTCGGCAAGATCGCCCAGTCCTCGGGCTTGCGGCAGGGCCTGCTCGTCCCGGTCTTCAACTGCGCCATGATCCTCGTCCTCCTCGCTTTGATCGGGCGAGCCCTGAAGAAGCCCAGGCCGCCGGATTGAAAATTCCGCCGTAAAGCGTTATCTTTTGGGCATCCGGAATGAAGGACACGAAGAAGGATAGGACGAAGGCCCGGCTCTGGCCGTTCCTTGCGGCCGGCCTCGTCATGGTCGCCGTCCTGCTGTGGGCCATCCTCCGCCCCGGCCCGGACGCGTCCGCAAGGATCGGAAAGCTCTGGGCGGAAAGAGGCGTCAAAAAGCCAAACGTCATCTTGATCACGATGGACACGACCAGGGCCGACCACCTGGCCTGCTACGGCTACCCGAACGTCCGGACGCCGAACCTGGACGCCCTGGCCGGACGCGGCGTCCTTTTCGAGCAGGCCGCGACGGCGACCCCCCTGACGCTCGCGGCGCACTGCACGATCATGACCGGGATGTATCCGACCTACCACGGAGTCCGGGTCAACGGCAACACCGCCCTGGGCGAAGAGCAGACAACGCTCGCCGAAGTCCTCCTGGCCCAGGGCTACCACACGGGGGCCTTCATCGCCGCCTTCGTCCTTGACGGCCGGTGGGGGCTGAAGCAGGGCTTCCAGCATTACGATGACCAGTTCGACCTGAAGAAATACAAGCACCTCGACCTGGGCGAAATCCAACGGCCCGGCAACGTCGTGATGGACGCCGCCCTGGCCTGGCTCGAGGCCGAGAAGGCGGACCCTTTCTTCGCCTGGATCCATCTCTACGACCCTCACGTGCCCTACGCTCCCCCCGAACCTTATTATTCGGAATATGCGCGACGCGGCCCGGCCGGCCTCTATGACGGCGAGATCGCCTTCATGGACGAACAGATCGGACGCTGCACGGCCTGGCTCGAAAAAAACGGGCTCGATAAGAACACGGTCATGATCCTCATCGGCGACCACGGAGAAGGGCTGGGCAGCCACGGGGAAGGGACCCACGGATTCTTCGTTTACGATTACGCGCTCCACGTCCCTTTGATCGTGGTGTCCCCGTTCCGGGACTTGCAGGGAAAACGGATCTCCTCCCAGGTCCGCTCGGCCGATGTCTTTCCGACCCTCCTGGACTTGGCCCATGTCAAGTCGCCCATCAAAGTCCAGGGCCGGTCGCTCGTGTCGATGATGTTCAGCCGGGGCAAAGATGACGGCGGCTACGCCTACGGAGAGGCCATGGCCTCCAATATCCAGTTCGGCTGGAGCGCCCTGCGCACGCTGAGGACGACCCGCTATAAGTACATCGACGCGCCGCGGGCCGAGCTCTACGACCTCACCCAGGACGCCGGCGAGCAGACGAACATTCTCCCGGAGCATCCGGATATCGCCCGGCGGATGAAAAGGGACCTGGACAAATTCATCGCCGAGACGAGTCTCGGCGCACCCAAGCCGCAGGCGGCGAACCTGGACAAGGAGACCATGGAACGGCTATCCGCCCTGGGCTACGTCGGGGCGCCGGTCTCCGCCAAGAAGGCGGCGGGGGGAGGCGGACCCCTGGCCGACCCCAAGGACAAGCTGCCGGTCTTCAATGAGGTCACTCGCGCCGGCGAGCTGATCCTGAGTGATAAGTACGCCGAGGCCGCCTCGGCCCTCGAATCCGCGCTTCGGGAAGACCCGTCGATCCCCCAGGCCCTGCTCCTCTTGTCGACGTGCTACCTGGAGATGGGCCGGAAGGATGAGGCGAAGGCCAAGCTGGACCTGATCCTGAAGGAGGACCCGGAAAGCGTCCAGGCCTTGATCAGCCTGGCCAACATCCTGCTCGAGGAGAAGAAGGACGAGGACGTCATCGCCCTCTGCAAGCGGACGCTCTCCGTGGACGAGCGGAATACCCAGGCCTTCACGCTCATCGGCGAAGTCTACCTGGGAGAGCAAAACTATCTCGAGGCCCTTCCGTATTTTGAAAAAGCGGTCGACACCCAGCCGAAGATCACCCGGACCCGTCTCAACCTGGCGGCCTGCCTCGTGGGCGCCAAGCAGTATGACCGGGCCGAAGCGGAACTCCACACCGTCATCGCGGACTCTCCGAAATTCCCCCTGGCCCATTACAACCTGGGTTTGCTCTATGAGGAGCGGGGAAGGCTCGAGGAGGCCCGGGCGGCCTATGCCGAGGAGATCGCGACCTTTCCCAGCGAATACAAGGCCCGGTTCAACTTGGGGAAGATCCTCTTCAAGCTCGGCGACAGGACCGGTTCCCTGGCCCAGATGCGGGAGGTGGTCACCCTGGCCCCGAAGCTCGCGGAGGGACACCTGATGCTCGCCCGGGGCCTGCTCTACGAGCCGGTTCCCCTCGATGAGGTCCAGGCCACGATCGAGAAAGGGATCTCCCTGGCCGAGACGCCCGATCTCAAAGCCCTCGGCTATTATCTCCTGGCGGACGTCTTTAACCGCAAGCACGACCCGGAGAGGATGAACGAAGCCCTGCGAAAGGCCGGATCATACGCATCCAAAAAGGAGTGAGTCATGAGATATCGAAGGCCCCAGCTCCCGGCAGCACTGGTCCTGTTGGCGGGCCTCGCCTTGGCCCCGGCCGGCTTCGGCCAGTACCGGGAGTACTATCTCTACGGGAAAGTCATCGACACCCAGAAGAAACCCTTGGAGGGCGTCGAGATCAACCTCCGGGACGTCGCGACCAGCCGCAGCTACAATATGATGACGAAAAAAGACGGACAGTTCAAGTTCGTCGGCCTGCCGCACGGGGTTTACAAGGTCGTCTTCAAGAAAGACGGCTATGCCATGAAAGAGGACGAGTGGAAGTTCGAGACCCCCCAGCCCGCCCTGGAAAAGGTCGAGATCCCGCCCGTCACCATGGTCAGTCAGGAAGTCGTCCAGGAAAGCCAGCGCTTGAAAGCGGCCGAGTCCGGAGTGAAGACGGCCCTCGAGAAGATCCGCCTGGGCGATTATGACGGCGCCATTCCCCCGTTGAAAGCCGTCCTGCAGAAGAATCCCCGAGACTCCAACGCGTTCTACCTGATCGGACTGGCCTACCTCAGGAAGAACATGCTCGCCGAGGCCTCGGCGGCTTTCCTCCAGGTCACCGCCCTGGCCCCGAGATTCGCCCCGGCCTATTACCAGCTGGGGGTCTGCCATCAGCAGCAGAAGGAACCCGAGAAAGCCCTCGAGTTCTATCAGAGGGCGATCGAGCTCGACCCCGCGAACCCCGACAGCCCCTTCTACGCGGGGGTGATCCTGTTCGGGATGAGCCGCATCGAAGAGGCGCTGGCTCTTTTCGAAAAGACCCTCAGCCTGAAGCCGGACGACCCCGCGGCCCTGGAGATGGCCGGCCGTTGCTATGCTCATCAGGCCAATTTCCCGAAGGCCGTCGAGTATCTTGAGAAGGCCAAGGCCGGCTTCTTGACCGACCCGGAGCATGTCAAATTCCTGGACGGGCTGATCACGAACTTAAAGGAGCAGATCAAGAAATAGGCCCGGCCTCGCCGCAGGATGTCCGGGGGCTTGACAAGGCCTTCGCAGAAGTTATAAAAATAAGATATATTTTTGGGGAGGAGGGCCTGCTTCTGAAGGCATTTCCATGAGCTGTCGTCACAACGGAAAACCATATCATTAGAGTAGAAGGAGGTGCGCGCGACAAAACGATAGAACAGCATTGGGGGAAGGGGGTTTTCGCCGGCTGCCCCGGCGGAGACAAGGATTGCGTGAAACCAGTGAAGACAGGAGAGAAGTCACGCAGATGCCAAAAAAAATCCTCATCTTGATTTGTGTCTTCGCACTTTGCCTCGCCGTCGTCAACGTGCCGGTCGCCCGGGCCCAGTCCGTCCTGGAAGGCAAGATCACGGGCACGATCACGGACGATAGAGGCGAGCCGCTTCCCGGAGTGGCGGTCGAGCTCAAAGGGCCCAGCATCATGGGCAAACGGTCGACGGTGACCTCGGCCAAAGGGGGTTACGTGTTCCTCGACGTGCCTCCGGGAAAGTTCACCCTCACGGCGAGCATGCCCAGTTTCAAGACGTTCATCCGGGAAGATCTCGATCTCGGGGCGGGCAAAGTCATCGAGGTCAACCCGGTGCTCCAGGTGGGAGCCATCGAGGAAACCGTGACGGTCTTGGGCGCTAGCCCGATCGTCGACGTCAAGACGTCGACGGTCGATTCCCGTCTGGAAAAGGCGCTGATCGCCAAGCTGCCGACAAGCCGCGACGCGTTCTATGACCTGTCCCTGACGACCCCGGGGATGTTCGACCACGGAAGCTCCGGCGGGCAGATGCCCAGCCCCACGGCCTACAGCGGCGCCTCCAATGAGAACGTCTTCCTCGTCAACGGCGTCAACGCGACGAACCCGCGCGGATCTTCTTTCGGCACGCTCGTCAAGGTCAATTACAACGCCGTGGAAGAGGTCCGCGTCGTGTCCCTTGGCTCGAAGGCCGAATACGGGAGCTTCTCGGGCGCCGCGATCGACGTCCTGACGAAGTCCGGCAGCAATAAATTCCACGGCAATGCCTCTTATTATTACGATCTCGGGGGGTGGAGGACGAGCAACGCGCCATCTTCCACGAGCACCTACGGAACGTCCTGGCTCTACGTCGATCCGAGCGTCGTCCTCTACAGCGGCCCTCCCAACCATGACTACGAGCTGAACGCGACCTTCGGCGGCCCGATCGTCACGGACAAGGTCTGGTTCTTCGGGGCCTTCGACTACCTCAATTCCGCCGGCACCCGGCCGCGCTGGGACCTCGTTTCCCACAGTTGGTCACGCTTCGCCGACCTGAAGATCTCGGCCGAGCCCTTCAAGAACCAACGGGCCTGGGTCTCCTACCATAACGAAGGCAGCGATGGCGACGGGGAAAGCTGGGGCAGCCAGCCGGAGTGGGACACGAGCATGAGCTACGGTACGGCCAGCAAGAACAACACCGTATCGGGCCAGTGGCAATGGCTTCCCTTGAGCACGACGATCCTCACCGCCAAGTATCTTGGCTTCTCGACGAACGACACGCCGCACCTCCCCGCGGACGCTCCCGACCATCCCGGCTACATCAATTGGTGGAAGTGGGCGAGCTACGGCATCAACGGAGCGTTTCCGTACATCGAAGGCTGGCACTCCAACCGCCAGACCATCCAGGCCGACGTTTCGCACTATGCCGAGAACTTCCTGGGCGAGCATGACATCAAGTTCGGCGCCCAGTGGACGAGGGGGCGCAGCAACTCCCTCGGCGGCTACTTCCAGAACTATGTCAACTTCCTTTATCCGTACCGTTGGAACCAGTCTGTCTCTTATATGCAGCAGACCTACGGCGACACGGGCCTCATCTTCTATAATTACCAGGACCACATCAACCCCTTCCTGACCGTCGGCACGTCGGACTCCCTGGCCTTCTTCTTCGACGACCAGTGGTCGCCGGTCAAGCGGCTGACGGTCAACCTCGGCCTCCGCTTCGACCGGATGACGGCGAAGTACGGCCATGGATATGAATACGAGCCGCTGACGACACCCAGCGACATCGCCAATCCGACGGTCCTCCGCGTCCGGGCCGACAGCGCCAACATCTTCGACTTCAAGACCTTGTCGCCCCGCCTCGGCCTGAGCTACATGCTGACGAAGGACGCCAAAACCGTCGTCCGAGCGAGCTTCGGCCGCTATTACATGCCGATCACGGTCGAATACCTTAGGCGGTACGGGCCGGATTGCCCCCTCGTGACTCGCGTCTACCAGCGATATTCGGTCCCCTGGGACATCGCCGACGCGAACGGCGACGGTTACATTGATACACAAGAGACCGAGAATGCGGCCCGCCAAGTCTACGGGATGACGCCGTACTTTCAGGAAACCCTGCCTCCGCAGAACTTCTACTCCTGGCAGCTCAACGTCACCCCGGGCCTCAAGGACCAGTTCTCGGACCAGTTCACGTTGAACTTCGAACGGGAGGTCCTCAAGGATTTCTCGGTCAGCGGCACCTTCATTTACAAGCACTCGGGCAATCTCTTCGCCAATGTCCCGATCCGCACTGATACCGGGCAGATGTGGACCTACGACCGCGTCCCGTTCACGACCCTGGACGGCAAGACCGTCCAGCTTTACAGCATCAAGTGGCTCGACTACAACGGAGACGGCGTCATCGACAATGCGGATCTCCTGTGGATCAGCCAGCATTCGGGCTACCAGGTCATGAACATGTCGGCCATCGAATCGGTCCTCGGCGCCAAAGCGAAGCGCGATTACCAGGGCTACCAGCTCGTCTTCAACAAGAGGTATTCGAACCGCTGGCAGGCCCTGGCCTCCCTGCTCTATTCCCATTCGACCGGCATGGCCAACCGCATCTATTCTCAGGACATGAATTTTGAAGGCCCGATGGTCGAGGACAACAACTGGATGAGCACCCTGAACTACACGATCAACAACATGACCGGCCCCCTGCCCTTCACGCCCAAGTTCGAGCTCAAGGTCTCCGGCTCCTACACGATCCCCAAGGTCGAGCTCGACCTTGGCCTGCGCTTCCGGCTGCACACCGGCCGTCCCGTCTGGGAGCTCATGGACGATATCCCGATCCATTCCTATAGCAACAATCCCCCGGGCGGCATCATCGGCAGCGGCATCGGCTCGATCGTCGCAGAAGACCCCACCCACCCCCTGTACCTCCCGACCCAGACCATCGTCGACTTCAGGCTGGAGAAGACCTTCAGGATGGCGAATTACGGGTCCTTCAATGTCATCCTGGACGTCCTCAACCTCTTTAACGCGAACACCCCGACCAGTCTCGACTACCAGTGGAATTTCGGAAGAGTCAACGCGATCCTCGACCCCCGCACCTTCAGGATCAGCTTCCTCTACCAGTTCTAGGCCGCAGCACTTTTCGATCTCCGGAGCCTGGAGGGCCAGACGCCCTCCAGGCTCTTTTTTTCTCCCCCGGGTTGTTAAAAAGGGGCAAATCCGCTACATTAAAAGGGAAGGAATCCCATGGCCAGAAAGCTCGGCTCCGCCCTGATCCTTCTCTTTCTGGTTGTCCCGCTTGCCGCCCGGACCCAGGCGAAAATCGCGCTCCCCGAACGTTATAAAAAATGGCTGGACGAGGAGATCGTCTACATCATCACGCCGCACGAGCGCGACATCTTCCTCCATCTCCAGACCGACAAGGAGCGGGACATCTTCATCGAGGCCTTCTGGAAACAGCGGGACCCCAACCCCGGGACGCCGCGCAACGAATTCCGCGAGGAGCATTACCAGCGCCTCAAGTACGCCAACGACGTCTACGGCCGGAGCTCGCTGCTGCCGGGATGGAAAACCGACCGCGGCCGCGTCTATATCGTCCTCGGCCCGCCGAAGCACGTCGAGAGCTACGACCAGGTGCAGGACGTCTATCCGGTCGAGGTCTGGTTCTACATGGGGGATCCGGCCCTGGGGCTGCCGCCGGCCTTCAACATCGTCTTCTTCAAGAGGAACGGGATCGGCGATTATGTCCTGTACTCGCCCGCCCAGGACGGCCCGGTCAGCCTTCTGGCCGACGTTTTCGTCAGCGACGATAACCCCGAGGACGCCTATAATACCCTCAAGAAGTACGAGCCGAACCTCGCCTACCAGACGCTCAGCCTGATCCCGGGGGAACAGACGAGGCCGGGGTCGGTCAGCCTGGCCTCCACCCGCCTGTTGGCCACGGTTTTCGCTTCGCCCCAGAAAAAGGTCGAGGACGCCTACGCCGACGCGATCCTGAAATACAAGGATTTCGTGGATGTCGAGTACACCGCGAACTACGTCCCGAGCGAGGCCAGCCTCCAGGTCATCCGGGACGCGCCCGGCGTCTTCATGGTCCATTATTCGATCGAGCCCGGCAAAATCTCCGTGGAGGACGCCGGGGGGAAGTACGACGTTCGCTTCCAGGTGACGGGCCGGGTTTCGGACTCGGCCGGCCGGACCGTTTACCAGTTCGACCGGGATTTTCCGTTCACCCTGACGCCGGAGGCGCTCCAGGCCGTCCGGGCCCAGTCGATCTCCCTCCAGGACATGTTCCCCCTGGCTCCGGGGAGTTACAGTTTCGACCTCCTGCTGAAAAACCTGGCCTCCAAGGAATTCAGCAGCGCGGAGGGAAAGATCGTCATCCCCGGGGAAATATCCGCTCCGCAGATGACCCCCCTTCTCCTGGCCTACCGGGCCGAAAATATGCCGGCCGGGTCCGAGGAACGCGTCCCGTTCAAGGTCGGGAGCGAGCAGATCCTCTGCCAGTCCAGGAAATCCTTCGGGACGAAGGACACCCTGGTCATCTTTTTCCAGGTCTACGGCCTGACCGACGAGATCAGGGCCTCCGGTTCGCTCCGGTTCGCCTTTTTCAAGGAGGACAAGCCCTTTTCCGAAAGGCAGAAGAAGATCGGCGATTTTGGCCAGGGGGACGATTTCGTCGAGATCCAGGACCTCGCGAGCTTCCCGCCGGGCTACTACCAGGTCGCTGTGTCCCTCGTCGGAGCGAAGGGACGCGAGGTCGCCGGCCGGAAGGAAAATTTCGAAGTCATCACCGTGCCCGTATTTCCCAGGCCCATGGTCATTTCCAAGGTCATGCCCTCGTTGAAAAGGGAGGAATACCTCTATGCGACGGGCCTCCAGTACTTCAACAAGGGCGAGCTGACGGAGGCCGGGACCAGGCTGGCGGAGGCCTATGCCAGGAGCCCCCAGCGCCCGGACTTCGCCCTAGCCTACAGCCAGGTCCTCTTCCGGCAGGGCGATTTCGCGCGGGCCAAGGAGATCCTGCTCCCCCTGGCCGCCGGCGAAGAGCCGTCGGCCGAAGTCCTGGCCCTCCTCGGCCAGGCCTGCCACGCCCTCAACCAATTCCAGGAAGCCTTGACCTATTACACGAGCTATATCTCCCGCTACGGGATGAACATCGACATCCTGAATTACCTCGGAACGTGTTACTTCCAGCTCGGGAACAGGGGAGAGGCCCTCAAGGCCTGGACGAGGTCGCTCGAGCTCAGTCCCAACCAGGAAAAGATCAAGGCCCTCGTCGAGTCCCTAAAAAAGAAATAAGCGGACCCGGGCCCGCGTCGCGCTCAATGTTTTCTCCGGGATATCCCTCCTGTGTCCGTTTACTTTTGGATTTTCAGCAACTCGTCGATCCGGGCGAACGAATATCCGCGCCCTTCGAGCTCGGCGACGAGGTCATCGAGCTTCAGGTAGAGCTTGTCGGTCCGCTCCGGGTCCGTCCCGATGTGGATGAGGAGGATGAACCCATTGAGGCCCTTGGGGTCCTTTCTCTCGTAGGCCAGGATCCGGCCGTAGATCGCCTCTGAAGAAAGATATTCCTTCATAGACGGGGTCGTGTAGTCGGCATTCGAGGACGTCCCGGGCGTGAAGTTGAGGAGGACGAGCCCCATCTCCCGGGCCCAGCCGGCGATCTCGGCGTTGTACCATTCGTAAGGCGGGATGAAATAGGGGGCCCGGTCCTCCGTGATCCCGAACTTCTCCATCGCACGGTAATTGGACAGGAGATCTTTCCGGAAGTCTTCCCTCGTGACGAGGGTCTTGGCCCGGTCGTTCCAGTCGCAATAAAGGAGATGTTTGTCCGAGTGGGGTCCCAGGTAATGTCCGTCGGCGGCCAGGCCGCGGATAAGGCCCTGGAATTCCGGGGTGCGATAGAAGTCGCCGGTGAAGAAGAAGCCTGCCTGGATGCCTCTTTTCTTGAGAACGGCCCGGATATGCCCGCCTCCGTCGGCGAATGGCCCTCCCGTAAAGACCAGAGCCAGCCGTCGGGACGATGTGACACCGCGGACGATCCCGCCCTGGTCACAGGCGAATGCCCGGCAGGGGTCACGGAGGGGGGCGGCGGCCGGCAGGCAGACGGAGCCGCCCGCCAGGAGAACGGCGAACGCCCGGGCGACGATCGCCGGGGTCTTCGGGCGCGCCATGCCGCGACCCTTAATCCTTGACGTTCCAGCCCCTGACCTTGAGGACCGGCTGCTCGCCGCGGAGGTCCTCCGTGGCGAAGATACCCGCGATCTTCCGCTTCTCGCCTGGGAGCAGGGTGATGTAATTGTCGTCCAGGAAGATCGGCAGGACGACTTCGCCGGAGCTGTCGCGGACGACCCGGAGCTCCACCTGGAGGGCCAGGCCGGGAGTATGATTCTCGAGCTCGACCATGAACGTATAACGCGCTCCGTCCTGGGAGAACTTGTCCCTGACCTTGAGCTGGACGGGTTTCAGGTTCGATAATGCCGTGAGATCGGCGTAGTCCTTGACCGGCGTCACGAACCATTCGTTCTTGGAATAATCGAGGGTTTCCGGCTTTGTCGACAGGCAGTAGAAGTTCGTGTCGACCATGACGTCCTTCTCCCGGAAGAGCCGGAGGTCGACGAAGTAGACCGAGGTCATTCCCTGGGGGTCGGGGAGGGTGTCGATCTTCCTGACCTCGTCGGCCAGGAGCCCGAGGGGGACGGTCTTGGAATACTTCTCCCTGAGGTCGAGATCGTAGATCCTGATGACGGCTTTCATTTTTTCGGCGGGTTCGAGGGAGTTGTTGACTGCCACGACGTCTCTTGTCCCGTAATTGTAGATGAGATGGAGGGGTTCGCCAGCCTTCCGGGCGCCGTAGAAGGCCCCGTTCGGATTGAGGTCGTAGTCGTACAGCTGCCACCAGAGCTTCGGCCAGGCCGAATTTTCCATCCACTGGATGATCCCCGTCGCCTTGGGCTTGTTCGCGACGAAAGCCTCGAACATGGCCCGCATGCCCTCATAGTTCAGGAACTGGGCCTTGGTCGCGTAATCCGCGAGGTCCTTGGCCGGGCCGAGGCGGTTGTCCATGGCCAGATTGTAGCGCTTCAGGCCGAAAAACTCGTTCCGGGCGCAGTGGTAATACCAAACGGGGCCGATCGGCCAAAGGTCCTTCTCCGGGATCATCTTCTTGAGGCTTTCGAGCGGGGGGACCTGGGGCCCCGGGCCGGTCTCCGTGTTGAAGCCGAAGGCGCCGCCGTTCTCCGTATCCACGTACCAGTAGACGGGCGGCACATAATCGTAGGGGCCGGCCATCTTAACGCCGGATCTGCCGGTCAGCGCGCTCGTCCGGTCCTTGGCGGAGATGACGGCCGGGCGCGTCGGGTCGTCCTCCTTGAGGATGGCGATGTATTCCTTTTCGAGCTCGGGCCGGGGGTTCGTGTCGCTCCCCTCCATCCAGACGAAAATGCTCGGGTGGTTGCGGAGCCACTTGACCTGGTCCCGCCAGGAGTCGGCGACGAGCCGGATGTCCGCGGGGTCCTTGATGCAGCCGAATTCATCGTTCGGCTTTCCGACCAGGTTCTCCCATTCCCACTGGCAGCTCCAGCCGGCCATGAGCAGGATCCCGTTGGCGTCGCAGAGGTTGTAGAGGTCCTCGCCCGTGCCCCAGAACCCCTCCAGCCGGAGGGCGTTCAGGTTCATCTGCTTGGCATAGAGGACTTCGGATTCGAGCTTCGGATGACGGTTGTCGAGAAAGAGGTCGTCGACCCAGCCGCCGCCGCGGACGAGGACCTGTTTGCCGTTCAGCTTGAAGCCCCGGTGGCCCTGCTCGTTGAGATAGCTCGAGACCTCCCGGATGCCGAAGCGGACAACCCGGACGTCGGAGTAGGGGTCCCGGCCGAGGAAAGCGAGACGTCCGCGGCCGCCGTCCCAAGGGCCTGGCACGTTTTTCCCGGCGTCCTTCTCTTGGCCTTTCTCCGGGGCCTTCTCCTCGGGCTTTCTTTCGGCCGCGGGCTTGGCTTCAGCCAAGGCCATGGCCTTAGCCGGCTTCTGCCGGAAGGTGAGGATGAGCTGATAGAGCTCGGGCTTTCCCAGGTCGTGGGTCCACCAGACCCGGGGGTCCTTGATGATGAGCTCGGGATGGCTGTCCGGGGTGAGGACGGCCTTCTTGGTTTCCTTGGGCCCGAGCTTCACGTCTTCGCTGAACCGGAGGGCCCCGATCCGGCCCTCGAACGTTCCCGAAACGGGGTTCGCCGAACTGTTTTCGAGCTCTGCGGAAACGGTGAGCCGGGCCTCTTTCAGAGTGTCGAGGTTCAGCTTGGTCACGACGAACGGGAAGTTGACGGCGACGTCGCCCGTGGTCCGGAGCCGGACCTCCCGCCAGAGCCCCATGCTGTTGTCGGGCGGCTTGGGGTTCCAGTCGACGAAGCCGATACTGAAGTCGCCCTTCCGGGGCGGGAAGACCTCGACGGCAAGGGCGTTCCGGTCGCCCGCCTTGGCCGTCCCCGTCACGTCGATGGAGAATCTCCGAAAGGCGCCGAACGTTGTCGCGGCGTCAGCGACCTTCTTGCCGTTGAGCCAGACGTTGGCCCGGTAGTTGATGCCGTCGAACTCGAGGCGGACGCGGCGCGTGCCGGGACTCCCCGGGACGACAAACTCACGCCGGTACCACCAGGAGACCTGGAACGGCTGTTCGGGCACGGCCTTAAGGTTTTCACCGAAGAAAACGTCCGGATACATATTGTTCTCGACGAGGGTGCCCATGACCGTGGAGGGAACGACGGCCGGATACCAGCCCTCGATCCTGAAGCCCGGCTGCGAAATCTGCTCTCCGGCGCCCTTGACCTTTTCCGACGACTGGAGGAACCAGTTATCGTCGAGATTGATGCTGTGCTCGCCGGGGACGCTCAACGTCGCGGGCGGCCGGCCACGCATCCTGTCCTGGCTCCGGTACTGGGCCCGGGCGTGGGAAACGGCAAGGCCGAAAATGAGGCCGATGGCAAGGCCCGCCGGGACGCTTTTTCTGAGGAGAGCCGCGGTTGATCTGTTCATCATACCTCCAGCCAACAATCGGACGCGCTCATCGTTCTCCAAGGCGTGCTTGGAACGTCAAGATGCGTCCATTATATCAATTCCCCCTGATTTGGCCAAAAAGAGGCTCAGTGCTCGACATGCCCGTTTTGTTCATCGCGACCTTCCTCGGACGGAGTTAATCGGAAAAATATAATAAATCCACGGGCCATGCAAGAGCTGGGGGAAACCCAGAAGCTACCTGTCACGGAGGCTAAGGAGTTCAAGCGGTCTCTCGGAGGAAGGGCTCCCGCTTCGGAACAGAAGGTTATGGCGAAGAAGCGACCATGAGCGGGGATTATGCTCGTCGGTCGTGGTCGGCTGTTTGGAGGCTCTTGACAGGATAAAAAAGATATATTAAGATATATCGTTGATATGTCTTTATTTATTTATCAGATATGAAAGGAGAGAGGCATGTTTGACAGCTATCATTTTCGTCATTGGGGCCCGGGGCGCATGTTCCATAAGGGCGACTTCAAGTACGTGATCCTCGACCTGCTCAAGGACAAGCCCAAGCACGGCTACGAGATCATCCGCGAGCTTGAGGAGAAATTCCACGGGTTCTACTCTCCGAGCCCGGGGACGGTCTATCCCACCCTCCAATATCTCGAGGAGGCGGGCTATGTCACGTCCGACCGCCAGGAGGTGAAGCGCGTCTACACGATCACCGAGG
This sequence comes from Candidatus Aminicenantales bacterium, assembly GCA_050015275.1. Taxonomy (GTDB): domain Bacteria; phylum Acidobacteriota; class Aminicenantia; order Aminicenantales; family Saccharicenantaceae; genus DATKJS01. The sequence goes on along the minus strand of JBEKBS010000022.1, from coordinate 4,293 downwards.
AAGGCCGGAAATTCCTGGCCGAGCAGGCCAAGAACGTGGACGATATCCATGACCGGGCCTGGCCCGGTAGCGGGCCCGGCCATACAAGAGAGGGCTGGGAGTTCTGGAGCGCCGAATTCCGGGACCAGTTCCGGGACGTCATGGGCGAGATCCGCGACCTCGGAAGGCTCATCGGACGGAGGGCCCGCGGCATGAACGGCGAGAAGCTTCGCCGGATCGGCGAGATCCTGAAGAAAGCTTATTCGGAGATCGAGAAGATCATTTCGGAAGAGCCGGCCCCCCGCGCCTGAAGCCGCCGGGCAGAGCCGAAGATGCCGGAAGCCCCTCTTTTGAAGGGCTTCATCCTGCCCGGGACATCATCCGGTGTCGGATGACACGATTCATCGGACGTGGCTTCGGGCCGTCCTTTTCAGATTATCGTTGGCCATGATGGCCAGGCCAACTCGCTTGTTCTGGAGTCGGGCGCCGGTCGAATCGCTCCGGCCACCGGAGTCCGTCCGGGTGTACCCCCTGGCCGTGAACCGGTCAGCCCGCACGTTCCGGCTGCCCATGAAGTCAGCCATCGCCCTGGCGCGGCGTTCGGAGAGGGCGACGTCCGGTTCGTACCGCCCGGGAACGTAGGCCGGGCCTTCGATGAAAACGTGGGTATCGGGATACCGGTTGAGGATGACGGCCAATCCGGCCAGGGTCTCGCAACCGGCCGGGCGGAGCTCGAAACCGCCTCCCTCGAAGAAAAGGCCGACGTCGAACGTAACGCGGATCCCTTCGCCAACTCGATCGACTTCCGCGCCCGGGACTTCCTGCCGCATCTCAGCCGCCTGCCGGTCCATGTAGCTGCCGATATAGGCGCCCGCGGCCCCGCCGATGGCCGCCCCGATGATCGCGCCAAGGATCGCGTCCCCCGTGGAGTTGCCGATGAGGCTGCCGACGATGGCCCCACCCGCCGCCCCGACGAGGGCGCCCTGCTCGGCGTTGTCGGTGGTGACGCAATTCACGCTGAAGAGGACGAAGCCGAAAACCACCAAGACGCTGACGATTTTTCTCATCGTGGTCACTCCTGGGCAAGGCCGCACAGCCTGCCTCTTCTAGTTTAGCAGGGAGGGAGCGACTTATCAAACCGGTGAACGGGTCCCTTGACCCGTTCCCGGATTTTGAGGAGGTGAAAGGAGGCAAGGAGGGCCTGGAGAGGAATCCCCGTAATCCCGCTCCATTTCTCGCAATAGCCTTGGATGAGGCCCTCCTTGCGATGGCCCTATGGTCGCCGGGACCTTCCCGGCGGTCAATCGTCTTTCCTGGCTAATCGGAGGGGGATAAATCGCCCCCCGCCCTCACCCGCAAAGGGGGCCCTCCCTCCGGCGGCGGCTAATCTTTTATGGGGGCAAATCTCCAAATGGACGCTTCTTACGGGGTTTGACCCCAACCATCGAAATCTGTATGATGAGGAAAATGGGAGAGAGGGAGGTGCTCGTGAACGTCAAGAAATTCATCGAAACCCAGGTCGAGGAGATCGGGAGGACGGTCGGGAAGGCGAAAGCCATCTCGGCCCTGTCGGGCGGCGTCGACAGCTCCACCTGCACGGTCCTCGCGCACCGCGCCCTCGGCTCCCAGCTCAAGAGCGTCTTCATCGATAACGGCCTGATGAGGGCCGGCGAGCCGCAGGAGGTCGCCAAGATCTTCAAGGGCCTGGGGATCACGGTGGACATCGTCAACACCAAGAACGAATTCTTCGCCGCCCTCAAGGGCAAAACCGACCCGGAAGAAAAACGCAAGGCCTTCCGTTACGCGTTCTACAGCTCCTTCGGACGGGAGGTCCTCAAAAGCAAGGCCCCTTTCCTCGTCCAGGGGACGATCGCGGCCGACATCATCGAGACCCAGATGGGGGTCAAGACCCAGCACAACATCCTGGAGCAGATCGGCATCGACCCCGAGAAAGGCTTCGGGTTCAAGGTTGTCGAACCCATCAAGGAGCTCTTCAAGCACGAGGTCAGGGTCGTGGCCAAGGAGCTCGGCCTGCCAGAGAAGATCTACAACCGGATGCCGTTCCCCGGCCCGGCCCTGGCGACCCGGGTCATCGGCGAGGTGACGCCGGAGCGCGTAGCCCTTGTGCGGGCGGCCACGGTGATCGTCGAGGAGGAAGTGGCCCCGCTCAAACCCTTCCAGGCCTTCGCCGTCCTTCTCGCCGACAAGGGCACGGGGATCTCGGGAGGGAAGCGGACCTTCGGCAATATCATCATTATCCGTTCGGTAGAGAGCAAGGACGCCATGACGGCCGAGCCGACGCCCATCCCCTTTGAAACTTTGACCAGGATGGCTAAGAGGATCACCGAAGAGGTCCCCGACGTCAGCCGCGTTGCCTACGAGCTTACGCCCAAGCCGCCGGCCACGATCGAGTACATCTAGCCCCCAAAGGAGGAGCCATGCCGTACGTCGGCAAGAAAAAGCCGGGAGTTCCGACCCTCGGGATTTTCGTCCCCTGCGACCCCCGGATCGACGAGGAATCGAGGACAAGGGCCTTCAACATCGGGAAGATGACGGCCGGCCTGCTGGGCAAGAGGCTGCGTCTCCCCGACGGGAGCGCTCCCAATATCTTCAGCTGCTCCCGCCTCGTGGACAGCGAGCGGACGGCCGATGCCGGGGCCCAGGAGCTGATGGAGGCCGGGGCCGGCGGGATCTTTATCGTTCCCGATACTTGGTTTTTCCCGGGAAAGACGGCCATGGCCCTGACCGCCCACTTCTCGCCGACGACACCGATCGCCTGTGTCGGCGGCAATAACGCCCCAAAGCCTGGGGTCGTCGGCATCGACGCCCTGGTCGGGGCCTACGCCCAGACGGGCCGGCTCTGCCCCATGGTCATCGGCTCCATGCCCGAGACGGGGATGACCCCGGAGTTCGACGGGAAAACCCGGGACGAGATCGTCGACCTGGCCTACGCCGTCCTGACGAGAGTCGCCCTCCGGGGCCGGCGTTACCTGGCCGTTGACACCGACTCCATGCAGATGGAGACGGCGCTCAACCACGTCCACGCGGCCCGGCGGTTCTTCGGGCTCGAGAGCACGCGGGAGTCCATGAAGCTCTTCGCCGATATGCTCCAGAAGAAGGGCGGCTACGACCCCAAGGAGCTCAAGGCGCTCCGCGACTGGGTCGTCAATGTCAAGTTCAAAGGCCGGATCTTCACCAATACCGACGAGATCAAAACGCTCAGCCGGGCCGTCTACACCGGCTCGGAGGCCAAAGCCCCGGCGCTCTCGGCGGCGGACAGGGCAAAGCTCGACGAGGGTTTGGCCCTCTACCTGATCATCCGGAATTACCTGAGGGACGTCAACGCCGTCGGCGGCGGCTGGACGAACCAGCTCGCCTGGGGCTCGGACCGGCGCGGCATCCCGCTCCCGACGGCCGACATCGCCGAATCCCTGTTCAATTCGTCCGAGGACCACACGGGAAAGAAGGCCGTCGTCCCGTTCGCCACCGAGAACGACATCCAGGGGCTCCTGACCATGATCGCCTACTGCTATCTCTCGGGCGGCAACCCGACCCTGTTCATGGATTTCCGCAAGGTCTACGAGCCCTGGGAGATCGAGCGGAACGCCCGGGCCCTGGGCATCAACCTGGAGAAGGTCAGGAACGAGCCCTGGATGGTCCGGGGCTTCATCGACGGCGACAATTCCGGCTCGGCTTCGCTCGATTACGGCGAGAGATGGTTCCTGTTCAAGGCCGTTGAATATTACTTCCCCGGGCTCGGGTTCTCGGTCAGTTACCTGTCGCCAAAGGGGATCCACGGGATGGCCGGCCGGATCGCCTACTCGGACCTCAGCGGGATGTTCACCATGGTCCAGGACGAGGCCCAGAGCGTCGAGCTCCCGGCCAAGCTCGCCGAAAGAGTCTGTCACGCCTCGGATTACACCTGGCCGCATACGTTCCTGACGTTCGACCACGTCCCGGCGAACCTGGCCAAGATGGGGATGCCGGCCAACCACTTCCACATGGTGACGGGCCTCGCCCGGCGGCGCTGGCAGCATTTCTCGGACTACGCCCTGGTCCTCAACTACAGGTGGGAGAACGCGCCGGACTTCGTGGAGGGCCTGGACCGGCCCCAGCCGATGATCTTCCGGACGAACGGGGGAGAAACCGCCGCGAAAATGCTCCTGGCCGGCCGGCGATAGGCCTCGCGCCCCGATTGACAGGCCGGGGAGATTCTGCTATTTTTGTTGGCCCTTGCGGGGCCATCGTCTAGAGGCCCAGGACAGGTGGTTCTCAGCCATCAGACCGGGGTTCGAATCCCCGTGGCCCTGCCAA